>JBBIWB010000096.1:0-2134 GCA_037439445.1 Desulfobacteraceae bacterium | reverse complement strand
ATCTGTCCAGGATGTTCTTGTAAATGGCATGGCCTTCATCTCCGTCTCCTCATTTACACGACACCTTTTTGTTGAAACATGGCAATATCATCTTTGCTGTATCCGAACTCCTGTAATATTGAAACAGTGCTTGCACCGAAACCAACAGCAGGTGTGCGGACTTTTCCCTTTGTATTGCTCAGCTTGACTGGTACGCCAAAAACAGGGGTTTTTTTACCGTCTTTCCCCTCAAGGTCAACTACCATTTCCCTTTCCCTGAACAGAGGGTCATGAAGCATTTCTTCCATGTTCTGAACCCTTGCCCAACAAATATCCAGGTCTTTGAGTTCGCTGTCCCACTCGTCAAGGGTTTTTTTACGAAAAACAGATCTTAAGGCGTCTGTTATTTCCAGACGCCTGGAGTCGTCATATTGAAGGTCTGTATATTCGGCAAGCTTCAGGTGATCGCAGAGATTTTTCCAGAAACGGTGTTCTACAGCGCCAATTGATATGAACCTTCCGTCAGCAGTTTCATAGGTGTTGTAACAGGCGTATCTGTGAGAAAGGACAGCATCTGAGCGCTTTGGGAGCTGTTTTGTAAGCTGATGGAAGAAAAGCGGAACCGAAAGAAATCCCAGCATCCCGTCTGTCATGGATATATCTATGTACTGGCCTTTCTGTGTCTGTTTTCTTGCAATAAGGGCAAGGAGTATGCCAATGACAGCATTCATTCCTCCTCCTGCAATATCGGCAATCTGTACGCCTGGAATGACAGGTGCCTTGTCTGAGTCTCCTATTAAATCGAGGACCCCTGCAATACTGAGATAATTGGCATCGTGACCTACACGGTTGACATAAGGTCCGGTTTGACCGTATCCTGTAATGGAGCAGTAGATTATACCCGGGTTGACCCTGCTGACAGAATCATAGTCAACCCCAAGACGATTGACAACACCTGGCCTGAAACCCTCCATAACAACATCTGCGGTTTTGGCCAAGCGAAAGAAAATTTCTTTTCCTTCCGGTGTTTTCAAATCAAGACTCATGTGCTCCTTGTTCCGGTTTACAGTGGTAATGAAAAGACCATCGCTTGTGAATCTCCTGTCTTCTATTGAAATGACTCTTGCTCCATGGTCGGCAAGCACCATGGAACAGAAAGGCCCTGGAAGAAGCCTCGAAAGATCAAGCACTGTTATCCCGCTTAACGCTCCGTTTTCCAGCATAAATCCTCCGGCAGTTGATTAATTTCCCTTGAAAACTGGGTTTCGTTTTTCCATAAAAGCTGTAACAGCCTCGATCAAGTCTTCAGAATGCAGGGATGCGGCATTTTTCTGAGCCACATATTGCAAACCTGAATAAACACCGTGATCCCTGTTGTATAGAATCACATCTTTTGTTCCCTCGACTGTTAACGGAGGAAGTGCGGCTATCTGTTCAGCCAGTTTCCTGGCTTCATCCAGAAGGGCCTGGTAAGAATCGCAGACTCTTGTAACAAGCCCCATTTTCAGGGCTTCTTCAGAAGAAAAGTCGCGTCCTGTAAGAGCAAGCTCATTAAACCAGCCGGTTCCTATTATGGGTGGAAGACGCTGGAGGGTTCCAAGGTCTGCAATAATTCCAACACGAACTTCACGGATGCTGAATACTGAATCTCTTGAAGCAATGCGTATGTCGCAGGCACTTATCAGATCGATTCCGCCTCCTATGCAATGACCATGAATGGCTGCAATTACAGGTTTTCTGCATTTTTCAACGGCTGAAATGCTTTCTTGCAATTCAACTATGGTTCGTCTTAACTTTTCACGCCCTGATGCTGAATGGTCTGACAGCAGAGAGGCTGCATCCAGCAGGTCTATCCCTGAAGTAAAGCTCTTGCCTTCTGCTCTGATAACAATGACTCTTACTTCCTGATTCCGGTCAAGTTCCTGGCAATGCTTCAGGAGGGCAGGAAAAAAATCCATCCCCATGCTGTTCCTTTTATCAGGCCTGTCAAGAATCAGCCAGGCTATATGGCCTTCAATTTCAACTTTGAGAGGAGGTGTATGTTCCATTTATTGTTTTTCCCGGTTGTGATTTTTGATGAACTCGTAAAAAGTCCGTCGAACGGCTTTGTAAAAAGGCCGCAGGCAAGGCGCGCAAATCCTGAGGAATGAGGCGT
>JBBIWB010000095.1:0-2670 GCA_037439445.1 Desulfobacteraceae bacterium | reverse complement strand
TATCATCGAAACTCCTCCTCTTTTAAGAAAAAATTAAGGTTGTTTTCTAAATCCCCACAGTCCATCATGCCCTTTCGAGTAGCATGAAAAAGTTTAAAATAAAAAACTGTTTACCTTGAAACCCTGAAATCAATCTGCTCATGCTCACGGCAATATTGTTTTCATCATCTCGTTAACTTTAACAATTGCCGGATTTTTGTCATCGAGATTTAGCACAGGGACGCCCATCAGCTCACTTTCCAGCAAAGCCGGATCTTCAGGTATTTCGCAAAGAAGATTCAATTTCAGCTTTTCCACTTCTTCCAACAGCCGGGATGGCACTGAACCAGGAACTCTGTTTATCACAAGATACAGATTCTTGATACTCAAACCGAGTTTAACGATAAGTTCCTCAAGTTTTTTACATGTTCTGACACCCCTGAGGGATGGATCAGAAACAAGAAAAAGCACATCGAGATTTCCGTTTGTCCTTCTTGAAATATGTTCCATACCTGCTTCGTTGTCGATAACCACATGTTTATAACCCGAGGATAGCTTTTCGATGTAGTTTCGAACAATTGAATTGGGATAGCAATAACAGCCAGGCCCTTCACCCTGACCCATGCTCAGAAGGTCAAACCCTTTTTCTTCGGCAAGAATTTCAGATAGCCGCTGATCAATCAGGGATTCCTTTACCACACCGGCTGCAAGACCATCCTTGTCTTTTAAAAACTGATCCAAAACCCTTCCTACCGTGTTTTCTACCGTAACGCCTAAAGAATCGGCCATGTTTGCATTAGGATCAGCATCCACAGCCAAAACAGGAGTATATTTTCTCTGCACAAGATTACGCACTATCATTGATGAAACTGTAGTCTTGCCAGTTCCGCCTTTTCCGGATACAGCTATTTTCATGTTATTTACCTTTTAATCCCAAAAAGCCGCGAATAATAACGCAATACCGCGTGAGTCCGAATCAGCCCGTGATATCCTGAAACACAACTTGGCGACGGTTTTCTCAGATATGGCGGATTCATAAAAGTTATAAAATTTCTTCCTGTAATCCTGTAATAGTTCTAAAAGTCTGGTCTGACTATAAACTTGGACGTACCACACGAAATAATACCACGCATCAAATAAATTAGTATTTGTCAGATGTCAAGGTATTTTCTTAAGATTATTTTAGTTACGATTTGTAAATTTTAATGAATTCAATTTATTATATTTGGGTAATCACATGGTTAAAGGCTGGCAATTAGCGGAGTCTTGTAGATGGGAGATTTTTTATGTTCCTAAAATTGATGAGCTCGTAAAAAGTCAATATTCGGACGGCTTTGTAAAAAAGCCGCAGGCAAGGCGCGCAAATCCTGAGGAATGAGGCGTACTTATGGTACGCCGCAATGACGAAGGATGCAGTGCAACGCAGCATCCGGCCTTTTTACGATGCCGTCAAAATTTATGCACCAGTAAGAAGTCACTGTTTATACTGTTTTCACGATGCCGTTAACATTACTTTCCACCAGCAATTAAAAGCATTGAAATCAGGCTTTAGGGCCTGCCATGAGAAGGTCAATGAAACATCTGACAAGCCGGATGGCTTCAGGATGTCTCATGATGATGATATTGGAGCCTGCCAAGAGATATACGACAGCACCCAAGGCCTCCATCATGATACCACGCTTTTCTGGATCACCAAGAGCAGGTGCATCTTCTTTAGACTGTTTGGCTTCCTTGCACTTCCATACTTCATTTCCGAGATTGTTTATGATTGGATACTGCAGCTTGCCATCTCCTTGAACCAATGCAGCAGCCCGTAGACGTTCCATTACCGAATATGTATATTCCATACCGTATCCCAATGACCCTGTTGTAGGGTCAATGATGAGCTTGTTGGAAGAAACCCCTGTATTTTCGAGCAAAATATTGATCTGCTTGGCTAAGTTAACATCTATAGGCGATGAAGAGATGACTGTATGACCATGATCTGAGGCAGCTTTTCCTATTTTTTTATGATTTTTCTCTTCAACAGGCCCTATTATGAGATTTTCTCCATGGCATTCTTCGGCTATCTTCACTAAAACCTCTTCATCTTTCTGTGCATTGTCGCAGCCCCAGACTATAAGAGGGACATCTATTGCAGCCAGAACTTTTTTTACTGTTTCCGCAGCTTCCTCAGAGCCTGCATTGTTATTATTTGGATCTATGCTTTTGAGCTGAAGAGCTATAATTTCAGCCCCGTAATCATCTGTACATTTCTTTGCCCATTTCACAGGGTCTTTCACTACGTCTCTGAAATTTGAAAGTGCTGCCTCTGCCCAGTCATCAGGAGTTGTGTCCCAGACTTCCATTGCAATTATCGGCTTGTTGGGCATCTTGCCTTCAAACGAATAAAAAGGATAACAGGTTTCTCCTCCAATGCTGACAGATCTGGAGCCTTTGCCCAAAATAATTTCCCTGATTTCACCAGAATAATTTTCCATTATATTCTCGCCCTAAATTCATCCATAGATAAAAGTGTCGAAAAACTGTTGATTCAATCAATATCTATCTTAGGAGCAAGGTTTTGTCAATAATGTGATGACAAACTGACAGTCCGCTCTACACCAAACGCAATAAGCACTAATTCTTAAGAAACTTGCAGGGAGTTTTTTCTTTACACATTGCTTGTTTTTGGTATATTTGGTTCATCAG
>JBBIWB010000094.1:0-3531 GCA_037439445.1 Desulfobacteraceae bacterium | reverse complement strand
ATCAATATTGTGCCGATATCTATTTCCTCAAGTCCGTTGAGGCAGCGCAAAAATAGTGAAGAGTCTTTTATGAGAGAAATTGCCTGACTGGTAAGAGGCGGGAGAATTCGCCTAAGGGCCTGAGGCAATATTATATGGCAATAAGTATCTGTTTGCCTTAGTCACAGGCAGTAGGCAGCTTCCCATTGACCCTTTTGGATGGAGAGGAGATAAAGATGTATTTTATAACCCTATACCACTCTGCCAGTTTCCAAACACAAGCTGATGTCTTCTGGCTTTAGTGCACAAAAACAATTTTTCTTTATGAACTTATACAAATAGATTATAATAGCACAATCAGCATTTCAAGATGTGCTTGGACTTTCAGTTGAGCCAGGAGTTTCAATAATGAGTGAAGAAACAAAAGATTTCTTGCAGAGCCATTCAATTAAATTTCTGGAAATGGCTTTCAGAACAGACAAATGCGAAATCATGGCCAGCCCTGACGGTTATGGAAAAAAATCCAGAGACTGCGGAGATTTCATAGAAATTTATCTCAAGGCAAACGGTAATATTTTAAGCCATGTTTCATATTATTCCAACGGATGCATGAATGCTTTGTCATGTGCCAATGCTGTTGTATTTTTGTCTGAAGGAAAGCCCTTAAGCCATGCATGGAAGATTACTCCTGATCATGTTGCAAATTATCTTGAAACCCTGCCTGAACATGATTTTCACTGTGCTGAAATGGCAGTCGGTGCATTGAAGCAAGCGCTTTTAAATCTTAATGAACTTAGGGTTTCTCCTTGGAAGAAAGTCTATCGAACCCGTTCATAGTTTTTTTTCTTAACTTAGTCCTTGATTTTCATTCAAACAATAGATATCAGTCAAAAAGAGTTCTTATTAATCTCATGAATTGATTTTGAAAATGGCAACAAAGCTTGTTTGATGTAGTTGATAGAGGCAAAATATTTCTCAATTATTTAAAAGGAGGCAAGAATGAAGGTTCCCTTTACTAAAACAGACAGCTTAAAGGCAAAGCCTGATGAATCAAAGCTGCTTTTCGGAACCCTTTTTACGGACTACATGTTTAACATGGACTACAACCTGGAAAAAGGATGGCATAACCCAAGAATCGAGCCGTATTCCCCCATTAAAATGGATCCTTCCACAATGGTGCTTCACTACGGCCAGGCAGTATTTGAGGGACTAAAGGCTTACAGGACAGATTCAGGGGCTATTCAACTCTTCAGGCCCAGGGACAATTTCAAGAGACTGAACAGATCCTGTCATCTTCTATGTATCCCGCAATTTGATGAAGCCGTGGCACTCGAAGCACTCAAGGAACTGGTAAGAATCGAAAAAGACTGGGTACCGGGTGCACCTGGTGCCTCTTTATACATCAGGCCTACCATAATCGCAACAGACCCTTTTCTTGGAGTAAGGGCTTCTCACACCTATCGTTTTTTCATTATCTTTTCACCTGTAGGTGCTTATTATTCAGCAGGATTCAATCCGGTGAAGATATTGGTGACCAGGGAGCATGTCAGGGCAGTGAGAGGAGGCGTAGGGGAAGCAAAGACTCCTGGAAATTATGCTGCAAGTCTTCTTGCTGCAGATTCAGCACACAAGCAAGGTTATACTCAGGTGTTGTGGCTGGATGGGGTAGAGCAGAAATATATCGAAGAAGTTGGTGCAATGAACATATTCTTTGTCATTGATGATGAAATTGTTACGCCTGCCTTGAACGGAAGCATTCTGCCAGGTATTACCAGAGATTCTGTTCTGGCAATGGCGCGCTCCTGGGGGCTTAGAGCCACCGAACGACAGATAAGCATCGATGAGCTGATGGCAGCATATTCTTCAGGAAAGCTTCAGGAGATTTTTGGCTCTGGTACAGCGGCTGTCATCTCCCCTGTGGGAGAGCTGAAATATGGAGACAAGAGCATCTGCATAGGAGAAGGTAAGGTTGGACCTGTTGCCAACAGGCTCTACAAGGCCTTAACCGATATTCAGTACGGAAGAACCCCTGATACTATGGGATGGATTGAAGGCATCTGATAAGATGACATGGAGCTTGTAATGAATGCTGTTGAAACGCTGCATCTTCCTGCCTTTATCTCCAAGATGAAGGCAGCAGGGCTTCAGTCTGTTGTTATAGATACTTTTGCCTGGTATTATGAGCTGGTTATCAAGAGTGAAAAAGGTCTTATATTCAATGCGGACATCAGGCCTGTAGAACCGCATGAAATTGCAGATGCCACCGATCTTGAAGCTTTTGCAGATTCAGGGAAAAAAGCTCTGCCGCATGCCGTCATGATTGTTCTCAACGGAGGGCTTGGGACAAGCATGGGTCTTACCTGTGCAAAGTCCCTTCTTGAAGCCGCAGGTAAAAAATCTTTCATGGAAATTATAGTAAAGCAGGCTCAAACCCGCAGCATCAGACTTGCATTCATGAACAGCTTCAATACCCATGAAGATACGATCAATGCTTTGAATAAGATGAATATTGAGAAGTTTCCGCTCTTGTTTGTCCAGAACAAATTTCCCAAGATTCTTCAAAGTGATTATTCCCCTGCAAGCTGTCCGGAAAAGCCTGACTTGGAGTGGAACCCTCCGGGTCATGGCGACATCTATGCTGCACTTTACAGTTCAGGTGTTCTTGACAAGTTGCTTGAAGAAGGGGTGAGGTATGCCTTCATAGCCAATGCAGACAACCTTGGGGCAACAATGGATGAAGCCTTGCTCGGGTATTTTTCCGAGAAAAATCTTCCTTTCATGATGGAGGTTTCACAGCGGATACAGTCAGATATCAAGGGTGGGCACCTGGCCTTTCACAGAAACGGGAATCTTATCCTGAGGGAAGTTGCTCAGTGTGCAGATGATGAACTGAGTGCAAGCAGGGATATCAGCCTTTTCAGGTATTTTAATACCAATAACATCTGGGTTAATCTTGAATTTCTGCGAACTTTCATTAATAGGCATGGGTCTGTAAGGTTGCCCATGATCTTGAATCCAAAAACTCTTGATCCCCGTGATGAAAAAAGCCCAAGAGTCTATCAGATAGAAGCTGCAATGGGTTCAGCCATATCCTTGTTTGAAGGGGCAACCGCTGTAGTTGTTCCGAGGGCACGTTTTTATCCTGTCAAAAAATGCAATGAGCTTTTGGCAGTCAGATCTGATTGCTTTACCTGCTCAGATGAACAAGGCCTGAGAGTAAGCAGTAAACGCTTGTTCGAACAGATT
Source organism: Desulfobacteraceae bacterium (assembly GCA_037439445.1). Taxonomy (GTDB): domain Bacteria; phylum Desulfobacterota; class Desulfobacteria; order Desulfobacterales; family Desulfatirhabdiaceae; genus JBBIWB01. The sequence goes on along the minus strand of JBBIWB010000094.1, from coordinate 306 downwards.
GAAATCGACCTCGATTCAAAATATTACGGCAAGATAGAAGAATTTGAGAAACGCTTTCCTTATGGTCCTCCTTCTCTTCTTTCGTGTGAATCTCTTACTGTAAGAGGAAATGTTTTTTTTGGAAACAGGGTATTGCTGAAGGGAAAGGTGGTAATCGAGAACTCTTCAGGCGACCAGCCTGTATTTATTCCGGATGGCAAGGTAATCGAAGGCAGTCTCTTACTCCAATAAATAAAGAAATGCGTATAATTTTGATGAACTCGTAAAAAGTCAATATTCGGACGGCTTTGTAAAAAGGCCGCAGGC
>JBBIWB010000093.1:0-3691 GCA_037439445.1 Desulfobacteraceae bacterium | reverse complement strand
AAAGCTGAAACATAAAATTTTTGAATCAACCGATTCCATTTTTCCGATTGATAGCCTTCAGACTGCCCCGTCTGAAGAGGATATCAGTCCGATCTGATATGCAAAGAGAATTCTTTAGCACCCCCCAGTAACAATATAATTCTAATTGTTTAATCTGCATTTTGTAGTCCTTAATCCGAAATTAATCACAAATGAGGGATTGTCCCTGTTCTTTCTCTAAAGTGCATATTCTTGCCTTGACTTCTTCCACGACTGTTTCGGTGGCATTCTGATGAAACGGGGCATACATGTCAAGACGCACTGCATCTGTGATTCTTATAGCCTCGATTGAAGGAACTTTCAGATGGAGCAATGCCTGGCGGGTTATCTCCAGACTGGCCTCAAATTCGGGCTGAACCACCTCCAGAACACCTTTTTCGTATAAAGACTTCATCTGTTCGATTCCGCCTGCTCTTGCAACAATGTCAAGTGTTGGATTGAGATGTCTGGCATGAGACACAACACTCTGAGTTACTACAATTGCAGGAACCGTGATAATCAGAAGGCAGGCCCTGTCAATTTGAGCAGCCTCCAGAACAATCTTCTGGCCTGCATCCCCGAAGATTACCGGAAGCCCCATTTTTTTTGCATTCTCAAGACATCTTGAATCAAGCTCGACAAGTACAAAAGAGAGTTTCAAGTGCTGCAGCACCTTTGCCACATGGGTTCCAATGCGGCCTCCACCTGCAATTACGACATGATCACGCAATCCTGATTCAGGTATATTTATGGATTGAAGGGTTTCGTGCCTGAAAAGTTTTTTTCTCAATGAATACAGCGGTGCCGTGAATCCTGAAAAAAAAGGTGTCAGCACCATGGTTATGATGGCGGTACTAAGCATCAGGGAATAAATTTCGGTGGATATGGACTGGGTGGAAAGCCCAATTCTTGCCAGCACAAACGAAAACTCACCTATTTGAAACAGCCCCAGTCCGACTGCAAGAGGAATGACATTTCCGTACCCGAAAAGCCTTGAAAGTCCGGCAAAAAGAATTCCCTTGCCCAGAGAAACGAGCGTGACAAGCAGAAGTATTGTGGTCCAATTGGCAAGAATAAAGTATGCGTCAAGCAGCATTCCTACTGATGTAAAAAAAAGGAGTCCGAAAAGGTCCCTCAAAGGTATTATGTCGCTTAGTGCCTGGTGGCTGTAGTCCGACTCGCTTAAGACCATTCCGGCAACAAAAGCCCCGAATGCAAAGGAAAGTCCTGCAAGATACGTAGCATAGCCAATCCCCAAACCTATTGCTGTAACTGCAAGAAGAAAGAGCTCACGCGAATTCCATTTTGCAATGTATATCATTATTCTTGGAAGGATTCTTGTGCCGAGTATGATCATGGTTGTAAGAAAAATGATTGCCTTGAGAGCTGCAAAACCCAAAATTGGAAGTCCTGCCGAAGGATTGTTCAACTGAGGCAAGATGATCATTAAAGGCACTACAGCCAGATCCTGAACAATGAGCATCCCTATCATTACTCTGCTTGAAAGGGTTCCTATCCATCCCTGATTCATCAGGGTCTTCAGGATTACCATTGTACTTGAAAGGGAAATGACTCCACCGAACCAGACGGAGTGAATCCATCCCCAGCCGAGCAAATGTCCGATCATAAAGCCGTAAGACATGGTCAGTATTATCTGGATAGGAGTTCCGATTAAGGCAATATTTCTCACAGGACTCAGGTCTTTGAGCGAAAACTCCAGCCCCAGCGCAAAAAGAAGGAGTGCGACTCCTATCTCGGCCAGCAGCTCTATGTTATGGACTTCAGATACAGAAACTAGACCTGTATGAGGCCCAACCAGAATTCCAGCCAGAATGTATCCCACTATCAGCGGCTGTTTGAGCTTGTTGGCAATTACGCCTCCAATCAATGCTGCAAGGACGAGGATGATTATATCTGCGGCAATGCCCATCTCTTGATCAACTCCTTAATTTAACGTAAAAATACCCTCCCGTTCCAAGCTCCCTGGAATAAAAAAGAGAAGTTGCTTTATTTTTTATTACATTTACCGCTTTGTTTCAATCATAAACAGATTTAAATTCTTACATGCCAATTAGAGTGCTTACCCTTTGGAAGAAAGGAAGATGTGAGGTATGTTGAAAATATAGGACACCAATGTTAAGGCAAAAACAACAACGGATGTGTCATGATATGAAGAGAATACCATAAGGTAAGTATACGAAGGAATTCAGGGAAGAGGCGGTAAGGCTTGTAGTTGAAGAAGGGTTATGAATACCTGAGGCTGGAAGGCGGTTATCGGTGGTGCCATCGACTATAAAGAACTGGGTAATGGCATATGATAAAGGCAAGCTTTCCGAGGTGGGGAGCAGAGATATTATTGGTGGTTGGGCAGGAAGCCTTCTGATAGACAGAAAGAGGATATGAGAAGGCAGAGACCTATTCAGGTAAATCTGCCTTTTTTTGATAACAATTTTGATTCCTAACTATTTTTTGACTCTCTTGCGCAAGCCTACGAGCCCTGCAAGCCCGGCGCCTAAAAGCAGAACTGGGGCAGGAATTGGAGTGGCCACCAACACATCCTGACGTAAAGCGCCATTTTGGGTAAGATTTAAAACCTTTATTCCAAAGGCGCCATTACTGTTTGCTCTTGCATTTGCCATACTGCCGAACTGAGATAGAACGGCACTTCCGAAAATATTTGAACCACCGTTATTGTGACTTTCTTCTTCAAGCCACCAGAACGTATTCTGAAGCAAAGCTGCACTAGCTTGACGTTCATTAACTGTTGTTGATGGATTGTCAATATAATTGTATCCGGCAAGTGTTCCTTTCACAAAATTGGAATAAAGCCAGGCAGTACCTATGGAAATGTAGTCTTTATTCCCTGTAGCTCCGCCCTGACCGCCATTTCCAGCGTAAAGACTCATTGTGGCATCATGAATTTGATTTGCATAAATATATTCATTTCGCTCCAGACAGAAACTTTGAAAGGTATTTGAATTTACAAGACCCTTTGTCTTTGTCGCTGCACTGTCATTGTAGTATTTCAGCACCCATTGTAAATTTGTACTTGCTTCAAGTGTGAATTCACCGCCATTACCCGACTGATATGGGCCATACCCACTAATGCTGCCTCCTGTTCCTGTCGGTTTGACAGTATAACTTGTTGCCATAGATGTTTGCGCAAATGTAAACACGAAGATGGCCGCTAAAACGACTGCAAAAACAGATTTTCTTTTCATTGTTTATCTCCTTTTTTTGTATAATGATGGATTTTCTCGATCATTTCCTGGCAACCCGGCTGTCTTGCGACCCGTGGCTTTCCGTCCCGCCCTTTCATGAGGCAGGTTGGCCTTTTCAGGATATAAACAGAATTGAATATTTTTGAATCTTTTTACCAACGCGTTTTTAAGGATCACCTCCTCAATTATTTGACCTCTTGTTTTCTAATTCTTGTAAGCAATCAATTTATTTTTGATAATAATGTTATTATTTGTATTACATTATATCTAAAAATTTGACCATGTCAAGTTTTTTTAAATATTTTTTCAAGTTCAAATAAAAATGTCCGGTTTTGCTGCAGGTGGATTGTTCGATTTTTCGATCAATAAGGTTTTTTGAACGGGGGATAAACTATGGGCGTTGAGGATTCTGTCCTGTGTAAGTTTGACGGCTTTGTAAAAAGGCCGGATGC
>JBBIWB010000092.1:0-3798 GCA_037439445.1 Desulfobacteraceae bacterium | reverse complement strand
GAAATCTTATATAAAGCCTGTCACCATGTCTATCTGGTGACAGGCTTTTTTGTTTCAAAAAACTTGGCTAAAAAACACTTTCTTCCTGTTATCATGTTGTGAGGTTTTTAGCCATAATACCATGTAAAAGCCTTTTTTTCTAACTTGTTCTGTGCTTGATATTTTAGATCTTGTGTGACATAAAAAAGTAAATTACATATTTTAAAGATGAGAGGGAATTTACTATAAATGAAAGAACGTTATATACCTGAAGAGATTGAAACCAAATGGCAAGCATCCTGGGAACTTTCTAAGATCTACAAGGTTACAGAAGATTTCAATAAGAAAAAATATTATCTTCTAGAAATGTTTCCTTACCCATCCGGAAAAATTCATATCGGACATGTAAGAAATTATACAATTGGCGATGTAGTTGCCAGATACAAACACATGAGAGGGTTCAATGTACTTCACCCTATGGGATGGGATGCTTTCGGAATGCCTGCTGAAAATGCTGCTATTGCAAATAGAACTCATCCTGCTAGATGGACTTACTCAAACATTGACGCCATGCGAAATCAGCTTAAAAAGATGGGTTTTTCCTATGACTGGGATCGTGAAATTACTACATGCAGACCTGAGTATTATCGCTGGGAGCAATGGCTTTTTCTGAAAATGTATGAAAATGGAATGGCTTATCGCAAAGAATCCTATGTAAACTGGTGTGAACCATGTCAGACTGTTTTGGCTAATGAACAGGTTGAAGCGGGCTTGTGTTGGAGATGCAGCAATCCAGTGCGACAAAAAAAACTCTCTCAATGGTTTTTCAAAATAACTGATTTTGCAGAAGATCTTTTGATACATTGTGATCTTCTTCCAGGATGGCCTGAAAAAGTTGTAGCTATGCAGAAGAACTGGATAGGAAAAAGCGCCGGGGCTGAAATCAGGTTTAGAATCGAAAATTCAACAGAAGATATAGTTGTCTTTACTACTAGACAGGACACGATATTTGGCGCTACGTTCATGTGTCTTGCTCCAGAGCATCCTTTAGTCCAGAAATTATCGAAAGGCACTTCTTTTGAATCTGCGGTAAATGTTTTTGTCGAAAGAATTCTGATGCAGGACAGGTCGGGTAAAGAAATGGAGTCTTACGAAAAAGAAGGTGTTTTTACCGGTTCATGGTGCATAAATCCCATGACTGGGAGACGAATGCCCATTTATACTGCAAATTTTGCTTTGATGGGATATGGCACAGGCGCAGTAATGTCTGTTCCTGCACATGACCAGCGTGATTTTGATTTTGCTAGAAAATATAACCTAGATATTGTTGTTGTTGTCAAACCAGAGGGTTCTGACCTTGATTCGTTTTCGATGACCGAAGCTTATCCAGGAGAAGGGATAATGGTCAATTCTGGGGCTTTTAACGGTCTTAGAAACACTGAAGCACTAGAGTCTATAGCCGATTATCTTGAAGCTAATAATCTCGGAAAACGCACTGTAAGTTTCAGGCTCAGGGATTGGGGCATTTCAAGACAGAGATACTGGGGGACTCCGATTCCTATGATTCACTGTGATTCATGCGGTGTTGTTCCTGTACCGGAATCTGACCTTCCAATAATTTTGCCTGAAGATGCAGATCTTCAGGAAGGCGGCCAGTCACCACTTCCAATGCTTGAGTATTTCAAAAAAACAAAATGTCCTAAATGCGGAAATTCTTCTGCCAGAAGGGAAACCGATACTATGGACACATTTGTTGAATCTTCATGGTATTTTCAGCGATATTGCAGTCCGGATTATTACGAAGGCATGTTTGATCCTGCGGCGGACAATTACTGGATGCCTGTAGACCAGTACATAGGAGGAGTAGAACATGCCATATTGCATCTTCTGTATTCCAGATATTTTACAAGAGTCTTGAATGTGTTTCGACTTGTCAGCTACAAAGAGCCTTTTACCCATCTTCTTACACAGGGGATGGTCTGTAAGGAGACAGTCCTATGTCCTGAGCACGGTTTTTTGTTTCCTGAAGAAGCTACAGAAGGAAAAGACAGAAAATGTAAACTCTGCGGCAATCTGATAGAAATTGGCAGGGTTGAAAAAATGTCGAAATCGAAAAAAAATGTTGTTGATCCAAGCACTCTTCTGACTAAATACGGGGCAGATACAACGAGATTGTTCTGTTTGTTTGCCTCACCTCCTGAAAGAAGTCTTGAATGGAGTGAACAGGGAGTTGAAGGTAGCTTCAGATTTTTAAATCGTATCTGGCGACTTGCTCATGCCTGGATGCCTTATATAAAATATGTGTCTACTTTTGATGGAGAAATAGATGATCTTGAACCCGATCTTCGCGGCGTTTACAAAAAAATTCATCAAACAATATTCAAAGTAACTACTGATATTGAGGACAGGTTTCACTTCAATACTGCAATTAGTGCAGTAATGGAGCTTGTGAACATGCTCCACGGATTTCAGATAGAAGATTGGTCTATTCAGAAGACAAGCCTTTTCAGACAGGCCATAGAAACAGTGATTCTTCTTCTTTCTCCTGTTACTCCTCATATTTCTGAAGAAATATGGTTTGAACTAGGTAATGAAACTAGCATTTATGAGGCTTCTTGGCCAAAGCATTCTGAGTCAGCACTCATAAAGGATACTCTTCTTGTTGTGGTTCAGATAAATGGTAAACTCAGAAGCAAATTCATTGTTACTCCTGATACAGAAGATGAAGCAATAAAAGAAAAGGCTTTATCAGATGAACGGATTCAAAAATTTATTTCCGGAAAAACAGTAAAAAAAGTTGTTGTTGTCCAGAAAAAACTGGTAAACATTGTATTATGAAAACATCGTCGTGCGTTAAGTATATCTTTTTGTTTTCAACCTGCATTTTTATTCTGAGTTGTTCCTATAGATTCTCGGGGGAAGGTTCCTTGCCTTCGGGTATTAAGCGGATATATTTTTCTATGATTGAAAACAATACTTCAGAAACAGGTATAGAGCATATTATTACAAATGATTTAATTAATGAATTCATTCACAGAAGAAAGGATGTTATAGGAAGGCAGGATGATTCAGACGGAATCCTTAAAGGAAACATCGAATATCTGAGAGATGTTCCGATTGTCCACGGTACCCAGATCAGGTCAGCCCAGCGCAGGATCACTCTAGGCATAGCCCTTAAACTAACTGATACAAAAGGAAAGGCGGTCTGGATCGCAAGAGGTATAAATTCCAGCGAAGTTTACAGGGTTGCAGATGATAAGATGTCATCAGAGCTTAATAAAAAAACAGCTATTCAGGCTTTGTCGAGACGGCTGGCTGAAAAAGTATATAACAGACTTACAGATGATTTTTGACTATTTGAATGCTCGGCTGGTGCATGGACGAAATACCTACAGTCCATGCACTATAGAAAAGAAAGAAGTCTAAAGAATTAAAAGAAATGTTTCGTTCAAGATTTTACAGAGTTTATAAGCCTGGAGATTCTTGAAATCTTTCTGGCAGCAGTTCTGTGGTGAATGGAGCCTTTTTTTGAAGCCTTGTCTATGACTGATTTTGCAGCATTAAGACTCGGGAACAAGCTTTGATCAGAAGGATTCAAGGCTACTGCAGTTCGGATGTCTTTTATTACGGATTTAACCCTTGTTTTGTTAGACTTGTTTCTAAGCCTCTGATCCTCATTCTGTCGTGCGCGTTTTAAAGCTGATTTGTGATTTGCCAACTAACTACTCCTTTCCTTATTGCTATCTGGTTTTTTATGTCAATATTTTATTTTATTTATATTTTTCCCAGCGATTTGTCAAGACTTTATTCTTTTTATAG
>JBBIWB010000091.1:0-3966 GCA_037439445.1 Desulfobacteraceae bacterium | reverse complement strand
GGCGATGTGGTGGTTGCCCCGTAAGAATACGGGAAACGTTTATGGATAATATCAGAATTTACTTCCAGAGATGAAAATAAATAAAAAACTGAATTCAGCCCGATTTTCATCGAGGTAATGCGCCGGACTGATGGGGTAATGTATTTTCACGAAAAAATAAGGACGCACGGAAAGGAAATGACAGGGTGAAAGCGATTGTATTCGGTGTAGCCATAGTGTTTTTGTCGTATTCAGCGGCCTGGAGCGATGGTTTCCGGCTTATCCCGAATGTAAGCGTTAAGGGCGAGTATAATGATAACATTTTTTTAGAGCGCACCAATGCGAAAAGAGATTTCATAGCAACCTTTTCACCGGGAATCAGGCTTGTAAATGACACAGAAAGATTCAAGTCAAGCCTGATAACGAAATTCGACCAAAGATTATACAGCGATTATAATGGGCTTAATGCGCTGGATCAATCCTATCAGGGAAGTCTCCGGTATTTATTGACGACAAGACTTAATCTTTTTGCTACTGCAGGATACTTCAAGGACTCATCTCCTGACCGCGATATTGAAATTACCGGGATAGTTTTTAACGAGGTTAGCCGTGACAGACAAAAATATACATTAGGAGGTGATTATGCTCTTACTGAAAAAACATCTGCATCGCTTTCCTACGGATATTCCAAGGATCAATATGAAAGTGGATCAAAATTTTCCGACATAGAGGAAAACAGTGCTAATTTATCCTTCATTCACGACACAAGCTCGATTGTTCCAGCCACAAAGGGAAGAGTCAATTTCGGCTATGCCCGCTACAGTTTTGCCGAGTCAGCCATAGACAATTATGAGGCAACGATTGGTGCAAGCAAGGCTATAAGTGAATTGTGGCAGATAGTTCTGGATGTCGGTGGCCGCTACACGAGATCGGATTTTCAAGTTGCCCAGCTTCAGTTCATTCCGCCTTTTTTCATAACAACCGTGAAGAAGCAGGAACAATCCGAGGGTACGGGGGCAGTAGGCAGGGCAGCTTTATCGTATAAAGGGGAAAAAACAAATCTTGATTTTAATCTTTTTCATGGAATAAGTCCTGCCAGCGGACGTTACGGAACAGGTGAAAGAACATCTTTGAGTGTCCAGATTCGGAGAAGTTTTACATATGAACTTAAGGGCATGCTGACAGGCAGTTATTTTCTGAACAAGTCGGAATCCGGGAAATTTTCTGTCCAGGAAATAGATGAAGAAACCATGTCTTTTAGCCCTGGACTTCGTTATGAATACACAAAAGATGTTGCACTCGATGCTACTTATTCACATACAAGAGTAAATTACAGGACAAACGATACTCATGCGGAGAGAAATCTTTTCATGCTCCGCCTTTATGTTCAGCACGCATTGCTGGAATGATGCGAAAAACAAATAATCCGGGGGATCGCACCGGTTTGACGGTTTCTGCAATCAGTCTGACGGCTTGGTAAAACAATTCAAGGTTTTTACTGGAGGACCATGGAAGAAAGTCTAAATATAAGTGACTACCTATCTATTATTAAAAGAAGAAAATGGAGCATTATCCTCCCTATTCTTATCTTCATGCTTGCAGCCATAATTGCAATTCTTGTTATTCCGCCTAAATACCGGGCCTCTTCAACGATACTGATAGAAGAGCAGGAAATCCCCCGAGATTTTGTCGCAAGTACCATTACAGGCTACGCTGATCAGCATCTTCAGATGATCAACCAGAGAATAATGAGTTCAGCAAGACTTCTTGAAATTGTAAACCGCTTCAATCTTTATGAAGAATACAGAGGAAGGTGGACAACAGAATATATTATCGAGGAGATGAGGAAAGCTACTAAATTTCAGACTATAAGCGCTGATATTGTTGACCGGCGCACGGGAAGGCCAAGTGCAGCCACCATTGCTTTCAGCATTTCTTTTGACGGGCAAAAGCCGGCTGTAGTCCAGCAGGTAGTTACGGTGCTGGCCTCGTTTTATCTTCAGGAAAACCTGAGAGCCAGAGAGCAGCAGACAGCAGGGGCATCTAAGTTTCTTGAAGATGAAACAATGGATCTCAAAAAGCAACTTGCCGCTTTAGATGCCAATATTTCTGCCTTTAAAAAACAGAACATGGACTTTCTACCTGAACTTCTGCAGGTCAACATCCAGGCTATCGAAAGAATCGAGCGCGAACTTGACCAGTTGAACGACCAGTTACGCACCTTAAGAGAAAAAGAAAGCTATTATGTAACACAACTGGCAAGTATACCACCTGAAGCTGCAAGCCAGGATAAGGCGCTTTTGAGGGAATTGAAGGCAAGGCTGGTACAGATCGAAAGCCGCTATTCCGACAGGCACCCTGATGTTATAAAGACCAGGTCAGAGATTGCCCAGCTTGAGGAAAGGCTTAATCTTAAACCAGGTGAGAAAGGCAGCAAAGATGTGCAGGCAGCAAAGTCTGCCGCACCGATTCCTGAGCAATCTGACAATCCGGCATATGTTGCACTGGTTTCACAGTTGGCAAGCGTAAAATCAGAAATTGGATCGGTTAAAAGACTCATTGATAATCAGCAGAAGAAAAGGGATAGCTACCGGCGGCGCTTAGAGCTTACACCTAAGGTGGAAGAGGAATACAAAATTCTTCTTGCCGAAAGAAACAATACGCAGGCCAAGTATGACGATCTCATGAGAAAATCCATGGAGGCTAAGGTTTCCCAGGGGATGGAAAAGGGTCAGATGGGAGAGCGCTTTACAATCATAGACCCGGCAAGGCTTCCTGAAAAACCAGTATCACCAAATATACCTGCTTTTCTGTTGATAGGGCTGATTTTAGGCATCGGTGCCGGTGTTGGTGTTGCCTCTGTCATGGAATTTTCAGATCAATCAGTAAGAAGCATCAGAGGGCTTTCAAGGGCTACTGGTCTTCCGGTACTTGGAGAAATACCTGTAATTGTAACGAGGGGTGATCTGGAAAAGGCCAGAAACAGAAAGATTCTCTGGTTTGCCGGAATTTTTGTAGTGGTTATATCCGGGGTTGTGATTTTTCATCTTTTCATAATGGATCTGGATATATTCTGGGCAAAAATCATGAGGGTGATTGACCGTTACGCTGTCTTTTAACAAAAGGTATTCATGGGGGCTTAAGACACAAGTCTCTGCGGGAAGGAATAATGAACGATGGATGGAATTAGAAAAACGGCAGAAGAGTCCCGATCAGGAAAACTCACGCAAGAAGAGGCGGCTATCTTAGCGTCCTGCAAAGAAAGGGCGGGGTGGATTTCACCAAAGTATTCCAAATCCATTTCCATGCCGCTTGACACGAAACTGGCTGCCGAAAACCGGTGCATTGCAGTTCTGCCTGGGTCTCCTGAGGTTGAATCTTATAAGATGATCCGCACACAGATTCTAAATAAAACCAGCGCCAAAGGCTGGAACACCTTAATGATTACCAGTGCTCTGCCCGATGAAGGCAAGACCACGACTGCCATAAATCTCAGCATGACTTTTGCCAGAGAATTTGACAGAACAGTTCTTCTTGTTGATTGTGATTTCATAAGGCAAAACGTTCATGAACTCCTCGGAATCAAAAGTGAAAAAAGTCTGATAGATTATCTTCTTGATGACAGTCCTATTACGGAATTATTGATCTGGCCGGGCATTGAAAAATTTACCTTGATTTCCGGTGAAAGAACGGTGTATGATAGCTCGGAACTTCTGGGTTCCCCCAGAATGAAAGAGCTTTTTAAGGAATTGAAGACCCGTTACTGCGACAGAATGGTTTTCTTTGATGTTCCACCTCTGCTTAGCAGCGCGGACGCCTTGACTTTTGCGTCACTGGTTGATGGTATCATTCTTGTGGTACAGGCTGGTAAAACTCAGCTTAACGACGTTAGAAAAGCTCTTGAAATGATTCCAGAAAATAAACTTGTTGGCCTGATTTTAAACCGCCAGGAAAAAATGGCAACCAAATATTATGTCAAGCAATATA
>JBBIWB010000090.1:0-4260 GCA_037439445.1 Desulfobacteraceae bacterium | reverse complement strand
GAATGGAATCACCGGCCGACTTGCTCTGGAATACACAAGTTTCTCTTCCTTCACTCACCACAAAAAAATCTATAGTGCCTAAAAACTGTTTGATACTATCTTAACATGCTGATATCACTTATGAAATTTTTTATGCCCATGAAGTTGGGTTAGCGATTAATAAAATCAGTGACTCACAGTTTTTCAGGCATCTTTCAGGCCGTAAAAACTGGTTCGATCCCCGTTGGGACCACCAAAACATCATTTCAATGAAAGCACCTGACGTATTTTTTCTAAAAGAATAGTTGGTGAAACGGGCTTTAGTACGAGATTTATTCCTTCTTCAAGAATTCCTTTTTGATGGATGACATTTGCAGTATAACCGCTTATGAATATTACAGGAATTTCAGGTTTGATCTTTCTTATTTCTTCATAGGCCACTTTCCCGTTCATCTTTGGCATTATAACATCAAAGAGTAAGATATCTATATTGTCAAGGTTGCTAGCGAATTTAATACAGGCATCCTCCCCGTCTATTGCCTCAATTACCCTGTAGCCATATCTCTCAAGAAAATATTTCGTTAATTTACGGACGTTTTCATCATCTTCTGCCAAGAGGACAGTTTCTGTACCTGTTATGACGGCCGTCGAATTGATCACTGCTGATTTAGCAGGCACCAACACATCAGGTGCAAGCGGCAAGTATATCTTAAAAGAAGTGCCTCTGTTTAATTCACTATAAACATTGATATACCCGCCATGCTGTTTTATAATCCCGTACACCATTGAAAGACCGAGACCAGTACCCTTCCCTTTCTGTTTTGTAGTAAAAAAAGGCTCAAAAACCTTTTCTTTTGTAGAATCATCCATGCCTTTGCCAAAATCGGTAAAGCTTAGAAGCACATAATTACCTTTTTTACCATTGCCATGTGTTTTTATATATTCGTCATCAATTTCTACAAATTCAGTTTGTATGATCAGGAGACCTCCGTCTGGCATGGCATCTCTTGCATTTGTAGCCAGGTTGAGAAGAACCTGCTCAATCTGGTCTGAATCAGCCAGTATCGTAAAATCATCTTCTGCCAGAAAAGTCTTTAATTCCACATCTTCATCAATGATTCTGAAAAATGTTTTCGAGAAATTTCTGATCAGTTCATTTATCTTAATTGGACTTAAACTGATCATCTGCTTCCTGCTGAATGCCAGCAAATTGCTGGTAAGTTTCTTTGCTTTTTCCGCTGCAGAGTTTATCTCATTGATATATGGATAAATAAGGTCATCATTTTTAACACATAAATACATTAAGTGCGTATAACCCATGATTACTGTCAGTATATTATTGAAGTCATGTGCGACTCCGCCAGCCAGTGTTCCTATTGCTTCCATTTTCTGGGATTGTCTCAACTGGTCTTCAAGTTTTTTTCTCTGTGTTATGTCTTCTAACATTCCCTCCAAATGAATAATTCTGCCTTCATTATCTTGTACTGCATTGACATTAATAGACATCCAGAAAACAGTTCCATCTTTTCTGCGGGCTTTTATCTCGAAATTCCGCACAAACTTGTCTTTCCGGATTCTTTCATTCAGTTGTACTAAGCCTTCAGGGTCATCATAGACCTGATTGCTGAAATCTTTAATTTCATTGATCAATTCTTCAGGCTTGTTGTATCCGCATATCCTGGCAAGTGCAGGGTTTGCCACAAGTAGCCTGCCGCCAGGAGTCAGTTGGAATATGCCCTCTACGGCATTTTCGAATATGTTTCGATATTTTGCTTCTGCCCTGCGAAGTGCTTCCTCTGCCCTTCTATTTTCGGTAATGTCCCTTACAATGGCAAAAATTAAATTTTGATTGACTATGTTCAGAGATGTAAGGGATACTTCAGTGTCTATTAATGTCCCATCCTTCTTTTGATGAACCCAATAAAACCTCTGAGGAGTCCCATTCATGGCCATCTTGATATAATTCCTGGCAGCATCTTCTGAACTTCTGCCATCTGGCTGAAAAAAAGGAGAGAAATTCAAAGGACTTAAACCAATCATTTCATCCTTCGTATAACCAAAAATATTGCAGGTCATTTCATTGCAATCGAGGAATTTATCAGTCATAATGAAAAAACCGTCCGAGCTTCCTTCAAAGACCGTGCGATACTTTGCCTCATTATCTCGTAATGTCTTTTCTAAATGATTACGTTCTTCGATTTCAAAACAAAGTGCAACATGAGTAGCCATGCTGAGGGAAAGACGTTCATCTTCATCGCTCCATTTTCTTTTCCCGCCTGTATGCTCAAAGCTTAAAAGAGCTGTCAGTTTGCCACCAGCGTAAACAGGAACGTCTAAAAGCGAAGTGATACAGTGTTTTTTATAATACCAGGGAGGAATATCCGAAGTTCTTGGGTCAGTGTAAACATCATCTGCTTTAATGGGCTTGCCATTAAAGTGTGCAGCAGCATAGCCTGGAAAATCAGCGCAAACTAATTCTTCACCAGAGCCATGCTTCTTTTTGCTCCTTTCGTACAGGTCAAGGCAGGTTATTTTGGAATAATCAGAACTGTATTTCCATACACTTACCCTTTCTGTCTGAATAAGCTCACTGAAGATTTCAAGAATTCTTTTCAGATTGCTTTCAATATCGGCATTAAACCAGTCGCTTTTAAATATGATAGACTTGAATAATTCATTTTGCCTTTTAAAGCTTTCTTCCATTAAGTACTCCAATATAGACGGGTATTCATGGGCTAAACATAGCCAAGGCCTTTTTTGTATAAGAGCCATCGGGCTCGTAAATGAAGAGCGGTTCCATGACAGTTGTGCCAGGTCCTCCGCCTTTAACACCGGATACAAGAATCAGCCTAGCAGAATCATTTGGCTTTGAGTGAACAGTCTGAATTCTTTTTGGCTCTATTCCATAGGTTCGAAGGGAAATAACAAGGTCTGCAATGCGTTCGGCAGGATAAATGACAGCAAACTTTCCTCCAACACCAAGAAGCCTTGAGCCGGCTTTTACCACGTCATCTATTGTTGACATGATTTCATGTCTTGCTATTGCCTGCTGATGATTAGGGTTGACCCTTCCTGATTTTTCTTTCCTGTATGGAGGATTGCTTATCACTATATCGACTGGCCCTGAAACCTCGTCGATTGATATCTTTTTGAAATCATTTAAAATAATGGAAATTCGCTCATTGAGACCGTTAATTTCAGCATTTCTGGCTGCAAGCTCTGCAAGCTCTTCCTGAACTTCGATTCCTGTGATTGTTATTCCAGGGTATCGGTACCCAAGCATTAAAGAGATGATTCCACATCCAGTTCCAAGGTCAACAATTCTATCTTCTTTGCCTGGTTTTACAAAATCGGCAAGCAGAACTGAATCAATGGAAAACCTGTATCCATTCTGATGCTGCATCAACTTCATCTTGCCGTTAAAAAATGTGTCTTGTTTAACCAATCCCATGTTTTTGATGAGCTCTTAAAGTCAAAATTCAGACATTCCTGTAAAAATCTTCAGACAAGGCCTTCTGTAATCCGGCTTTTTACCATACCGTCATTTTTTATTGAATCAACAATTCCCATTCCTTGGTTTCAAACCAGTAACGTTTGATTTCTTTCAGCCAGCCTTCAGCAGAAACAACAGTAATCCAGTTGTTGAGATAGTTTATTGTGTCAAAATCACCTTTGCGGACAGCAAAACCGATCGGCTCCTTGGTAAAGGTTCCATCGAAAGGCACGAAAAGGGTTTCGGGATGTTTCAATGCCTGAAACGCAGGCGTAGGTGCTGAACCTACTACTGCATGAGCCTTGGCGTTTATGGCTTCAATATAAGCCTGGGACTCTTCGTCAAAAAGGTTAAGCCTTGCCTTTGGCATGAACTGTTTTGAAGCGGTTGCGGAAGTTGAACCAAGCCTGGCGGCAATGGTGACATCAGAATGATTAAAATCATCATTAACGCCCAGGTCATTTGCAAGCCGTTTGGCCACATCGATCTCAAAGCCTATGAGCTGTCCGTTCTTGTCGTTCATTGCCCATAGAACAAATGTTGACATGTCTACCTTAAGCATCCCGCACCTCATGACCTGCTCCAGTGTGCTTTCTGAAACGAGTTTTTTCTGAGTTTCACCTGCAAATGCTGGCGAAATGAAACAGACTGCAATAAAAAGTGCAGATAAGGATTTCATCAATCCATAGGCAGACTTCATGAAAACCTCCTTGTTATCCTTTATTACAATGTTTGAAAAAAATTGCAATATGAAATCTTTTTAAATTATTCATCATTTATTGTGTTCG
>JBBIWB010000089.1:0-4380 GCA_037439445.1 Desulfobacteraceae bacterium | reverse complement strand
AAAAAACACAGAGAGGCTGCTCCCATAAGAGCTGCTCTGGAATTCATAATAACGTGAACAGGAAATTCATTCATGAGCCCTGACATCCGCCCCTTTTGCCTGAAAGCCTTCATGAACAGCCCCTTTTGCAGCACAGCAAGGATACGCGGCGGAATTCCTCCTCCAAGGTAGACACCTCCTGAGGCCATGATTTTCAGGGCCAGATTTCCTGCCTCAGCACCAAGAATGGATACAAACATGTTCAGCGTTGTCCGGCAGAGCCTGCACTGCCTGTTCTTGTCAAAAGCAGCATTCACTATGACAGGAACAGGATCAGTAACCAGGCTCAACTGTTCCGCAAGCCAGTAAGGCTCATGGAAGCGCTCGTGTTCTTTCAAAAACCTGTATATATTAGCAATCCCTATTCCCGAACAAACCCTTTCGATGCTTATATGCCCGAAACGATCAAGAAGATAGAGCAGAAGCCTGGTTTCAAGAGCGCTGGTCGGGGCAAAATCAGAGTGTCCGCCTTCCGACGGATGGGCTCTGTACCTTGTTCCATCCCAGGTGAGATAAGCCTGGCCAAGCCCTGTTCCAGGAGCCACTATGGTAATCGCCCCTCCTGGAGCCGTACATCCCTTGTTCAGCGTGATAATATCTTCCAACTTCAGAATCGGCACTGCAAGAGCAAGTGCCTCAAGATCGTTCACAAGAATCACGCTTGACAAGCCGAGTACATCTGCAAGATGATTTTCGTCCATCCTCCAGGGCAGATTGGTGATTCTTGCCCGCCCATCAGCAACCGGGCCTGCAACGCCAAAAACTGCTCGATCGGCTTTTATTCCGGCACCTGTGATAAATTCCCTTACAATATTTTCAAGGCCGGGAAAGTCAATGCTGGGAAAAGATGCTTCTGCAATGGGAGCCCTGTACCCTGACAGGGTTGAAAAGACGGCAAGGCGGGTCTTTGTTCCGCCGATATCACCTGCCAGAACAGTTGTTGCCTTTTTTGTCATGCCTGAGATTCCCGATAATTGTCCATGCTTGATGAACTCGTAAAAAGTCCGTCGGACGGCTTTGTAAAAAGGCCGCGGGCAAGGCGCGCAAATCCTTAAGGAATGAGGCGTACTTATGGTACGCCGCAATGACGAAGGATGCAGCGCAAGCGCTGCATCCGGCCTTTTTACGATGACGTCATGCTTGTTCATGGCTGCAGAAAGAAATGAAAGAGCTCATTCAGGCGATAATCGCCAGCTCTGCCGGTTTCGGCAAAAGCCTTTTCCAGCCATGTATCCAGATTCAGGAATATATGCCTATATATTAGCTTTGACAAGTACTGTCAATCTCTTGCCGCCTGCGTCAACTGCAAGGTCAGAATCTTTTTTTTTCATGCTTTTTGTCTGATAAAAAAAGATTTTGCATAAACGTCGAAAAAGATTTAGTTTGCATGTTAAGAACTTATATCATGTTCCAGAAAAGATAAAAGAGCCGCCTTGCCGATGAACGAGAAACATGAAACATTCCCGGTTTTCTACTCCGTAATCATTCCTGCCTATAATGAGCAGGAATGGCTGCCTGAAACAATTGCCGCCCTTAAAAAAGCAATGGCAGGCATTGACTTGCCTGGAGAGGTGATTGTTGTCGATAATAATTCCAGCGATAAAACAGCAGAGATTGCTTCGAGACTGGGGGCTGAGGTTGTCTTTGAATCTGTCAACCAGATTTCAAGGGCGCGAAACACAGGAGCAAGAGCCTCCAGAGGCAGGTTTCTCATTTTTCTGGATGCTGACACTTTAATTTCGACTGCTATTTTGCAAAAAGCCATTGAAAATCTTTCAGGAGAAAAATGCTGCGCTGGCGGGGCAAAACTCAATTTTATAGGCAAGGATAATGTTTTGGCCAAAAAATTGGTTCAGCTTTGGAATTTGATTTCGGAAAAATGGGGCATTGCGGCCGGATGCTTTATATATTGCCGCAGAGAAGCTTTCGATGATGTCGGAGGTTTCAGTCAAAAAGTCTTTGCTGGTGAAGAACTTTTGTTTTCCAGGTCACTGAAGACATGGGGAAAAGAGCACAATATGGATTTCAGGATTATCAGCAACCCGCTTCTTCTAACCTCCGGCCGCAAACTTGAATGGTTTTCATTATTGCAGATGTTGGGTATGCTTCTGGTAATGATTGTTTTTCCATTTTCATTACGTTTTCGTTCCTTATGCTCTTACTGGTATAAACGACCTTAAGCTTTCTGAATACGGTGAATAAGATATGCTCCCGTTTCAAAACTTTTATCCTGAAAAAAAGATAAAAGGCATATACTCTGTTTGCTCGGCTCATCCGGCAGTAATCCAGACTGCAATGAAGCTTGCGGCAGAGGAAAAACTCTTTTTATTGGTGGAAGCAACCGCCAATCAGGTCAATCAGTTCGGAGGCTACACCGGAATGACTCCTGCTCGTTATATCTCCTTCATAAGGCGACTGGCAGAATCTTCGGGCCTTTCTCACAGACAGATAATGATTGGAGCCGATCATGTCGGGCCTCATGTCTGGAAGACGGAAACAGCATCGCTTGCCATGGAAAAAGCAAAGGAGCTTTCCCGTCAGCTTGCTGCAGCAGGCTTTTCAAAAATACATCTTGACACGAGCGCAAGATGCAAAGATGACCCAGGTCCGGAGCTTCCGCCTGAGACTTCAGCCAAAAGGGCAGCAGAACTTTGTATGGCTGCTGAAACAGCCCCTCCCAAACCATCAAATAAAGACAGGCTTTTTTATGTTGTAGGAAATGATGTCCCAGCGCCGGGCGGAAGCCTTGAACATATTGATAACATAAGAATAACTGATCCAAATGAGTTGATCGCATCGATTAAACTGTTTGAAAGGATTTTCTGTGATTCAGGCCTGGAATCTGCCTGGAAGCGCGTCATGGCTGTAGTGGTGCAACCTGGGGTTGATTTCGGTCATAAGATTATAGCTTGTTACAACAGGGAAAAAGCATCAGCACTTTCTGCCGCCTTTTCAAAATTGCCTTTTCCCATGAATTACGAGGTTCATTCCACTGACTACCAGAGCCCGGAAGCTCTCAATAAAATGACTGACGACAATTTTAAATTACTGAAAGCAGGCCCATGCCTGACATTTGCTTTCAGAGAATCAGTATATGCCCTTGAGAATATAGAAAAAGAATGCCCTGGCATCAGTTCTCTGTCTGGTCTGAGAAAGACAATGGAATCCATCATGAAAAGACATCCTGAACACTGGCATGGTTATTACAGCGGCACAGAGGAAGAGAGATTTTTTCTGCGACATTACAGCTATCTGGACAGAATCCGTTATTACTGGGCCTTGACTGAAGCACAAATTTCACTTGAAAAACTGATCCGGAATTTAAGCCGTGGAATCCCGAACGCCCTGATAAGACAGTATTTACCCGATCTATACCCTGAAATTGAAAGCCGTGAACTAAAGCCGGAACCTCTTGCCTTGATCAGTCGCAGGATCCGTAACGCATTAAGACCTTATGTAGAGGCTTGCAGCCAATAATTGACTATCCCGCATGTTCCATTTGTTTCAACAAATCCAGATAACGATTCATAGCGCTTGTATCAGAAACCTTCCTGCCTGATTTGTAGTACTCAACAAGGCCATTTCCTTCATTTACCCTTCCAGTGAATGAAAGTATGTTTTTAAGATTTCGTACAGTACCCTTGTTTCCATCTACCATGACTGTGTCTTCAGGGAAAAATGCTTTTATGTGGTTTATGAAAAAATAAAAATGGGTGCACCCTAGAACCACCGCTCCATAATGATTGAGATCATAATCCTTCAACTGTTCTTTTAGATATGAGGCAATAACTTCTTTTTCAAACTGGAATTTTTCTGCAAAAGAAACCAACTCCTGCAAGGGAACATAATCTACAGAATTCATAATATCGATTTTGTTAAGCAGTTCAATGAATTTTGACTCGCGCAAAGTCAGGCAGGTTGCAAAAACAAGCACCCTCTTTCCGTTCACGGATTTCACGGCAGGTTTGACCGCCGGCTCCATCCCGATTACAGGAAAGGGAAAACTTCTGCGGATATCGTTAATTGCAGCGCTGGTTGCTGTGTTACAGGCAATGACAAGAGCCTTTATACCCTTATTGGCCATGAAGTTAACCGCTTCAAAAACGTAGCTCCTGACTTCTTCCTTGGACTTGTTTCCATAGGGAAGATTCATTTCGTCAGAATAGTAGATATAATCTTCAAGCGGCAGTTGTCTGATGGCTTCGTACAAAACGCTGAGACCGCCAACACCTGAATCAAAGAAACCGATTTTCATATTTACTTCCCGGTTAAGTGCAATAACCATGTTTGACGGCATCGTAAAAAGGCCGGATGCAGCGCTTGCGCTGCATCCTTCGTCAT
>JBBIWB010000088.1:0-4697 GCA_037439445.1 Desulfobacteraceae bacterium | reverse complement strand
CTGGCTTTTCTCCAAAATTTGTCTTGACAACTTTACCAATTCCATCTAGTATTGAATCGAAAAATAAAAAGATGAGAGTGTAGAATGCTGAATCCTCAATCCCCTGTTCCTTTATATAGGCAACTTGCAGATATTATTCTTGCCAAGGTACGCTCTGAAGAATACCTTCCTGATTCAAGGATTCCTTCGGAACACTGTCTTGCTGCAATGTATGGTATCGGCAGGCCTACTGCAAGGCAGGCAGTGGATTTTCTTGTCAGAAAGCATGTTCTGGAAAGAAAGCGAGGCTCAGGCACTTTTGTGAGAGCAAGGCAAAAAGAAGTCGATCTCTTTTCACTTGCAGGAACTACGTCGGCTTTCCACAGAGAGGGGATAACAGTTACCACCCAAATTCTTGAAAAAACCAGATTGAAAATTGTCAGCACCGATCAGGAAAACCCTTTTTCCGGTAATCAGGCATATTTTTTTTCAAGGCTTACACTGGTGAAAGAAACACCCGTCATAATAGAGGACATTTATCTTCATCCCGAAATTTTTACCGGAATCGACTCAGTTGACATGAAAAATCAGTCTCTTTCAAAAGTCGTTGAGGAGCGTTATTTCATGAGACCTGTAAGTGGCAGACAGAATTTCATGATCGGATATGCTGAAGGCAAAAAAAGCCTCCGTCTTGGCATATCTTCAAAAGAACCCGTTCTTGTCGTAAAGCGTTCCCTGAACTTCTTGCAGGTTCAAAATGCCATCTATTCAGAGCTTTTCTGCAGGACAGATCAATTTGTTTTTTCTCAAACCATAGGAGGAATGGCTGATGATTGAAAGAGGCTATTACAGTCGATTCGGAGGAGCCTTTATCCCTGAGATTCTTGTTGCCACATTTGAAGAGCTTGTGGGAATCTTTGGTGAAGCAAAGTGCGATCCTTTGTTCTGGCAGGAATATGTCAATATTATGTCGAATTATTCCTGCAGGCCAACTCCTCTGACTTTTGCTGAAAACCTTACCAGGCATTTTGGAGGTGCAAGAATCTACATTAAAAGAGAAGACCTGAACCATACGGGAGCCCACAAGGCAAACAATGTCATGGGTCAGGGACTTCTTGTGAAGAGGATGGGAAAGACCAGGGTGATTGCTGAAACAGGAGCCGGCCAGCACGGCATGGCAACTGCCACAATGGCGGCAAAATTCGGCTTCAAATGCACAATATACATGGGAGAAATTGATGTAGAAAGACAGCGCCCCAATGTTTTCTGGATGGAGCGTCTCGGTGCGGAAGTTATTCCCGTGAGGGAAGGAACAAGGATACTGAAAGATGCCATAAACGAGGCTTTCCGCGACTGGGTGGCAAATATGGACACTACCCATTATGTCCTTGGAACTGCATGCGGACCCCATCCTTTTCCCGAAATGGTTTCATTTTTCCAGTCAATCATTGGGAAAGAATCAAGACATCAGATACTTCAAACGGAAAAAAGGCTTCCTGCGAGGATTTACGCCTGCGTAGGCGGGGGCTCCAATGCCCTTGGAATTTTCAAGGGATTCATGGATGATCCTGTAGAGCTTGTTGGGGTAGAAGCAGGGGGAAAGGGGCTATACTCAGGCCAGCACGCTTCAAGGCTTTGCTCTGATGATGCAAGCATAGGAGTTGCTCAGGGATATAAGACTTATTTCCTCCAGGACAGTGACGGTCAGATGAAGGAAACCCACAGCATAGCAGCAGGATTAGACTATGTTGGGGTTTCGCCTATTCTTTCGAGCCTGAAAGAAGAAGGACGGGTCAGATTCGAGGCTGCAACAGACCAGGAAGTTGTAGACGCCCTTTCTATTACTATCCGCAAGGAAGGAATAATTCCTGCGCTGGAATCAGCTCATGCCTTTGTTCAGGCTTTCAAGGAGGCACCAGGGCTGTCCCGGGATGAGTGTATAATAATAAACCAGTCAGGAAGAGGCGATAAGGACATTTTCACTATTGCAGATTCATTCAATGATCCGGAGTGGAAAAAATTCATAATCAGGAAGGCGGAACAATACAATGCTTGAATCATATCTCAGAAAAAAGAGAAAAACCAAAGACATCCTTATCATGACCCATATAGTGATAGGGTATCCTTCTCTTGAAGAATCTTTTGAGCTTGTTGAAACCATGGTGGAAGCAGGTGTAGACTTAATGGAGCTTCAGATTCCTTTTTCAGAACCCATAGCTGACGGCCCTGTAATTCTTCATGCCAATCAGAAAGCACTTTCAGGCCGTACAAGCGTTCAGGACTGCTTTGATTTTGCAGGTAAAGCTGTCAAAAGATTTGACATCCCGTTTCTTTTCATGAGCTATTACAATATACTCTTCAAATACGGAGTTCATGATTTCAGCATGAAGATGGCAGATGAAGGGCTGAAGGGTGCCATTGTTCCTGACCTGCCTCATGAAGAAGCAGGAGACTACCTGGATGCAATGGAAGAAAACAGCCTTGCTCCTATCTTCATCTTTTCACCCACAACTTCAGATGAGCGGATGAAAACCATTTCGTCTTTTGCAGAAGGGTTCATCTACTGTGTTGCAAGAAAAGGAGTCACAGGTCTTGATACAAGTTTTTCTGAACAACTGGGAAACTATCTCGGGCGCTGCCGCAGAGCAGTTAATCTTCCTCTTGCTCTTGGATTCGGAGTGAAAGACAAGCCAGACGTTGATTTCATAAAAGGGAAGGCAGATATCGCAGTAATTGGAACTCAGACCATAAGGCTCATGGAAAAAGATGGAATCAAGGCTGTAGGGAAATTCATAAATGGGCTGAGGTAAAAGATGATTGTTCGATCGGATTATGCAGCCAGGGAATAGGCGTTATCCGGCAATTGATGATGAAGCCATGGCTTGAAGAAAAACCAAAGGCATCAGTGCAGATGAGCCTCGGCTACAAGAAGAAAATGTTTGTGACATGCTCTTCAAGGCCAGGTTCATAACAGCTTATAGAGTTTTCTGCCCGGGTATTTTTCAAGGTGATAGATTCTTTACCAATCCGGATGTTCCCTCTGCATCTCGATGTGTTCACAGATTTCCTTAAGCACAAAATAACGGGTTAAGGCTTTTGCAATCTCTGATTCGGTTGGAGCTTCACCGGTCATTTCAGCAACGTATTTTTCAATTTTATTTATTGCTGCTGCAATTGGTTTTTGGCAAATGTCTTCAGGCATTGTGGTTCCTTTGAAATCATTAGTAGCAGAAAGATATTGAGGACAGTTTTTCAGTTTTTTCTGAAACAAAATAGTCTTCTATACAGCCAGCTTAAGCTGAATATATGGCAAATTTGACATTTAATACAGAGCATTCTTTTTATCATTTTTCAAGGTAAAGTTTGAGGTTGTCAAGAGCAAATAGAAATGTCCGCCAAATGCAAAATGCAATTATCTGCTTTGCATTATTGTTCGCCCGTATCATTTCTGCAAAATCCTGATCACACTTAGCATGGTATGCCAGCTTGCTACTGCTTTCCTGCCCCCCATAATGGCAATCTTTTCGCAACAAATCAAAATGAAAGCCGTCTCATCTCGTCAAATCTTGTCGATAAATTAGATAACATTCTGTAATAATTTATTTATATTAAATCTTTATATTTGGCACATCTTTTGCTGAATACTTTGTAACGCATTGTATAAATAAGTATGAAATTGAAAAAAGAGAATGTTATTCAATATCAATTTAATAGAGGACAATATGGAAGCTTTCAAAAATATTCGGTTTTTGGCAATGATGATTTGTTTTTTACTGGCATCATCCAATGCTTCAGGTTCTACTTCTGCAGTTCGCATTACTGTTGGCAGCATTTCAGATGTTCCAGGAGCAACGGTTCTGCTTCCGATCACAGGAGATGATCTTTCTCGTATTTCAGGAGCATCTTTTACGCTGACATACGACGCTACAAGACTTGCTCTTCAAAAAATATCCTCGACCATTTTTGATAATTTTGTTGTTCGGTCTGCTGGAGATGAAAAAACTGCAAGGCTTGAAATCTCTGCTGCCAGTACCGTAGAATCAACCAATAAAACACTTTTTGATTTAAGCTTCAAGATATCCGATGCTGCTGGTGCCGGCGAAATTCCGATTTTGATTACTCCATCGACTATTTCCAGCTCAACAGGAAGTGAAGCTATTCCTGTGCTTATCAACACCATCAGAGACCAGTCAGGTACTGAAGCGAATTATCCCATGGTTCCGTCGATTCTCCAATCAGGTTCGGTTGTGGTTGTAACCGGTTTTGCCGATTCAGACAAGGATGGCATAGATGATGCA
This sequence comes from Desulfobacteraceae bacterium, assembly GCA_037439445.1. Taxonomy (GTDB): domain Bacteria; phylum Desulfobacterota; class Desulfobacteria; order Desulfobacterales; family Desulfatirhabdiaceae; genus JBBIWB01. The sequence continues at coordinate 420 of JBBIWB010000088.1, read as the reverse complement.
TGGGAAATGGAACATTTTGGCAGCCTAGTTACTGTAACCGACACATCCGATAATGACGGTGATGGTTATTCCGATCTTCAGGAATATCTCAACCGTAACATGAAAGATCAAAGCGGGAACTCCTATAACCCAAAATTAAAGAATGCACCTGGCGGAGCTGGTTATATTGCATCTAAAACTATACCAGATCCCATAGTTTTGAGTAATATGATTGCAGCAGATTTTGGGAAACTTGGGCTCTATAGTTTCGATCAGGTAAACGGCTGGAAGGGGCTTGTTGCAGGGCATAACGCAGACAAAATTGCTGTTGCTGATATTGATAACGACGGCAAAGACGACATAATAGCAAGTTTTCCTGGTTACGGCCTGTACATACATTATTCAGCCGGAGGCTGGCAGGGGCTGACTTCTCATATGCCT
>JBBIWB010000087.1:0-4744 GCA_037439445.1 Desulfobacteraceae bacterium | reverse complement strand
AATGACGAAGGATGCAGCGCAAGCGCTGCATCCGGCCTTTTTACGATGCCGTCAATTTTTTTTGAAAGCCTGGAGCTTAGAAATGGATGAAAAATTAATGTTTGGTTGGGCTGGTGTGGTTTTACGGGTTGATTTGACAAGGGCCTTGTGTGTCAAGGAAACCTTGGATAATAAGGTTGCAAGGGATTATATTGGCGGAAGAGGTCTTGGAATCTATTATTTAAGAAAAGAAGTAAATCCTGCGTGCCAGCCTCTGGGGGCAGAAAACAAGATGATCCTGTCATGCGGGCCGCTCACCGGAACGTTTGCCCCAACAGGTGCCAGATACATGATCACAACCAAATCTCCGTTGACTGGTGCAATTACCTGCGCCAATTCAGGAGGAGATTTTCCTGCTGAGCTTAGAAAGGCAGGATATGATGCCATAATTATCGAGGGTAAATCCTCGAATCCTGTCTATATCTGGATAAACGGGGATAATGTAGAGATAAGGCCTGCTGGTCATGTCTGGGGAAAGACAACCCATGAAGCAGATGAAATCCTGAAATCGGAAACAGACAAAAAAGCAAAGACTTCAGTCATAGGACCGGCCGGAGAAAATCTTTCTCTCATAGCATCGGTAATGAACGACAAGGACAGGGCTGCTGGCCGTGGAGGGGTGGGAGCAGTCATGGGAAGCAAAAACCTCAAAGGAATCGTTGTGCGAGGAAATAATGATGTGCTTCTCGCAGATGAAGACGCCTTCAGGTCAGTATGCAAAAAATACAGGGACAAATTCAAGAAAGCAACAAGTGTGAACCCTCCTGCACTTAGAATAAACGGTACTGCCGGAACTGTTGCAGCAACACAGAGTTTTGGGGTCTTTCCTACACGAAATTTCCAGCAAGGGACATTTGAAGGTTGGGAATCCATCCACGGAGAAACCCTGACCAGGAAATATCTTTTACGTGCAAAGCCCTGCTTCAGTTGTCCAATTGCATGCGGAAGGCTGACAAGAATTCCTGATGGTCCCTACCAGGGAGAAGGCGAGGGCCCTGAATATGAAACAATCTATGCGCTCGGGTCGGACTGTGGGGTAAGTGATCTGGCTGCTTTGACAAAGGCCAATTATCTGTGCAATGAACTCGGACTTGACACCATCAGCATGGGCTCTGCCATAGCATGTGCAATGGAGCTGATGGAAAAAGGATATTTACCTGTTGCTGAAACAGGGTGTTCCATTGGATGGGGGGATGGACAGGTTCTTGTGTCTTTGGTCCGTCAGACTGCATACAGGCAGGGATTCGGAAACATCTTGGCAGAAGGAAGCCTGAGGCTTGCCTCCCGCTACGGTCATCCTGAGCTTGCCATAGTGTCAAAAGGCCTGGATCTTCCAGGCTATGACCCAAGGGGTTCGCAGGGAATGGGGCTTAATTATGCCACTTCTCCCATAGGTGCCTCTCATATGAGAGGTGATACTGCTTATGCCGAACTTCTGGGAGTTCCCTTTCCCGTAGATCCACATGCATGGGAAGGTAAGTCAGAGATGGTTGCACAGTGGCAGAATGTTTTTTCCGTCATTGATGCCGCCGGCCTTTGTGTATTTTTTTCAGTTCGTTATTTGACAGATTCAACCCTTGACATAAGGCCAACCGGCATACTTGAGCTTGTAAATGCCGCAACAGGTGCCAACTATACTCTTGAAGAGCTCGAAAAAGCAGGTGAGCGCATTTTTAATGCAGAGCGTCTCTTTTTAAACGGTGCAGGGTTTGACAGAAGGCAAGATACCCTGCCGCCGCGGTTGACATCAGAGCCAATACCTGCAGGCCCGTCAAAAGGAAAGGTCTGTCATCTCGAAAAGATGCTTGGCCCTTATTACGTTTTCAGAGGATGGAACAAGGACGGAATTCCAACCCCTGAAAAACTATCAGATCTGGGGCTTGTCTAAAAGATTTTGAAGAGCGTCTTTCAGATGAGGGTATTTGAAGACAAAGCCGCTTTTCAGCAATTTATCAGGAACAGCCCTCTGGCTTGAAAGAAGAGTATCTGCAAATTCACCTAGAATGAGTCTTAACCCAAAAGAAGGAGCAGGCAGAATTGCCGGTTTATTCAGGATATCGCCAAGAATCTTTGATAGCTCGTGATTGGTTACAGGATTTGGTGAGCAGAAATTTGCTGTGCCCTGAAACTCCTGGTTTTCAATCGCAAACAGCATGCAATTTACAATATCTTCGATGTGTATCCATGAAAACCACTGCCTGCCAGATCCCATGTGGCCCCCAAGAAACCACTTGAATGGCGTAACCATCTGCTTGAGTGCACCGCCACCCTTCCCCATGACCACACCAAAGCGGCCTACAATGGTTCTTATATTTTTCCCCTCCGCTAATAACGCCTCATATTCCCAGTCTTTGCCTACACTGGCCAGAAAGTCGCAGCCGACCGGCTCTGATTCAGTTAAAATGTCGTCTCCTCTGCTGCCATAATACCCGACAGCAGAAGTGCTGATGAGCGTCTGAGTCCGATTTCCTGTCATTGCCTCGACAACATTGCGGGTCGTTAAGATCCGGCTGTCGTATATCTGCTGTTTATATGTTTTTGTCCAGCGGTTAAATATGGATGCTCCGGCAAGGTTGATGACAATGTCCATGGCCTTCAACTCTTCCTGCCACTGTCCTTTCTTCGTTGTGTCCGCATAAACAGCCCTTAATCCACCCTTATCTTGTGAAGTCCTATGGCATGACCCTATAACGGTTACCTCATGCCCTTTTTTTATCAGCTCCTTTGAAAGAAAAGATCCGACAAACCCCGTGCCGCCGGTGATGAGTATTTTCATAAAATCCATCCTCATTGACTTTTTATGAGTTCATCTAAGTTGGTTCAACCCTGTGTCCAGTTCCTTGTAAAAGCTTTGTAATATAGATTGTCAAATCTATCTATCTTTATCTTTCTAAGTTATGATTTTTATCATGCGACATACATTCAGAACAACCGAAATCAAGGAGACAGGCAATGGTGGAAAATGTTCACTCATTAGGAACAAGGGCAAGAGTCCTGTTATCAAGTGTTTTTGGGCCATACGCCCAAGATGACGAATTTGGAAGCCGTAAAATCAATCCTATGGAACTTTATCAGAATCAGGTAACCCGTTTTCAGGGCGCCTTTTCTCTCAGAATGTTTCATAGAAGCTTTGGTCTGATGCTGATTCAGAATAATATTGATGCTCCATGCACACTCCTTGATTTTCCTTCTCTTGATCGTTTCATCGATGAGATCGGGGGGAATTCCTATGACATCATTGGAATCAGCTCGATAATACCAAATGCTGGAAAAGTCATCAGGATGTGCGAGCTGGTACGTCATTATCAGCCCAAGGCAACCATTGTTGTAGGAGGACATATTTCCAACCTCGAAAACATTGATACTATCATCGATGCAGACCATATTGTCAAGGGAGACGGGGTAGAGTGGTTCCGCAAATACCTTGGACAAGACCCCAAAACACCTATTCGTCATCCAGTAGAGTATTCAGGTTATGGAACAAGGATTCTGGGGTTTTCCTTGAGGGAAAAACCAGGCGATACTGCTGCAATGCTTCTTCCGTCAGTTGGTTGTCCTGTTGGATGCAATTTTTGTTCAACATCTGCTCTTTTTGGAGGAAAGGGTAAGTTTGTCAATTTTTATGAAACAGGGGATGAACTTTTTGAAGTCATGTCCAGGCTGGAAAAACGGCTGATGGTAAAGTCGTTTTTTGTTATGGATGAAAATTTCCTAATTCATAGAAATCGAGCACTGAGGCTTCTTGAGCTTATGGAAAAACACGACAAGAGCTGGGCGTTATACGTTTTCAGCTCTGCAAGGGTGTTGCAGTCATACAGCATGGAACAGCTTGTGAGGTTGGGACTGTCATGGGTATGGATGGGGCTGGAAGGCAAGGAAAGCAAGTATAAGAAACTAAAAAACATTGATACGCATTCACTTGTCAAGAATTTACAGTCGCATGGAATCAGGGTGCTTGGGTCTTCAATAATAGGTATGGAAGATCACAAACCAGAAGACATGGATCAGGTCATTGACCATGCCATCAGTCATGTGACCGATTTTCACCAGTTCATGCTCTATACCCCGAATCCAGGCACTCCATTGTATGAAAAACATAAAGCCGAAAACACTCTCAAAGATTCATCACAATTTCCCCATGCAGATGCTCATGGGCAATTTCGTTTCAATTTCGCTCATCCTTATATTAAAGACGGAATTGAAGAAGAATTTCTTCAAAAAGCCTTTGTTCAGGATTTCAAGATCAATGGCCCAAGCCTTGCGCGCCTTATTCGAACACAGCTTACTGGTTTCAGGCGGTATAGAAATCATCCTGACAAACGCATCCGAAACCGAATTTTATTCGAAAACAAGTCACTTGGATACACATATGCCGGAGCAGTATGGGCCATGAGGAAATACTATGGACTTAAAAATGAGACAGGGAAGCGATTGGATTTGCTTTTAAAAGATATTTATAAAGAGTTTGGCTGGAAATCACGAGCAACTGCTCCTGCTGTTGGACGGTTTCTCTGGTCAACCCTCAAAAAAGAAGAAAAGCTTCTGCAATCAGGCTGGACCTATGAACCGGATACTTTTTATGAAAAAAATCAGGCCGCAATTGCCCTGACGGAAACCGAAGCAAAAATCAAGAAACCCCAGGCTGTATCTACCCAATGGGTTGGGTGCAAGGCTTTGCCGGCGTAAAATTTTTACAGAAGATTTG
>JBBIWB010000086.1:0-4834 GCA_037439445.1 Desulfobacteraceae bacterium | reverse complement strand
CTTGCCTGCGGCCTTTTTACAAAGCCGTCCGACGGACTTTTTACGAGTTCATCAGCCTTCATGAATGTGGGCCTTTAGGTTAGCAGCAAGAATCTTGACTTCCGATAATGGGTTTGATACTCTGTCAACTCCTTATATCATTCCAAGGAAACGCTGCTGTGGTGAAGATGAGACCATTCCGAGGCAGGGACACAAAGCGGGCAGAGTATCTGTCAAATCGCCAGTAAATAAAAAAGGGAAAGTTAAGTTGGAAACAAAGCCATTCCTGTTTTTTTCAAAAAAACGGCATATTTTTGCAGTAATCTCAGTAATTGCCTTTGCCATTATATACGGCGGCCATTCCTATTATTCGTACGAAGCTAAATCAGTCAGGAAAGCCAAAGAATTAGAATTACAGGCAATCGCCAGTCTCAAGGCCGACCAGATCATACAATGGCATAAAGAAAGAATCGGCTATGCAAAAAACATTTCACAATCCCCGTTTTTTATAGAGGAATTGAAAAAATGGCTGAATAATAAAAATGATCAATCCTTAAGAGCGTATTTATCCGAAAGGCTCATTCTTGCCAGAATGCATTTTGGTTATGAAGATGTTCTTCTTGTATCTCCGGAAGGGGAGTTTCTTTTTGCAGCAGACGATAAAGAGAGACATATTGATACTGTGAGCATGTCAAAAGTAATCGAAGCAAGCTCTGGCAGAGAAATAACTTTTACCGATTTTTATTTTTGCTCTGTTCACAAGAAAATCCACTATGAAGTGATTGCTCCAGTCATTGATAAAAATGATGTTCCCATTGCGGCCTTGATTTTAAGAGTCGATCCTTATGATTATCTCTATCCGTTAATTCAATCATGGCCAACATCCAGTAAATCTTCCGAAACGCTTATTGTAAGAAAAGATGGTGATCATGTGCTTTTTCTGAATGAATTGCGGCATCAGAAAAACACGGCAATGAAACTAAGGCTTCCAATAGCCAGAAAAGAACTGCCTGCAGTCCAGGCTGTTTTGGGTTATACGGGAATTTTCGAGGGCAGGGATTACCGTGGAAAAAATGTACTTGCAGAAATAATGCCTATAGAAGGGACATCCTGGTTTATGATTGTTAAAACCGATGAGGATGAAATTTATTCTGAACTCCATTTCAAGGCAAAGTTTTTTTATGTTCTGACATTTTTGATTATTCTGAGTTTCGGTTTCGGATTTTTCTGGATTCATTATTACCGCCAGAAAAAGATTTACATGGAATTATTTGAAAAAGAAAAGGTTATCAGTCAATATAATGAGCAGTTTAAAATAACACTTTACAGCATAGGCGATGCAGTAATCACGACCGATGCAAATGGCCGCATCAAGCAGATGAACCATGTTGCCGAAAGTCTGACCGGTTGGAAAGAAGAGGAAGCAGGAGGAATACAGATAGAAGAAGTTTTCAGGGTCATAAATGAAGAGACAAGGTGCAAGATTGAGAATCCTGTCGAAAGGGTTTTAAGAGATAAAGTGGTTGTTGGATTGGCAAATCACTCCCTTCTTATTTCAAAAAACGGGAAAGAAATTCCTATTGCTGATTCAGGGGCTCCGATCCTTGGCCATGACAGAGAAATAGTCGGGGTGGTACTCGTATTCAGGGATCAGTCCCCGGTGCGGGAAGCAGAAAAACTGATAAAGGCAAGGCTGACTTTATTTGAGTATTCTGCCTCTCATACACTGGACGAACTCCTTCAGAAAACTCTTGATGAAGTCGGTGTTCTTACAGGAAGCCCTGTTGGGTTTTACCATTTTGTGGAAAGCGACCAGTTGACCCTGTCGCTGAAAGCCTGGACAACCAGGACGATTCGGGAGTTCTGCAAGGCAGAACAAAAAGACCTGCACTACGGTATCGATAAGGCAGGCGTTTGGGCTGACTGCATTAAAGAGAAAAAACCTGTCATTCACAACGACTATGCATCTCTTCCTCACAAAAAAGGATTTCCTGCAGGACATGCACCTGTAATACGTGAACTTGTGGTTCCTGTTCTTAGGGATGACAAGATTGTTGCTGTTCTTGGCATGGGAAACAAGCCGACGGATTATACGGAAAAAGACGTTGAAACCGTCTCCTATCTTGCAGATGTTGCATGGGAATTGATAGAGCACAAGAAAGCTCAAGAATTGTTGGCTGAGTCAGAAGCATTAAACAGAAATCTGGTAGAACATCTTCCCCATAGAATCTTTGTCAAAGACAGGAATTCTGTCTATCTTTTCTGCAATTCAAATTTTGGACATGATTTAGGTATCTCAGCAGAACAAATTAAAGGTAAAGACGATTACGCCTTTTTCTCAAGTGAACTTGCCGGTAAATACCGAGCAGACGATGAAGAAGTCATGTCCAGCGGAAAAAACAAAATCACTGTGGAAGAATATGAGATTTCAGGTGAAAAGCGCTGGGTGGAGACCATAAAAGTGCCGCACCTTGATGCTAAAGGCAAGGTCATTGGTGTCATAGGTATCTTTGAAGACATAACAGAACGCATGTTTGCGGAGGAAGAATTAAGGGAATCCAAAGCTAACTACGAGAATTTTTTCATGGAAGATCCGACTGGGAATCTATCTTCCACCCCGGAAGGAAATATTCTTGCCTGTAATCCTGCATTTATAAGAATTTTTGGTTTTTCCTCGGTTGAAGAAGCGCTTCAGACCAACATCACTACCCTGTATAGGAATCCCAATGACAGAAGAGTGTTGCTGTCGAAACTCCAGCAAGACAAGATTGTTGAGAACTGGGGTGTTGATATGGTTAGAAAAGATGGAAAATTGATTCACGTAGTAATGAATCTCGTAGGCCGCTTTGACAATGACGGAAATCTGTCCAAAATACAGGTTTATCTCTTCGATGACACCAAGAGACGCCAGCTTGAAGATCAGTTGATTCAGTCACAGAAACTGGAAAGTCTTGGAACCTTGGCAAGCGGGATTGCTCACGACTTCAACAATATACTTGGAATCATGATGGGGCAAACGTACATGCTGGGGTGTGACCTAAATGACCATGGCAAGCTGAAACAGCAAATTGAAACGATTGACAACGCAATTGGCAGAGGTGCAACTCTGGTGCAACAGCTTCTTGCCTTTGCCAGGAAAACAGAACCAGTTCTGAAGACAGTGAAAATCAATGACATCATTAATGAAATCATGCAGCTTCTGAGCGAAATTTTTCCAAAAACAATTGTTATCTCTGCTGAACTTCAAAATGATCTGCCTTCAATCACAGCAGATGCTTCACAGATTCATCAGGTTTTACTCAACCTTTTTATAAATGCCAGGGATGCCATGCCTATGGGCGGGAGTCTTTCCATTTTTACAAAGACAGTATCTGGCGATGCGCTGAGCCAGTGCCACAAGGATGCTGGAGGCAGAAAATTTGTCTGTATAGAAGTCATCGATACAGGAACAGGGATGAACGAGACAGTCCGCCAGAAAATCTTTGACCCATTCTTTACGACAAAAGACATAGGCAAGGGTACAGGATTGGGCCTTGCACTTGCTTACGGCATTGTTGCTAAACACAGAGGATTTATAGATGTAGAAAGTGAATCCGGCAAGGGTACGAAGTTTAGCATTTATTTTCCTGTTGGTGATAATGAGCTTGAAATTCTTGAGCCAGTTAGAAAGATAGGAGAGGATATGCCAGGCGGAACTGAAACGATTCTTGTGATTGAGGATGAAGGGATGTTGAGACAACTGATGGAAATTGCTCTTGTCTCGAAGGGTTACCGCGTTTTGATGGCTGAAGACGGAGAAAAAGGTGTTGAAACATATTTAAGTCATCAGAAAGAAATCGATCTTGTCATAACCGATCTAGGGCTTCCCAAGCTTGGTGGAGAGGAAGTCTTCATGTCAATCATGGCGCTTGATCCTGATGCAAGAATCATCATCGCAAGCGGCTATATAGATGTGAATGTAAAATCTGAGCTCAGCAAGGCAGGTGCCAAATATTATCTTCAAAAACCATACAGATTGGAAGAAGTGTTTAGTTGTGTAAGGGCTGCAATAGATAGAAAATAGAGACAGGCCATGTCTCTGCTCTTTTCATTTTGTTTGTAGAGTTATGAAACAGGCTGACGCCATCCAGACTCTGTCTGGATGGCGTTTTTTTTACCAGGAGAAAGATGGCTGCAAAGCTTCTTGTGATAGATAATTATGACTCTTTTACTTACAATCTTGTTCAGATGTTTCGGAACTACAATCTGGATATAAATGTTTTCCGGAGCGATCGGACAAGTATTGCTGAAGTTGAAAGTCTGATGCCGGACTATATACTGATCAGCCCAGGGCCAAGAGACCCAGCCCATGCAGGGATTTCTGTTCCCTTGATAGGAAAGTTTTACAAAAAGATTCCGATTCTTGGAGTCTGTCTTGGAATGCAGTGCATAAACGAGGTTTTCGGGGGAAAAACACTGAGGGCACCCATTCCCGTTCACGGGAAAACAAGCAAAATAGAGCATTGCGGAGAAGGTCTTTTCAAGGCAATTCCATCTCCATTTGCTGCAGCAAGATATCATTCCCTGATGGTAAGTCCTGGTGGCGGCAACCAGCTTGTGGTTACCGCTCAAAGTTCAGACGGAGTCATCATGGGGCTGTCCCACACTGAATATCCCCTTCATGGTGTTCAGTTTCACCCTGAAAGCTTCATGACCGAATATGGATTTTTTCTTGTTGAGAACTTTCTTAGCCTTGGATTCTTTAATAGACTGGAATAAACTGGATATCCATTTAATTCGCTTAGAAGACATCTTCGAACCGGATATTTATAAAGACTTGACGGCATCGTAAAAAGGCCGGATGCAGCGCTTGCGC
>JBBIWB010000085.1:0-5184 GCA_037439445.1 Desulfobacteraceae bacterium | reverse complement strand
CGGCCTTTTTACAAAGCCGTCCGAATATTGACTTTTTACGAGTTCATCAAGTTTAATATCCCCGGTTTTTAAGAAAGGTATTTTTTATGTTAATCACTATTTATCATATTACAAATAAAAACCTGTCCAAATTTTGAATCAACAGCCTTTCAAAATGCATTTGTATTTTAACATCTTATAATAATATGAGAAATACATCGGTTTTTAAAATGAATTTTTTCTACACAAAAATATTTGAATCTGCTATGTATAGACATGAATCCTATTAAAGACAAGACTGACTACAGGGTGGCTGTCCTGATCCCATGCTACAATGAAGAAAAGACTATAGGAAAAGTCGTGAGCGATTTTCACGATGTCCTTCCAGAAGCCTTGATCTATGTATATAACAACTGCTCTACAGACAAGACTGCTGAGAATGCCCTGTCAGCAGGTGCAGTTCTCAGAAACGAGACAAATCCTGGTAAAGGCAATGTTGTAAGAAGGATGTTCTCCGATATTGAGGCAGACATCTATGTGCTGGTAGATGGAGATGATACCTATCATGCACAGAGTGCGCCTGAAATGATAAAGAAACTGGTTGAAGAACGCCTCGATATGGTTGTTGGCACAAGGCTCGGCAGTTATTCGGAAAAAGCCTTTCGTCTTGGCCACAGACTTGGGAATGATCTATTGACAGGTTTTCTTGGACTTGTCTTCGGGAAAAATTTCACAGATGTTCTTTCCGGTTTCAGGGTATTTTCAAGAAGATTTGTTAAATCTTTTCCTGCAATATCAAAAGGCTTTGAAACTGAATCAGAGCTTGCAGTTCATGCACTGGAACTTCGAATGCCCACAGGAGAAATCACAACTCCCTACAAAAACAGGCCTGAAGACTCTGTAAGCAAGCTTAAGACTTATCGTGATGGAATGCGCATTTTTCTTATGATCATAATGATGTTCAAGGAAGAAAAGCCTCTCATGTTCTTTAGTATTCTCTTTGGACTTTTGTTTATACTTTCGGTCATCCTGGCTTATCCTGTTGTTATCACTTTCTTGAATACAGGTCTGGTTCCACGTCTTCCAACCGCTCTTCTTTCAACCGGCATAATGATTCTTGCTTTTTTATGTCTTACCTGCGGGATAATACTGGACACTGTGACAAGGGGAAGACGTGAGCTGAAACGTCTTGTCTATCTCTCGATTCCTGCCATACGCAAATGATCTAAAATGCTTTATCACCGGCCTTTCTTATCTTTTCTTCCCGCTTCTGAACACCTTTTTTTACTATATCTATAAGCTCTTCAATGCTGTTTACAAAGTAGATCATTATATGATACTCAGGATTTCCGAAACGGTCTTTCTGGTTATCCACAATCAAAGTATCCTTGTTTTTTATCCAGTAACTGCTTGAAATATTCTGAGCAGATTCTTCAATCTTCTGAGGAGTCCCATATTTCTGATGAAGCGAATCAATGACATTCGATCCGTCATGAGAAACAATAATCTTGAAATAAAGAGGCTTATGAGAATACCCTGAAAAAACCAGCTCAACATATTTGAAAGGAACGTCAATTTTCTTGGAATATCGATACATAAGCTTGATGACGTCATACTCAACCCTCTCACGGGGTGGGTAATTCAGAATAAGATTAAGCTTGTAAATTTCCGGAAAAAATGTTTGTAAAAAATCAGAACTATTGATAGTTAAATCTATCTGGCTTTTATAGGATATGGCATCAGATCCTAGGCTGCGGCTTAATCTGCTTCGAATTGTGTCGTTGTACCTGGTGTTTGGCCCCAATTCGAAAAAAGTAAAGCTTTCAGGCAGTTCTTTTAAAATATTGACATCAGTCTGCGAAATTGGCGGACTATCTTTTTCAATTATCAAGGCTGCCAGTGTACCCATGATCAGGATGAATGCAATTGCTGCGATCCATTTATTGCGATTCGATATTCCCATAATCTCAAAGACTCCTTAAACACATAGCTTTAATAACAAGTTAGAACTTTATTTTGACTCTTTATATTATTTTACCCAAAAAATCAAAAAAGATGATTTGATTTCATTACTCTGTTGATATATGGTCTTTACCCTTAAAAAAACATAGATTAATAACCCACTCCAAAAAGGAAAAAAAGATGAAAAAAGATGATTTGATTCAACAGATGGCTACAGATGCAGGTATCACGAAAGTTCAGGCAGCAAAGGCACTAAACTCCATTGTTGACGGTATTGCAGGTGCACTTAAGCAAGAAGATGGCAAAGTAACCTTGATAGGATTTGGAACATTCCTGAAGATTCACAGAAAAGCAAGACAAGGAGTAAATCCTGCAACAGGACAAAAGATTCAGATCAAATCCTGCAATGCAGTGCGCTTCAGAGCTGGAAAAAATCTTAAAGACCTGGTGGGAAAGTAGGAGGATGAACTGTCTTTAGTTCCTGCACAGATACATGAATAATGAAAAACAAGATGTGGAGAATAGGCGGGCAATTTACCTGCCTATTCTGATTTTAGGATTAAAGAAACAAATTTGCAGCATCATTTATTGAAAGCAAGAAGGACACCTCAAATGTATTTTGAAAAATCGGGTGAGACAAATACTGATAAGACTCTTTTGCTTGCCTATGAAAGAGGAAAAGAACTCGGGCTCAATGAGGTTGTAATAAGTTCATCATCTGGAAAAACCGCTTTCAAGGCTCTTGAGATTTTCAAGAACTTCAGGCTGACAGTAGTTACTTATCACTGCGGCTTCAGAGAGCCATTTAAAAAAGTAATGCCTGATGATGTAAGGCGTCAGATCGAATCTATGGGAGCTCTTGTTGTTTCAGCCACACACGCTCTTTCAGGTGTCGAGAGATCAATATCCAAAAAACATCATGGACTGTATCCTGCTCTGATCATTGCAGACACGTTAAGGCTGTTTGGTCAGGGAACTAAAGTTGCTGTGGAAATATCCATTATGGCTGCAGATGCAGGGGCTCTTTCCGGAAGAGACATAATTTCCATAGGAGGAACTGCCAAGGGGGTAGACGCTGCCCTTGTAATAAGACCAGCCAGTCAATCGGATATATTTGCTGATTTATGTATTCGGGAAATCATCTGCAAGCCGCGGACTTTTTAAGCCATACCCTGATGCACAGTTGAAAAAAAACCAGAAAACCATTTTTACTTGTCAAGCCTGCGGATATCAAACTCCAAAATGGCTGGGCAAATGCACTGAATGCGGGGCATGGGAAAGTCTTGTCGAAGAATCCCAGCAGGATACCTCCCAGTTAGTATCGCGATTTTCTTCAACACAGGCCAAACCGCTTCCCATCAATCAGGTAGTATGCGATTCTGAAGAACGCATCATGACAGGTATAGCTGAATTTGACAGGGTTCTTGGCGGCGGACTCGTTAAAGGCTCTCTTGTTCTGATAGGAGGAGATCCAGGTATTGGCAAGTCGACATTGATGCTTCAGGCCCTTCACAGCTTTTCAGTAAAAGGACACAGGGTGCTTTATGTATCTGGTGAAGAGTCTGTAAGACAACTGAGCATGCGCAGCAAAAGGCTGGCCACGCTCTCATCGAATTTTCTGGTCGTCTCAGAGATAGACATAGACATAATACTTTCGATGCTTGAATCTGTAAAACCGGCAGTTCTTGTGATCGATTCCATTCAGACAATGTACAACAGCAGCCTTTCAGCAGCTCCTGGAAGTGTCAGTCAGGTAAGGGAAGCTGCCCTTCGCCTCATGCTGTCAGCAAAGAAAACCGGAATTCCGATTTTTCTGGTAGGTCATGTTACCAAAGAAGGGTCAATTGCAGGGCCAAGACTTCTTGAACACATGGTTGATGCCGTTCTTTATTTTGAAGGAGACAGAAGTCACCTCTTCCGTATTTTAAGAGCTGTAAAGAACAGGTTTGGATCCACAAATGAAATCGGTGTCTTCGAGATGATGGATAAAGGCCTTGAAGAAGTAAATAACCCCTCTGCCATTTTTCTTGCTGAACGTCCAGTGAATGCTCCAGGATCAGTTGTAACAGCAAGCATGGAGGGCACAAGACCAATTCTCATCGAGATTCAGGCCCTTGCAAGCAGCACGGGTTTCGGAACACCTCGGAGAACCATTCTTGGCCTCGATTCAAACAGGGTTGCTCTTCTTATTGCTGTTATAGAGAGAAAGCTTGGAATTCATCTCATGAGTCATGATATATTCATGAATGTGGCAGGAGGGGTTCGGACAGACGAACCGGCAGCAGATCTTGGGATAGTATGTGCAGTTGCATCAAGCTTTCTTGATAAACCCATTGATGACAGGACAGTGGTAGTAGGTGAAGTAGGTCTTACAGGAGAAGTAAGGGCAGTAGGCCAGATCGACTCAAGAATTTCAGAAGCCTGCAAACTTGGCTTTACGAAATGTCTTATTCCTTACAGCAACCTTAAGAGGACATCAGGAGTGAAGTCAAAACTGATCGGTGTTAAATCTTTAGCCGAAGCAATTGAGACATTGTTTTAATGCAGAACTCAAAGATACGCCCAAGCTCATGGGAAGATCATTACACAAGAAAGGCCCGTAAAGATCAATATCCTGCAAGATCTGTTTTCAAACTGCAGGAAATTCAGAAGAAAACGAATCTCATAAGGAAAGGAGACAGTGTGCTTGATCTAGGCTGCTGTCCAGGTTCATGGCTTATGTATGCGGCCTCTCTGTCAGGACCAAGCGGAAGTGTAGTAGGAATCGACTTAAAACCTCTGAACTTCAGTTTTCCATCAAATGTAAGGATTTTTCAGGCTGACATTCTTTCACTTCCTGATGAAATATCTGATGCCATAGGTCATGAATTTAATGTTGTCCTGAGCGACATGGCTCCTTCAACCACTGGAAGCAAAACTGTTGATGCAGCAAGGTCATTTGAACTTTGCAAGGCAGCCTTAAACATTGCCCATAACAGGCTCTTGCCTGGTGGTTCATTTGTATGCAAGGTTTTCCAGGGGGAAGACTTTAATCCGTTCATCACTCTGGTAAAGACTGTCTTTATAAGTCATAAAATTTTCAAACCCCAAAGCAGCCGGAAGGCGAGCCGGGAAATATATGTCATTGGTCTGAATAAGAGAAAGGATATAACTACTCAGATAGGCTATAATGATAAAGAGCTAACAACATTGACGGCATCGTAAAAAGGTCGGATGCTGCGTTGCACTGCATCCTTCGTCATT
>JBBIWB010000084.1:0-5457 GCA_037439445.1 Desulfobacteraceae bacterium | reverse complement strand
CGATGCAGAAGATCAGCATCCGTCGGATGGCGATGTCTTGGGTTGCGCCGTTGTGTCCACAGTCACTCGCTTGGTTTTGACCAAGCCCATATCCGACCAAGACTTAAGAAAGAAGGATTCGATCTGCTTCATCCCTTCTGTCCCGATTCGGTTTCGGAACTTCACCAGGGTGGTGGCGTCCAATATTTGACCGCGCTGAAAACTGTTGAACCCACAGAAGCACTGCCAGTATGCATTCTCATGGAGTGTTTCAACGGCTTGCTCATCAGAACAATTATAGCGATGTTTCAGCAGATGGATGCCGACCATCAGGCGAATGGCTTTTCCCTGGCGTCCCAATGGACTATAGTAAACATCCAGAGTTTCTTGCAGGCCATCCCAGTCTATCAGCGAAGCGGCACGGCGAAGTTCATGTTCCGGATCAAGAAGATCCGAAAAGAGAGTCTCGAACATATGAAGTTGCCTTTCTGGAATATGTGTTTTCATTTAAAGTACTTATGTCACATTTTCCAAGTAAAATCAACCTCATATCCGCAATTTTCTTCAATTTTCAAAGAGCTGTTTCAATGTTTACGCGGCTTCCAGGCCGCATTTTTCAGGACGGACTAATTAGATTATATAATGTCTCTATTTTTAAATTGCTCGATTCCCAGGAATATTTATCTTTAATAACTTTCGGAGTTTTTAAAAAAACGCTTTTTTTTAAATCTTCATTCCTAAGAATATCTATTATTCGACCAGCAAACCTAACAGGGTCATCGGCTACAAAAAGGCCGTCGTCTTCATCAAGATCAATACTTCCTTTGCCAATAGAAGTTGTTATTACTGGAATTCCACATGCTAATGCCTCTAAAATTTTAAACTGCATTCCAGAACCTGACTGCATTGGGGCAATGGCACTGCTTGCCTGGTTCAAAATAGCCGGCATGGATTCTACATAACCTGTAACAGTTATTCCTGGTCGCTTTTCCATATTACAAATTTCTCTTGGTGGATTCCCTCCTGCTATAATTAAAGAAACGTTTGGAATAGAGGCTGTAATGTAAGACATGCAATTTTCCACAAACCACTTAATGGCATGGATATTAGGAGAATACCCCATATTTCCCGAAAAAACTATGACCGGTCTTTTTTGTAATTTATCCATAGGCTTAAATAGGTTTGTATCCACGCCCAGTGGAATAACCTTAACATTGTTACCAGGAATAGTAGCCTTATCTATTTCAGAAACCACAATCAGATGATCATAAAGTGCCACAATTTTTTTCTCATATTTAGTTATCCTCCGAAGTTCTTCCTTAAAAAACAATCGTTTTGGAAATTTCTCCAAGGCTACACGACGTTCTAAATTAAGCTGCATAGAATCAATCAACTCTATTATTTTTGGAGTAGAGACATCAGCAATATATGGTGCTGTTCTTAGCATATAAGCATGAATCAAATCAAATGTATTGTCCTTCAGCAGGGTAAAGATTTTCTGTTGTAACGCACTGGAATAGTAGTAAAGGATCTGTAGTGGTAATTTTGAAAAAAAAAACATCCAGGTTACATTCAGCATAGAACGCCACTTCGGCAGTTTGACCATGTGGATTGAACTACAGAAAGGTTTTAAATGTTTAATTCCGAAAAGATCTTCGTCGCTTTCAAAAAAAGAAAGAAGCGTAATTTCATGTCTTGCACCTAAAATACGAATTCGGTTATAAGCGACAACCTGATCGCCTTTGAGCGGTGGATACGGGAATCGGGGGGTTATAAATAAAATTTTCAATTTATCCAATTAATAAACATCTCTGTTTGCCATATCTCATAATAATGCCAATGCTAAGATTCTAACCCATCAACATCTACAAGGTATGACCCCTGATGTCAATAGTGGACACGAAGTATTTTCATGCTGCCATCTTCCCTTCATAGAACTGCCTCTCGTACTGAGTGGGTGATAAAACCCCTGGTTCGTTATATCAAGGCATTATCAGGGGAATTGAAAAACTCAAAATATTCAAATCTTATTTTGATCGGAAAAACTATTCAAATCGTCTAACCGAATTAATATCTGAGACAAAAACAGATTATTACACCAGGGCCTTGATGTCCAATCACGTACATTTTCTGTCAAGAACCGGCCTGGCTAGCATTTCAGTTTTCATGAACCGTTTACTGACCGGATACACAGGATGGTTCAGCAAAAAATACCGACAACCTGTCAGTGTTTGTCACTCTAAAACAATCCTCTTGACACAAAAAGTTCATGTTCATATACTTCAAATCATAAAAATACTACCCTATCAAGGCTGATAATTTTTAAAATGAATGACTATGCAACTGACATAAATAAAAAGCCCTTCTTCCGTCATTTGTGGCTTGACAAAACCTTTATATCATATCAAGCATCAGCTTACTATTTCAAAAACAGAGTTTGACAAGAGTGACAGAATATTTAAAATCAGCTTATGATAAATCTTCCCTTTCAGTGGCCGTAATAACCCAAAATGAAGCGGAAAATCTTCCAGATTGCCTGAAAAGCGTTGCATTTGCAAAACAAGTCGTTGTTGTAGATTCCGGCAGCACTGACGATACGGTTGAAACTGCACGCGGTTTCGGCTGTGAAGTTTTTCTACGGCCCTGGACGGGTAATTTCGGGGAGCAAAAGCAGTTTGCTCTTGACCGCTGCACTCAGCCCTGGATTCTTGTTCTGGATGCTGATGAACGTATCCCTCCAGAAACGGCTTCAATAATTAGAAATATTACCAACAACAAAGTTACAACCGCTGCCGGATACAGTTTCCCAAGAAAAAATTTTTTCCAGGGTCGCTGGATAACGCATGCAGGCTGGTGGCCAAACCGAATAACCAGACTTTTTCAAAAAGATCTCGGACACATGACCAAGGCCATAGTACATGAAGCTGTTCATGTAAAAGGACATGTCGAAGCCCTGAACGTACCGATTGAACACTTCACTGAAAGTCACATGAGCCGTCTTCTTATCAAAATCGACAAATACTCAACCCTTGGCGCCCAGGAAGCCTATAAGGCCGGCAAGAGTGCAACAGAATGGACGGCCATGCTTCGCGCTTGCCTTACTTTTTTGCAGGGTTACTTTCTAAGGCTTGGAGTACTTGACGGTCCACAGGGATTAACACTGGCCGTAGCCGATGCTGTAAATAAATATTTCAAGTATGCGAAACTGTCGCAACTCTGCAAACAGGCAAAAAAAGAAAGCCATTTTGATGAAACACGATGACCCGGATTTGCTTCTTTTCGAACCCAGCATCGTTGGGCATCGCCTTGCCTGGCTTAAATTTATCACAGAGGACTTTCTCGATTCCGGGTACAGCATTGTATTGGCTACTGACTTACGAAAAGCGGCAAAGGACGCCTTTCAGGAAACCCTATCTCATTTACTGACAGATGTTGCCTTAATATCTGTTTTTGATGAAAATGGCGGATGGAGGGGTGGAAGTAAAATAAGTTCCATTGTCGAATGTTGCAAAATAAGCCGTGCGAAACAAATCTTTTTAAATGAACTTGATGAAATAGCATCCAATGTTTTAAGATGCGCTGCATTGGGAATTTATCCACCTTCTCCTTTGAAAGGCCGCCTCAGTGGCGTTTATTTTAGACCACGTTTTCTCACAGATCCTCTCTGGCCGCCAGGCAATATAATCAAAGCTTCAGGATTCAGGCGCCTTGTTCAAAAGAAATGGTTTCAGCACATTTATTTACTTGATGAATACTTAACGTCTTCTCCTGAAATAAAGAATAATGGATATTTTCATTTTATACCTGATCCATGGTCTGGAGATTATTCCTGTTCGTCCAGTGATGCCAGGATATCGATAGATATACCCCAAGATAAGTTCGTATTTCTGCACTATGGAATAGGCGACCGCCGCAAAGGCTTGCACCTCGTTGTAGCAGCAATGGAAAAAATGGCGTCCGATTCGAACTTTTTTTTATTATGCGCCGGCCAACTGGGTAATGATCATGCAGTCCTTGAAGCCATAAAACATCTTGAAATGAGAGGGATGGCAAGACTGATTAACCGCTATGTGTCTGATGACGAGGAACGCCTCGTTTTCAGAGCTTCCGATGTGGTAATTCTTCCTTACATACACCATTACGGCTCAAGTGGAGTATTGTCAAGAGCAGCGGCAGCCGAAAAAATGGTCATCACATCCGACGAAGGCCTGTTGGCAAAAAGGGTTCGGGAACACGACCTGGGGTTTCTTTTTCCAACAAACAATATCCAGGAATTAAAGCGGTGCATGATCGAAGCATCATTGCTTGGAAACGAGAGACATGCGCACTACAGAACAAACGCTAAAACTTATGCAAAGACCTGTTCCAGGAAGGCCTTCCGCAATGCATTGATATCACCTTGGGGTGTTAATGAAAAACAGCCATAAAAATATTTTGCTTATTCAATTAGGAGACATTGGTGATGTCGTCTTATCCATTCCGGCTTTTCAGGCTGTTCATGAAAAATATCCTCAAGCGACAATCATCATTGCTGTGAGAGAAAAAGCACAGGAACTGATACAAAACCTTTCATGCGCTCATGGTGTAATCTCGATTAACAAGGATAAGCGCCCATTTTTCAGTGAAATAAAACATCTGTATACATTTTTTTCCTTGATACGCAGATATGAATTTGATCTCGTGTTTGATTTCAGGACGGGAACAAGGGGGGCAATTCTTGCCTTTCTTTCCGGAGCAAAAGAACGAGTAAGTTTTCTTGATCCCGAATGCTTCTGGAGGAACAGGCTTTTTACGAAACTCTATCACATAGACTATAATCTTCCCCAGCATGTGGCAGACTACTATCTCAGTCTGCTTGTGGCACATGGCTTTAATTCACACGATCCAGTGCCAGTCATCCATGTCACGGAAAAAATGAGCAAACAAGCTGCATTTATCCTTGAAAAAGCCAACATTCCAAAAGAATTGCCACTTATAGCTGTTCAGCCATTCTCATTATGGCACTATAAGGAATGGGGCATAGATAAATATGTTCAGTTAATAAGACAGATATTATCTTCGTACCAGGTTTCTATAATTCTTTTAGGCTCAAAAGATGAACATGAAAGGGCTCAGACCATAGTCAATCACTGCACAAAATTCAGTCGATCGGTATTTAATCTTTCAGGCAAGACTTCCTTAGGGGAGCTGGCAGCAATACTTGAGTCATGTCGATTATTGATCGGTTCAGACAGCGCCGGAATGCATATTGCAGCCGCTGTTGGAACGCCTACAGTCATCATCTTCGGGCCATCAGCTCCAGCCTCTTGGGCTCCCAGAGGGAGCCGTCACACAACTGTTCAGAAGAACATGCCTTGCGTACCCTGCCGCAGGAAAGGGTGCAATGACACAGAGGTAAGCAATTGTCTTGAAGAATTGGATGTAAATGACGTTTATGCATCTGTGCAATCGCAATATGTGAAAAATCATGAATATTAA
>JBBIWB010000083.1:0-5585 GCA_037439445.1 Desulfobacteraceae bacterium | reverse complement strand
GCATCCGGCCTTTTTACGATGCCGTCATCTGTTAATATGATGCAAAAAAGAATCCAATGACCCCTCATATACATTATCTGGTGAATTACATGAAAATAAAAATGATCATGATCTTTGCTTTTTGTTGTTTTTTCTTGCCTGAAACCGGATACTGCTCTGAAAAACCATCTGTAAGTGTACCTACACAGCAGTGTCTGGGCTGTCACAGCATTTTCCATCCCGGAATTGTAGAGGACTGGAAAAAAAGCAGACACGCTAAGACTACCCCGGAAAAAGCTATGACAGTAAAAGAACCAGGCCGTAAGGTATCTAGCCAGTCAGTGCCTGATGGGCTGAAATCAGTTGTTGTAGGATGTGCTGAATGTCATACGCAAAATCCAAATGCACATGCAGGTACATTCAGCCACAATGGTTTCGATGTTCATGTTGTCGTCAGTCCTGAAGACTGTGCTTCCTGCCACAGCCAGGAAAGGGCTCAATATGGCAGAAATATCATGTCACATGCCTGGAAAAACCTGGCGGAAAACAGGGTTTACAGTGCTTTGAAGGAAAGCATTACAGGAAATCCTCTGCGTAAATCTGGTAAAATTGTCTTTGAACCACCAAATGCGCTTACTGATGCAGAAACATGTTTCCATTGTCACGGCACCAGATTAAGGGTTACAGGCTTTGAAATCAGGAATACGGAGGTTGGGGACCTGGAATTTCCAAAAATTGAAGGCTGGCCCAATCAGGGAGTGGGAAGGATCAATACGGATGGAAGCCTTGGAGCATGTACATCGTGTCATAACAGGCATACTTTTTCAATGGAAATGGCCAGGAAACCCTATACCTGCAAGCAATGTCATAAAGGGCCTGATGTGCCTGCCTATCAGGTCTATGAGGTCAGTAAACACGGCAACATATTTTCATCCAAAAATGCCTACTGGGATTTCAAGAGCGTTCCATGGACTGTTGGCAGGGATTTTACAGCCCCTACATGTGCTGCCTGCCATATAAGCCTTCTGGCCAATTCAGAAGGAGAAGTAGTTGCCAAAAGAACTCACCAGATGAGCGACAGACTCTCAAACCGGATATTCGGACTCATTTATGCGCACAGACAGCCGAAGAGCCCTGATACTACGATTATCAGAAACAAGGCAGGGCTTCAGCTCCCCACTGATTTTGATGGCAGCCCGGCTTCCGGGTACCTGATAGATGATCTGGAATACCGGAGACGACAGGACAGAATGCAGGCAATATGTCTTTCCTGTCACAGCAGACCCTGGGTGGATGGACACTGGTTGCGTTATGAAAATACCATAAGGAC
Source organism: Desulfobacteraceae bacterium (assembly GCA_037439445.1). Classification (GTDB taxonomy): domain Bacteria; phylum Desulfobacterota; class Desulfobacteria; order Desulfobacterales; family Desulfatirhabdiaceae; genus JBBIWB01. Next base: position 4,276 of record JBBIWB010000083.1, on the reverse strand, counting down.
AACAAATACTGCAATTCTGTCGGCTACGGAGATAATGCAGGAGATATGGAAGAGAGGATACGCATCCGGCCTTGACCGGAAATCGAATCCTTTTGATGAGGGTATTGAAAGAAAATGGATGGGAATCTGGCTCTTTGATGCCAACAATTCAAGATTTGCTGCGGCCATGGCAGGAGGCGGAGACTACGGAGTATTTGCTGAAGGCCGTTATCCGCTTTCAACCAGAATAGTCGAGATGAATGAATGGCTGAAGGCAAAGAAGAAAAAATGAAAGGACTAATCAAGCATGGAGTCAACTTTTTTTTCGATTCTGTCGATTGATGAATTGATTCCGGTTAAGATACGGCGAACTTCCTTGCGCAGGTTTTCAACGAAAACCTTATCGCCAATGCCTCCAAGATTGATCCGTACATTACAGGCAGCAGCATAGGCGGCAGTCCTGACAAGCTGGGCTGCTGTGGCTGCATCACTTATGCAGTTTGTATTCCCTTTTTCCACTACCTGCGCAACATGATCTGAAAGTACCAGCACATTTCTCAATGTTTCCATTGGAACTTCAGCAGCATGTCTTGTTGCCTTCTCAATGGCAGCTTTGCGAAGGGTTTTTTCTTCATCCGATTCTTTTGGAAGTTTTGTCGCTTTTACGACCTTATTATAAGCATCAGTATCAGCATCCATGAGCTCCAAAAATCGCTTTCCCATGGAATCTGCTTCATTAACAAGGGTTTCCATGGTTTTCCACTCAGCCCTGTATTTTTCTTTCCCAAAGGTGAGTCTTCCCACCATCGAGCACAGGGCAGAGCCAAGTCCAGCACAAAGGGCTGCAACACTTCCTCCTCCTGGAGCAGGTGAAACAGAGGACAGTTCATTTAAAAATTCGGTTACACTGAGGTCTGCAAGATTCATTGAAAAAGCCTTTCCTGTTATTTGTCTTCCATCATTTCCAGAAGCCGCAATTCGATTACCTGGCTGGAGTCAAAACCGGCGATCTGCATGTAGTATTCGGTACTGTTTAAGAGTGCTGCCGCAGGTACCATGCCGTAAACTTCTGTTTCAACTATTTCAACGCCCCACCTTCTTGCCTCCATTCTCACTAATTCCTGGACCCTGTAAAGAGGATTTTTGATGTGATCAACAATATTGAGGCTTACCTGAACCATAGAGCGCTCTGAAAGCGCAAGCCCTATGCCTTTCACATGACTCAAACCCCCTCCTGATGCCCTCACAGCGCCTGCAATGGCTTTTGCAACCTTGAGATCGCTTGTGTTGAGATTGACGTTAAAGGCTATCAAGAAAGTCCTGGCCCCGATTACTGTTGCTCCTGCGCTGGGATGAAGGACTGGTGTGCCGATATCCGGATGGCGCTCAGGCTTGACTATCTCCGATTTCAGGCTTTCGTACTGGCCTTTCCTGATTACTTCCAGTTTTTTCCGCTCTGGATTGATTGCAGCCTCTTCATAAAAATAAACAGGAATTCCGGTTTCAGAATGATACCTGGTTCCAAAGTCATGCGCAAGGGTAACGCAGTCTTCCATTGTGATGGCTTTGACCGGTATGAAAGGAATCACATCGATGGCGCCTATCCTGGGATGTCCGCCCTGGTGTCTTTCCATGTCTATGAACTTCATGGCCACATTGGAAGCTTCTATCAGTGCGTCCTGGATGGGATCAGGTTCTCCTACAAGGCTTATAACCAGTCGGTTGTGATCCTTATCAGCGCGGTCATCGAAGAGATAGCATCCTTTTTTGTTTCTGAAGCAATTGACAATGGCTTCTATAACATCAGGCCTCCGGCCTTCACTGAAATTGGGTACGCATTCTATCAGTTTTTTGGGCATGTTCCAGAATCCTTTGAATGTCAGGCTTATTTCCCCGGGGCTGTCAGGCTTTGAAGTAATCCTGTTGTGTGCAGCAAATAGCCTAACAGCATTAGTATGATAAGTATAACAATTATTTTGGGCCACGGGCTTTTCTTCTCGGCAAAAGGGTCAATCAGATCGCGCTGGGAGCCTGGAGGCAGGCTGGCAGTCTGAGTCAGCGAGCTTCCAAGCGGAACATTGATTTTTGCTCTTGTGTTCAAAGCCCACCCGTTTGCATCCAGGATGGGGCCAAGGTTTCGCTTTTGAAGCTTTAGCCATGCAAGTATCATTGATGGGATCGAAATTGCAAGGAGTAAGCCTATGACTGCAAGTGGTATCTGCCATCCGGGCAGCCTGAGAAATGCACTAAAAATTCCTCCCAAAGCTGCCAGCAGAGTCGTCATTACCAGACCTATGGCGGCAAGTGTGCCTGTGTCTATCTTCTTGGCAGGATCGGCAGGTTTGACCTTATCACCTGCAACTACCCCTGTTGCAGCCGTCTGCAGTTTAGTGCTCACCGCTGCGTCTGCTGTCAGGGCGCGCTTGGCTATCTGTTCCTCGATAATGCGTGCTATCTTCTTGTAAGGCGCCCAGAAGGCCTGACGAATGCTGATCGGATTATTGATTATCTTTGTGATGGTTGCATCCCAGTCACGGCCTTTACGGTCATAGAAAATGCCGTTGCGGCCAACCATGAGGTTTTCTGAATCACCGCCTGTAAAAGCGGTTACGATCTGCATTTGTTCTCCTGTTTCTTTTCGAACGCAATCGCAGTAGGCAAGATATGCTCCTGCCATCCCGACCATTGTAGCGTGTTTGCCGGAGTCTTCAACTTTGAGGCAAAGGTCGCAGCTTCTTTGATCTATATATAATGTACCGGCCTGGAAAATGGCTTTTTCCTTACGTCCGTAAAAATCATGGAAAGAAACGAAGTTAAGACAAAGCTTGTGGATATCCCTTACGTAACGGCAGAGTTTTTCAATGCCTGCAATCGAATTGGCTTCGAATTCAAGGGATTTGTCCCTTGAAATAAGTTCTGTGACATTTTCTCTGGCTTTGCTGCCCAGTATTTCGCGTACGCGTTCTATGCCTAGTTTTTCGAGTCCAGCCATGATGTCAGCAGGAATTAATATCTTTTCAGCATTCCAGCGCTCGAAGGCTCCAAGTTTGTCCTGCAGCTCTGCCCAGTCAGCTTCTGTCAGCTCATTCCTGTATCCAAGCAATGGAACTAAAGCTTTTGTATTAAGTTCGGCAAGCGCTTCGGCATGTGCTGGATTGACAGAGCCCCTGAGTGGAAGCGGTTTTCCCGGAGCAATCCAGGAAAGCGGGAAGCTGGCAAATTCTGCAGCATTTATGCTTAACTGCCCTGTTGCAACTGCTTTGTATTCTTCTTCTCTGGGGTTTAGAAGGTCTGCTGCACGCTGATCATAAGATGCAAGACGGCAGCGGCCGAAGTAATCGTCAACCTTTGTCTTAATGGCCTTTACAGCGGAAAAGGCTGAAGCTGTTGCCTTGTTTGCCGGCAATATTTCATCAGCATTTGTTTCTGCTTTCTTTATCCAGTCATCAAATGCCTCACAACCTGAAAAGAAAGCATCTGCCTTTGCCTGATCTATGCCGGGGTTACCGGATCTGTCCGTTACAGTGCCCATGCATAAGGCAATTTCTGTGATAACAGCTCTTGTTTCATCGTCTGATGATGATTCGGCAGTTATAACACCATCGCCGTTGAAGGTGGTATTGGAAAAGATTTTATCGATGTCGGACGTGTCTGCAAGTGTAATGGCAGTTGCATCTTTCTTGCCGAGGTTTATGCATATCTGTTTAGCGGAAGCAAGAAGCTGGCTGCCTTCAGGAGTTGAGTCGTTTATGGCCGAAAAAGCAACAGTATCGCCTCCTTTCACGAGGTCATCCGGGTTCTTAAGCATCGAACATGCCCACTTGACAGCACCGATAAGTTCTGGCGCGCGAATGCGTCCATCTTTGTCTGTATCAATTAGGGCAAGAGTTTTTGGATCAAATTCTAAACCTGTAGTCGGGCAGGCAAGAGCCACCCATAGTTTCTGGTCTAACTGGTCGAGGTTTAGCAAATCAGCTCCTGTTTCCAGTTTAACCTGGTCGAAACCGCCTACTCGGAAGAATCTCCATTTGTGCGATGTCAGGGAGGTCATATTTTTATCCATTTGGCTATCTTTCCTCCGTAAAATTGTGGTTTATCAGCCTGTTACCCATCATAAGCTCCAGTAATTGAAAGATGGGTAAACAATAACATAATCATGTTTTGTTGACAAAGATATTTTAATAGTCTGTTTTTCTTTATTAAAATTTTCATGAAAACATCCTGTTTTTTCTTCATTTCGAATTGTCAAGGCATGGGGGTTAATCTCTTGCTATTGAAATTATGATGTGTTATATTT
>JBBIWB010000082.1:0-5836 GCA_037439445.1 Desulfobacteraceae bacterium | reverse complement strand
TTGAAGAAATAAAGATAAAGCCTATTAGCTGGGCGATAGCAGGACTATACTGTATTCTTATAGGGATAGTGTATCATTCGGCATTGAAAACAATGCTTCGCGGCTGGGGGCATGAGGACTACTCTCACTGTGCCCTGATTCCTTTTGTAATGCTCTATTTCATCTGGGAAAAGCGAAAGACTCTTTCAGATATGCCATCGGTGCCGTCCTATACAGGGTTTGTCCCTTTTCTGCTGGGAACGGGGTTATACTGGATCGGCGAACTTGGCGGCGAATTCTACACCCAGTATCTGTCTATCTGGCTTCTTGTCATTGGTCTTTTCTGGTTGCACAATGGCTGGGACAAGATAAAGGTCATGAGTTTTCCTTTCATCCTGATGTTTTTCATGTTTCCTTTTCCCAATTTTATCAGCGTGCGGATTTCTTTCATGCTTCAGCTTATTTCCTCCAAGATCGGGGTCTTCATGCTTCAGCTTTACGGCATGACTGCATACAGGGAAGGAAACGTCATAGACATAGGATATACCCAATTGCAGGTTGTGGAGGCCTGCAGCGGGCTTAGGTATATAATGCCTCTCATGATTCTTAGCCTTATCCTTGCCTACTGGTTCAAGGCGCACATGTGGAAGAGGGTCTTCCTCTTTGCTTCCTCCATTCCCCTTGCGATTTTCATGAACAGCTTCCGTATAGCTGTTACAGGCATTCTCTACGGCATATTGGGGCCCAAGGTTGCAGAGGCATTTTTTCACGGGTTTTCAGGATGGCTTATTTTTCTTGTTGCCGTACCAATGCTTATGGGTGAGATGTGGATGCTGAAAAAACTGAGTTTTGCAAAAAGCAAGGCGCAACAAAATGAAAAAATTGAAGATGAGATGAAAGAAGAAGTAACAGTATCCATAACGCCATCATCAAACAGGGGCTTTTTCCAGCCGGTTTTCCTGGTTTCAGTCATAATTTTAATCTCAACCTTTGTTTTTTCACAGGGGGTTGAGTTTCGTGAAAAAGTACCCATAAAGAAGCCTCTTGATCATTTTCCTCTTACAGTTGGGGAGTGGTCAGCCAGGACAACAGAAGAGTTGGAGGAAAAGTTTTTAAAAGTACTTAAACTATCAGATTATATAATGGCCGATTATAAAAATGCAGCAGGCAAGGAAGTCAATTTTTATGTGGCATACTATGAAAGCCAGAGGAAAGGAGAGTCCATTCATTCGCCTGAGACATGTCTTCCGGGAAGCGGGTGGGATTTTCAGAATGAAGGAACTGTTACCGTTGCCGTTACCAATAACCCTTTTTCTGTAAAGATAAACAGGGCTTACATGGTAAAGCCAGGTGCCCAGCAGGTTACATATTTCTGGTTTTCTCTCAGAGGAAGAACTGTTACTCATCTTTGGCAGGTCAAGCTTTATAATTTCTGGGATGCGCTTACCAGGCAAAGAACAGACGGTGCACTGATAAGGCTTGTAACACCTTTGTATCCATCAGAGTCATTAGAGGATGCCGACAGAAGATTGAAGGATTTTATGAAGAAAACCCTGCCGGTTCTTGAAGAATTTCTTCCAGGAAAGTCATGACTTATTTTTTTTCGTTTGTCATAGCGCTGATTCTAACTATAGCACTCATGCCTGTCCTGGTGCGTGTTGCCTTACATTTAAACATTCTGGATGTTCCGGACAACCGCAAGGTTCATTCCATTCCTATCCCGAGGATCGGAGGACTTGCCATGGCAATCGGGGCAGTTATTCCTATCACCATGGGACAAAACCCTTCTGGCCTTACAGGAGCCTATCTTGCAGGTGCGTCTGTTCTTGTTGCAACCGGCCTGGTTGATGACTGGAAGGGGCTTGGCTACAGGGTAAAATTCGCAGGACAAATTGCGGCTGCCCTCATCTTTATTTTCTGGGGCGGTATAAAAATTACATCGATAGGATCGTTAATGCCGGATGATTTTATCTGTCCCCACTGGATTTCAATCCCCCTGACAATTGTAGCCATTGTGGGTGTAACCAATGCCATCAATCTTGCCGATGGACTGGATGGTCTTGCAGGAGGAATCTGCTTTCTAAGCCTTGCCTGTATTGCCTACCTTGCCTATCAAGTCGATAATGTTTCAGTTCTCTTAATTTCCTCAGCCCTTGCTGGTGCAGTATTCGGCTTTCTTCGGTTCAATACCCATCCCGCTAAACTTTTCATGGGAGACACAGGAAGCCAGTTCCTTGGTTTTTCAGTTATTGTTCTGTCGCTTTCTCTGACACAGGGAAACACGCCCTTTAGCCCACTGCTGCCTTTGATTATTCTGGGTTTTCCAGTTCTTGATACTCTGTCTGTCATGCTTGAACGTATTTACAAGGGGCTATCCATGTTTGAGCCAGACAAGAAACACTTTCATCACAAGCTGCTGAAAATTGGCCTATACCATAGTGAAGCAGTTTTTACCATATACGTGATTCAGGCTTTACTCATCGTTGCAGCCTTAATATTCAAGTATGAATCCGAATGGTTACTGCTTTTAGGCTACCTGGTCATTGCAGGTCTCATAATGGCAGGTTTTTTTACAGCCGATAAGATGGACTGGCGCCTGAAACGCTATTCTGTTATAGACAAGGTCATCAAGGGACGCCTTAAAACATACAAAGAAAAGGGATATTTAATTATAGCCTCCTTTAAAATTATCGAGATCGGTCTGCCTCTTCTATTATTTTTGTCCTGCCTCTTTTTAAATAATTTACACATTTATTACCCTCTTGTTACAGCGGTTGTCTTTGCAGGCTTGTTTTTAATTCTGATATTTAAAAAAAATTGGCTTAGATGGTCACTTAGCATTGCATTATATATATTTATTCCGATTGTTATTTTTATTGGAGCCTTCTACAAACCTTCATGGTTCAATGAGACCATAGAATTCATATATGATCTGTCCTGCCTTGTCATGATGTTTTTTGTAATAATGACCTTGAAGTTTACAGGCAGAACAAAGGGGTTCAAGGCAACACCTCTTGATTTTCTGATAATTTTTATGGCGTTGGCTACACCTGTTATACTGGAGCCATATATTGGGGAGGCAGAATTAACAGCCATAACGGTGAGAGCAATCATATTTTTGTTCAGTTTCGAAGTCCTGATAGGGGAGCTCAGGGATAAACTGAACAGGCTGACCATGATGACTTTGGCAATAATGGCAGTTTTTATTGTACAGGGCTTATTATAGAAGGCTGTAGAGTGTCAGGCTGAAAGCTTTTAACCGTAAGAGACAACAAGCTTCGGCATCACCGCCTGATTAGCTGAGATTGAACTTGAATATATGTAAACTTTGTGCTATGTGGCGAAAGTGATGACATCGAAAAAGCGATGTTAAGCCAGACTAACACTATACTGGGCCTGCAAGGCAGGGGCAAGTAATTTTCTGGAGAAAACAATGAGAAAAAACCGGTTATATATTTTCCTGATTTCGATTCTTATGGTATTTTTTGTGGCAGGATGCAGCGGGCCGGAAGCGAAAAAGAAGAAGTTTTATGAAAAGGGAAAGGTTTTTTTCGAGCAAGGCGATTACATAAAGGCAAATCTTGAGTTAAAAAACGCTCTTCAGATAGATCCCAAGTTTGCAGACGCTCATTTCATGATGGGAAAGATTGCACTGAAGGAAAATAACCCAGGGAAAGCTTACAAAAGTTTTCTTGCAGCAGAAGAGCTTGATCCACAGAACATAAATGTCCAGCTTGAGCTGGCAAAACTCCTTCTGATGGGCGGAGACCCTGACAAGGCGATGGAAAAGGCCGAAACAGTCCTTAAATCCGATCCGAAAAACGAGGATGCTCTTCTGCTAAGAGGGGCGGTATTTGTACGAAAACAGGAAAACATAAAGGCAGAAAAATATCTTGAAAATCTCATAAAAGAAGGGCTGACCAGGCCGGATGCCTATCTCCTTGTAGCAACTTCCTACCTGAACAGAAAAGAGTGGAAGACTGCTGAAGCCCACCTTCAAAAAGGCATAGAATCAAATCCAAAATCTCTTCAGCTCTACATCATGCTCGTAAGGCTGTATCTTGGTACCAACAGAAACGCAGAAGCCCTTAATATCATAGATAAGATCATAGAGATAGATCCTGCGGATCCGAAACCAAGGCTCATCCAGGCCGAGCTTTACATGAAAACGGGCGCTGAGCAGAAATCAAGGGATATTCTTGATGCTTTAATCTCCTCGGATCCTAAAAAAGAGGACCTCCGTCTGCAGGTTGCCGGTTTTTATCTTGTATATCAGAAATTTGAAGATGCAGAGAAGATTCTGAAAGACGGTCTCAGGGAAAACGCAGGCAGTTTTAAGCTCCGTTTCCTGATGAGCGACACCTATCTTAACACAAACAGGATAGATGATGCTATCGCAGTGCTGAAGGAATGCCTGAAGCTCGATAAAGACGAGGGAAAGCCGGAAATATTGCAGGCCAAAAATGCCCTGGCAAAAATTTATTTCCTGCGTAAAGAAACGGATGAAGCAAACAGATATGTTGAAGATGTCCTGAAGAGCAATCCCAAGGATATCGAAGCTCAATTTATCAAGGGAAACATTTATCTTGCAAGGGGGGAGGCAGTAAGCGCTGTTGGCATGTTCAGAACGGTTATTAGCGAGAAGCCACAGTTCATCGATGGCTATTTGCGCCTTGCAGAAGCCTATGTAATGAATCAGGAACTTAATCTTGCACGCGATACCCTGCAGAATGCCCTGAAGGTTACACCTGATTCCAGGGAAGCACTCCGCAAACTGGGGCGCCTGCTGATAATACAGAAAGAATACAGGAGAGCAGAGGAGCAGTTCAGGAAAGTAGTCGAGGCAAACCCTGATGATGTAGAAGTCCAGGCAGAGCTTGGGGATCTTTTTGTTTTCAGCGGAGATATGGTACTTGCGGAAAAAGAATATAACAACATAAAGATAAAAGCCCCTGCAATGCCTCTTGGGTACACTAAGCTTGGGGAGTTATATATAAGACAGGGCAAATTTGATAAAGCAATAAAGGAACTGGAGCAGGCTGTAAAGCTAAATCCCAATTCTTTACCTCTCTTTTCCCTTTTAGTCAGCGCTTATTTAGAGAATAACAAATTTGACCTGGCTGTTTCAAGATGCGAAGCTCTTATATTTTCCAACCCGAAAAACCCAGCCCTTCACAATCTCCTTGGCCAGATCTACATGACCCAGAAAAAATATAAGGAAGCTGAAAACTCCTTTCAGAACGCTATAGAAATAGATCGCAACTGGACTGTTCCGTATAACAACATTGCAAGGCTTTACCTTGTTCAGGGGAAAAAAGACCTGGCCATACAAAAATTCGATGCTTCAATCAAGTCCAATCCCGATAACATTGATTCATATATTATGCTGGGTAATATCTATGATCAGAGCAGGGAATACAATAATGCAATAGAAGTGTTTGAAAGGCTCGTTGCAAGAAAACCTGATTTCTGGGTTGCATTGAATAATCTTGCCTTCATGCTGAGCTATCACGGCCAGAGTCCGAAGGATATTGAACGAGCCCTGTCCTTGGCCCAGAAGGCCAACAAAATTAATCCTGAAAGCGAAGAAATTCTTGACACTTTAGGGTGGATTCACTACAAAATGGGCGATGCAAAAAGTGCTCTTGACTTTATAGAAAGGGCTAAAAAGAAATCACCTGATTCACCTGTAATGAATTACCACCATGGAATGATTCTTTATAAGCTCGGAAGGGATGATGAAGCAAAAGCTGCGCTTAAAAAGGCTGTAATGTCTAAAGACGATTTCTACGGGAAGCAGGAAGCAAAACAAATTCTTGAGAAATTACGCTGAACAATAATGACGGCATCGTAAAAA
>JBBIWB010000081.1:0-5885 GCA_037439445.1 Desulfobacteraceae bacterium | reverse complement strand
GGCTAAGGAGTTACAGGGATTTATGGGGACGCCCATGATTTTATGCGTATCTATCATTTTCAAGTCTGAGCCCCAATTCCTCCACAATACTCCAGCCGCGCTGTGCCGTTCTGCTGACCGAGGATTGGTTCATTCCCAATTTAAGCCCCGCTTCAGTTGCTGTCATCCCCAGCTCCTGAACAGCCCGGCAGATTAGCACGCTTGGCTCTCTTACACGGTGCGGCTGCTTCCCCTTAATATCTTGACAAAATTATCCCTGTCCGTGTCGTCATTAAATATATCCCGTTTCTCTATCCCACGACAGATAATGTGATGCAGCGCTCCGGAAGTGTCTATTCTTGTTTGTCTTGGCATGTTTTTTCCGTATCATATATCAAAAATATAGCGACGCATAATTTCATGGACGTCCCCTATTCCGTCCCTATTCCCCCACTTCCCTTTGTTGGTAAGGAGATTATATGTTCTTAAGGGGTCAATTTTAAATGCCGATATAGGGTCAAGTATATTTTACGATCTACAGGTAGAAAAGTCAAGCAATAATTGCCTTTAGCCTTGATCTATAATGCTTTTGCAGGATCCTTGTTATAATTTTGGCGGGAATTTAGGAAAAATCAAGTTCCACAGTTCCGGTTTTCGAAGTTCCTTTAACATCCCAGTGCAGGGTTGAACCAAAGCATTACAACCGTCATGTGTACAGGAGCCTGGGGAAGATATAAAATGATTTCGAATACTTTATATTTGTTTTATTTATATTAATATCGAATAATTTAATATAAATATAGTAAATACTATATTTTATCATGCCATATTATAAGAAAATTATTTATTTGACATATTTAATATATGAATATATAGTATTCATTATAATTATATAATGTGTAATGTGAGTTTTTTTTAAAATCGAGCTAATTGCAAAAGTTTGTCGTCGTCATTCAGACGAAAACTGGAATCTAGTTTTTTCACTCGGTTATAGACACCGGTATATCCCGTACTCCGATACGGGATATACCGGTATGACGGTTTTAGTAAGTTTTAAAATTAGTTTTATCTATTAACACAATAATTTTTTGGAGGAGAAAATGGACGAAAAGAAAAAGTATGAGGAAGCTGGGAAATTGAACAGGGCGGATTTTCTTAAAATGGCCGGTGTTGCAGGCCTTGGAATGGCCGGGCTTGGTGCAATGATGAGCTCACCTTCTTTAGCGGTGGCAGCAAAAAATGGTAAGGGCAATAAATTCCTCTTCATAGTCAGCCATGGCAGCAACAACCCCAACAGAGCAATACTGGCACTTCTGCTGGCTGAGACAGTTCAGAAAATAGAACTTGGAAGTGTTCATGTATATTTTGTTCTTGAGGGAATAGAGCTTTGTAAAAAAGGACTCGCTGAAAAGATACTTTCTCCTACATACCAAAAGTTCGGGAATGCTCTGGAGATGATGGAGAGAATAAAAAAGAACGGAGGAACATTCGGAGCATGTCCGCCGTGCCTGGACTGGGTTGGTGCAGCAGGAGAGACCAAGCATGACTGGATAACACCACAAGGAGGAGATGTTCTCATGAGGCTTATTCAGGATTCAATTGTCAACTGGCTATGAAACATTACTCGATAAGTTTTACATGATACAATTTCCTTCACCTGACCAAATAAAAGTGCAAGGGGATTAATAAGAATGATGGATAGTGAAAAAAGCAAAGAACTGTACAAAACAATAAATCATGAAAGCCCACATCTGATAAAGAAACATAAGAATGTTTCCATAATGTGCTTTCATGATGAGTTGTGTTTGGTTTACAACGCCCTCATTACTGCATTGAACCTTCTGAGAGAAGGTGGAATCGTTACTGTATTTTTCGGCTCACGCGGCATTAATGCTGTCCACAGAAAAAAAATAAACAGTTTGCAGTGCCTTCCTGATCAATCTAAAGAAATCGCTGATTTAATAGCCATGCGAATGCAGGAAATGGGCATTCCAGAAATAGAGGAATTATTTACAATGCTTCGCATGGAAGGGGCCCAACTCTTGGCATGTCCTTTGAACGCCGAGCTTTTTGGCATCAGTCAGGCAGATCTACTCGATGGCGTAGCGTTTGACGATCCTTCTACATATTACAAAGATGTAGTAATGCAGGCAGATATGAATTTAACTTTTTAAACCTCAAAAAAAATGGGGGGGTTAGAATGCGTCAGTCAAAGGTTTTGGCAATTATTATAGCCGCTGGTATTATTTTGTCTCTTGCTTCAATTTCTTCATCACAGGATGCAAAAACAGCGGTGTTGAACACAAGAGGAGCTTGTCTGAAGGTTAATGAATATGTTGCCCTTATTAAAAACGAGGTCAAAGGAATAAAAGCAGATCAGACTTTAAGGCTCATCATTGACACCATGAATGAAACAGAAGCTAAAGAAGCTGTCAAGCAGACCGGTCATACCATTCTGGAAACAATCATTGATAAAGACAAGGCTTCAACTACTTATGTATTAAAGGTTAATAAATGAAAAAAACATATGAGTTATTAATCACCCTTGGTGTGTTCATTGCTGTCTTTTTCGGCCATGTCCTTTTCTACAAGGTTGTTTCCCAGAATTCCAGCCCGATCTGGTGGAAACTTTTTGTTTTAACTGAAACCTATCTAATCAGCTTTTCCCTGGCGCTGGCGTTTGCGTTTGGGGCCTATGCTATTTTCATGGTAAAAGACAGATCCAAGGGAGCGGTCGCAGGAAGTGCAGCAATAGCATTTCTTGTCTGGTTTACCAGTGCTTGCGGTGCTCCAATCCTTGCAGTAATTCTAGGGCTGGTTGGAGTAGGGGTTGGCTCTGCAGCCCTTCCTCCGTTAGTAACGACTATTATGACCATAGTGTTCATCTCCTTCGGGTTTTTCTGGCTTAAAAGAAAGAGTGATGCCTGTGCAGGCTCATGTGCGGCAAAAATACAGGAAAACGTTGCAGCATTCAAGGACATTGGACTGGATATCGAAAAATTCAGTTCCCAGCAATGCGTTACAGGCGATTTGTATTCAAAGACATTCTTGGAGCAGAACGACAGACCAAAGACAATGGAGTATTTTGACAACATGGTCTCTGATATCTATGGAAGCCGAATCAGAGAGCTGTTAGCTGCCAAAAAGGAAGGACGGGTAGTAGTAGGAAATTTTTGTATCTTTGTTCCAGAAGAATTAATACTTGCCGTGAATGGTATTTCAATAGGGCTTTGCGCAGGTTCGCAAGGGCCTATTCATGATGCTGAAAAAGTGCTTCCCAGGAATATATGTCCTCTTGTAAAATCTGCTTACGGCTATGCAGTCACAAAATCCAATCCATATTTTCAGACAGTTGATTTTATTTCTGGCGAGACAACCTGCGATGCAAAAAAGAAGACATGGGAGCTGATGAATAAGGAAATACCTACCTATGTGATAGAAATTCCTCAAATGAAGCACCAGAAAGACAGAGAACTCTGGAGTGTGGAAGTGAAGAACTTCATGGCAAAGATAGAAGAAACAAGCAAAAAAAAGATCACCTCAGAATCTCTCATCGAGGCGATAAGAATCATAAACAACAAGCGCAGTGCGCTTCGGGAACTTAATTATTTAAGGTATTCCAAGCCTTCACCCATCAGCGGCAGGGACGCACTTTTAGTTGAACAGGTTGCTTTTTATGATGACCCTGTAAGATTTACAGAAAAAGTGAAGATACTATGTGATGAACTTGAAGACAGACTCAGGAATAACGTATATTCGACCCCTTATACTACTCCAAGGGTCATGATAACTGGATCACCCATGGCTATGCCCAATTGGAAAATTCATAACCTAGTCGAGTCATCAGGTGGCGGAATCGTTGTTAATGAAGAAAGTTGCATAGGCACAAGGTATTTCAAAGAAAATATCCATGAAACTCCCGGTGTTGATGAATTGTTGTCTGCAATAACAGATCGTTATATGAAGATAAATTGTTCGTGTTTTACTCCAAATGATGCAAGAATTGATCAGGTGCTTGAAGAATACAAAGACTCAAAGGCAGATGGCCTGATTCATTATTCTCTCCAGTTCTGCCACACATATAATATAGAGGCTGTAAGGATAAAAGAGATGTGTGAGAAAGAAAAAATACCTTTTCTTAACATAGAAACCGATTACTCATCAGAAGACACTGGCCAGCTTCAGACAAGAATTGAGGCTTTTATCGAGCAGCTAAAGGGATAGAATGTTTGTAGGTATTGACATTGGTTCAAGGACCATCAAGGCAGCAGCAGTAAAAGACGGCAAGGTCATAGACTACCAGATTGTAGAGAGTTCTTTTGACCCTCTTCGTCAATGTTTTGGCATCATAAAGAAATATCCATCAGCCAGGATCGTGGCTACCGGTTACGGCAGACACCTTGCAAAGAATCATTTTGCACATGAGGTGATAACAGAAATCAAGGCTCATTCAATTGGTGCAAGATATTTTTATCCTGACTGCAATACTGTAATTGATGTAGGGGGTCAAGACACAAAGATTGTATCCCTTGACAGGGAGGGCAGAGTCTTTAATTTTCAGATGAATGATAAATGTGCAGCAGGAACTGGAAGATTTCTTGAGGTCATGGCAGTGTCACTGGGCTTTACAATCAGCGAGTTCGGCCACAAAGCATTAAAGGGCAATGGAAAGATAAAGATAAACAACATGTGTGCTGTTTTTGCAGAATCAGAAGTCATTTGTCTTAAAAACAGAGGTGAATCCACCAATGACATTGCAAAGGCAGTGCATTTATCAGTAGTTGAAAGACTTGTAGCCATGCTTGGAAGAGCCGGGAACTTTAAAAAGCCGGTTTTCTCAGGAGGAGTTGCAAAAAACCCCTGCATTGTGAAATTACTTCATGAAGCACTTAATATGAAAATCGATGTCCCGGCTGCACCGGACATAGTCGGTGCAGTCGGCTCTGCAATTTTTGCCCACAGAAACAATCAGACAACTGAATGAATCTGAACAGTATCCTGGGATTGCTGTGGAATTATATCAAAACACAGATCATTGCCATTAAACAAATGTGTGCCTTCCTCAAGAATCAGGGCATGAGTAAGTACTTCGTCCATATGCCCAATCAGGATGTATTCCATCTGCCTGGAAATGATTGAAGGGATATCCTTTAAATCCTTTTCGTTTTCCTTTGGAAGAATGATTCTGTTGATTCCTCCCCTGTGAGCAGCAAGTATTTTTTCCTTGAGACCTCCAACAGGAAGAACACTGCCGCGGAGTGTTATCTCACCTGTCATTGCAATGTTGCGGTTGACGGGCTTACGGGTTAAGGCAGATACTATGGAAGTACATATGGAAATTCCGGCAGATGGACCGTCCTTTGGAATTGCTCCTTCAGGAATATGGATGTGAATATCAAAAAGTTTATAAAAATCCTTGTCGGTGAATTCAACTTCAAAGTGCACCACTGTGAGCCTGGCGATAGACTTCATGGGGCGTCAGGTAGTTTAAGCACTTCCTGGGTCTATTATTGAGATTTTTGACCACAAATGCAATAGCTTTTTCGGGGACGTTCCGGAAGTCGAATCCCTTGGGAAAGTATTGTCGTAAGAGGCCGTTGGTATTCTCATTGGTCCCCCGCTGCCAGGCAGCGTAGGGATCAGCAAAGTAGATGGTAAGTCCTGTTTTTGATGCAAGTTCTGTGAAGTTGGAGAATTCCTTGCCGTTATCCACCGTGAGGGTCTTACGAAGCATCCTGGGTGTTCTCCGGAAGGAGGTGATGGCTTGCTTGGTCATGGTGGCTGCTTTTTTGTCGCAAAGCCGTGTTGCGATCAGATAGCGGGATTTGCGCTCCACCAGAGTGGCAAGACCTCTGTAATGGTCAAGTAAAAACGGACACCGTTTAGGCCGCAAAGCGGCACTGTTC
>JBBIWB010000080.1:0-6159 GCA_037439445.1 Desulfobacteraceae bacterium | reverse complement strand
GGCGTACTTATGGTACGCCGCAATGACGAAGGATGCAGCGCAAGCGCTGCATCCGGCCTTTTTACGATGCCGTCAAGTATTATAAAAAAGGATTCTTAATTACAATTGTCTCATCTCTTCCAGGACCTACAGAAATGATATCAATTGGAATCCTGCTAAGTTCTTCAATCCTGTCCAGATACTTGATGGTATTCACGGGAAGCTCTTCTTTTTTCCGGATTCCTGAAATGTCTTCCGACCATCCAGGAAGGGTTTCATAAACCGGTTTGCATTCAGAAAGCACCTTCAGGCTGGACGGAAATTCTTTCATTATCCTGCCATTGTATTCATACCCTGTACAAATATTCAATGAATCAAGACCACCCAAAACATCAAGCTTGGTAACAGTAAGACTGGTCAACCCGTTTAATCGAACGGCATTTTCCAGCACTATCATGTCAAGCCATCCGCAGCGCCTTTTTCTTCCAGTTGTTGCACCAAATTCAGCGCCTTTTTCCTGAATACGGTCACCTGTCTCATCAAAAAGCTCTGAAGGAAAAGGCCCATGGCCAACCCTGGTTGTGTATGCCTTTACAATTCCCATGACACCGGTTATCTGCCCAGGCCCTACTCCTGAGCCACAGCAGGCATTGCCTGCAACAGTATTTGACGATGTTACAAAAGGATAGGTTCCATGATCAATATCGAGGTGAGTTCCCTGCGCACCTTCAAAAAGAAGCTGTTTGCCTGATGAGATGTATCCATAAAGCTCAACTGAAATATTTGTAATGTAGGGTAAAAGTCTTTCTGCATATCTATCAAAGGCTTCAAGAATAGACTGGGAATCGATTGGCTGGGATGAAAAATATCGTGTAAGATAAAAATTCTTCTCATCCAGAAATGACAGCAGTTTTTCCTTGAACAATTCCTTATCCGTTAAATCTACAAAACGAATGCCGTGTCTGGAAATCTTATCTTCATAGCAAGGTCCGATGCCCCGACCTGTTGTCCCGATTTTTTTAATCCCCTGCTTATTTTCACGGGCTATATCTATGAGCTTGTGATAAGGCATGATAAGGTGGGCAAGCTCACTGATCTTGAGTCTTTCAGGACTCACATCGATCCCTCTTCCTGCAAGATAATCCATTTCATCTGTTAACACCTGCGGGTCAACCACTACGCCGTTTCCGATATAGCATTTCTTTTTCTGCAGAATTCCTGAGGGAACAAGATGACTGATGAATTTTTCTCCATTTACAACCATCGTATGACCTGCATTGTTTCCACCCTGAAATCTTACCACAACATCTGCAATATCAGCCAGAAGATCAACTATCTTGCCCTTTCCTTCATCCCCCCATTGTGTTCCTACAATTACAATGTTTGCCACAAACATCTCCTTTAGATTATTTAATCATCCAGTTACGGCAAAAATACATTTCACCTGTCATTTTTGGCTAAAGCCTGAATGACTTTTTTTCTTACCTCTCTCTCTCTTGTGGAAACAAAGCCTAAGTGATTTATGTGCATTTATATTGAGATAAGCTCTGAGTTGGCACAACAGTAAGATAGAATGTTGTTTTTAACAAAAATCCCGAACCTTTTCAAGTCTCTGTTTTCTTGTTTTCTAAGGGCAGCTTGATCGTAAAGGTACTTCCCTTGCCAACCTGGCTTGCTGCCGATATGCTTCCTCCCAGTGTCTGAATGATCCCGTGACAAATTGAAAGTCCCAGTCCGGTTCCTTTTCCAGGGGGCTTGGTAGTGAAAAAAGGATCAAAGATTTTCTCCAAATTCTCTTCCGGTATTCCCGACCCTGTATCCAAAACAGAAAGAACAACCATGTCAGATTGGGCACCATTTTTAAGAGATACGGTTTTTACCTTTTCCCTTTTAGTCCCGACAACGATCTTTCCGCCTTCAGCCGTTGCGTCTATGGCATTATTGACAAAATTCATCAAAACCTGTCGCAGCAGGGAAGGGTCGGTGTAGATATGAGGAAGGTCTTTCTGATATTCTCTTGAAATGGTGATATTCATATAAGAAGCATCTCTCTCCCTCATGCCCAGAACATCATCTATCAATTCATTAATATCCACTTCCTTGATTACAGAATCCATTTTCCTGGCAAAATTGAGAAGTTTATGGGTAATTGTCTTGCACCTGTTGACCTGGTTCTTGATTTCATTCAATGAATCCTTTATATCAATGATCTCTGCTGCAGGCACAACATTTTCTTTCTTAAGGATTGTCTGCACCAGTTCGGTTTCGACATAAATAACGGCCAATGGGTTGTTGATTTCATGGGCTATTCCAGTAGAAAATTCTCCGATTGAGGCCAGTTTCAGGGACTGGATGAGTTGTTTGTTCATCAAATCCCTTTCCTGGTCGGCCTTTACAAGTTTTTTGATCAGCAGTTCCGTGGTAAAATACGTGGCAATCCCTACCAGAACAGCTCCAAGAACAAAGACGATAATTGCCCTGTTCCGCGTCGTGAAAAGCTCTGAAAAGGCTTCATCCATTTCCTCCTGGACTACAAGAAGCCAGCTATTGTCTTTCATCCAGGTTTTTGCCCGAATCAGACGGACTCCATTCCTGTCGACTTCCCGCAACCTTACACCTTCAAAATGGGAAGTTTTCAGAAATTTGCTCTCATCGGCTTCCATTGCAATACCTCGAAAATGATCTTCCCATTCGACATCTGAGCTCACCCCACCTTCGTAATGGGGATATGCAGGAACATTGTCATCCATGGCTTCCATCTCTTTTCCGCCGGATCGCGCCCTGGTCTGGTACAAGCCGTCCCGATTAATGATAAATGTTTCGCATTTGGGCCAAAGACGGACTGTTTCAACAAGATTCCTGAATTTGGTTGCATGAATTGTGGCACGAAGGATCCACATATTCTCACCCTCTCCATTACGGACTGCAATTATAAAATGAGGCACCTGCCGAAAACCCAGAAAAACATCACTGATGTAAACCTGTTTTTTCAGCATCTCTTTAAACCAGAAGGATGAACTATAGTTTCGTTTCAGCAGGTCATATGGCCCGACATAGGCCAAATGGTTGCCTTTGTAATCAATGACACCCAAATCTTCGAATGCCTGATCATATTCACGCTGCATCGTATTAAAAATGGATTCCAGAACTTGTTGCTGAGAAAGCCGTTCAATCGATTCGAGTTGCGCCACCATTTTCATGGCTGAACTGGTTTCGCTCAGAAATCTTTCGATAGATTCCTTGTGATGCAGAACTGTTGAAACTAACTGGCTTCTGATTTTGGCAGTCATGGATTCCTGATAAGAGTAATATATACCGCCTCCGATAAATGCCAGAGGAATCACCGCTGCAGCACACAAAATAAGGATGATATACTTACGCAAACTGCTGTATGATGTAGAAGACGGTTTCATCGGGATTTTCTGGATTTTTCCATTGGGGGTTTTTGCTTAGCCCCCCGTCAGACAGAGTGTGTGATGTCAAGTACCGAACTGTCTCTGGGCAGAGAGAAACTCTGACGGGAGGAGATATTTCAAACTATTTAAACAAAACCGATCATTGGCCAATAGACCAGCATACCAAGAACGCAGCCTGTCAGAAGAACCATTGCCCAGATCACTGCTATCTTTATAAACTCCGTCTGGGTAAAATATCCTGTGCTGTACGCAATAATGGTGGGAGGACATCCTATGACGAGCATGATAAAAGATGTGCTTATCGGTGCAATCATCGTCACAACCTGAGGAGGCAGATTCATCATCTCGGACATCGGCAGCATTATGGGCAGCATAAGGGCAACGGCAGCAGAGTTGGACATCATGCTGGAAAGAAAGGAGCCGAAAAAGCCCATCCCGAAATACACTACAAACGAGGATTGGCCGCTCAGAAGAGGCAGGAAGACTTCTGCCAGATAACGGCCTGCACCGCTGTCGAGCATGGAGTTTCCCATGGAGACACCTGCGCCGAAGACAATCCATGATTCCCACGGAAACTTGTCGCATATGGTTTTGAAGCTGACCCAACCGGAACCGCAGAATCCAAGAATTGCAAATGCTGCCGGCACACTGTAGTGCCATCCAGTCCAATCACCCATGAACCAGAGTGTGAAAGTGATGATAAATATCACGAGAACTCCTGTTTCCGCCTTGCTCATGGGACCTGGATTCTCAAGCTCAACCCCTGTAAGCTCCTTTTCTTCGGGTCTGATAATAACCCAGACTACAACCCATGTAAGGATTGCTGTCAGAATTGCGAGTGGAAAATTGACTACGATAAATTCCAGAAAGCCGATGGAGATTTTTCCACCTGTGAATTTCTGAAGAATTTCAACAGCAAGAGGGCAGCGACCTCCTCCAAGAAGGGTGCCAAAGCCTCCGGCGGATGCAGCCAGAGGAATGAGAAGCATGAAGAATTTTGGCAGTTTATGCCCCATACCAGGCTTCATTCCCATGCTCATGAATACCGGGACAAAGGCAAAGACCATTATAACCGTGATAGTTGCATCATGAAAGACTGTCGAGGTCATGGTGCAGCCTATTGCCAGAAACAGGCTCAGCCGCTTTATTTTGGTGCCTGCATATTTCAAAAGATAGTACATGAGCCTGTTGGCAAGCCCCACTTCGTTAAGTACAACCCCGAACATGACCACCATCAGCACAAACATGACTGCAGGGCTGGCAAAAGGCGCCCATGCCTTCTGAGACGACTGGATGTTTAGAAGAATCATGCTTGAAGCTGCCATGAAAGCTGTGGCTCCTATGGGAACCGCCTCGCTGACCCAGAGATACACTATGGTTACAAGAAGTCCTAGAAGCCTCTGACCTTCCACTGGAAGATTGTCAGGTCTGGGCAGCATCATTATTGCAATGCCAAGCGCCAAGGCTATCACAAAATTTATGGTGTTTATTCGCATGTTTGCTGGTTTTATTGATTCAACTTCAGTCATAAATTATACCTCTTTTGTGAATTATTTTGATAGTTGTTGACTCATTATTCTTCAAAACACCCGGCTTAGACATGGGTTTTTTTCAGGGCTTCGGCCTGACGGATTTTTTCAGCCAGTCCACGGTGTCTGCTATAGGCCTCTTCTGCCTTGGCAATAATCTCTTCTACGCTTGCAGGCTTGGTGAGATAATCCGAGGCGCCTGATTTAAGGCCCTCCACAGCCGATTCCACGGTAGCATGTCCTGTAAGCATTATCACCTCCACCATTGGATATAGCTGCTTGATTTTTTTCAGAGTAGCCACACCTCCCATGCCTGGCATTTTTACGTCCAGAATCACGACATGCACCAGTTCTTTTGCAATTTTTTCCAAGCATTCTTCGCCGCTTGAGGCCGTTATCACAGCATAACCATTGTTGACCAGTATCTTCTGCATGGTTTGAAGAAAGCGTTCTTCATCATCGACAAGCATGATTCTCATTTTAATCATTGTAACCATATTATTCTCCTTAAATTTTGCAAGTTTTGATCAATCCGAAAATCGTTTCTACAACATCGCTAAGACGAAGAATTCCTACAACATCATCACCTGTTTTGACCAGCAATGATTGAGCTCTGGTAAGTACAAACTGGTGGGCTGCCATATCAAGGGAGGAGTCTATATCTATAAAGTCGATATCTCTAAGAACATACATAAAATCCTTGACATGGGATTTTGCAGCTTTATTGCAGATGCCATCAAGTGGTTTAGTCCACAGAGCGTGTTTTTGAATCTGTGATTTCAATTTCTCTGGTAAAAAAGCAGACGCGAATTCACTGCTTCCTCTTATGACCTGAAGCAATTCATCTGTCTCGGAGTATTTGGGCTCAAGACCCTGAATAAAATCCATATAACCAATTTTTCCCACCACACGCTTATTGCTGTCTGTTACAAGAATTGCCCTGTGCTTTTGTTTCTTCGGATCAAACTTTTCACGCGAGCGATCCAGAGCCTCAACGGCTTCAAACATTGTGGCAGTTTCACTTACCGTGGCATATTCCATCAGAGGAACCATTAACTCTCTTACTTGAATCTCCTTCATCACCCCTCCTTTTTTGAATAAGATTGCATTTTAAATGTACGAATAGGAATCATCCTAAAAATTCATGGTTGACGGCATCGTAAAAAGGCCGGATACTGCGCTGCGCTGCATCCTTCGTCATTGCGGCGTACCATAAGTACGCCTCATTCCTCAGG
>JBBIWB010000079.1:0-6181 GCA_037439445.1 Desulfobacteraceae bacterium | reverse complement strand
GCATCCGGCCTTTTTACGATGCCGTCAATTTTTTTCTGAGGCTGAAAAAAAAGGAAAGCTCACAGAAAATCAGGTCTTTCTCAAAATGACTGTATTCAGAAGCTCACGAGCAATCCTGATATCATAAGCTGTTTTAGGATCAAAATGTTTTTGTGTGCTCATTTCCGATGCTTCCAGAATGGCTTTGTATGGTGTCCAGCCATGATCT
This sequence comes from Desulfobacteraceae bacterium, assembly GCA_037439445.1. Taxonomy (GTDB): domain Bacteria; phylum Desulfobacterota; class Desulfobacteria; order Desulfobacterales; family Desulfatirhabdiaceae; genus JBBIWB01. The sequence continues at coordinate 5,973 of JBBIWB010000079.1, read as the reverse complement.
TCCCAAAGCCTGAGATCATCAGCATTCCACATTCTGAAGCATATTACACCATCATCGTTTTTAACATACATTCTTACCCTTTTGTTATCTGGGAACGGATAATAATAAAGTCCCTTGTCGTCTTTCATATAGTTCTCAATCCAATGTAAAATTATCTTATTGGTGCCTGGGACGAGAATCGAACTCGTACAGCCACTAAGGACCGAGGGATTTTAAGTCCCTTGCGTCTACCTATTCCGCCACCCAGGCCTTTCTTTGGGAAAAAATTCCGGCAGGATTAAATGGTATTTTACTTTTTTCTGTTTTTTACACGATGAACCCAGTAATTGCAAGAGTCAAAATACGGCATAGGAGCTCTATTTAATTCTTTCTTTTTGAAAAACTTGAACCTGATACCTTGTCGAGGGCAAGAACAAGGGCATGTGTTCCTGAGCCTCCATGGCCAAGGGATTTGAGTGCTATATAAAGCTGCTGAACCAAAGAAAGCCCTGGCAGAAAGAGATTCATTCTCCTGGCTTCCTCAAGGGCAATTCCCATGTCCTTAATGAAATGATCAACCATAAATCCAGGGCTGTAATCTCCCTTCAGAATTCTTGGAACATAATTTTCAAGGGCCCAGCAGGCAGCCGCTCCCCCTCTTATGGTATCAAGCATGGTCTGAAGATCAAGGCCTGCATTATGACCGTATATGAGTGATTCGCATACACCTATAACTGTACCGGCTATAGTTATCTGATTGCACATCTTTGTATGCTGACCAGAGCCGGCTCTTCCTTGATAAAGGATGTTCTTACCCATGACTTCAAAAATGGGTTTTAAATAATCAAATGATGCCCTGTCACCCCCTGCCATTATGGTAAGCCTTGCTTCTCTTGCACCTATGTCTCCCCCTGACACAGGGGCATCCACTGCATAACAGCCCATTGCCCTGGCTTTATCATAAATTTCTACTGCAAGAGAAGGTTCGTTGGTCGTCATATCGACGGCAATCGAGCCTTTTTTTAGAGTGCTGAAAATGCCTTTTTCACCGAAATAGACTTCTCTTACGTCTCTTGGAAAACCAACGACAGTAAAAACAATGTCAGAGTTTTCAGCGACTAGTGAAGGTGAATCTACCCAGATTGCCCCTTTCTCGAGAAGTTCTATGGCCTTGTTTTTTGTTCTGTTGTAAACTGTTACACTGTAGCCTTTTTCTATTATGTGCCTGCACATCCAGAACCCCATTATACCAGTACCTATCCATCCTATGGATGTATTGTCCCTGCTTAACCTGTCTTTCACAATGAAATCCTCCCTTTATTATGAAAATCGAATCATTCTGTTTAATACTAAATTTTTGCTTTATGTACAACATGAAGTAAGGATGTTTGATTTTTGCCGTATTCTTCAGGCATATTTCTCGCATTGACTGATTCAATCAAATTGATTATTTATCAGTAGTACGTCTTAGTGACAAAGGATGCAGCGCAACACGGCATACGGGCTTTTTACGATGAAATTAACTTGTTGATCGGTAAGACAATTCATTCCTTTAATGTGACTGCCTTTGTACATGCGAATTTAAACGTAACATGGGGGGTAAGGGAGGTGTTATATGATAGTTGGGATTCTTAAGGAAATCAAAATTGAAGAAAACAGGGTCTGCATGACCCCGGCAGGTGTTGAGGTCATGACTATGAACGCCCACAAGGTTCTTGTTGAAAAAAGTGCAGGAGTAGCAAGTGGCTTTGAAGACAGAGCATATCTTGCAGCAGGAGCTGAGCTGGTGGAAACTTCCAAAGAAATCTATGAACGATCTGAAATGGTAATGCATGTCAAAGAACCGCTGCCTTCAGAATATGATCTGATCAGACCAGGACAGATAATATTTACCTATCTTCACCTTGCAGCAGATGAAATTCTGACCCGTGCAATGCTTAAGAGCAGGTGTATAGGCATAGCTTATGAAACAATTCAGAAAGCCGACCGGACGCTTCCTCTTCTTACCCCTATGAGCGAGGTTGCAGGCAGAATGGCGATTCAGGAGGGTGCAAAGTTACTTGAAATGCACCATGGCGGCCTTGGTGTTCTGTTAGGGGGTGTTCCAGGAGTCGATCCTGCAACAGTGGTAATAATAGGCGGGGGGGTGGTAGGTGCAAATGCTGCAAAGATGGCCTGTGGCCTTGGAGCCAAGGTCTATCTACTGGATATGAATCTGGATCGCCTCAGGTATCTAAGTGATATAATGCCTGCAAACTGTTTTCCTGTTATGTCAAGCCCTGCGATGATAAGAAAACTGGTCAAGGAAGCAGATCTTGTGGTCGGAGCCGTATTGATTGCCGGAGCCAAGGCACCGCGGCTTGTGACTAATGAAATGATCAGGGAAATGAAAAAAGGCGCTGTGCTAGTGGATGTTGCAATTGATCAGGGCGGATGTTTCGAATGTTCAAGACCTACCAGGCATTCAGACCCAATATTCAAACAGGACGGGGTCGTTGTTTATTGTGTTGCAAATATGCCTGGTGCTGTTCCCAAAACATCAACCATGGCTTTGACCAATGCTACCCTGCCATATGCTGTTGAGATTGCAAACAAGGGATGGAAGGAGGCATCCCGCCGGAATGCCGAGGTTAAATACGGCCTCAACGTTGTAGATGGAAAAATTACGTATAAAGGCGTTGCAGAGGCTTTTGGAATGGACTGCGTGAATCCAGACAGCCTCATCTAAACAAGAAAACGTTTGCTATTCTTATCGTGGCCGTTTATCTCACCTGTTCCAAGGATTTTTTTAACCTGTTCCATGTACTGGGGAGCATTGTCAAGATAAAAGGCAAGGCCTGTTGAGAAATTTTTCCCTATCATGCCGTTAATAAACAACAAACTGATTTCACGCTGTTTTCTTAGTATATTCAAAGACCCTAACAGTATATGTTTTTCTTCTTCAGAAAGAGTCTTGATAAACATCCTAAGGGCGGTTCGGCCTCTTGGCTGATAATTCCAGAAAAAAAGAAAGTCAAGCGCATGAATGATCATTGCCATCTCCAGTTCTCTTGCATCTCCTGACATTCTTTTTTCCACGGAATTGAGTTTTTCTAATACATCCTTGTCAGGAAAGAGCATCTCGAGGCTTGTATAGGCATCCAGTAGCTTTGACAGCTTGTCCTTGTAGTCGCGTAGTCTTTTCTGTATGTTACGGTACCTGTCTGCAGAACCTTCTATGATACCTGCAACAGTGTCCGATGATGCTTTCGAGATTATGGCTGCCCATTTCTGCAAAACAGCATCAATGCCTGCGACTCCGGCAATAGAAAGGATTCCTCCTATTGTGCTGTTTAAAGCAATGGCAAGAGGAATAGAAAGTACGCTGCGGAAAAAATTGCCTGCTATAACAGGTGCAGGAAAACCTCGAAACGCATTGTGGCTTGAAAGGTAAATCCCATTTGATATGGCCATGATAGAATACATGGCCATTGGATTGGTTGTTGTATTGATCCCGAAAGCCTGATCAAGAATAATGGATTTGACAATCCAGTCAAGAAGCGGGACAGAAAAACCTGTATAGAGAAGCGAATCGCAGATTCTCTCCCAACTTACATAATCCTTCCAGCCCAGCATAGGAGAACTGCGCAGTCCCCCTCCGCCAAGAACCGATTGAACTATGTTGCGAAAGCCCGTTATGCCAAACCAGATGAAAGCCCCCCCGAATTTAAGCACCCACCAATCATAACGAAGAAAAAAAGCCAAAAAAGCAGGGATGAATCCGATCGTAATTTTCAATAAGTTTTTCAATAAAGTATTTAAATGAATCCACGACAGATGCAGCTTTTCTTTTATGTAATCGGGTGGGCAAAGATAAAGCCGGTTTCCTGTACTCTCGTGAATCCCTCCAAGGGTTACAATATTTCCTAAAGATTTCAGGCTTATGAAGTGCTCAAACCATACCCAGTCAGTGCGTCGTTCCTGAAGCAGCCATCTTAAACCTGGAAGAGAAGAAATCCGGTTGAAAATGCTTCTTGCCGGTGTAGTAAAGTAATTGCGGGGTATATATGTGATCCTGCGATAGGCCGCCAGCCTGAAGGGAAGAAAAATGCGCTTTGCCTTCTTCTTCATCACTTCCTTGACGGCTCTTTTTGGCAATGTATCTATTACAACCATTCCCATTCCATGCATCCGGGGAGACTGTCCTGTAGAGTCACTTCCGATTCTTGATTTCAAGGGTGTTCCCTTATACATGAGATGGAGACAGTGGATGTCGTGCAGAATTTCAGTCAATTTTTCAATCCGTGATATTTTGTCCGGACAGGAAGATTCTGCAACTTTTTCTATTATGTCCTGGATGGTACGTTTCAGGGTAATTACGTTGCTTTCATTCAGGGCAGTCTGCAATTGAGAGATTTCAGAAAAAGATGATGTCTTGCCTTTTGTGTAATTTTTCAGATTGAAGGTTTCGAGTCTTGTAATTAACCCGTCACAATCATAGATGATCTCGATAACATCTTCAGGTTTCAGGTCTGTAAGGCTTAAGGTGATGCGGCAGCTTGAGCGAATTTTTATCAGGCGATAGACAAGTTCGCGTGGTGAAAGTTTTAAAATATCAGGAACATCATCTCTGTCCAGGGCAACCATAGGGTCAGGCAGATTCGGATTTTTTGCAGAAGTTAGAAACAGATCCAGAATCGTTTCAAAATCGAGCTCATTCATTTCTGAAACAAGAGCTTCATCTTTGTTTTTGTCGTCATAATTTTCTAAATTGCACTGAAGACGCAGTTCAAGAATTTTTTGTTCAAATTTAGTGTGAAGCTTGGTATGAATGAATTTTGCAAGATGAAGCAATGATGCCTGGCCTGGTTTAACAAATTCAAGAAAGGCTTTTCGGTCAATCGGATCAAGGAAGATGCCGAATTTCTTATTTATTTCATTTCGGTGTATTTGATTGAAGGAGTCAAGTACCTGCAATATCTGCTTCTGGCGAAAGTCAGAAGCTTTTCTTCCTTCTTCCATCAAATTTAGCACTTCTTCTTCTTCTAAAAAACAAAGAAATGCCTGGGTGTCGATAAAACCACGTGGTACCCATATCAATTGCACATAACGGTTTCTGAATCTGACATCGAACTCTATTCCAATTCTAAGCGTAATTCCCATGATATCGGCAGCTTCCAGAAGTTCAGCAGCAAACTGTGCCTCGATATGGTTGTAGTAAATTACTCTTAGCCTCCGGATTCCCTTTATCCATGCATCCATGATTAAATGAGTAGGAGATTTTCTGCCCTTGGTGTTGGCGTCGTGCACATGGTCGTCAAAAGCGAGTTGGTTCCATTCCTCCGGCATTTCAAGAAGGTTGTAATGCCTGAGCTGGCGCCTTATTATTCTGGGATTTCCTGCAGCAGTCACCCTGAAATCATGGGCAAGTTTCAACTGAAGATTCATGTTCCCCTGAGTACGAACCAGCTCTTTCATGATCTGCAAGAGAACTCTTGCAGTGTTTTTTGCCATTGCCCCTTCAGATGCATTGAGCACTTCATCGCGAAGTATGCGCAAAGCGCTGATCCGTTCTTCCCGTTTGCCTGCTTCGATGGATTCAAGAAGATGAATTACAGCATAGGCGATGCGAAGTCCCCTTGATTCGGCCATTTTCTTGATACCATTAGGGTGAAAATGGCGATAGAATTTGCGTTTCTCGTCTTCTTTAAGCTTATCCCTGTTCAGCACATCGTTGACTATGGTCAGCAACCTGTGATCCCGTACATCAAACATTATTTTCGACAAAAAACCCATTTCCCTTCCTTTTGGTAAAAATCTCCATTATGAACTTTGGAATGGCATATGCATAACCAATTTTTGCATAATATCATGAAGAGTGCAGGAAAGCCATATTCGAAATATTCAGCAATATTTATGCCATGTTTCCAAGCTCATGCCCTGGAACATGTACGAAAGCCCTGGCTTTTCTCCAAAATTTGTCTTGACAACTTTACCAATTCCATCTAGTATTGA
>JBBIWB010000078.1:0-6588 GCA_037439445.1 Desulfobacteraceae bacterium | reverse complement strand
CACTATTTTCATTTTTGGTCTCCTTTTTATCTAATCCCCGTTTAAGATTGACGGCTTTGTAAAAAGGCCGGATGCTGCGTTGCGCTGCATCCTTCGTCATTGCGGCGTACCATAAGTACGCCTCATTCCTTAAGGATTTGCGCGCCTTGCCTGCGGCCTTTTTACAAAGCCGTCCGACGGACTTTTTACGAGTTCATCAAGCTTCATGATGTTATCATAAATATCTGCTCTTCTGTTTGGAAGAAAATAATGCATTCTGTTGCTTCTGACAAATTCGAGGTCTTTTGACTTCAGGTGAATGACAAGAAGGCTTTCTTTTCCGCCAATGTCTTTTTTCATGACCTTCCCGTCCGGTCCTATGGCAAGGGAAATTCCCGGGAAAATAAGCCCCTGGCCGTTCTCTCCTGTCTGATTGCATGCCATTACAAATACACTGTTGTCATATGCTCTGGCAGGCAGATGCCTCATCCATGAAGCATATTTTTCTTCAGGAGTTTTTCGAGGAGAGGCATGAGGGGAAAAGATGACCTCAACCCCATTTAATGCCATCAGCGTCGATAGCTCTGGAAAATGAGTATCATAGCACAACTGAATGCCGCATGAAACTCCGTTGAGAGAAAACAAAGGAACTTCCTCAGCCTGTAAAAACATGCCCTGTTCAGGAGGCGGGATATGGAGCTTTCTGTAAACCCATAAAAAACCATCCGGTTTAGCAAGGACATGGCTTGCATAAACCCTCCCCATGGAATCTTTTTCTGCCATTCCTGCAAGAATTGCAATTTTTTCGGCTCTTGCCATTGCTGACAGCCAGTTGGTTACAGGGCCTGGTATGGTCTCTGGCTTAAGTGCATCAGGAGATACTATGCTGTATCCCGAAATGTTCATTTCAGGAAAACACACGACATCAGCGCCTTCCTGTCCTGCCTTTATCACCCACTTTGACATTCTGTCGAGATTTGATTCAATATCACCTGCAACAGAATTAAATATTACCAGCCCGACACCAATATCATTCATAATGGATAAGTTCAGATTGAATTCATAAATCAAACTGGGCCTTGATTTTATACACGCTGGTTGCAGGAAGATTCAATATCTCCTCTACCCCTGTCATCTCTGATATGGTTCTGAGGTTTTCTTCTATTTCTTCCATGGATGGAGCAATAAAAGTAAACCATATATTGAATTCGTCGTCACGCAGGTAATTATGGGTGACTCCTTGGAATTTATTAACAATATTTGCAAATTCATCAATTTTATCCTCAGAAACCCTTGCTGCACAAAGGGTGCTCACAAACCCGAGCTTTCCCGGCACGAAATTTGCCCCTATCCGTCTTATGATACCTGAGTCTTTCAATCGAATTATGTGTTCCATCACTATGTCTTCTGTCAGCCCAAGTTCTTCTGCAATTACCCTAAAAGGCCTGGATGTAACAGGAAGATCCGACTGTATGCGGTTTAGTATTCCTTTGTCTATCTCATCGAAATAGGACATAAAAATAAAGTCTCCGTATCATAGTTGACGGCATCGTAAAAAGGCCGGATGCTGCGTTGCGCTGCATCCTTCGTCATTGCGGCGTACCATAAGTACGCCTCATTCCTTAAGGATTTGTGCGCCTTGCCTGCGGCCTTTTTACAAAGCCGTCCGACGGACTTTTTACGAGTTCATCATAGTTCACTTAAGGTTAAAAAGACTGACATGAACTTTGCGCTTGCGCGGACCATCAAATTCACAGAAGAAAATTCCCTGCCAGGTTCCAAGAATGAGCCGGTTATTTTCAATGTGCACAATCAGGGATACCCCTACTAGAGTGGATTTGACATGTGCTGCTGAATTTCCTTCCATATGACGGTACCCTGCTTCAAGCGGCGCCATTTTATCCAACATCATAAGAATGTCGGTTTTTACACTGGGATCGGCGCTTTCGTTTATTGTGATGCCTGCGGTTGTATGGGGAATAAACAACAGGCAGTATCCATCCTCAATGACTCCGGCTGAAGAGACAATATTCTGAATATCCTTGGTTATATCTATAAACTCGTTTCGATTTTTTGAGGTCAGACTGAGAATTTTCATATTTCCCCCCAACCGTGCATAAAAAGCGTAAAATCAATTTTTTCAGTTATATATAAATCAATCAAAGGGAAATTACAAATTTTATTTGCTGCCTTGATTCTTTTCTTGACATTAAAGCAGTGATTATCCTAATACCAACAAAAGGCTGATAACCTCGTAAAAAGTCAAAACACGGACGGATTTCTAAAAAGCCCGAAGTCAAGGTGCGCAAAAAAAGGAGGCAATGCAATGTATGTTGGTCGCGTCATGCACACAGATTTAGTTACTGTTCTGCCTGAAACCACTATCGTGGAAGCAATGAATATAATCACAAAAAAACGAATTGCCCACCTTTTGGTGGTAGATAAAAACAACAAGCTTATAGGCATCCTGTCTGACCGGGACTTGAAGCAGAACTGGGCATCTCCTGCCACAACACTCAGCGCCCATGAACTTAATTATCTTCTTACCAAGATAACGGTAAGCATGATCATGATAAGGGATTTTGTTTATGTTACTCCCGGCACAACAATAGAACGTGCAGCCCATACCATGCAGGAACAGCGTATAAGCGCTCTTCCTGTAATGGAAAAAGAGAAACTTGTCGGGATCATCACAACAACTGATGTCATGAAAATTTTACTTGAAGCCATAGGAATCGGATCAGGAAGCACTCGATTTACTGTTCTGGGATATGACCGCATGGGCTTTGTTGCCGAAATATCAAAGGTTTTAAAAGACAATCAAATCAATATGCGAAGCTTTTTTGCCTGGCCTGACAAGAATTTTGCAGGACTATATCATCTGGTTGTCAGAGTTTCATCAAAAGACGGCGAAAAAGCCATAGATGCTCTGAGGAAGGGAGGATATAAAGTTCTGACCGAATATGTTGAAGATATAACTCCTTATTTGCCAAAATAACGGCTGACCTGAAAAAAGAAACAAATCCACCCAGAAGCCTTGACAGTCAGCCTTTTGTCATGTTAGAAGGCTTATGAAAGAATCGGGGCGTGGCGCAGACTGGTAGCGCACTTGAATGGGGTTCAAGGGGTCGAAGGTTCAAATCCTTTCGCCCCGATCAAAAAACAGTATCAAAGCGGGCGGCAGCAAAACGCTGACCCGCTTTTTTATTAATTCCTGTTGAATCAGGTTCTTCTTTCTGCTATTTGAAACATTAATTGATGAACTCGTAAAAAGTCAATATTCGGACGGCTTTGTAAAAAGGCCGCAGGCAAGGCGCGCAAATCCTTAAGGAATGAGGCGTACTTATGGTACGCCGCAATGACGAAGGATGCAGCGCAAGCGCTGCATCCGGCCTTTTTACGATGCCGTCATTAATTAACACGGTTACTGTTCATTCAGGTCTTTTTTTCCGGCTTTTCATATGCCCCCGTAGCTCAGTGGATAGAGCAATGGATTCCTAATCCATTGGCCGGGTGTCCGATTCACCCCGGGGGCACCACTTTGAGGCAGGATATGACTACACCAGACCATTATTCTTCTAAGAGCATCAAAACAGCAAGAATAACCTCTACTCCTTCTTCAAGATTCATAATTTTCTCGGATGTCCACAGAGGTGATGGAACAGGCAGCGACGACTTTGCGGCTAATTCGGTCTTCTTTAACTGCGCCCTTGATTATTATTATGAGGAAGGTTTTACCCTCATAGAATTAGGCGATGTGGAAGAACTATGGGAAAACGAAAGCTTCGACCAGATTTATATAACTCACACATCCATATACAAGCGACTTGCATCTTTTCATGACTCTGATCCGAAAAAGAACCGCTATATTAAGATATGGGGTAATCATGATGCTTACTGGAAAGATTGCGAAAAAGACCTTCATGGATTGTTTCAGGGTATAGAAGTTTATGAAGCAGCCATTCTCGACTCTCATATTCTCATGTGGCACGGTCATCAGGCAGATCCCTTATGCAACGGCAAATGGGCGCATTTCAGCAAAAATGTAGTAAGAACAATCTGGGCCAAGATGCAGCAATGCGGATTCAGGGATCCAACCCGTGCAGCAAACAATCCTGGCCGCTGCAACCATGTCGATGAAACTCTTTACAACTGGGCAAAACATGGTTTTCCGAATACTTCCTGGTTTAAAGGATACAAGATAGACACAATCATTGCAGGCCATACCCACCGACCTGTTTATGAAAATCTTTCCCTTACCGAGCGGATGTATCTAAAAACAAGCATCAGAACAGGAGGCATCAGGCAAAAGCTTAAAGCAGACAAAGCCTATTACAATACAGGCTCATGTGTCCACCCAAGATGCATTACAGGCATCGAGATCACGGGTACCGGAAGCAAGATGACTCTGAGACTTGTCAAATGGGGATATTCCTCCCAGACAGCTCACAAGGGAAGTGATGAATATGTTCTTTCTGTAAAAAGAGAAGTCCTTGAAGAACCAGGCGGGTAAGGGCAAGCTGGAAAGACAACGTCAGCAGTAAAATCAATAAAATGACAATTGATCAGTACATATTTTTCTAAATATTCCCACCAGAAATACCAAAAAACCGCTCAAAGAAGCGGGTCAATTTATCTAAAACACTCTCGCGTTTTTTGGAACGTTCTCCACCGGGAGAAAACCGTGACACCGGCGGCAAGACTTTTACCAGAGCGGTGCCGGTAGTTGGGACACTGCCGTTACGAAATGCGTTTCGTACAAATCTATATGTTTCGTAGTGATCAAGATTTTCGCGCTTAATAATCTCCTCAAGTTCCTCAATCTTTTTCTTCTCCACATACTTCTGCCAGTCTTCATCCACGACCGAATGGGCATCAAGAGAAGCAATAAACTGGTTGATGAGGTCTTTTTTGTTGCGCAATTCGACGCTGGAGTTGATTGCCTTGTTAATGTCGATGAGCAGTTCACGGTTTTTGATGTGGTCTTCGTGGTATTTCTTAACCAGCCCTAAAATATAATCAATGTTGATCTCAATCTGTTTGATCAGCTCCATTTCAAACACGATGTCATCGTTGATATTTTCCTTCTCGACTTCGCCTGCCTTGCGAAACTCGTTATAGAGGTCAATATAAGCGCTGTGGTAATCCTGTGTGTCTCGTTCAGTCAATATTTCGTTGCCGGCGAATTCGTCAAAAGTAGATAAGATATTTCTCACCCGCAAAATCGCGCCGTAAAGCCTGATAAAATCTTTTTGATTTTGTTCTCCAACAATGCGCTCGCCAACCGGATACTTCTCCAAAAGCTCTTTGACCAGGCTGACATATCCACGGACTTCACTGTCGCCGTCTTTGTAGCCGTTGCAGTACTCGTTATACGATTTTAAGAGCACAATCCCGCTTGCTTCCTTGTCGCCAAAGAGGGCAATTGATTCATTTGTAGCCTTTTCCAGATTACGGAAGCAAACAATGTTTCCGAACGTCTTGACGGTGTTTAAAATACGGTTGGTGCGCGAATACGCCTGTAACAAACCATGCAAACGCAGGTTTTTATCCACCCACAATGTATTGAGTGTGGTTGCATCAAAGCCGGTCAAAAACATATTGACCACCAAAAGAATATCGACCTCGCGGTTTTTCACCCTCTCGCTGACATCTTTATAATAATTCTGAAATTTATCGGATGAGGTGTCATACGAAGTCCCGAACATGGCATTGTAATCAATGATAGCGTTTTCAAGAAAATCCCTTGAACTTTTGTCCAGTCCGCTGGTGTCCTCGGAGTTTTCGTCTGTCACGCCGTCAATTTCTTCTTCGTTTACGCCAAAGCTGTAAATAAGCGCTATTTTGAGTTTTTTATCGCTCGGCGCATCTTCCATCTGTTTTTTGAATTCAGCGTAATATTTCTTGGCTGCGTCAATGGAAGAAACAGCAAAAATGGAGTTGAAACCCGCCAGCCTGCGGTCCTTGAGTTTGTAAAAACTGTTCCGTTTGGTTTTCTGATCAAAATGGTCGCGGATATATTTCACGATATTTGCCAAACGCTCTGGAGCCGCAAGTACTGCTTCCCGGTCGATGTCGCGCACTTTCTTATCTTCAATGTCTTCGGCTTCACGCACGGTAGAAACATAATCCACTTTAAACGGCAGAACATTTTTATCGGCAATGGCATCGACAATCGTATAGGTGTGCAATTTATCGCCGAAAGCCTGCTCGGTAGTCTTGAAATCGGGACGGCCACCGGAAGAGGCGTTCACGGCAAAGATTGGTGTGCCGGTAAAGCCAAAGAGGTGGTAATTCTTAAACGCTTTGGTAATAGCAGCGTGCATTTCGCCGAACTGGGAACGGTGGCATTCATCAAAGATCAGAACGATATGGCCGTCAAAAATAATATGCCCTTTGTTGCGACTGACAAACCGGTCGAGTTTTTGAATAGTAGTGATAATAATTCGCGCGTTTGTATCTTCAATCTGGCGTTTTAATATCGCCGTGCTGGTATTGCTGTTGGCCGCGCCTTTTTCAAACTTGTCGTATTCGCGCATGGTTTGATAATCAAGGTCTGTAATGGTCAAGTAAAAACGGACACCGTTTAGGCCGCAAAGCGGCACTGTT
>JBBIWB010000077.1:0-6771 GCA_037439445.1 Desulfobacteraceae bacterium | reverse complement strand
ATTCTTTTGCTTGGCGCAGGGCTCATGGGTTTAGTCGGTCTTAGAAAAAGATTCAACAAATAAGTGTTTTTATCCATCCAGGTCCCGACCAGCCAATGTTACCTTTCTTTGCAGAAATAGCAGCAGAGAGAGAGAGTGAGTGATGCAACAATTGCTTGTCCATCTCTTTCTCTCTCTGCAACACGCCGATAACACATCCAGGAAACCTATAAAAGAAACAGGCATTGACTCAAGCCCTAATCTTTGCCTGTTTCTAAAAAAAAATCTTTTCAAACAGAGCACAATCGCCTTTCGGTAATTACAAAAAATATTGATGGTTGCCATTATAATGTGTTTGTGTAAAATGGGTATTGACGCTCTTAGCCGTTTTCAGGACAGCAGGCGAATTATCAATAAATGGAGGTGCCATTTGAAAGATCTAAGTGAATTGAAATTTCCGGATGATTTTTTATTTTCAAAGGAGCATGAATGGGTAAGGCAGGAGAATGGAAAGTATCGCTCCGGAATAAGTGATTATGCGCAGGATCAGCTTGGAGATGTCGTCTATGTTGAGCTTCCGGGGGCAGGGGAACGCTTTGAAACAGGAGAGGTCTTCGGAACCGTTGAGTCAGTTAAGGCCGTATCAGAGCTTTTTATGCCGGTATCAGGAGAAATCGTTGCCATTAATGCAGGTCTGTCTGAGAAACCCGATCTTGTGAACAGCGACCCCTATGGTGAAGGATGGATGATTCTCGTCCGACCTTCGGATTTATTTGAAAACCTGATGACAAAAGAGACCTATCTTGAAATGCTGACAAAGGATGAAAATGCCATATCTTCAATAGGATAAATTGATTATACTGTTTGGCATTTTCATGCAAGAACAAGGATGGCAGCCATGCGATATTTCCCTCACACCAAGGAAGATATCCAGCAAATGCTGGAGGTTATTGGTGCAGACAGCCTTGAATCGCTTTTTTCGTGTATTCCTGAAGAATGCCTGATGAACCATGAAATGAACCTGCCTTTTGCCATGAGTGAATGGGAGCTGAATCATCATATGGATGATCTTTCCGCAGGCATGGCAGTTTCACCTGGATACAGGATTTTTATTGGCGCAGGAAGATATGATCATTATATCCCTGCGACAGTATCTTCTCTTAAGATGAGATCTGAATTTTTAACTGCCTATACTCCTTACCAGCCTGAAATAAGTCAGGGAACCCTTCAGGCCATTTATGAATACCAGAGTCTTGCAGCCAGACTGATGGGTGTGGATGTCGTGACTGCTTCGCATTATGATGGCGCAACAGCTTTTGCCGAAGCCCTGCTGATGGCTGTCCGGAAAACCGGTCTCAGGAGGGTTGCTGTTTCCAGGCTGGTTCACCCACTGTACAGAAGAGTGGCCAGGACGTATTTAGAGCCTGCAGGCATTGAAATTAAAGAGCTTCCAATGCTTGAAAGCGGTCTGACTGATATTTCGGCAATGGATGGATCAAAGGATTTTGCGGCTGTTGCCATTCAATCCCCGAATTTTCTCGGGTGCATTGAAGACCTGAAGAAGGCCGGAGAGAAGACTCATGAAATTGGTGCGCTTTTCATTGCAGGATTTACGGAAGCAATTGCCTACGGTGTATTGAAAAATCCCGGAAGCCTGGGAGCCGACATTGTTTTTGGCGAAGGACAGAGTCTTGGCATTCCCATGGCTTTTGGAGGCCCTGGCTTGGGAATGCTGGGAGCCACAAGCGAGCATACAAGAAATCTTCCCGGAAGGCTCATAGGCAAAACCATGGATATTGACGGAAGGCCTGGTTTTGTCCTTACCCTTGCCACCAGAGAGCAGCATATACGCCGCGAAAAAGCCACTTCCAACATCTGTACCAACAACAGCCACTGTGCACTTACGGCAGCCATCTACATGGCATCACTCGGCAGGAGCGGATTTCGTGAACTTGCAAGTCTGAATCATGATAAGGCAGCCTATCTCAGGAAGCAATTTGCAAGCCATGGATTCAGATTGCCGTTTGACAGTCTTTTTTTTAATGAATTTGTTGTTGAGTTTCCGGAAGGAGAGGCTATTTATGAAAGACTCCTTGATAAAAAAATTGTTCCAGGCCTTTCCCTGTTTTCTTATTATCCCGAGCTTTCAAATTGTTATCTTATTTGCGTAACTGAAACCACATCAAAGGATGATATGGACATGCTGATCCGGGAGGCGATTTCATGAATGAATCATTGGGAGCATCAGGCCTCATTCTTAATGAAAAACTTCTGTGGGAAAAAGGTAAAAAAGGAAGATGCGGATTTTCAATTCCTAAATCAGACGTTCCATCCTCTCCGCTTCATCCTGATCTTACTGGCGACGGGCCTGATTTCCCGGAACTGAGCGAGGTGGATGTAGTAAGACATTACACAAGGCTTTCCACCTGGAATTTCGGAGTGGACACAGGTATGTATCCTTTGGGGTCCTGTACCATGAAGTACAGCCCGAAGACCAACGAGCGCCAGGCAGGGATTCCCGGATTTTCATCCAGTCATCCTTTGCTTCCAGCAGCACTTTGCCAGGGTGCGCTTCGGCTTATGGCAGAGCTCGAAATATTTCTTGCCGAGATTACAGGCATGGATGCAGTCTCTCTTCAGCCGGGGGCAGGCGCCCATGGAGAACTCGCAGGCATACTTATAGTTCATGCTTTTTTAAAACAAAGGGGCTTGTCCAGATCCAGGATAATAATACCTGATACGGCGCATGGTACAAACCCTGCCAGCGCGGCACTCTGCGGTTACAAGCCCGTTTCAGTCAAGTCAAATCCGGAAGGCATTCTTGCTCCGGAGGACATTGCAGCAGTCATGGATGAAGACACGGCTGGCATAATGCTGACTAACCCGAATACTATAGGCTTGTTTGAGGACAACATAGCAGAGATTGCAGAGATTGTTCATGCAAAAGGGGGGCTGGTGTATGCAGACGGCGCCAACATGAATGCCGTCATGGGTATTGTCGATATGGGTCGGATTGGAGTGGACGTTCTTCATTTGAATCTTCACAAGACATTTTCGTCCCCTCATGGGGGCGGAGGTCCTGGCTCCGGGCCTGTTTGTGTAAAAAAACACCTTGAACCTTTCTTGCCGATTCCAAGAATTATTCTGAAAGATGATGGAAAATTTGAATTTTCAGAGGACTTTCCTGATTCTGTCGGAAAGCTGCTGACCTTTCATGGGCATTTCGGTGTTATGGTAAGAGCCTACAGTTATATCCTGTCGATGGGTGCCGACGGGCTTAAGACTGCAAGCCGGCTTGCTGTCTTAAATGCCAACTACCTGAAAGAAAGGCTTAAGGATACTTTTCATCTGGCTTATGACAGGCCTTGCATGCATGAAAGCGTGTTTTCAGACAGAAACCAGCAGGCAACTAAAATTTCCACATTAGACATTGCCAAACGTCTGATGGATTACGGGTATCACCCGCCTACCATTTATTTTCCGCTCGTAGTTCCGGGCGCGCTGATGATAGAGCCGACTGAAACAGAATCGAAAGAAGACCTTGACCAGTTTGTTTATGCCATGAAGCAGATTGCAGAAGAAGCGGCAAAAACACCAGGAGTGCTAAAAGAAGCCCCCGTGCGCTGCAAGGTGAGACGCCTGGATGAAGCAACAGCAGCCAGGAAGCCATGTTTGACAGGATAGGTTTTTATGTACGATGGATGGTGTGCAGCCGATTTAGGAACCGCTGACTACACCCGTGTCCTGGGCATTCAGCACAGACTTGCCGAATCAATAATCTCCGGACAGAGTCCTTTTTCCGGGGTTGTCCTGCTTGTGGAGCATTCTCCTGTATTTACACTGGGGCAAAGAGGGGGCAGAGAGAATCTGAAGGTATCTGCTGAGTTTCTCGAAGAATCTGAGATACCTGTCATTCAGGCAGAACGAGGCGGGAATATTACATATCACGGTCCGGGACAACTCGTTGTCTATCCTGTGGCGGATCTGAAGAAGGCAGGGCTCTCCGTTGCCGGGTATGTAGAAGGACTCGAAGAGGTCATGATAAGAACAGCAGCAGGCTGGAAAATAACAGCAAGCCGCAATCCAGCGGGAAGAGGAGTTTGGGTTGGAGATGCAAAACTTGGGAGTATCGGTATCCGTGTCAGAAAATCAGTTGCATTTCACGGATTTGCTTTGAATGTTTCAGTTTCAATGCTTCCTTTTGAATGGATAAATCCATGCGGAATTGTGGGTGTTAGGATGACATCCATGGTTAAAGAAACAGGACAAAATATATCGATGAGTGAAGTGTGCCACAAAGTGGTGGAACACCTTCAGGATGTGTTCGGAAAAACCATCAAGACCGTTGACAGGAAGTACTTTGTTTAAAAAACCGAAATGGCTTAGAAAGCGGCTTCCGTCAGGACCTGAGTATGAAGCTGTAAGAACCATCCTGAAAGACGGTGCCCTTCATACCGTATGCCAGGAGGCAAGGTGTCCTAATCAGTGGGAATGTTTTTCCGAAAAAACGGCAACATTTCTCATAATGGGGACATCTTGTACAAGAAACTGCAGGTTCTGCGCGGTTGGGCACGGAAATGTCAGGCCCCTTGAAACAAGTGAGCCGATCAGAGTAGCTCAGGCTGCAGAAGAGCTTGGGCTCTCCTATGTAGTGATTACTTCCGTTACAAGGGATGATATTCCAGATGGTGGTGCAGGCCATTTTGCAGCAACGATCCAGGCTGTCAGAAACCATATTCCGGATGCAGGGATCGAGGTGTTGATCCCTGATTTTGAAGGAAACCCGATTTCATTGGAAACTGTTCTGGATGCAAGGCCTGATGTCCTGAATCATAATATCGAAACTGTTAATAGGCTTTATCCGTGGGTCAGGCCCGAAGCCATTTACGAGCGTTCACTTTCCCTGATCAGACAGGCGGCAAGTGCTTATTCTGATATCAGGATCAAATCAGGGCTTATGCTTGGAATGGGTGAAACCAAGGACGAGATAGCACAAACCCTTAATGATATCAGACAGGCAGGCTGCCAGATTTTAACACTTGGCCAGTACCTGCAGCCTACGAAAGATCAGTTGAAAGTTGAGCGGTTTGTTCCACCTGAAGAGTTCAGGCACTGGAAAACCACAGCACTTGATATGGGGTTTTTTCAGGTTGCAAGCGGGCCGTTTGTACGAAGTTCCTATCATGCCGCAGACCTGAGATGGTCTCTGAAAAACTAAGAAATAGACTTACTGGTAAAAAAGCCAGCAGGAAATCATGGAAAATGAAGCTTACTTATATAGTAATCTGAAATGACTAAGGATGTAACGCAACAGAGTATCCTGGTTTTTTACGATGCCGTCAAGTTTGACGGTACAGTCTGAATTCCGGCTTTTTACGATCTCATCAAGTTCAATAATCCATGCTTCCATCCATACAGTTCTAGAGCAGTCACATGTCTTTTTTATAATAACCAGAAGGCATGAAGTGACCCATTCTTATAACAATTATGAATTGGACATATTCCTATAACTGTATTATTAAGCAGCAAAAATTTTGATTTCAATACCGGAAATCAAGGATTGCAGCGGTTTTCTTTTTTTGTCTGCAATGTTGCAGACTCAGGAATGAAAGAGAACTTACTGGGCTTAATTTAAAGGAGATGGAATAATGGATGCTATAAAAAACTTGTTTGCCTCGCGTACAGGCATAATTGTTGCGGGGGCACTCATAGGTCTTCTGGCGGCTCTGCTTCAATACTGGGGAAACCCTGCAAACATGGGCATTTGCGTCGCCTGTTTTGAAAGGGATATTGCAGGAAGCATTGGACTGCACAGAATAGACACTGTTCAGTATCTGAGACCGGAAATCATTGGTTTTGTCCTGGGGTCTTTCATTGCCGCCCTTGTTTTTAAAGAGTTCAAATCGCAGGGTGGCTCTGCACCTGTGACTCGTTTTGTATTAGGCATTGTAGCCATGACAGGAGCCCTTGTTTTTTTGGGCTGTCCGTGGAGGACTGTTCTGAGGATAGCAGGTGGTGACGGAAATGCTTTGTGGGGACTTGCAGGGCTTACTGCAGGGATTGGGATAGGCACCTTGTTCTTTAAAAAGGGCTATTCCCTTGGAAGAAGTTTTCCCCAGCCTTTGGTAACCGGTTTGATGCTGCCTTTAATGATGACAGGGCTTCTTTTGCTTCGTTTGATTTACATGCCGGTCGAAGGTCAGGCTCAGTCTGACATCCTTTTCTACAGCCTGAAAGGACCGGGTGCCAGCCGGGCGCCACTCTTTCTTTCACTTGGAATTGCCTTGCTGGTTGGCTTTGTTGCGCAGAGAAGCCGTTTCTGCACTATGGGTGCGATCAGGGATTTAATATTGTTCAGGCATTTTCACCTGTTTGCAGGTTTTGCGGCTCTCTTGATCGGCGCCTGGATTGCAAACATGGCACTTGGTCAGTTTAGGCCAGGTTTTGATGGCCAGCCTGTAGCACATACACAGTGGTTCTGGAATTTTTCGGGCATGGTGGTGGCAGGCCTTGCGTTTGCCCTGGCAGGAGGATGTCCGGGCAGGCAGCTCTTCATGTCTGGAGAAGGAAACGGAGATGCAGGTATCTTTGTTTTGGGAATGATTGCAGGAGCTGCAATTTCTCATAATTTCGGTCTTGCGAGTTCTGCCAAAGGCCTGGGGATTCACGGCATGGCTGCCGTGGGAATTGGACTCATCGTGTGTTTTGGTATTGGCTTAAGTCATCTTCAACGCAAGAATTGACGGCATCGTAAAAAGGCCGGATGCAGCGCTTGCGCTGCATCCTTCGTCA
>JBBIWB010000076.1:0-6806 GCA_037439445.1 Desulfobacteraceae bacterium | reverse complement strand
GCCCGTGCCATGGCTTCAGCCCTGCGGATGTCAGGACGCTGTCTGAGTATGTCAGATGGCACCCCGATTGGGACTCTTGGCACTGAAGCCGGAATGAAAGAGGGTTCAGAAAGCTCGGTAATGAGATTTCCCGGAACTTGCCCAATCAGAAGACTTAGATTGTAGATGGATTGTCTTGCAGAAGCCTCCAGAAGCGGGATAGATGCAGCAGTAGTTGCTGTCTGGGCATCTGCATTTGCCGTATCGAGGCCACTCACAAAACCGCTCTGGAAACGTCTTCGTGTCAGTTCAGCGCTTTTTTGCTGGGCCTTCATATGGTTTTGTGCAATAATCAGGCGTTGCTGAAAAGAGCGAAGGTCTATGTAATTGATTGCTGTTTCTGCTGCCAGTGTGACCAGCACTCCTCTTCTTGCTTCAATGGCAGCCTGAATGTCCGCGTTTGCTGCTTCTACATTTCTTCTTGTTCCGCCGAAGATGTCCAGCTCCCATGCTGCATCGAAACCAACCTGGTACTGGCTGTAAACAGCCCCGTCTCCTCCTCCTGAATCTGTCCTCAAGCCAGGCCTTCCCTGGGATGAAAGGCTTTGCTGATATGATGTTCCTGCATTGACTTTAGGGCCAAGACCTGCAACAGCTACACCCCTTGCCGCTCTTGCCTGCCTTATTCGGGCTTCGGCTAGCTTCAGGTCGAGGTTTTCCCGGATTGCCCGTTCCACAAGAATGACTAAAACCGGATCATCAAAGACAGTCCACCAGTTTGCCAGACCTGATTCAGGTTTATCTGAAGGAACAGCACCAACCCAAGCCGAAGGAACATCTGTTTTGATGGGCTGATGGTTAGGGCCGACTGAACAGCCGGCTGTGATAATCAGGCAAAGGAGCATACAAAGCTTTGTGATTGCTCCTGAAAATGAAACCTGATTTCCAAGCTGCATATTCTTATCCTTTTTAACTACTCAAGCTGTTAGAGGTTCACGGTTCAACGGTTGGTTGCCTAGAATTCTGGAACTATTGTGAACCTGATCTTCATTCGTAGCGCAGGGCTTCGATAGGGTCAAGCCTGGATGCCTTCCATGCAGGGTAAAAACCGAAAACAATGCCTACACTCCCTGATACGATTACTGCTGCTGCAATTGCGCCTATCGAATTTTCAACAGGCCAGTTAAGAAACAACTTTACAAGATAGGATCCACCACGGCCAAGAAGAATTCCTATCCCACCACCTACCAGACAAAGAACTACAGATTCTGCAAGAAACTGTCTCAGGATGTCACGTGATTTAGCCCCTACTGCCATTCTTAGTCCTATTTCCCTTGTGCGCTCTGTGACTGATACCAGCATTATGTTCATGATTCCTACTCCTCCGACAACAAGTGAAATGAGTGCAACAAACAAGAGGAGGTTTGTCATGAGGGTTGTTGTAGATGCTAGAGTTCTTGTCATTTCTGTCATGTCGCGAAGGTTGAAATCATTGGGTTCATTTTGACGGATTCTATGTCTTTCTCTTAGGACTTCTGTGATCTGTTTCATGGCATTGGGGATTTCTTCTGTGGAAACAGCGGAGGCCATGATCTGATCAACGTTTGTGAAACGAACAGGCATGGGGTTGTTTGCTGTCTGGACAGCAGACTGCTTCGGATAAGGGCTTAGCTCTCCCCCTGGGTAAAGCCTGTTCAGTGTGTTTACAGAAAAAGATGTGTCTGATGCACTGGTTACGTTGGAAGTTACAAGGGAAGTGCTGGTTACTCTGTATTTTATGGTTGTCCATGGTGCCAGAAGAATGTCGTCCTGATCGGAGCCAACCATGTTTGCTCCTTTTGCAGCAAGAACACCTATGACACGGAAAGTAACATTTTTGATGCGGATTTCCTTTCCTACAGGGGACTCATTCTGGAAAAGCTCGCGAACAAGTGTTTGGCCGAGAAGACAGACCTTGTTTGCATTAAGAACATCCCTGTCCGTAAAAACTTCACCTTCTGAAAGATTCATCCAGTTGCGGACCTCAAGGAAAGACGGTGTCGAGCCTATGATAGAGGCAGGTATCCAGTTTCTGTTTCCATAAACAACCTGTGTTCTTGCTCTCACGATAGGGGCTGCGCTTGCAACAGAAGTGCATTCGCCAAGAACTGCTTCATAGTCCTTAGGGGTCAGGTTCATGGCAGTTCCTGCACCAAAGCTTACTCCTCCGCCTGCAGCAGGACCTGGCAGAATAAGAATAGTGTTTGCACCCATGTTTGCAATGGATTTCTGGATTGCAGAAGAAGATCCTTTCCCGATTTCCATCATTGTAATAACTGCGCCTACTCCGATTATGATTCCCAGAGTGGTAAGGACTGCCCGCATGGGATTTCTCATGAGGGCCTGAAAAGCTGTTTTGGCTGTGCGGTGTATTTTCATGTTTTGTCATCAACGATCAAGCCGTCTGCAATGCTTATTATCCGCCTTGCATGCCTTGCTACAATAACATCATGGGTCACTATGATGATGGTGATCCCGTCTTCCTTATTCAGTTGGTTAAACATCTCAAGGATTTCTTTGCTTGTAGCGGAATCAAGATTGCCTGTTGGCTCATCTGCAAAGAGAACAGGTGGCCTGTTTATAAGGGCTCTTGCTATGGCAACCCTTTGCTGCTGGCCTCCGGAGAGCTGGGAAGGTTGATGTTCGAGCCTGTCATGCAGACCAACGTGCAGAAGCATTTCCACCGCGCGTTTTCGGACTTCTTTATCAGTTACATGCTCTAAAGTATAGGTTAGAGGCATTGCGACATTTTCAACTGCACTTGCTCTGGGAAGCAGATTGAAGTTTTGAAACACAAAGCCCATGCTTCTGTTTCTGAAAAGCGCACGTTCGTCTGCAGAAAGACTCCCTGCTTCTTGTCCGTCAAACCAGTACTCTCCTGATGTTGGCCTGTCGAGGCATCCCATTATGTTCATGAGAGTGCTTTTCCCTGAACCAGATGATCCCATGAGAGCTACAAATTCACCTGAAGATATTGACAGGGATATCCCTCTCAGCACAGGAACATCCATGTCTCCCAGACGGTAAGTTTTTATTATATTCTTAAGCTCTATCAGTTTCATCTCTTTAGTCCCCGCTCCTTCAGCGGGTGGTGGTGGGCCTTCCAAACTGCGGAACAAATGGGTTGGCTGATCCTTGCTGTGTATTCTGAGCCTGTTGTCCAACGATCACCTCGAGTCCTTCTTTGATGCCTTCTCCTTGAATCTCCGTCACGGTGCCGTCACTAAGCCCTGTTTTTACTATTAAGGGTTGGAGAAATTTGCCTTGTTTAGTCCAGAGTGTGCCCTGTTTCTGGCTGTCTGAGCTGCCTTTCTCAGGATTCTTTTTTCTGTCTTCAGACCCTTTTGCCTTACCATCTCCTGAGCCTGATGCTTCACGAAATTCAGGCGCAATTTGTTCGGGCTGAGGCTTCCAGCGAAGAGCAGAATTGGGTGCAAGCATAACATTTTTAATACTGCTTATCTCAATTTTCATGTTGGCAGTCAGGTAGGGCAGAAGCTTGCCGCTTGAATTGTCAGTATAGATTTCAACTGTATACGTGACGACATTCTGACTCATGGATGCATTGAGACGGATCTTGCCGACTTCTCCATTGAAAATTTCACCCGGAAAAGCATCGACAGTAAAATTTGCCTTCTGACCAGGTTTTATCCTTCCTATATCAGCCTCATTGACTGAAACCCAGACCTGCATTCTCTTGAGATCTTTCGCTATCAGAAAAAGGCTTGGTGCATTAAGGCTTGCTACAACGGTCTGTCCGATATTGACTCTGCGGTCAATTATTATACCACTGACAGGGGACTTGATAGTGCAATAACTTAAGTTTTGCTGTGCCTTCCTTAAGGCTGCCTCAGACTGATCCACAGAAGCTTTTGCCTGTAAAATAACTGCCTCGCCGATTTCAACACTTGCGCGTGTTGTTTCGTAAGAAGCCCTGTAAGCGTCGAAGCTTGTCTCTGCAAGCGCTTCTGATGGTCCGAGTTTCTGAGCCCTTTCCCAGTCTCGCTGAGCCTGATAGAGCCTGGCTTTTATCTGTAAGAGATCTGCAACTGCACGCTGAAGAGATGCTTTTGCCTGCTTCAACTGGGCAGCAGCCTGGGCAGCGTCTGCAGCATACAGTGAATCATCTATTTTGGCCAGAACCATCCCTTTTTCGACCTCTGATATATAATCAATGGTTTTGCCTTTTCTGTCCTTGCCAAAGCCAATGATTCTTCCTGCAACCTGAGCCCCTATGTCTATTACTTCTTCTGGCTGGACTACGCCTGTAGCGCTTATTGCAACTACAAGATCGCCTTTTTTTAGTGAGTCTGTGCGAAAAGAAGCAGGTTCTCCGCCTGCTTCTTTTCGCAAAAAGGTTATTACTCCAGCCAAAAGTCCTAAAATGATAACTGCAATGATGATCCGCCTGGTCAGACTATTCATTAATGAACTCACTTAAAAAATTGTAACTTCTTGTGGGTGTTTAGGCTGAAGGATATCAGGCCTAGCCTATTGATCGAATCTAGTCGATTAAAAACTTTTTCGGTCTCAATCATGATGGCTTGTTCCTTCAGCCCAAAAGCCTAAAGTTTATATACAACATTTATTTCTGTTCCTTGGAACTTGGAAAACTCACTGGAACTCCTTCAAAAGGGGTTCTTCTTCTTGATTTCAATGTCTTGGGATCCCTTAGAGTCTTCAGGACATCGATGCTGGCTTTCAATCCCTTGTAATGTCTTGCCATGTCTATGGCCATTCCAGCCATGTACGCCATTGCCTGGATAAAATTAACATCTTCCAGTGTAAATTCCCACTGCTCGGAAGTATAAACCCTCAATGCTCCTATTGTCTGTCCACCTGCAACTATAGGGACAGAAAGAATCGAAGCTATCCCTTCTTTTAAGGCAGCATCAGGGTACTGGAGTCTTGGGTCATCTGAAACATCGTAAATCGCAACAGGACCGTTTTCCAGGGACTGAGATATTGAACGCAACGCACTTAATGGGCCCTTGTTAAGATATTCATCACTAAGGCCATAAGAGGCAGCCAGTTCCAGGTTATTAGTTTCGCGGTTTATCAGAAATACCGAACATCCTTTGACGTCCAGAGAAGTCTTGATACTTTCTACTGCCATCAATACAACTTCTTCAGTGTCCTTTGAATGTGATATTGTCTTTGTTATCTTAAGCAGAGTTTCATAGTTCAGAAGCTGTTTTTTCATATAACCTCCTGTCTTCTCATGTTGTAGTAAGAAAGCGTGGTGATTCTACGATAGCCTCTTCAGGTGAAACTTTTCATGCTTCCACCAGGATTAAAGAAAATTCTGATGGAAGCCATTGTATGCACAATTTAAGATTCATGTTTTTTCCCCCTTCTGAAGCCAAAAATGAGATAAATCACAAAACCTATGAAAGGAATTGCTGCAATTATCATCCAGATGGCTTTTTGACTCAAACTGCCGAATTCTTTATTGGCAGCATTTATAACTGCCCATAAAGTCATCAGTAAAAAAGGAATGCTAAGTCCTATGATAACCGTAAAGGTATTTAAATCCATCTTATCCTTTTAAAAGATCCGCTATTTTCAATATGGTTTTCACATAGTAGTTGCTGTGGTTGTATTTATAGACAACATTGAAAGCTTTTTCGTAAGATATGCCAGGCTTCCAGCCGAATTGCCTTAGATAATTTGCGATACTCATGATGGAGTCTGCATGATCAAACAAATCAATCCTGCCGTCTTTACTTCCATCGACTGCATAAGCCAGGATGCTTGTCGGCATGAACTGGGCTACGCCTATCGCTCCTGCATAAGATCCATTAATAGTTGCAGGGTCCAATTTTTCCCTCTCCGTATATCTCAGAAAAGCCTTAAGCTCTGAAAATGCCCAGGTGGATTTGTTTTCAATCCTTTTTTCAAACACCGCTCTTTCAGGTCTGCGCTCAGCGCTTATGCTGTTCCAGATAATTTCTCTTAGCTCTGGTTCTCTTGCTACTGCAAGTGAAGACAATGTGTTCAGGGTCGAGCTTTTTCCCAGGTAACTCCCGAGCCTGGTTTCTACCAGGATGATAGCAGTCACTATTTCCTTGTTTACCCCGAAAGCTTTTTCAGCGTTATCGAGAACTGAAAGATTGTCCCTAATATACTTTTTGGCGTTTTGAATGGACTCAGGGGAGAGAAACTGATCATAATTGATTCTTGCCTCGCTGTGTATAAAAAAAAGAGAGGCTGTACGTGGATCAAATTGAACCCCTGGTTTTTGAAAAATTGAGTCTATTCTGTCAGAATCAAAGCCTTCATCGTGCAGTTTTTTCTTTAGAACCCCAAAAAAGTCCGGTAGCTGTTCAGCCCTTATTATTTCAGGGAATAAGGCCCCAAGAGTCATCAAGAAAAAACTGACTGCAAGAAAAATAGCTTTTGACGAAACACATATCTTTTTCAAAACACATGATCCTTTTTTCAGATAAAGAGTTTGAGATATTAGCATAACCGTATAGATTCAGTACTTCTTTGTGACAAGCTCAGGCGGAAATGACAGTTTTTGGAATTTCACATCCGCTGAGGCATCCACAAGCATATTTTTCAGCCGCGCCTAATTTTCATGCAGGGCTTTGGAAGCAGCATATATTATTCCTTATAACATAATGCCTGGTCAAAAACCATAATCATTTCTTGCCGGTGAAATTGAGGGTTTCATAACCGCTCATGTTCATTCATATTCTGCAGTTGGAATTCCAGTCCTTGAATTCATGCTTGACGGCATCGTAAAAAGGCCGGATGCAGCGCTTGCGCTGCATCCTTCGTCA
>JBBIWB010000075.1:0-7605 GCA_037439445.1 Desulfobacteraceae bacterium | reverse complement strand
ATATGATTAATCTTTATTTTAAGTCTGAGTCAACAGGATTTTCATTGCAGGAATCAAAAAAGATGGCGAAGTAAAAAGAAGGAATATCATGATTGGAATAACAGGCTATGGATTAGATTCTGTCATTGTAGCAAAATCTCTTCGTGAAAAACTCCCTGAAATTGATATGCTGTGTTTATGCGACAATTTGCATTCTTCATATGCTGAAGCAGGACATCCTGACATGATTATAAAAGATGCGATAAGGAACACAGGTTTTCTTGTAAACAGAGGTGCAAGACTCATACTTATAGCCTCACATTCTCTATCAGGAATTGGAGCAAAGGCCATTGCTTCAGCATTTGATATACCTGTCATTGAAAGCATTCAGCCAACTGTTGACAAGGCGATTTCTCTTTCCAGATATAATCGCTTCGGAATAATCGGAAACAGGCAAGTTGTAGAAAAGAACTTCTATCAGGACAGGATCAGGGGGATATGTCCTGAAGCCAAAATTTATTCTGCATCCTGCCCACTTCTTGCTCATCTTGTTGAAGAGGGATGGGTTAAAAAACCTGTAACCGCCATGATTGTGAAAAAATACCTTATGCCATTGAAGATCAGGCAGGTTGATACCCTGATACTAGGCAGCGCCAGGTTTTCCCCTATTTTCGATGTCATCCAGAAAAAAATCGGCAGAAGGGTCAAGGTAATTGACAGCTCCGGGGTCATTGCAGAAGCTGCTGCCGAACTTCTTGATGAAAACCCCGATCTCAGGATGAAGATGACCAAGTCTCAGGAAATTAGGGTAATTCTGCCTTCTCCTTCAGGCCAGACAGAAAAAATGATAATAACCATCCTGAATTGCCCTGTCGAAATCATTCGATATTATTGATTCCCTGATAGCATGGGATAAGGTTTTCTCGCAATTCGCCTTGATCTTTAGAACAGGGCACGATATTTCTGATGCCTGACTCAAGGAAGGACAAAACTTGAACGGACACGATGAATGATTGAAAAATTAAGAAAAATTATTGACTGTGAAGTCTTCACAGACCCAATCAGGACAGGACTTCTGGCAACTGACGGAAGCATTTTCCAGATCAGGCCAAAGGCTGTTGTTTACCCTGCCACGGTAGAAGATGTCATAAAAACCGTAATGTTTGCAGGCAATAACGGATTTTCTGTTCACCCCAGGGGTGCAGGGAGCGGTCTTTGCGGCTCTGCTCTTGGAGGCGGAATAGTCATTGATTTTTCGAAATACATGAACCGCCTCATACGCCTTGATATTGGAAACAAATGGATGGAATGCGAACCAGGTTACAGGCTTGGAGAGCTTGAGGCAGCATTGGATGGAAAAGGACTTTTTTTCCCGCCGGATCCGTCAAGCGGAGAATATGCAACTTTAGGGGGAATGTATGCAACCAACGCAAGCGGAGCTCACTCTGTAAAATACGGAAATGTGGCTGACTATATCCTCGATGCCGATGCTGTGTTAAGCAACGGCAAGATGATTACATTTTCTGAATGCTTCAGCACTTCTTATGAAAAGCTACCGGTTTTTTTACAGGAAATTCACGATCTTTATACCAGCAATCAAAACATCATAGAAAAATCATATCCAGATATAAGGTGCAACACCACAGGATATAACCTGAGAAAACTGGTAAAAGATGGCAGGCTTGATTTATCCGGACTTTTCGCAGGTGCAGAAGGCACTCTATGCATTGTAACAAGGCTTAAAGTCAGACTTCTGGATAAACCTCTGCATGATTCTCTGGTCGTGGCATTTTTTGATGATATACTCTCATCTGCAAGAGCTGTTCAGGAAATTCTTCCGCTTGGGCCATCTGGGATCGAAATAATGGATAAATCCCTCCTCAACCTTGCAAGAGAAAATGACTCCAGACTGAAAAACTATATCCCTGAAGGAGTTGACAATGTCCTTCTGGTTGAATTTGATTCTTATTCTCCTGATATCTGCAGCAATCTCGCCAATGAGACAAGGCAGCTCCTTGAATCAGGAGGATATACGAACAAAACCCACCTTGCAGTAACCGCTCATGAAAAAGGGAAATTCTGGGCAATTCGAAAAGCAGCAGTCCCTATTCTTTACAAACTGAAAGGGGAAAAAAAGATAATTGCCCTGATAGAAGATGCAGCAGTCCCGACTGACAGGCTTGTGGATTATTTCCAGGGAATATACGCAATACTCAACAGCCTGAATGTTTCTTTTGTGGTTTACGGCCATATCGCAAAGGGGCTGTTGCACACAAGACCACTGTTGAACCTTAAGGATAAAAACGATATAAGGCTTCTGAAGCCCATTAGCGACAGTGTTTTTGAACTCATAAACTCTCTGGGTGGAGCTGTATCAGGAGAACACGGAGATGGCAGGCTGAGAAGTGCATATATAAGAAGGCAGTATCCGGCAATTTTTCCGATCTTCATGGAACTAAGAAATATCCTTGATCCGAAACGACTCTTTAATCCAGATATAATCTCACCAGCCAATACTTCCAGCCAGATTCAGCAGAATCTCCGGCTTGGGGAATATTATGAAGCATCTTACATTCCGGAAAAGAAGCTTCTCTGGCCAGAAGGATTTACAGATGAGGTTGAAAAATGCCACGGCTGCTCCAAATGTACAACCGTTACCACAGCAACCAGAATGTGCCCTGTCTATAAAATAACCAGAGATGAGGCTGCAGCTCCAAAAGCAAAAGCAAATGTCCTAAGGATGCTTATAAGCGGCAAGACAGACAGAGCAGAACTTTATGAGGCTTCTTTTCAGGAAGTTATTTCAAGATGCATTCATTGCGGAAGCTGTTTTCAGGAATGCCCTTCAGGTGTTAACATTCCTAAAATGGCAGCAGAGGCAAGGTCTGAATATGTTACACGTTTTGGTGCCTCAATTCATGAAAAAATAGTTGTAAATGCAGAATTTGCAGGAAGAAGATCTGGGATATTGCCAGAAAAGGTTTCGACTTTATTGAACATACCGGTCATAAGAACGGTTTCGGAAATGCTGACAGGCATTTCTTCCAGGCGCAAACAGATATTGCCTTCCCGAAAATCTCTTTTTGATCGAATTCCTGTCAGTTCCGGAGAAGGTACACCAAAAATTCTTTATTTTGCAGGCTGTTTTGCAGCCTATTTCAGGCCTTACATAGCAGAGGCAACCATTTCTGTGCTGACTTCGATGGGCATGAATGTCATTGTTCCCAGGCAGTTTTGCTGCGGGCTTCCGATGCTTTCGAAAGGCATGGCAAAGGAAGCCCTGAATAAAATCGAAAAAAATTTCAGAAACTGGGGATCTTTGCTTGAATCTGTGGATCATCTTGCAGTGTCCTGCTCATCCTGCGGACTTGCCATGTTGGCGGAATGGGGTTATCTGGCTGACACAGTCTTTGTAAGGAAGGTCAAGGAGAAAATTATTCCTGTCTCAGGGCTGGTTAACATGTATTCCGAAAGACTTGAAACACTGTCATCTGTCGGCTCGCATCTTTTCTATCATCTCCCGTGCCATTTGAAGGTTCAGCCCGAACCATCTTCATCAATTCAAATGTTATCAAGACTTTCAGGTGTAGTTATCGACAGTCCGGTTACCAACTGCTGCGGAATGGCAGGAACCTGGGGGCTGTCAAAGGATAATTTTGATCTAAGCCTTGACATTGGATCGGACATGGCAGAAAAATTTAACTCATCTTCTGCTGACACAGGTATAACAGACTGCCCGACATGTGCCATACAGATGGAGCACTCGAGCGACAAACCCGTTTATCACCCAATAGAGATTGTCGCAAGACAGCTCACGATACTTTATTAATAAACTACAATAAATGAAGATAAGCCAATACCAACAGGAACAGCTTGAGGCAGTTTCACTGGCAAAGAGTCATCTTGAAAAATTATCAGCAGATGAACAGGAAGACTTGAGAACCTTATGCAGCCAGTATATTTTTTTTCGAAATGAAGTCGAGGCCTTTCAAAATGAATTTTTTTCATCAACCTGCACTGCATCCTGTTTTCAAAGAAGGCTCAGCGCTTGCTGTTCCCGTGAAGGAATCATAACTTTTTTCGCTGATGCAGTTATAAATGAATTATTTTCACCCCAGGACAAAACCAGCTCAATGATAGAGATTTTACAAAGAACAGATGAAAACCCAAAATGTGTTTATTTAAACCATGATAAAGGCTGTATGTGGGAGATCAAGCCTATTGTATGCGCCATGTTTCTTTGTGAACCTGCCAAAATAAAAGTTTTTTCTGAAAACAAGGATGCGGAATCAACCTGGAATTCTTTGAAAAAGGCCGAAAAAGATTTCACATGGCCTGACAAGAAAGTTCTTTTTGACATTCTGGAAGAAATCTTCATATCCGCCGGATATAACGCTTCCACAATGTATCTTCATAACAGCCCCGGCCTTCTTCGAATAAAAAAACTTGCTGGTGCACGTGAGCGTTGAGCCTGTCGAAGAAGTAAATATATCTTCTCATAGTAGTGAGATATAAGTGAAATATAAGCTGATCAGTGGTAGGGTAGTCAACAAGTTAACAACCTATCAACCGGAGAATCACAGATGGCCAGATATAAATACTATGACTACAAACAGCTTGTGATTGTGCCGGTGTCATTGGAAGATCAATTAATGCCGGGCACATTGGAATATGCGATAAATCATGTGGTGGAAGAACGCCTTGACTTAAGTATTTTTGACGAGCGGTATCGCAATGAGGCTTGTAAGGAATTAGGAGTTGATGCCTTTGTGCCTGACCCGCAGTTTCGAAAGAGGGATGTCCGTTTTGCAGATGCCGGACGACACCGGTGTTCGGTAGACAGGCGCGCGGTTTTTCGACAGTCTCGTTAGCAATGAAATGTAGAAATACAAATCCTTACAAGAGATTCGGCAGATGCAAAAAGAGTAGAAAATAATCTTAGCTCCGGAAAAGAGGAAATCGACTATATATGGCTGGAAACAATGAACTGGAAAAGACATTGTGGGCGGCGGCGGACAAGCTCCGGTCGAACATGGATGCAGCCGAATACAAGCATATTGTTCTCGGTCTGATCTTTCTGAAGTACATTTCAGATGCCTTCAGCGATCTCTACGGGCAGCTCAAGGCAGGCGTTGGGGAATTTGAGGGGGCCGATCCGGAGGACACCGACGAATACCTGGCCCACAACATCTTTTTCGTGCCGGAAAAGGCCCGCTGGACTTATTTGCAGGATCGCGCCAAACAGCCGGAGATCGGCAAATGGCTCGACGAGGCCATGGATGCCATCGAAAAAATCAACCCCTCGCTGAAAGGCGTGCTTCCCAAGATTTATGCCGACCCGGAGCTGAACAAGCAGCGCCTGGGGGAGCTTATCGATCTCATCGGCACCATCGGATTCAACCATAGCGGCCACCTGGCCAAGGATCTGCTGGGTCGGGTATATGAATATTTCCTGGGCAAGTTTGCCGATGCCGAGGGCAAGAAGGGCGGCCAGTTCTACACCCCGGCGAGTATCGTCAAGCTCCTGGTGGCCATGCTCGAACCCTACCAGGGCCGGGTTTATGACGGCTGCTGCGGCTCTGGCGGCATGTTTGTCCAGAGCGAGCGTTTTGTGCTGGAACATCAGGGCAGCATCAAAGACCTCTCGATCTATGGCCAGGAATCAAACCCCACCACCCTGCGGCTGGCCAAGATGAACCTGGCCATTCGCGGCATTGATGCGAAAATCGAGCTGGGTGATACCTTTCTTGCCGACAGGCACAAAGACCTGAAGGCCGATTTTATTCTTGCCAACCCTCCCTTCAATGTCAGCGACTGGAGCGGTGAGCATCTGCGCGACGATCATCGCTGGAAATACGGAGTTCCGCCGGTGGGCAACGCCAATTATGCCTGGCTGCAGCACTTTATCCACAAGCTCAGTCCTATCGGCACGGCCGGGATAGTGCTGGCCAACGGCAGCATGAATTCCAACTCCGGCGGTGAGGGCGAGATTCGGAAGAACATGATCGAGGCGAATCTTATCGACTGCATGGTGGCCCTTCCGGCCCAGCTTTTTTACAACACCATGATTCCCGCCTGCCTCTGGTTTCTGGCCCGCAACAAGGCCAACGGCAAATTCCGCAACCGCTCCGGTGAAATCCTTTTTATCGACGCCAGAAAGCTCGGCGCCATGATCAACCGCCGCAACAAGGAGTTTTCAGACGATGACATTGCCTTGATCTCCGGAACCTATCACTCCTGGCGGTGTAAGGGCGACTCCCAGTGTCCGCCCTACGAAGACAAACCCGGCTTCTGCAGGTCGGCCACACTGGAGGAGGTCCGCAAGAACAACCATGTTCTTATGCCGGGCCGCTATGTCGGCACCGAAGCAGAGGAGGATGACGGCATCCCTTTTGATGACAAGATGAAGTCCCTCACCGCCAGGCTGGCAGAGCAGTTTGCCCGGGGCAGGGAGCTGGAAGAAAAAATCCGGGAAAACCTCAAAGGAATAGGGTATGGATTCTGACAAACACTTGCCGGAAAAAAGAGCCGGAGGGGAAGGCCGCCGATCAAGGGGCATTGTGAAGCCCGGCGTAATCATGCCGGTTCCTTCAACCCTCTTGGACATGCCCCAGGGGTATGCCGTCTTTTTTTCGGATTTGAAAGAGCGCATCACCCGTGAACGCATTAAGGCAGTGCTGTCGGCCAACTCAGCCATGGTGCTGCTGTACTGGGATATCGGTCGGGCCATCCTGGAGCGCCAGCAAAAGGAAGGATGGGGTTCAAAAGTAATCGACCGCCTCTCCCACGACCTGAAATCCGTTTTCCCGGACATGACCGGATTTTCAGCCCGTAATCTCAAATACATGCGCAAATTTGCCGAATCTTGGCCGGACCGCTCAATTGTGCAACGCACCGTTGCACAAATTCCCTGGCGCAGCAATCTGACCCTGCTGGATAAATTGAATAACCCGGAAACCCGCCTGTGGTATGCAGAAAAAACGTTGGAATGGGGCTGGGGAAAAGATATGCTGGCCATCCAGATCGAAACCCGCCTCCATGAGCGGCAGGGCAAGGCCGTCAGCAATTTTGAAGCGGCTTTGCCGCCAACCGATTCAGACATGGCAGCCCAGGTTTTCAAAGATCCCTATATCTTTGACTTTCTGGGGACGGCAGACCCTCGGCGCGAAGCAGAACTGGAGCAGAAACTCATCGACCATATCCAGCGGTTCCTGTTGGAACTCGGCCAGGGGTTTGCCTTTGTAGGCCGACAGGTGCCGATGGAAGTCGGCAACAGCGATTTCTATCTCGATTTGCTCTTTTACCATCTCACGCTCCGTTGCTATGTGGTGATCGAACTCAAGGCCGGGA
The DNA here is from genome assembly GCA_037439445.1 of Desulfobacteraceae bacterium. Classification (GTDB taxonomy): domain Bacteria; phylum Desulfobacterota; class Desulfobacteria; order Desulfobacterales; family Desulfatirhabdiaceae; genus JBBIWB01. Next base: position 276 of record JBBIWB010000075.1, on the reverse strand, counting down.
AATTTGAACCCGGCCATGTCAGTCAGCTCAATATGTATCTCAACGTCGTCGATGATCTGTTGCGGCATCCGGATGACAAGCCCTCTATCGGCCTTCTGCTGGTCAAAGACAAAGATCGGATGGTGGTGGAATACGCGTTGGCCGGATTCAGCAAACCTATCGGTGTTGCCCAGTGGGAACGCCAGATCACCCAATCCCTGCCGGATGATTTGAAATCAAGTTTGCCGACTGTGGAGGAGATTGAGGCGGAGTTGGGAGGGGATTTGGGATGAGTGT
>JBBIWB010000074.1:0-7939 GCA_037439445.1 Desulfobacteraceae bacterium | reverse complement strand
GCAATGACGAAGGATGCAGTGCAACGCAGCATCCGGCCTTTTTACGATGCCGTCATATTTCATATGCTGTGTTGCCTGCCAGGAAATCCCCTCTGCTCTGAGCTTTCAATCAGATAGACAAAAATAGCTGATTTTCTTGAAGGTTTTCCGATTTACATTAAACGTTTGTTGGGGCATAAAAAATGTATAAGAGTTATGAAGATGAAATTAAGAGGCGCAGAACTTTTGGAATCATAAGCCATCCTGATGCCGGAAAAACAACATTGACCGAAAAACTCCTTCTTTTCGGAGGGGCCATCCAGTTGGCAGGAGCTGTAAAGGCAAGAAAGGCTGCAAGACATGCCACAAGCGACTGGATGTTTGTTGAAAAAGAACGCGGGATTTCTGTAACTACATCAGTAATGAAATTCAATTACCTTGATTACGAGATAAATCTTCTGGATACTCCTGGACATCAGGATTTTTCAGAAGACACCTACAGGGTCCTGACTGCGGTTGACAGCGCTCTCATGGTAATAGACAGCGCAAAAGGAGTTGAACCTCAGACGGAAAAGCTCATGTCTGTCTGCAGGATGAGAAATACCCCCATCATCACATTTATCAACAAGATGGACAGGGAAGGAATAGCGCCTCTTGATCTGCTTGAAGACATTGAAAACAGGCTCCAAATAGAATGCTCGCCCCTTTCATGGCCGATTGGTTCGGGAAAGCGATTTAAAGGAGTATATAATCTTTACAGCAGATCCCTTCATCTCTTTACTCCAGGCAGACAGGTCCGCCAGCAGGGCGGGATAGTAATCGAAAATATTTTCGATGAGAGATTAGAAGAATTTCTTGGTGATCAGGCAAAAGAGCTAAGGGAAGAAATCAATCTTATAACCGGGGCAGCCAATCCATTTGAGAAAACAGAATATCTTAAAGGGAACCAGACTCCTGTTTTTTTTGGAAGTGCTGTAAACAACTTCGGTGTCCAGGAACTCCTGGGGTCTTTTCTGGAAATGGCTCCAGCTCCAACCTCCAGACAAACGACCACCAGAGAGGTATGTCCATGTGAAGAGGATTTTTCAGGATTTGTGTTCAAGATTCAGGCAAACATGGACCCAAGTCACCGTGACAGGATTGCTTTTTTAAGAATATGCTCCGGAAAATTCACAAGAGGAATGAAAGTCCTTCATAACAGGACAGGAAAAGATGTTTTGCTTTCAAATGCCACTATTTTTATGGCACAGGACAGGGCTCATGTAGAAGAAGCTTATCCTGGGGATATAATCGGCATCCACAATCACGGGACAATAAAGGTCGGAGACACTTTTACAACCAAAGAGAATCTTAAATTTACCGGGATTCCCAATTTTGCGCCGGAGTATTTTCGCAGGGTTCGCCTGAAAAATCCCCTCAAAACAAAGCAACTCAGCAAGGGACTCTATCAACTGGCAGAAGAGGGGGCTGTTCAGGTTTTTCGTCCAAAGCTTGACAATTGCTTTATTCTCGGGGCGGTCGGAGTTCTTCAGTTTGATGTCACTATTGCAAGGCTTAAGGATGAGTACGGTGTGGATGCAGCATATGAATCGGTTGAATACGCTGCTGCACGCTGGATAAAATGCAGTGACAAAAGCAGGCTGGCAGTTTTCGAAAGGGAAAATTCTGCCAATCTGGCCTTAGACGCCGAAGGCCATCTTACTTATCTCGCAAGAAGCCTCTGGAGCCTGGAATACGAGATGGAACACTGGCCTGATGTTGAATTTCTGAAGACCATGGAGCATGGGCAATAGAAGGGAATGGATCCTCAGATGTCTCTGTCAGGAAGATTTAGGTTTGATGAACTCGTAAAAAGTCAATATTCGGACGGCTTTGTAAAAAGGCCGCAGGCAAGGCGCGCAAATCCTGAGGAATGAGGCGTACTTATGGTACGCCGCAATGACGAAGGATGCAGCGCAACGCAGCATCCGGCCTTTTTACGATGCCGTCAGGTTTATGTAAGGCCCATTAGTTTTTTTGCCTCTTTCTCAAGAACTGCAACAGCAAAAATAAGCATCTGAAAGCGTTTGTCGCTGGTTTGTCCGTGATAAAACCTGTAATATATCTGCTGGGCTATGACTGCAAGACGAAACAGGCCGAACCCCCGGTAAAATTCTATGTTTTTTAAGGGACGGCCTGAAATTTCAGAGTAATAATTCATATACTGTCTTCTGGTCATGGCACCTTCAAGGTGTGTTGGGAGGGTTCTCAGGGCCTGCATCTCAGGGCTGTCATCCTTTTGAACCCAGTATCCCATGGAACTGCCGATGTCCATCAGCGGATCGCCAATTGTTGCCATTTCCCAGTCAAGAATCCCTGTGATCTTCAAGGGATTGCTGCTGTCAAGAACTATGTTGTCGAATTTGAAATCATTGTGAATAATACATGAATCTGACGAGTCGGGGGGGCTGTTGTCACCTAACCAGTCCATGACGGATTCAAAATCAGGTGCATCAGGAGTTCTGGCTGCCCTGTAACGGCTGCTCCAGCCTTCGACCTGACGACTGACATATCCATCAGGTCTGCCGAGATTCTCAAGCCCTGTCTTCCTGTAATCAATGGCATGAAGCAGGGATTGAGCTTTTACCACGTTTTTAAATATCTGATTCACCTCATCAGGACTTAAAACCAGGCCTTTTGGAAGGCTCTTGCGCAAAATGATCCCTTTCATGCGTTCCATGACATAAAAAGGACAATCCATGACAGTATTGTCATCACTGTAAATGAGAGGTTCAGGGCAGTAAGGATAATAAGGTTTCAGTGCTTTAAGAATTCTGTATTCCCTTCCCATGTCATGAGCCGTCCTGGCCTTGAAACCAAAAGGCGGCCTGCGAAGAACCATCTCCTTGTTTCCGAAAGTGACAAGATATGTAAGATTGGAATGGCCTCCAGGGAACTGGCCGATAGTCATCACCCCTTCAAGATCCGGAATTGAATCCCGAAGAAATGTTTCAATTACAGAAGCATTAAGCTCCTCCCCGGTTCTGACCTCTGCCGGCTGATCTATAAACTCCATAAACCTTACACCTCACTGCCAGCTTTAAGAAAGAATGCCTCGATAAAATTCTGAACATAGGAAACATACTGATCCACGGTTATTTCTCTTTTTGCGTGTTTGCTTCGTTTTAAATACCAGTCCTGCAGCATTGCCTTTATGATGGCAGATCCTATTCCCGGGTCATGGTCCCTGAAGACCCCTTCTTTTTGTCCCTGAACAATTATGTCTTTTATCATTCTTTCAGTAGTCAGCTCGCTTTCCACAGCTTTTTCTTTTTCGACCCTTGAAAGATTTTTTGCCTCCATATAGGAAAAATAAAACCATGGCTGAATTGCTTCGCTCAAATAAAGATGGGTCTTGATGGCTATACGCAGTTTTCCCTTGTGGTTGTCTTTGCTTGCGATACACTCTTCCATGATGCTTGCAAAATAACTGCGATGCTGTTCCTGAAGGGTCTTCAGAAGGTCTTCCTTGCTGGCAAAATACGTATAGAGGGATCCCATGCTCATGCCGGTTTCACGGCTCAGATCTCTCATAGTCATGGCGTGGAACCCTTTTTTATTAGCGATCTTGAGGGTTGCCGTATAAATACTGTCAAGGTTTTTAACAGCAGTGTCTTCTTTTTTTACCTTTATGCTATTTCTGTTTTCTTCAAAAGTCTTGCGGCAAATTTCCTGTTTTGAAAGACAGAATTTTTTCTGAAAATCAGCATAATTCATTTTAAGTCACTCTCCTGAAAAAAATGATGGCTAATCCATTGTCACATATATTGCCTCAGCATCTGCCTTGCAGCCGAAATTTTGTGAACCTCGTCAGCGCCGTCGTAAATTCTTGCAGCCCGCTCATGGCGGAAGAAAAAGGCCAGGATGGTGTCATCTGTCATTCCCAGCCCTCCATGAACCTGAAGAGCTCTGTCAATGACTTTTTGCATTGTATTTGCTGCCACAAACTTTATCAGAGATATTTCTTTTCTTGCTGCCTTTGCGCCTTCTTTTTCTATCTTCCATGCAGCGTGAAGCACCATGAGTCTTGCAGACTGTATTTCAGCGGCGCTTTCCGCTATCCAGGACTGAATGATCTGGCGTGTTGCAAGTGTTTTTCCTTCTGATATCATGCGTTTTGCCGCCCTTGAACACATAAGATCAAAGGCCCTGTTGCATATTCCTATCCAGCGCATGCAATGGTGAATCCTTCCCGGACCCAGCCGCTCTTGCGCTATCAAGAAGCCCATTCCTTCCTGTCCGAGAAGATTTTTCTTCGCAACCCTGCATGATTGATAAAGTATTTCCCCATGACTGAAATAGTCATCTCCGCTATGCCCCATTACGGAAATGTTTCGTACCAGGTTAAACCCTGGTGTGTTGCAGGGCACAATGATCATGCTGGCTTTAAGGTATGGGCCGGCATCAGGATTTGTAATGGCCATGACAATGGCAAATTCGGCCCCGTCTGCAGCAGTGGTGTACCATTTCTGACCGTTAATGACATAGTCATCCCCGTCTTTAACAGCAGTTGTGTCCATGAGAGTAGGGTTAGATCCCGGCATGTTGACTTCGGTCATGGAAAAACAGCTTCTTATCTTTCCTTCCACAAGAGGCTTCAGGTATTTTTCCTTCTGCTCTTTTGTTCCGTATAGATGGAGGATTTCTATGTTTCCTGCGTCAGGCGCCTGACATCCGAAAACAAAATGACCAAGAGGGCTTCTTCCAAGAGATTCGGATACGAGTGCATGTTCTATCAGGTTCAGTCCCATGCCTCCAAGCTCTGCAGGATGATTCGGGGCCCAGAGCCCCATTTTTCTGACCATTTCCTTTTTATTCTCAATTACCGGCAAAATTGATCTAAAGGATTTATTGAGAAACTCCTTCTCCAGAGGGATGAGTTCGCGGTCAACAAATTCATCTATCATCCCTGTTATTGTCTTCATCTTATCTGATACGGCAAAATCCATTTCGTTCTCCTGATTAGGGACCTATCTGTAGGTTAACAATTTTGCATCCTTTTTTAAGGAAAGGTGAGAAATATCATTGAATCCGGAGAGAAAAAAACCTCTCGAATTAAAATAAAACCGGCTCACAGAAGCGTTCATTACCTGCCAGGATACTTCCATGGTTTTAGTATCCGACAATTCAAGAGCCTTCTTCAGAGCTATGGAAACAGGGCCTCCTGATGTGAAGACGGCTATATGCTCTTTGGAATCGTGACGGCTTATGAGTGCTGATATCCCATTATGAACACGGCCTACAAAATCGAGCCATGTTGTATCTCCAGGGGCGTCATGCTTTCCTGTGATCCAGCGCATCATTATGCGCTCGAACAAGAGCTGAAATCTGCGTTTATCAGAGATGGCCTCCTGGATATCTGCCTTTGTCAGCAACTGTTCAGAAAGCATCTGGCGGGTTTGATTTTTCCAGACTGCAAAAGCATCGTATTCATCAAAAGCAGTATCTTTTGTGATAACAGGAAATAAAAGGCCTTCAGACTTGTAGCTTTCCATAGCCTTAGCTGCGGTTTGCTGCTGACGCACCATGCTGCCGCAATATATCTGATCGAAACAGATACCTGAACTGGCAAGGTGGTTTCCAAGAATCTGTGCCTGGAGAAATCCTGTTCCTGAAAGAAGATCATAGTTTTTCTGGCCAAATGATGCCTGGCCGTGTCTTATGAAATACAATAGTCCCATAGTTTTTCAATATATAAACAAAGTCTGAATGTCAACAAAAATGAACCATTGTTCGTTTTTATATTGACTAATGTTCATTTAATTACTAAAAACGAATAACTGCTTGAACATATAGATTTTGGGCAATGGTTTACCTTGTCCTAAACAAGTAACAACTGACAGATTTATGAAAATACTGGTTTGCATTAAACAGGTACCTGATATCCAGGGAGATATCCGGATAGATCATGCAAAAAACCGGATTCTGACCGATGAATGGACTCCTTTCCGCATGAATCGCTATGATGAGTTTGCTGTCGAGGCGTCGATAGGAATCAGGGAAAGGGTGAAAGATGCTGTAATTGATGTGATTTCAGCAGGAGGAAATAATGTATCAGGAGTCATCCGAAGGGCAATGGGGATGGGGGCTGATAACGGCATTCATCTTCTTTCAGGGTCATCGGAAGAGATCAGCGCTTTTCAGGTTGCTTCATGGATTTCAGATTATGCAAGACACAGGCAATACGATCTTATCCTGACAGGAATGATGGCAGAGGATTCCCAGCAGGCAATAACCGGACCCATGATTGCTGCATTCCTTGAAATACCTTGCGTTGTTGCAGTTGTTGCAGAAAATGTACCCATAAATCAAAGGGCTGTCTGTGTTGAAAGGGAAATCGAGAGGGGTTTCAGGGAAGCTCTTGAAGTTGACTTTCCCTGTCTTCTGACCATTCAATCCAGAAGACAAATGCCAAGATATCCATCTCTTTCTCTTATGCTCAGGGCAAACTCGAGAAGCATTCAAACCATTGAAGTTCATGCATCGGACACAGGAAAGCAGGAGCATCATGTAAGCCTTTCTTTCCCAGGTCAGGTTCGCCCAGGAGATGTTCTTGGGGGTACATTAGACGAAAAGGCCGAAAAATTTGCAACATGGCTGAAAAACAAAAGCATTATATGACTGTAGCATAGAGAGATACGATCTTTTGCCCCATTTTTTTTATGGCAGGATTTTGTCTTGAAAAAGCTATTGCGCATTTCCTCCTCATAAGGACCAAAGACAGACACCTTGAATATACATGGAGAAATTGTTCTGAACAAGTCCATAATCATCATTGCAGAAACTTTTGACGGCAGACTGAGTCCATCGACATTTGAACTTGTGGAGTGTGCAAAGGCCATAGAGTCCATGATTGCTGCAGCCATCCATGTTATTATCACAGACAGGTGTCATCCATGGGTTGCAGAAGAATTTGCTTTGGAAACGGGCCTGGAAGTCAAGCTCATGGAACCGCCACAGCAGTCTTCTGATTGTACAGAAATGATTAAACAGGTTCTTTCTCCGATTCTTTCGGAATTATCCCCTCAAATCATATGCACTTCCCATTCATCCAGGGGACTTGAAATCGCAGGTTCGCTGTCCGTGCATCTCGGGGCTTGTTGTGTTGCCGGCGTGGAAGCAGTTCGCATGGAACAAGGCAGGCTGATATTTTCACGCCCTCTTTTTGGCGCAAGACTCGTGGCTCATGAATATTTGAAAAAAACCCCGACGGTTGTAACCATTCAGCCTGGCTCTTTTTCGTATGCCAGGAGCCAGGCAGTCTCCCCAGGCCATGTAGAATACATTCATTTTTCAGGAGGCCCCGGACGGCTCAGATCATCAGGCATTATTGCCCCTTCTTCCGACAGCACGGCCCTTTCGCATGCAAGGGTAGTCGTTGCAGCAGGAAAAGGAATCGGCGGCAAGGAAAACATGGGAATGATTGAAGAGCTTGCAGGCTGTTTTCCCGGCTCTGCCGTTGCAGGCTCCAGAATTGCATGCGATCTTGGCTGGCTCGATCATGGGAAGCAGGTAGGAGTCACCGGTGCAACAGTTTCACCTTTGCTTTATATTGCCTGCGGTATTTCAGGTTCATCCCAGCATATGGCAGGCATGAAGGGATCAAGCCATATCGTTGCCATAAATAAGGATCCCAATGCACCCATTTGTCAGATAGCCGATGTATGTGTTATAGATGACTTGTGTGCATTTATCCCTGTGCTGACGGATAGGCTCAAGTGCTTGCCATGAGGCTGTCAAGTGTGTATAATTGAAGACAGCGTGAAAATTGCCGCCAGCATCCTACAGTTTTTTTAGAGCTCATCAGCACTTAGGCAGGCTTTTGCGGCAAGACGCATTTCCCGGAGAAAAATATGCAATCGATCGAATTAGGAAAAACAACATGAAGCCATGTGTTGCAATTGTCAGGTATGAAAGACCG
>JBBIWB010000073.1:0-8020 GCA_037439445.1 Desulfobacteraceae bacterium | reverse complement strand
ATTTTACCAGGAACTGAACTGCACAGGGTGGTCAATTTTCGGTTATCAAAACCCCATTTTGCTGGTCAATTTTATGTTATCAAAACCAGCATTTCGTTCGTTTCACGAGCGGGGGGGGGCTTATGTCATGAACGTTTACGAGACCACACTGATTACTTATACTGAACCCTCAGTTCTTTCTTATTTATCTTGCCGACGCTTGTCTTGGCAATTGAATCAACAATAGCAATTTTTCCAGGAATTCCGTATTTTGGGATTGCGCCGTTATCAACAAATTTTTTATAGAAAGACTTCAATTCTTCTTCATCTATTTTGCCTTTATATTCGGCTTTTAACACAACGAGCGCCATCGGCCTTTCACCCCATTTTTCATCCGGAACACCAATTACGGCAGCCTCGCTTACCGTATGATGCTGGCTTATGATATCTTCAAGTTCAAGGGATGAAACCCACTCACCACCTGTTTTTATGACATCTTTTACCCTGTCTGTAATCTGAAGATATCCCTCTGAATCAATTATGCCGATATCTCCAGTATGTAGCCAACCGTTCACCCAGAGCTCTTCACTCCTTTGACTATCTTTAAGATATCCTTGAGTCAGCCAGGGTGCCCTTGCCACAACCTCGCCTGCAGTTTTTCCGTCATGCGCAACAGGCTTTCCCTCTGGATCAACTATTTCCAGATTGACCATGGGAACAGCCAGCCCTGTCTTGCATCTCATTTCAATCTGTTTTTCAATGTCCCAGTCAAGCATGAAAGGTTTCATGTTTGCGGCTGTGAGAATAGGACAGGTCTCCGACATTCCGTAAGCTGTTGTAAGATTTATTCCAAGCAAAAGAGCAGCCTTGCAGAGTCCTTTCGGAAGGGCTGAGCCGCCGATTATTACCTTCCAACTTGAAAGGTCAAACTGCTTAACAACAGGGCTTGAGACAAGCATATGCATGATGGTTGGAACGCAGTGCGAAAAAGTCACTTTTTCATCTGAAATAAGCCTAAGAAGGACTGCCGGCTCATATTTTCCAGGATAAACCTGTTTCGTCCCCAAGAGAGTGCAAAGATATGGGATTCCCCATGCATGGACATGGAACATGGGAGTCATAGGCATGTAAACATCACCTGAATTTAAGTTTATCTGAGATTTATAAATACAAAGCCCTGACATGAGCCCATAAGTATGCAGAACAAGCTGCCGGTGGCTGTAATAGACACCTTTTGGCATTCCAGTCGTTCCCGTTGTGTAAAAAGTAGTTGCCATTGTGTCTTCATCAAAGTCAGGAAAATTGTAATCATCCTGACATCCCGCAAGAAGGTCTTCATATTCTCCGGCAAGGTTAAGACTAGTTTGCGGGCTATTATCGGAGTCTGTAAGAAGAATAAATTTTTTAACCGTTACAATACTGTCTTTTATTGCTTCTATCATCGGAAGAAAATCTGAGTTTACAAGTATTATATCGTCTTCAGCATGATTGATTGTATAGGCTAGCTGCTCTGGGGAAAGCCTTATGTTTATGGTATGAAGGACTGCTCCCATCATGGGCACTGCAAAGAAACATTCTAAGTATCTGTGGCTGTCCCAATCCATGACAGCAACTGTTGTTCCTTGCGATACGCCTTGTTTTTCCAGCATAAAGGCAAGCTGACCAATTCTTTTTTTAAGTGAAGAGTAATCATAGCGCATCTTGTCTCTGTAAACTATTTCCTGTTTTGGCGCATAGACAAGAGGCGTATTAAGTATGTTTTTTATCAAAAGAGGATAAGAATAGGCTGAGGGCGTTCTTTCAATTTTTCTTAACGGCATATTATCTCCTGATGAACTAGTAAAAAGTCAATATCCGGACGGCTTTGTAAAAAGGCAGCAGGCAAGGCGCGCAAATCCTGAGGAATGAGGCGTACTTATGGTACGCCGTAATGACGAAGGATGCAGCGCAACGCAGCATTCGGCCTTTTTACGATGCCGTTATCTCCTTACATTTATGTGATTTAACGGCCATGAGTACTCTTAAGATATAGGCACAAAGATAAAAATCATGGGCAAATCACATCAGAGCGAAGGCACAAAGTAAAAAAACGTCCGGGTTGCCTGCAATGAGCCTTTATCCCTTTGCCCCCTTGTGCCTGTCTGTTAAGCCTTTGTGCCTGAGAAGTTTTTTACAGCTCACGCAGTTGCTGCTTAGAAGCCTTCCTGTCTGATACAGAGACAGGCACAGGAACCGGCTCAATATCCGGCTCAAACTGAATAAGAAGTAAAAGATAAAGCCCGATCCCGATTCCAAGCCCCCAAGCGGGGCCGAATTTGGCTATAATCATGCCGACAAAAAAAGCATAACCCTGGCTTGCCGGAGTCTTTACCATGGAAATAGCTATGTAGGCACAGGCAAAACCGGTCAGTATAAGTGTTATTGAAAGAGCAACGGGCAGAAGCGGCTTCATGAATGTGACGACGGGAACAAGAAAAATCAGTATGAATCCAGGCCAGTACCAGTTAATAAGGCCAGTAAACAGGGAATCCATGTTTTTACGACCTGCCTTATATCTTTCAATCAAAAAAACATTTACACCTGTCCACATTGGCCCATGCAGGGGAATGAAGGGCCCTCCAGTAAGAAGATGCCCAGCATTTCTAATAAACAGAACAATATGGCTTCTAGTATTGTCGATCGCAATTCTCTCATCTCTTCTTGCTACTTTTGCCTGATCAAGAAGGGTGTTTGCCAGAACAAAATCGCCAAATACAAAAATATAAACCATTACAGCCAGAGGAAAAGCTTTGACATAAATATCAAGGTCAGGCCAGCCGACAGAAAATGGAGAAACGGCCTTAAAGAATTCACCGATCTGTGGAATATGAAAACCCATTTTTATGTCAAATGTAATTTCTCCGAAAAGAGAGCCGGCAACAGCGGCAACAAGAAACCCGGTAAGCATGGCCATGCTGCCCATAAGGTTAAGTATCTTGTTGTCCTTTCTTACTCTTGAAAACCACACTGAAAACATGAGAAGAAATACAACAGCCCATACAATTGGAAGAGTCTTCGGCATTTTTGTAAGACGATCAAATTCAGCACTAAAGGCAGCAAAAGCTCCTCCAAAGATTATTGCAGCCCGCAGCTCAACAGGTACCCACATGAAAAAACGGTTCCCAAGCCCGGTAATGCCGAAAAAAAGAAATATCGCACAGACACAGATCGTAAGAGCCATCATCGCCTTTATGGCAGGAACACCAGCCTCAAAGCCTGAAAGAAAGGTCATAACAAGCGGAAGCGCCGGAGTTATCCATCCCGGAGCATAAGGTTCTCCAAAAATCATAGTGGGAACTGCCCATACCCAGAATAACTGGATGAGTACAACAGCCCATGCTATCTCAAACGGAACATTGAAAAATTTCATGGTAAGGGCGGCTACAACACCGCCTGTTGCCGTTGTAAGAAGCCCGCCTTGAATAATTTCAGGCCAGGACAGTCCAACATGAACACCAGGAATACGAGTGGTGAATCCACCCCATTTTATCCCCGGCTGAACCCCGCCTTCTTGTCTCTTCATAACCATTTTCTTTCTCCTTTACGTAAATCAGTTGATGTCATGGAAAACCAGTACACGCGCCTCAGACGAATCCGGTTTCAGTTCATAGCATCAAACGTGCCAAGAAAATGAATAACAGAAAAAGACTAAATATCGGTCATCTAAATATGACTGCACCATAAAAATCGATGCAGCAATATTATAACTATCTGATGTTTCACGATATAATCTTTTATAACTATGACATGGATCTAGTTTTCGAATTATTACCAATTCATCAAATAAAAGGAGAAAAAATAATTTGAGAAATTAATAACTCACACACATGAGTTATATGACATAAATGCCTTAAAAGAAAAACAGAATCCATATCGAGTCAATAAATACCCGCAATGGGTCGTTTTTAACACGATTTCAATTTATCGATACCGAGGCTCTTCATTTTAAGATAAAGGGTTTTTCTTTCCATCCCCAGTATTTTTGCCGATTGGGTTCTGTTCCAATGGGTCTGGGTTAAGATTCCTGATATGATTTTCTTTTCAAATTCCTTCATTGCCGCCTGAAATGTTAAACCATCCATACTGTGATTTAACTCATATTTCTCAGATGAACGATTGATACGGGAATTCAAAAAATCGAGGGTGTTTATGGTAAGATAACGCTGCAGGGTGTTTTCAAGCTCCCTCACATTTCCGGGCCAGTCATATTGCATGAGAGCATCCATCATGTTTCCTGCAAGCGGAACAAAACTGTTTGATGGTTTATATTTTTCGAAAAAATGCTCTACAAGAAGAGGAATGTCTTCTTTTCGACTCCTTAGAGGCGGCATATAAATTGGCACTATGTGGATGCGGTAGAAAAAATCCTTCCTCATTTGACCTTTTTCAATTAATTCCTCCAGATTACGGTTCGTTGCAGCTATGATTCTTATGTCAGGTTTCCTGACCTCAACGCCCCCAACTGGCGTGAATCCATTTCCTTCCAGAACCCTCAGAAGCTTTACCTGCATCTCTATATTTATCTCACCAAGCTCATCAAGAAAAAGAGTGCCATGTTCACAATGATCAAGATAACCAGGCTTGTCTGTGCCGGCTCCTGTAAATGCCCCTTTTTTGTATCCGAAAAACTCGCTCTCAATGAGATGCTGGGAAATTGCCCCGCAGTTAACCGGCACAAGACGATGCCTGCTGCGGTCGCTCGCAGCATGAATTGCCTTTGCCACAAGCTCCTTTCCAGTCCCAGACTCCCCGTAAATTACTACATTTGCATCAATTGCAGCGGCCCTTAAGATGTTTTCATAGACGACCTGCATGACAGGGCTCTTTCCTATGATGCCTCCGAATTTATAGCGGTCTTTTATAGAGGCCCTGAGGCGGATGTTCTCTTTTTTCAGATACTGCTCACGTTCCATGATTGCATCCTCTGCCATCTTTCGCTCATTTATATCAATCAAAACAGCCTGCATCTGAACAACTTTATCGTCCATGTCCAGGATAGGAGTGTTTACAGCATAATACCATCTTGCATTTTTGGGGCTCTTAAACTCTTTCTTTACAGTGTCACCTTTAAAAATCCTGTCGTTATCGCACCACTGACAAGGACGATCCAGTCCATATATGACCTTGAAGCACTTGTCTCCATTTTCATGCTTTCCTGTCACATCCTTTAAAGACTTATTCATATAGGCCAGAACGTAGTCTTCAGTACATATGTAAATAAATCCCTGAAAAGCCTCAAGAATTCCGCTAAGTCTTGACTGGCTCTTTCTCAGGGATATTTCAGCTTTTTTCAGGGATGTGATATCAATAAGAGACGCCACACTGTTTTCAGTCCCTGCAATCATGTCAACCCTTAAAAAAATATTCTTCATCTGCCCAGCCTTAGTCTTTAGCGTGAAATAATATTCAATAGGGACATTATAAGAGCTTGTTCTGCGCTTGAAATGATATGTTTTCATCATCTCAAGCTCTTCAGGGAAAGCAACGAGAATTGACCATTTTTCCCTAACCTCCAGCTCTTCTTTAGAATAGCCGGTCAGCTTCTCTATTCCGGCATTAGCAAGAAGGATTGTCATATCCTTTCCTATTATTATTGTTCCAGCGCCCGTATTCTCAAAAATCCCTCGATAGATGTTTTCACTTTTTTCCAGTTCCTCGGAAATTCTTTTCTGAGCAGTTACATCCTCTATAAAACTTTCAAAAAATTTTACAGATCCATCTTCTTTCCTAACAGTTCTTACATGAACCTTGCAAATGATGTTTGTACCGTCTTTTCTGCGGAAATTGTTTTCGAAATTGAGAAGTTGATTCTGGCTAAGAGATAAATCAACAAGCACCCTGCGCCGATCTGGATCTACATATAATTCCTTTGCAATGTTTTTTATTGATGAGACGAAACTATCGGTTTCATCATATCCGAAAATACGGGCAAGAGCAGGATTTGCCAGCAATACCTTTCCTTCCAGAGTTGTATGTATTATTCCTATCGGTGAGTGCTCAAACATGTCTTTGTACAGGCTGAGCTCTTTTTCCATAAGGCAATCTTTTTTTTCTTCTTCCATCCGAAACTCCCTAGAAAATGCAGCGTTTTGTCAAACTTCCTTACAAAAAAATTAATTAATACCATTAATATCTATAAGTTATTATTTTTTAGGGTTTCTCCCTATTTTTTCATCAGATGTTGAATTGTATGCGGGCCGGCTGTTAAAACATTTTGTCGATTATACATGCTAAAACAACCAAAAGGCCCGCATACAAGATGAAGAACTCCATCCTTAAAATTGTTAAATGGTTCTGCCGTCAATTAACCTTTAATGACCTTGCTTCCGCCGTTGTCATCTTTCACGAGGTCCTGAACAACGCCAGGTCGGATATCTCCTTAAAAGCCCCTGAGAAAACGCCTCGTTACCGAGAATTCCGCGTCGATACTGTCCCACCATTGCTTGGTTCAGCTATCGATGCCCAAAAGAAGAATCTCGATTGGCGCGATCTTCAAAGAAAGCATGAACTTGATACCGGGAAGAAAATCTTGCCGGTCAAACGCAGAGGCGGTCAAGAACCTCCTGTCGGTTGCAAATGCACCGTCTGCAATGCCCCTCGAAAATTCCTCTACCTGAATAACGGCACTCTATCGTCTCAAGTGCTGTGCAAGGTCTGTGGCTCTACAAGCCCGACTCACCAAGTAAAAAGAGAAAAGAAGGGCACCTACCTTTGTCCTTACTGCGCTTACATTCTCTTTAAATGGAAAGAGTCCGGCCAGCACACCACCTATGAATGCCCGAATCGTAACTGCTCTCATTTCCTCAATAATAAAATGCGCTTGAACGAAGAAGAAAAGCAGATGCGGGCGGACCAAAAATACAACCCGAATTTCAAACTTCACTACCAGTACCGGGAGTATCACCTTTCCCCGAATGACCTGAAAGTGATCCGGCCGGAAAATCGCACCAAGGTCGATCTGCATCATATCCGCAACAGTTACCATATTCTCGGACTCGTACTGACCTTCACCATCAATCTCGGACTCAGCTCAAGGCTTACAAGAGAGGCTTTGAAAGGAATTTTCGACATCTCCGTTTCTCATCAAACCGTTTTGAACTATACCGCCGCTGCCGCCGCTTACCTCTCGTCTTATATCGATTCGAACTGCCCCGTGCCTACCGATATCGCTGCTGCTGATGAAACCTACATCATTGTCGATGGCAGGTGGACTTACACATGGTTTGTCATCGATTCTAAAACCAGGGCCATCTGCGGATACAATCTCTCCCAGAAAAGAGACATGCAGCCTGCTCTTGCCTTGCTCCATAACTGTTTAGGTGAGCCAGGTTGCAACACTTCGATCCCTCAACTGGTCACCGATGGCAACCCTTCCTACGATGCGGCCGTCATGGCGTATAACGATACTCTCCGCAACGGCACGGGCAAGCTCTCAAAAAAAACCGTTATCGGTCTCAAAAACATGGACAAGGAAAGTACGGAGTACCGTCAGTTCAAGCAACTCATTGAACGCCTCAACCGAACATATAAATACCACACCAGACCAAGGGCCGGTTTCAAGTCGTTTGACGGAGCATGCGCTCTGACCACTCTTTTTGTCGCATTCTACAACCTCATGCGGCCCCATACCTCACTGAACAAAATGACGCCGGTCTCTCTAAATTGTCTTCAGGACATCGACCTCATGCCGGACAAATGGTGCGCACTGATACAAAATGCCGCTTGACTCCGAAGGTTAATTGTCAAATAACAGAACCTCTAAATAACTACTGCCTGACTCCGAAATTTCCTGCCACGGCAACTAACGGAGGCTGATCATGGCCGCAACGAAATCCCTAAAAAATGGAGTGCAGGCCATGATCAGCCGGAGCGGGTCGCTTGCTCGGTAGTCATTTCTCAATCGTGCACCCCATCCTTTTCATCTTTCATAAGATTTTTGACAGAACCGTACCATAAGAGCACCACAAAAGTTGATGGCTTGAAATGATTCATTCTATTCCAA
>JBBIWB010000072.1:0-8265 GCA_037439445.1 Desulfobacteraceae bacterium | reverse complement strand
ACTGAAAAATCAGTCTTAATTTGATGGATGATCCCAAAACGCTTCTACTGCTTTCCCTTTTACCCAAGGAGGTAAGGCTATGTCCCCGAGGTCGATAAAAATTTTTTTAGGAATTTTTGTCTTGGCAGCCGGAGTTGGAGTATATGTAATGTTCGGGCCTCCAAAAATAATGGCCAAGACCGAGACCCCCATTTTTTGTGCGTCCTGCCACGTCATGGAGTCTCAATTTGAAGCCTGGTTTCATACAGGCGCCCATCGCCGCATTAAATGTGTTGATTGCCATCTTCCCCACGAAAGCCTTCAGGCATATTATTTCTGGAAATCAATCGATGGCATGAAAGACGCATTTGTGTTTTATTCAGGCAGAGTGCCTGAAACGATAAGGCTTTCAAAGCACGGAATAAAGACCGTTCAGTCCAACTGCGTCAGATGTCATGGAACCACTGTTGAAAAAATTGATCAGTCGCGTAACTGCTGGGAATGTCACAGATGGCTTCAGCATAATCTTGCAGGTGGCATGATGGCAAATTAACAAGGAAAAAGGAGGAAAAGAAATGACTTTTTTCGATCATAAAAAATGCTTTATAGTTTATCTTGCAGTCCTCATATCGATAGTGCTTATCGGTTGCCAGCCTCCCAAACCTGAACCAAGAAAAGTAATAGTGATTCCGGACGGCGAAATCAACCCGACTCTATGGGGAAAAGCCTATAATGAAGAGTATGAGCTCTGGAAAAAAACAGAAGAACCTGTCAGCGCAAGGCGAAGCAAATACAAGACCGGCATGGACGGAGGAGCCATTTCAGTCGATAAGCTGTCCCATTTTCCTTACATGGCGCTGCTGTTCAACGGTTTCGGTTTCGGGATTGAATATAACGAGCCAAGGGGGCATGCATATATGGTGCGTGATCAGCTTGAGATCGATTCCTCCCGCCTGAAGGCAGGAGGAGTATGTCTGAGCTGCAAGAGCCCTTTTGCCCCGGATCTGCAGAAGGAGATGGGAAGCGATTATTACAAGAAGCCTTTCATTGAAGTTCTCAATAAAATCCCTGAAAAAGACAGGACTCTTGGTGTTGCCTGCATAGACTGCCACAGCAATAAGGACATGACGCTAAAAATTTCCCGCGACTTTACTCTTACCAAAGCCCTTAATGACATAGGAAGAGATGTTAAGACACTGACCCGTCAGGAGATGCGCTCTGTAGTTTGCGCACAGTGCCATGTTACATATAATATCAATAAAGACGAAGGAGGAAAATCCGTGGGATTGTATTTCCCATGGCAAAACAGCAAATGGGGATCCATTACGATAGAAAATATCATCAAGAGAATCAGAAGCGATGCGACGGTAAAGGAATGGAAGCAAAATGTTACAGGTTTTGAACTGGCATTCATACGTCATCCTGAATTTGAATTTTTTACCAATAACAGCACTCATTTCAAGGCAGGCGCATCATGCGCGGACTGCCATATGCCATATACCAAGGCAGGTGCATACAAGATTTCCGACCATCGCGTCATGAGCCCGCTTCAGAACGAGATGAGGGCTTGCCAGCAATGTCATGCTGCCAATCCCGAATGGCTGAAAGAAAGGGTGTTTGCAATTCAGGACAGAACGGTATCTCTCATGATTCGTGCCGGATACGCCACAGCCACTGTTGCAAAGCTTTTTGAAATTACTCATAAGGCTAAAGCTGAAGGAAAACCCATAGATCAGGAGCTTTACGACAAGGCCAAAGATTTTTACGAAGAAGCTTTTTATCGCAGCCTTTACATAGGAGCTGAAAACTCTGTTGGCTTTCATAATCCTACAGAAGGCATGCGAATCCTTGGAGATTCCATAGCATTTGCCACAAAATCAGAGGCATTTCTCAGGCAGATTCTTACAAAGGCAGGAGTCGATGTTCCCATCAAGGTTGATCTTGAGCTCATGAAATATGTCGATCAGCGGGGTGAGAGAAAGATCCGGTTCAACCCGGCAATTGAGTTTAAAGACCCGATGGGACTTCAGGACAGCTTCTAATTTTGCGGTAATCGCAGAGAAGTTGTCACATCGGCCTGTAAAGTCTGTGTCCGGCAGTAGTAAGCAGTTTTTCAAAGAGCTATCAACCTCGAGAAAGGGGCACGAAGCAATCGTGCCCCTTATGATTTAAGAGTTTATGAGCCCTTGTATTTCTTTGTGATAACCAAGATAGCGCTGGAGGGTTATCTCGTTTTTACCGTATTTTGACATTGTCTTAAGAATTTCCTCGAACCTGTCTTCAGCTTCCCAGTCTCCTGCAACTCCGTCCATGACAATATCAACAAGCCTGTCTGCATAAATTATGATTCGTTCTTCAAGAAGCTTGAGTGTGTAATCTTTAACCGGTAAACCAAGCTCTCCTGCTTCTTCTTCAGTCAAGCCTCCTCTTATGTGTTTTTCCATGATTATGGTTATGTTTTCAGGAAGCCCAAGATTTGCGCCAAGCTCTGCACCGATCCTGCCATGCTCTATGGCATGAGTTCTTGTTTTCCCGAGATCGTGAAAAAGAGCTCCTCTTGCTACAAGATTCAAATCCAGTCTTGCTCCAGTCCTTACAGCAATATCGACAGCTTTACGGGCAACCCTTATGCTGTGTTTTATGTCTTCTTCACTCATGCCTGCTTTTTCAAGAAGCTCTATATCTGATTTTTCCGGTTTGAAGGAAAGTTCTCTGATGCCAAAATACCTCAGTATTTCCCAGATCAGTTTTTTTATTTCAGGCATTGCCTCCGGTGTAACGACTTTTTCAGCATCTTCAAAAAAATGTGCGAATTTGCTCTTGAAATCGTCATGAATGTGCTGGATGTATTCATGAACAGCATCTTGACCATATTTTTTTTCAAAAAGTTTTCCTATTTCAAAAATTCCTGTGATGTCGTGACGGTGGAATTTTGTACCGGCATTGTCTATGAATCCATGAACTTCAATATAGTCTTTGCCTGTATCTTCTACGCTGTTTTTGATGTGCTCTTTTAAATTTGGCATGATATCCTCTCTTTATGAATAAAGTTTCCAAAGCATGCCGCTGATGGCCCCAAACAAAATTACGACATGAATTGGCATGTGAAAACGCTGCAAGGCTAAAAAAGTAATTCCTGCAGCTCCAATGGCAAACCAGTCTGTTACTCCGTTTCCTGGGAAAAAAGTGTGCAAGCTGAAAAAAACGGCAAGTTTTAATATTACTCCAACCACAGCAGCAGTAATGCCTGTTAGTGCTGATTCGATTCTGCGGTTTCCGGCCAGAGCATCTATGTAGGGTGCTCCGGCGAAAATAAACATGAAACTGGGAAGAAATGTACAGTATGTCGTCAGAAGTGCCCCTGCAATTCCCATTAAAAGAGGCGAAGAATCTCCTGCCAAGGTCCAGGCTCCTAAAAAACCGACAAACTGGGTTACCATAATGAGAGGCCCTGGTGTAGATTCAGCAAGCCCAAGACCTGTGAGCATCTGCTTTTCTGTAAGCCAGCCCGTTATGTTTACAGCATAGTCTGCAATGTAGCTAAGTACTGCATAGGCTCCGCCAAAAGTTACAAAGGCTGCCTTGGTAAAAAACAAGGTAATCTGTGAAAGAATATGATCTGATCCAAGGATGGCCAAGAAGGGCGTTGCCACTGCCGACCAAAGAATCAAAAAGACAAGAACGATTTTTAATGCCTGAGATAATGGAGGCATTGATGAGGTTTTGACAGAGTCATCCGTAAGGCATTCTTTTAAGTCTTTCGAGGTGTTGCATAATGCTTCCGGATAAAAATGCCCTATAGCCAGCCCTGCAATTGCAGCACCAAGAACTATCCATGGGAAGGGAACCTTGAAAAAATGACCTGCAATGAATGCGGCTGCTGCAAACCCATACAATGCGTTATGTTTTATTGATTTTTTCCCGATTCTTATTACTGCTTCAAAGACAATAGCGACAACCACTGGCGCAATTCCATAGAATAGTCCTGCAACAACAGGCGTATCTCCCTGTGTTGCTGCAAGCCAGCTTAAAATCATCATGATAAATACTGACGGTATCACAAAAAATGATCCTGCAACAATTCCTCCAAGGTATCCGTGGAGGCGCCAGCCGACATAAGTTGCAAGCTGCTGGGCTTCAGGGCCTGGGAGAAGCATGCAGAAATTGAGGCCTCTCAGAAAAACCTGGTCGCTGATCCATTTCTTGCGATCTACAAGCTCACGGTGCATCACGGCAATCTGTCCTGCCGGACCTCCGAAGTTGATGAATCCCAGTTTGAACCAGAACATGAATGCTTCCCTGAACGAAACTGATGTCATCTATTTTTCCTCCACAGGATAGCCGCTTGCTTTCCATGCAGCAATTCCGCCTTCTATGCTAAGAACATTCATTTTTTGAGACAGCCGATCGGAGATGGTTTTGCTTACAGATCCACCCCTTGCGCAGTAGATGACAACATTCCGGTCGGTTAATTCAACTTCCCATGCCTTGACTGAATCGGGATCCTTCCATGTTGCTCCTGGAATCAACACAGGATCAGCATCAAAATCGGGTTTGCGGCGTACGTCAATTATTTTGATATTGCTATCACGTTCTTTTATATTCATGAGTTCAACTGGTGTAATGGTATTCATGATAGGTTTCCTTGTTTTTTTCGTGAAAAATGTTCATAAAGCGCGTCCATGATGACAAAGCCGCGTTGAAGCCTTTTCTCGTCGTCATCCATAGCTATTCCGGATATCATTGCGTGAATGCCTGCTGTTTCCGGTCTGATAAATTTCTCATCCTTGAGATCTATGTTGTGAATTATTTCTTTTATAGGCTGCAATGCTTCTTGTTTAAGATTAAACTTCTCCGTCATCACCTCAAAACTGCATCTGTCGCCAACGTGGGTAAACTCTGCTTCAAACATGTCAAAGCGGATTTCATCTTTCATTGGTTTGTATTTGGGTTCAGAGACGAATTTGAACTTTGCATCAGGGTCTATGAATCTTCTGATAAGCCATGCACAGGCAATCCTGTCAACATATACTCCTTTTCTGGTAACCCATGTCAGGCTTTGGAATTCACCGAAAGATTCAATAAGAACAGAAGCAACAGGCATCCCCTTGTTCATCATGGCGTTAAGGGCAGAAAGAGAATTTTCTGCTGATCCGCGATCTTGAGCCTGAAAGAAATCAATTTCTGCAATTTCTTCAAATTTCAATTTAAGTTTTGCAGCCTGGGTTTTTAATTTTGTGCCTGCTTCTCCTGAGTCCGGCAGAGAATCTGATGCTTCCTTTATCAAGGCATTGCATTCATGTACAATATGTCTGTATCTTTCATTCCGGTCTTTTTGAAAAATCTCTTTCAACTGATCATCTGAGAGACCATCTAAAAAAGAAGCCTCAACTATATATGCCTCTCCTCCTCCTGCTGCAATTTCTTTGAGAATCCAACCCATGTCTTCACGTGCACTATGAGTATTTGGCAGCACATAAACAGACTGCTTCAATGGGACAGCTCCTGCCTGCTCTATTCTTCTGCCTATTTTCGCCCTGAAATAGGCAGGAGCAGGAGGTATTCTGTGTATAAGCATCAGCCATGAAAGTTCTGTTGACATAGTAATCCGCTTCTTGTTATATAGCAATTGTTAGATATAACAATATAGCAGTTGTAATATTTGTCAAGGGAGATTTTTTATAAAAGCAAAACTTGATGAACTCGTAAAAAGTCAATATTCGGACGGCTTTGTAAAAAGGCCGCAGGCAAGGCGCGCAAATCCTGAGGAATGAGGCGTACTTATGGTACGCCGCAATGACGAAGGATGCAGCGCAACGCAGCATCCGGCCTTTTTACGATGCCGTCAAACTTGGCGAATAAACCGTCAGGTTAAGAAAAAAACCTGGAAGATTTCGCTATGCTGGAAGGGAAGTGAAAAAAGAGATTTAAACGGAACTGTTTTATATGTAGAGACGCAGAGGATCGTCTGACCCTACATATTAAACATCAGAATTTTCGTTTCAGAGCAGCAAGGCATATTAGACCTGAGCCTAAAAGCAGGAATGCTCCTGGCAGAGGAACAACCTGGGGATTGTCTGGTTTTTCGGTATCGTTTATTTCAGGTGCAGGATCCGGAATCCTGAAATATTTCAAATGTGCTCCGCCGCCACTTCCTGATGCCCCAGAGCCATGGCTCATCAAGCTGTTAATAAGGGAAGAAAAATCATGCCCTTCTTGATTCCGGTTTCTTATCGAATCAAGCAGCGCCGTTATGGAATCAACATTCTTGGGAAATCTCGTAGAATCTAGAAAACCTTTTTCATCTGCAAACTGATCAATTAGATTTTGTATGGATGCAGAATGATCAGAGGCTCCTAAGCTTGTGTTGCTGGTAAATTCGACATCATTCAAGGGATTAATGGTGTCTGTAAGCCCTTGTATATATCTGGCAATAACTATAGGCTCCGGCATAGGCCTATACCCGGAGGCGGACGTCCCATCCCGGTTTCCTTCTGTCTTTGCGGACCAGTTAGACCAGAAGTTCATTGCAGCAGTGGCTGATATCGAAATAAATATCAGCCCAAAGACAGCAAGAGGAATACCCCAGTATTGGATCACCAATTTCTTCAGTGTTGCACCCCATTCTATCCTGTTTTTACTGAAATTTTCATCAAATCTAACCTTGTCCAACCTGTCAATAGTAAACTTGCTCTTCAGGCGAAGAGCAAATAAAATATCCTGATATCCTTTATGCAATCATATGAAAAGGATATCAGGGCAATACAAAAATTTTTCAATAACACAAATAAACATCAGGCTTTAATTCTCTTGCGGAGTCCAGCCAAACCAACAAGGCCTGCTCCAAGAAGCATTATGGGCGCTGGAATTGGGACAGGGCTGGAAGCGCTTGCACGGCTTTCTGTATATAATTTAAACGTTCCGGTATTGCCCGATGCATAAGTTATCTTTTTATTAAATGAACGATTTATGTTATCGCCTTCTGTAAAATTGGGGTCAAGGGTCAAAACTTCCCTATATATTTCATCAAACCCAGAACCAGCAGGAGAGGTTTTGGTCAATTCCAAAACTGCTCTTGTAAAAATGTAAGCCGAAGACCCTGGTGAAGCTCCAGTCAACAAATCATAAATTACACTGTAACTGCTCGCATTCAGAATAACCGAGCCACCGCCATTGTTAAACTTAAAACTCCCGGTTATATAAGCTTTTGAGGATGCAGAAGGGCTGTTATAAGCATTAGGTCCGGCGCTTGCAGATGCAGAAAGTGTTGAATCTACAATCAGGTTTCCTGTTGCAGATGCCTCAGGGATATTAACATTGCTATTCGAATTATTCCATGACAGCAGCGGGCTGTTATACTCATCTGTAATCTGTGGATTTGTAAAATCCTCCACGCCAGCCCACGTTCCAGATGTTTTTGTTAACCAAGTTATTAAGCCTGTGGTTGTCAGTGAATAATTGATCTCTGACTTTGCAATCGCATATGACGATGCATGAATTGCCTGAGCAGGCATGAAACAGATGCCAAGAAGAACCATCATCACCAGTGCCAAAAATTTTCCTTTAAACCGTTTCATTTTCCTTGAATCTCCTTTTTCTGAATGGATTGTTTGAATCTCAGCAAAAACTGAATCTAAGACATACGCACTATTTCTCTTGTAATGCCTCACCCCCCAATTAATAATGAATAGCAAAAAATGAAAAAGCTGCCTCGGCTGCGATATGCTCTATCGCATTCCCTGGCAGCTCGGCTGTCTGTTGACCCGTGGCTTTCCGTCCTGATCTTGTGTGTATAGAGAGCAGGTTGGCTTTTTCAGGATAAAAATCTAAATTTTCTTGTTCGAATTTTTTAAATGATTCCCAGAAAATACCTTTCTAAATCAAAAGCAAGGTTTTAAGAAATCAAGTCTTCTTTGTTTTAATTCGTAATACATTGTAGTGATAATTATGTCAAGCATTATTTTACAATTTTTTCTGCTATTCAGTTTTCCAGAAATAATTAGAAACATCTTAAAAGAAACCAAACGCTGATAATGATAGGAAATTTACATTAAATTCAAGCAGAGGATATTTACTGATGAGTTATCCGATAAGGTTCTAATAACTCATCAGTTTTATGGCATGAAAAATCAGATATATGACAAGATGGAGTAAAAGGCTCTTAAAACAAACCAGGAGAGTTTATGAGAGGGAAAATATAAGCGGTATTGTCAGGCAATAATTGAAATTAAAAGCAGTTGAAGACTGAAAGAACAAGGGTAAGTATTTGATTCAGCGACCAAGCGT
>JBBIWB010000071.1:0-9296 GCA_037439445.1 Desulfobacteraceae bacterium | reverse complement strand
ACGAAGGATGCAGCGCAAGCGCTGCATCCGGCCTTTTTACGATGCCGTCAAGAATAATATTGAGATAAGATGTTTCTATCGGGTAAATACTTTATTATGTCAACAGTTTTTATCCAGGCTAATACGTGTCAATAACGTTGACAGAAGGCTATGTACATGAGATAAGTTTCATGTTTCCGAGGAAGACAATCCTCGGGCTTGATCCATTTATTTATATCTTATGATCAGGAGAGCTTATGAGGCTGCCGTTTTTGTCGGGCATCATGGCGCCCACTTTTGGCGAAATTCAGCAACATGCTGATAAAATTAAGGAATGTGCATGGTTTTTTCAGCAGGCATTCGAATGTCGTCTGAATCCTCTTTGTGAATCATTTGATGAAAGCAGGAAAGAGCTTATACAGCTTAAAAATGAGGCAGAGGAGATCAAGCACAAGATTTTATCCCACTTTCCCAGAGAGATTCTTAGGCCTGTGAACAGAACTCTTATCCTTAATTATGTTAAGGAGCAAGACAGGATACTCGGTTCTGTTGTTGGAACGCTTAGCTGGTTTTCATACCGGAAAGGAGACTATATTCCTGATCATCTTCACAAGGATTTTCTTCTTCTGGTTGATGCGGTCATGGATCCATTTGAAGAAATCAGCAAGATGGTTACAGAAGCCAGAAAATATTTCGATCGTTTTTCAGATAGCAGAAGAAACAATGTTCTGAATATTATCCAGACCATTTCCGGTCATGAACAGGAGGCCGATCTGGTTGAAGACATGATAAAGCAGAAGGCATTTGACTCCATAACTGATCCGATAACACTGTTACATGTAATAAGACTTGTTGAATTGATAGGTACAATTGCAGATCATTGTGAAAATGCCGGAGAAGTCATGAGGGTAATGTTGGCTGGATAGAAAGAATTTCTTCTTCCGAAAAATGTTCTACTTCATAAATGTAAACAGTTGTCTGCAAGTCTTTCCAGCATGTTTTTTCCATTCCGGCCTTGAGGCATAGACTTGATAGGAAATCTTCTGTTTTCGGAAGCTGTTTCCATACCTGGGGAAGAAAAGTTGCACGATGATTTTTCCGTTCAAGAATCATTCCGTGTATTCCAGGCCTTATCTTTGTTTTCAGGTCTTCTTCATTCCTGAAATCAAGTTTCTGGGGTTTTGTAAGTACACTTACCTCAATTGATGTATCGTCCATTTCTTCCCTTGTCATGGGTGAGAACCTGTAATCGTCAAAAGCTGCATGAAGTGCATTTTCTTTTACTCCTGAAAAAAGAGGTTTTTCCGGCTCTATTGTGCCTATGCAGCCTCTTAGCCTGCCTTTTTTCAGCAGGGTTACAAAACAGCCTTTTTTTTCTTTCAGGGCGGAAGAGATATCTTCGGGGAAAGAAAGAGATGTTTTCCCCATGAGCCTGTCTGTAATAACAGCCCTTGCAAGTTGAAGAAGAAACTTCTTGTCGTCTCCTGTTATCTCTGACATGAGGTATATCCTGCCATGGTTCTAATGTAAAGATGCTTTATTATTGATTATCATATCATAAAAAAAACAAAAAAAACATTGTTTACAGGAAAAGATGTATTATTATATAAAATTCAAGCCCATTACCTGATGATGTCTTTGTTCATTCAACCAATTCAAGTGGACAATGACCACATAATATAGATAGGGAGTCACAATGGCAGAAACCGATAAAGATGATTTGATCAGTATTCTTGAGGAAGATGAAAAAAACTCGCCTATTCCGGACGTCCTTCCATTAATGCCTGTTCGGGACATAGTGATTTTTACAGATATGCTTCTGCCTCTTTTTGTAGGCAGGAACAAATCCGTTTTAGCTGTTGAAGAAGCCGTTGCAAAGGAAGGATTTGTTTTTTTAGCAACTCAAAAAGAAACAGGAGTGGAAAATCCCAAACCGGACCAGATTTATGAGATCGGCACTGTGGGTCGTGTGCTCAGGATGTTGAAACTTCCTGATGGTCGTGTCAAAGTTCTTGTCCAAGGTGTTGCCAAGGCTAAGATCATTCACTACACTAGGAAAAAAACTCTCTACAGGGTCAGGCATGAAATAATACAACCGACACCTATTCCTGAAATGACAATTGAGATACAGGCTCTCATGCGAAATGTAAGGGAAAATTCTGAAAAAATCCTGGCTTTACGAGGAGAAATGACAGGAGATGTAACTGCAATTCTTGAAAGCATAGAAGATCCCGGAAAGCTTGCCGACCTTGTGGCT
Source organism: Desulfobacteraceae bacterium (assembly GCA_037439445.1). Lineage (GTDB taxonomy): Bacteria > Desulfobacterota > Desulfobacteria > Desulfobacterales > Desulfatirhabdiaceae > JBBIWB01. The sequence continues at coordinate 7,060 of JBBIWB010000071.1, read as the reverse complement.
TCAAACCTGAGGCTGAAAATTGAAGAATCCCAGATGATCCTTGAACTGATAGATTCAGTAGAACGTCTGCAGAAAGTAAACGATCTTCTTACCAGAGAAGTAGAGCTTTCTTCGATGCAGGCTAAAATTCAGTCCAATGTCAGAGAAGAAATTGCCAAGACCCAGAGGGATTATTTCCTGAGGGAGCAGGTCAGGGCCATACATAAGGAATTGGGCGAAAGCGATGAAAAAGCTCTTGAAATTGATGAATACAGGAAAAAAATCAAGCAGGCCAAGATGCCCAAGGAAGCCAATGCGGAGGCTGCTAAGCAATTAAGGCGCCTTGAACAGATGCATCCTGATTCTGCTGAATCGTCTATTGTCCGAACTTATCTGGACTGGCTTGTGGAAATGCCATGGAGCAAATCTTCGAAAGACGACATAGACATAAAAAATTCCAGGAAAATACTTGATTCTGACCACTATGGACTGAAAAAAATAAAGGAACGGATACTCGAATACCTGAGTGTAAGAAAACTCAATCCAAAGATGAAGGGCCCGATTCTTTGTTTCGTTGGGCCTCCTGGTGTGGGTAAAACCTCTTTGGGTCGTGCGATAGCAAAAGCCATGGGCAGAAGCTTCTTCAGGGTATCCCTTGGCGGCATAAGGGATGAAGCTGAAATAAGGGGACACCGCAGAACTTATATAGGCGCTCTTCCCGGGAGGATACTCCAAGGGCTTAAACATTGCGGGACTAACAATCCTGTTTTCATGATGGATGAAATCGATAAGATTGGTTCTGATTTCAGGGGAGATCCTTCTTCAGCCCTTCTTGAAGCACTCGATCCAGAACAAAACAATGCCTTCAGTGACCATTATCTGAACCTTTCTTTCGATCTTTCAAAAGTCATGTTCATCCTTACTGCCAACATAACAGACACCATTCCATCCCCGCTTCTGGACAGGATGGAAATCATCACGCTTTCGGGATATACCGATGAAGAAAAAAATGTCATTTCCGAAAAATATCTTATCCCCCGTCAGATCAGGGAAAACGGCATAAAACCGAAAGATATCCAGATAAGCTCTGCTGCCTTACAGCAGATCATTTCGGAATACACATCCGAGGCAGGGGTCAGAAATCTTGAACGCGAAATCGGAACTATTTGCAGAAAAGTGGCCAGAAAAATTGCGGAAGGAAAGAAAAGCCCTTTTGCGGTTTCTAAAACTTCCCTGAAAAACTATCTCGGGATCCCCAAATATATTACTGAAATGGATCAGGAAGAAAGCCAGGTAGGGCTTTGTACAGGACTTGCCTGGACCCATGTAGGTGGAGAAGTTCTCTATGTGGAAGCATCACTTATTGGCGGGAAAGGCGAGATGATAATTACCGGCCAGATCGGAGACGTGATGCAGGAATCTGCAAGGGCTGCCCTCAGCTATGCTAGAAGCAGGCTTGCTGAATTCGGGATCGAGGAAAACATATTCGAGACCCAGGATGTACATATTCATGTCCCATCAGGTGCAACACCCAAGGACGGTCCTTCTGCAGGTATTGCCATGGCCACAGCACTCATTTCATTATTGTCCAAGAAACCCATAAATAAATATGTTGCAATGACAGGAGAAATAACCCTGAGGGGTAGAATTCTTCCAATAGGGGGCCTCAAGGAAAAAGCACTTGGTGCATTAAGGGCAGGGATTAAAACTATCATCATTCCTGAGAAAAACAAGAGGGATCTGGAAGAAATTCCCCTTTATGTCAGAAAGAAGATCAGTTTCATACCTGTAAAAAACATGTCCGAAGTTCTGGATATTGCCTTCAAAACCAGTGACAAATGATATGAGGATACTTGCCATTGACACATCTACAGTCAGTTGCAGTGCTGCTGTAACAGAGAATAGGGAAATCTTGGCCGAGATCACCTCTGGAAGAGGACAGACACATTCAAAACACCTCATGTCCATTATTCACGATTGTCTTGGACTTGCTGGCCTCGAGCTATCAGGCATAGATGGTTTTGTGTTTGCAAAAGGGCCGGGTTCTTTTACTGGTCTGAGAATCGGTATAAGCACAGCCCTTGGACTTGCTGCTGCCACCAACAAACCTGTAGCAGGTGTTTCAGGGCTGGATGCTCTTGCCATGCAGTCCGCTGTTCCTGGCATGATAATATGCCCTATGATCGATGCCAGAAGGGATGAAGTATATTTTGCCTGCTACAGGTGGATTAATGACGAATTAATAACAGAAAGGGCAGAACAGGTCATGACTCCGGAGATTGCCATAAGCGGCATGAAGACACTTGTGAGATTTTCCGGAAATGGGGCAAAGAGGTATCATTCGCTCATCACAAGCAGCCTGGGCGATTTGGCAAGGTTTGCCCCTGAGTGTCAGAACACGATCAGGGCATCAACCATAGGGTGGCTTGGCTTGAAGTGCTTTGAAGAAAATGATGCCGATGACATTTTAGGATACAAACCAATGTATATCAGAAAGCCGGATGCCAAGATATTGCCGCCTTTATTTGACGGGAAAATAACATGAAAGAACTTATAGAAATAACCAAAAGGCTCATAGAGTTTAAATCGGTTCACAGCAGGCAGGATGAAATCAATGCATGCGCGGATTTCATTCAGAACTTTCTGAAAGAATCAGGCATTGTCTTCAAACGATTTGATTATAACAACATACCATCGATACTTGTTTTGCCTGAAAAAGATTTTGCGCCTGTGGTACTGATGAGCCATTTTGATGTTGTGGATGGCCCTGAGCATCTATTTTCGCCACGGGAAGAAAATGATTGCCTTTATGGAAGAGGAAGCATCGATGACAAATACGCCGTGGCAATGTCGCTTGTTCTTTTGAAGAATCATCTTGAAAGGCTTGCATCCAGTGGCAAGACTCAGAAAGATCTGTCCTTCGGCATTCTTTTGACAGGAGATGAAGAAATTGGAGGCACTTACGGGGCAAAAAAACTGCTTCATCATTTCAAGACGGATTTTTGCATTGCTCTTGACGGCGGAGGAATTGAAAAAATCGTTGTCAAAGAAAAAGGGATCTTGAGGCTGAAGCTTATTTCAAGAGGAAAATCTTCCCATGGTGCAAGGCCATGGCTGGGGGTTAATGCTATCGAACTCTTGATCGAAGACTATCAGAAAATAAAGGCTTTTTTCACTGCGACAGAACCTGATAACTGGAACAGAACAATAAATTTTGGCATAATTCATGCTGGAAGTGTTGTAAACCAGGTTCCTGATTATGCAGAAGCCTTTTTTGACATCCGTTATACTGAAAACGATAATGTATATGAACTTGTAAATGAAATCCGCGCTCAGATAGCAGGAGAAATTCAGGTATTGTCAGTAGCTCCAATTTTTCTGGGAGGAAACACAGCTTATCTTGATAAACTTCTCCTGCTTAATCCTTCAACAAGACTTGGATTTGAACACGGCGCAAGTGATGCCCGTCATCTTTCGGAACACGGGATTCCGGGAATCGTATGGGGCGCAGAAGGAGACACGAGTCAGCATTCAGCAGATGAGCACATTAATATCGACAGTTTTATCAAGCTCTACAGGATTTTAGACCAGTTTTTAATGGCTTTGTAACTTTTCATAATAGTAGTAAGAATCCCCAGTATATTAAAACAGATAAAAATAGTTATAACAGAGCTTGATCATCATACTGGATTTTGTCCAGTTTTTCAGTTTTTATTTCTACAGGAAAAAAGAGCATGATACAGTTAATCCGCGGATTCAAGGACATACTTCCGGGAGAAGTCGAAATCTGGCAACACATAGAAAAAGAAACCAAATCCTTGTTTGAAGATTTCGGCTTCAAGGACATCCGCATCCCCATAATGGAGAGAACGGAACTCTTTTCCAGAAGCATTGGCGAGGAAACTGACATAGTTGAAAAGGAAATGTACACTTTCCCTGACAGAAAAGGGGATATGATAACACTGAGGCCGGAGGCCACCGCCTCAATCGTAAGGTCATATATTCAGCACCGCCTCTATGCCATCGACCCGGTTCAAAAACTCTACACCATAGGACCCATGTTCAGAAGAGAGAGACCGCAGAAAGGCAGATACCGCCAGTTTTACCAGATAGATGCCGAAGTCTTTGGAGTCGAATCACCTCTTATGGACACCCAGTTGATATTTATGCTCATGACTCTGCTTTCAAGGCTATCGGTAACAGATTGCAGCGCAAAAATAAATTCACTGGGATGTCCTGACTGCAGGCCAGGGTTCAAGTCTTCCCTGCATATGATTGTTTATGAAAAAAAAGAGTCTCTTTGTGAGGACTGTACCAGAAGAAGTTCAAAAAATCCCATGAGACTAATGGACTGTAAGGTTCCGGGGTGCAGAAAAGCCATGGAGGATGCACCTTCGATCCTCGACCATCTTTGCTCTGCATGCAGGGATCATTTTGATTCTGTGACAAGACATCTTGGTGTCCTGGGCGTATCATTTGAACTCGACAGAAGGCTTGTGAGGGGCCTTGACTATTACTCAAGGACAGCATTTGAGATTCAGACGAATTTACTGGGCGCACAGAATGCCATAGCAGGAGGCGGGAGATACGATGGCCTTGTGAAGGCCCTGGGTGGACCTGATGTACCTGCCATTGGCTTTGCTGTAGGAATTGACCGTCTTGCAGAAATTTGTGAAGGGCAGATACGTAATTTGTCCAAAAAACCAGATATTTTTGTAGCCGCCCTGGGGGAAGATGCACAGAGGCTTGCTCTCGAATGGGTAAGCAGGCTTTCTGCCCTTGGGGTGCATGCGGAAATGGACATGGGAAATCGCAGCCTGAAAAGCCAGATGAAGCATGCAGACAGGCTGGGCGCAGCCCGTGTACTTATTGCAGGTGATGCAGAAATAGCAAGCGGGCAAGTCCTTTTACGGAATATGGCCTCCAAAGAACAGGAGGCAATTCCTCTTGAATACCTGGTTGAGAGGATTAAAAATAAGTTGAAACAATAACAGGATTCTAGAAAGGAGTTTATCAATTGTCTGAAAAACTGCAATTAGACTTTCTTGGAGAAATGCGGCGAACCCATGCCTGCAACCAGTTGAGTGCAAAAGATGTGGGCAGGGAAGTCGTTCTTGGAGGCTGGGTGCTTCGTCGCAGGGATCATGGAGGAGTCATCTTTGTCGATCTCAGGGACCGAGAAGGTATTACCCAGATCGTGTTCAATCCGGAAATGGATGCACGGGTACATGAAAAAGCTCATGAAATAAGGAATGAATTTGTTATAGCTATTCGAGGCAAGGTCGAAAAACGTCCTGAAGGAATGACAAATGTCAATATAAGGACAGGAGAGATAGAAGTTCTTGTATCAGAACTAAAAATCCTGAATTCTGCAAGGACTCCTCCTTTCATGATAGAGGACGATGTTGAGGTTTCTGAAACTCTCAGGCTTAAATTCAGGCACCTGGATTTGAGGCGCCCCCATCTACAGCAAAGCATAATCCGAAGGCACAAGGCTTCGGTATCAGTGAGGAATTATCTTGTTAATAACGGTTTTCTGGAAATAGAAACCCCGTTTTTAACCAAAAGCACACCAGAAGGAGCAAGGGATTATCTGGTTCCAAGCAGGGTAAATCCAGGTCTTTTTTACGCTTTGCCCCAGTCGCCTCAGATTTTCAAACAGCTTCTAATGATTTCGGGATTTGACCGTTATTATCAGATCGTAAGATGTTTCAGGGATGAAGATCTCAGATCTGACCGACAGCCCGAATTTACACAGATAGACATGGAAATGTCATTTGTGGGAGAAGACGATGTCATGGCTGTTTCCGAAGGACTGATGTCTGCCCTGTTCAAGGATGTTCTTGAAATGAATCTTGACATCCCATTTCCGAGGCTTAGCTACGATGAGGCCATGAACCGGTATGGGCTTGACAAACCGGATATCCGCTTCGGCCTGGAACTGAAAGATATTTCAGATATAGCTGCTGGGTCTGACTTTAAAGTTTTTGCAGATGCTGTCAAAAAAGCCGGAGTGGTCAAGGCTCTCAACGCAAAAGGATGTTCAGATTTTTCACGCAAGGAAATAGACGATCTTTCAGCATTTACTGCGATTTACAAAGCCACAGGGCTTGCCTGGATCAAGGTAAGAGAAGACGGGTGGCAGTCTCCGATAGTCAAGTATTTCACTGAAGATGAAAAAAAGGCGTTGGCTCAAAGACTCGACATGCAGGTAGGTGATCTTGTATTTTTCGTTGCAGACAAGGCAAGGATTGCAAACGAAGCACTTGGCCATCTCAGGAATCATCTTGGGAAACGACTTGGTCTAATAGACGAATCCAGGTTTGCCTTCTTGTGGGTAACAAGGTTTCCCATGTTCGAATATGATGAAGACGGAAAAAGATATCAGGCCATGCACCATCCCTTCACATCCCCTCTTGAAGAAGACTATGACAAGCTTATAGATGATCCGCTTTCAGTTAAATCCAGGGCATATGATCTTGTCCTGAACGGATCAGAGATAGGAGGAGGAAGCATTCGAATTCATCAGAAGGATTTGCAGGAAAAAGTGTTTGAGGCGCTCGGTATGGAAAAGGAAAGCTACGAAGAGAAATTCGGTTTCCTTCTTTCTGCCCTTGAATCAGGGGCTCCTCCGCATGGAGGAATTGCCTTCGGATTTGACCGTCTTGTAATGATGCTTTGTGGTGAATCTTCCATAAGGGATGTGATAGCATTCCCAAAGACCCAGAAAGCGGTCTGCCTTTTGACCGATGCCCCGTCAGAGGCAGCCAAAGCCCAGTTGGATGAGCTTTGCATAAGAGTCAAGAATGTAGCAGCAGGTGCCTGAAAGCCTTGCTCACATAAACGACTCATTTTTCCATGAATTTTCCTTGACTTTATCAGGGGGAAAATATAAAAACAGAATTCTTAGATGATCCCCAGTAGCTCAGCAGGTAGAGCAAGTGGCTGTTAACCACTGGGTCCGCGGTTCGAGTCCGTGCTGGGGAGCCAAAATTCAATCCGCTGATTTCTGCGGTGCTTAGTTAATGCAAGACCCCGTGGGTTCATCCCCTCGGGGTTTTGTCGTTTCAGCCGTGTCCAC
>JBBIWB010000070.1:0-10550 GCA_037439445.1 Desulfobacteraceae bacterium | reverse complement strand
GTAGTTATAATAAAATTCTTGTCAAATTTATCGGTTAAACTCATGATTTTCTCCTCAACTCATCAGGTGAAGTCTAAATTGCACCTTTGTTGTTATCCATTTTTTTCGTCCTCCTCCGTTTTATAACGGCGGCCATACATGAGCCTCCCATTCCACTGTCACGGGTTTTCAGGGGTGCTACAAAAAAATGCACATTCATAGTTCTTTGAAATCAGCCTGCTACGGATCCCCAGAAGACTTAATCATAAGCCCTTCAGTTGCAAAAGCCGGGTACAGGCTTCGTCTATGATGGCATCTTCCTTGGCATAGCAAAACCTCGCAAGGCCATCTCCTGCATCATCATGATAAAACGCCTCACCAGGCACACAGGCTACTCCGGTTTTTTCAAGCAAGGACATTGCCCGTTCCTTGCTGTTGACCCCTGAGAGTCTGGAAATATCAGCCAGTACATAATATGCCCCCTGTGGAATATTGGGTGTCAGCCCCACCTGATCCAGTACGCCGCAGATCTTGTCGCGTTTTTTCCGGTACACATCTGAAAGGCTCCGGTAGTATGCAGGGTTCAATTCCATCAGCCCCCTTGCCACACCCATTTGAAGGGGAGCCGGCGCGCAGACATAAACCAGATCGTTGAAATATCCTATTGTTTGACTCCATCTTGCATCACAAATGGCATACCCCACCCTCCATCCAGTTATGCTGAAGGTCTTGGAAAGACCAGAGATGGTAATTGTTCGCTTGTTCATTCCGGATATCATGGCAGGGGATACATGTTGATGATCATCATAAACAAAATGCTCATATATCTCGTCTGTGAACACAAACAGATCGTGCTTTTCTGCAAAACCGGATAGCCTTTCCAGTTCATCCAGAGTAAATACTTTTCCGGATGGGTTTGCCGGAGTGTTGATCATGATAGCTCTTGTCCTGTCAGTAACCACAGTCTCAAGATCATCATCTGAAAATGCCCAGTCCTGAGGCTTCATTCGTACATAAACCGGCACGCAGCCGGTCGCTACAAGAGTGCTTATATGGTATCCGTAATAGGGTTCGAACAGGATGACTTCATCCCCCGGGTTCAGCAGGGACAGACATGCACAGTAAAATGCACCCGTAGCCCCTGCACTGACCACAATTTCCTTTTCGGGATCAGCATCCATACCGGTAAACGTTTTCTGTTTTCCTGCAATCGCCAGTCTCAACTCATCCAGGCCGTCATATCTGGTGTAGGTATTTATGCCGCGGTTCATTGCATCCTGTGCACCCAGCCGCACCTCGATAGGTACTTCTGTGTCACATACACCCTGGGACAGATTAATTCCTCCTATCCGGTCGCATTCGATGGACATGTTCCTGATTTCGGATTGCAGCACCCATTCGTGCCGTTTACTCAGATACAATCCCATAGTCTATTTGTCCTTTATGTACTTACTTCTCATAAAAACGTCTCACCACATCAATGACATACTCCACTTCATCATCTTCAATTTCCACATTCATCGGCAGCGAGCATACCTCCCTGCTCAGAGCCTCAGTCTCAGGAAACCCCCTGTCCGCCAAGTGTAATGCTTCATGTTTATAATATGGTTTTCTGAACTGTGTTAACACCTCCACACCATTTGCTTTCATAAAATCCGAAAACTCGGATCCCTGTTTTGAGCGCAGGGTATAATTCTGATAAACATGATCAAAGTCTGGTCTGTCATAATGCGGCAGAAGAAGATCCGGCAAGTCGGAAAGTGCCTGGCGGTAGCGTTCTGCCAATGCCTTACGTTTCACGATCCATTCCGGCAAATACCCAAGCTTGATATCCAGAAACGCAGCCTGCATGTTGTCCAGAAGACAGGTAAATCCATGTCCATGATATTCTCCGGTTTCCCTGTCTTCGCCATTGTATCGCATGCGCTGGGCAAATTTCGCCACATCCGGATCATTGGTAGTAATGGCTCCTCCATCACCGTAACCACCTAGAATCTTGAATGGATAAAAACTCCAGCATCCGGTCAAGCCAAACGCCCCTGCCATTTTCCGCCCAAGCTTTTCATGTTTAAAATTCAAATCTTCACACTCAACATGGTTCGAGCATTCTATGCTCGAACCTAAACTCTGGCACGCGTCCTCTATAACAACCAGGCCATATTTTTCGGCAATCTTCATGATCCTGGGCATATCGGCCATATAGCCGCTCAGATGAACAGGAATGACAGCCTTAATCCTGAATTCTGAATTCTTGATTCTGGATTCCAGCAGTTCTTCGACTTTGTCACAGTCGATATTAAAATCCTTGCCAACATCCACCAGCACTGGTGTTGCTCCTACGTTAATAACAGATGAGCAGGTAGCCACGAAGGTATGGGCCGGCACTATCACCTCATCACCAGTACCAATTCCTGCAGCCCGTAAGCTCATATGCAAGGCGTCATAACCGCTGTTAAGACCCACGGCATATTTTGTACCCACAAATTTGGCCAGGTTTTCTTCAAATCTTTTCAACTGCCCACGGTCGATAAGATCACCTTTTTCCATGACTTCAAGAAAAGCGGCATCGATTTCATGCCTGATCATCTTGTAAACCTTGACCGGATCAACAAATCGTACTTTACGCGGCATTCTATTGTCACTCCTCATGATCATGATTTTTCAACGCAGGAAGACTCTCGTACAAAAAGAGAGAAAGTGTTCAGCTTCTTTGAGGTGAATGAGTTATTACTTCTCTTGCGGCTTTGACAATATCCAAAGAGCTATGGTAATACGCTTTTTCAAGAAACTTGCTGGCTGGCGCAGGACAGTCCGGAAGTGTTACCCTTTTGATTGGCGCTTTCAGGCATTCGAAGTCATGTTCGTAAACCAGAGCTGCTATTTCTGCACTTATTCCGCAAAACCGCCACCCCACATCCGCAACAACAGCTCTGCCTGTCTTTCTGACTGATCCCAGAATAAGTTCACTGTCAAGTGGTTTGATGCTTCTAACATCTATAACCTCCGCATCAATTCCTTCTTTTTCCAGCTCCTGGGCAGCATTCAAAGCTTCTTTTGCCATGTAGGAAATTCCGATGATGGTTACGTCATTACCCGTCTTTCGCACGATACCTTTCCCGAGCTCGACAGTATAAGGTTCCTCTGGAACATCGCCTTCAAGGTGGTGAAGCCATCTTTCATCAATATAGACAACAGGATTGGGGTCTTTAATCGCTGCCATCATCAAGCCTTTTGCGTCATAAGGAGTGGCAGGCATTACTACCTTCAGGCCAGGAACATGGGCAAACATTGCATGAAGTGCCTGGGAATGCTGTGCAGCCTGTTCCCCGCCACGGTTGATTATTCCCCAGATTACCACTGGCACGGATGCCCTGCCTCCGTTCATGTAAAACCAGTTGGCCGCCTCATTGATTATGGGATCAAAAGCATAAATCATGAAGTCCATCCGCGGATGAACCACTACCGGTTTCATGCCTGCTATGGCCGCACCCACGGCTGCACCGGTAATCCCGTTTTCGGAAACAGGGGTATCGATAACCCTGCTCTTTCCGAAACGCTCAAGAAGATGTTGTGCTGTGTTTCCAATATACCATGGGCTCTTTACACCCTGTCCAATAAGGAATACCGTGGAATCCTCTGCCATCGACTGGTGCAGCGCTTCATTAATAGCCAAAGAATATGTTAATTTTCTCAAGTTTTGCTCCATAATAATTTTAAATCATAGATTCAACTATGTTTATACCCATCTTGAACTCTATTGCGCAAATATAAAGTCCTGCATCCGTTCAGGTTCTGGATATGCGCTGTTTAATGCAAAACGGTTGGCCTCTGCAGCTTCTGCTTCTGCCTCTTCCCTGATAGAATTCAAACAAATGCTGTCTGCAGCTTTGTTAGCAAGCAGGTATTCTTCAAATCGGGCAATGGGGTCTTTTTTAAGCCAGCATTCAATCTCTTCTTCAGGGCGGATATCCGTATGATTTCCATGGATATTGTCATCCGGTCCCACATGGCCCCTGAAACGGTATGTCAGGCATTCTATAAAAGCAGGGCCATCTCCTTTCCGGCATCTTTCAATTGCCTTCTTGCCCGCTTCATACACAGCCAGCACGTCATTGCCATCAACCTGAAGGCTTTCGACACAAAACGGTTTTCCGATCGTATAGATATGTTCTTCCACCCTGCATTCGCGTATCGGCATGTGTGTAGAATAAAAATTGTTTTCACACACAAATATCATGGGAAGCCTCTTGAGGGCGGCAAAATTCATGCATTCATACAACACTCCCTCACCTGTTGCCCCGTCTCCGAAAAAACTGACAGCCACGTTTCCATCTTGTCTGATGGAATTGGCAAGGGCAGCACCCATAGCCAGCGCAATAGTTCCTGCTACAATGGGCGCAGCCCCCAGCATCCCGATGGCTGGATCAATAAGGTGCATGGATCCCCCTCTCCCCATGGAGCAGCCGGTTTCGCGTCCATATATCTCGGAGACCATGGCTTTCATTCCGCCGCCTTTGGCCAGAAAATGTCCGTGAGAGCGATGCGTTCCAAAGACTTGATCCTCTTTTTTTAAAGAGGCACAAATACCTGCTGCAATGGCTTCTTCACCAGAATACAGGTGACATGGTGTACGAATATCACCTGACAGTATCGGTTCAACAAGACTTTCTTCGCAACAGCGGATTCTGATCATAGTCCTGTACAGTGAAATCAAAAACTCAGTTGTATGGCTGGGCATAGCAAATCCATCCTTTTTAACATCTCAGATACAAAGACTACCGCACAGGGGAGTGGTAGTTACTCGTTATTTTCCTGACGACCTTTGTATATATTAGATAAATGTTATTTTAAGTCAATGCTCCAAACTTCTATTCCTGCAAGCTTCATCAATGTCTGAAATATGATTTTAATATCCACTGAAAAAGATTGTCTCTTGACATATTCCATCTGAAGCCTTATCTTCCCGGGGCGGATCAATTCAAGATATGCCTGGTCAGGGTCAGCAGCCCCTGCAAGAACTGCGCCTTCATCCGAGTTCCAGATAGAAGCCCAATCCGTTATCCCGGGCCGAACATTTAAAATCATTTTTTCTTCTTGAGTATAAATGTCGGTGAACCGCTTTACCTCCGGCCGTGGCCCCACAAGACTCATGTCTCCGGCCAGCACATTCAGCAATTGAGGCAGTTCATCCAGTTTGTGCGCGCGAATCCATCTTCCGATCCGCGTTATTCGGGAATCTTCCGATGCAGTCGATGATGACCCTATCTTGTCCGCATTCACCACCATGCTGCGGAACTTGTATATACGGAACAAACGTCCATTAAGCCCTGTTCTCTCCCCGCGATAAAACACCTGACCACCATCTTCTGCCTTGATTTTCCAGGCAAGACAAATCAGCAGCGGGCCTAATATCACCAATCCGGTTGCTGAAACAATTATATCAAAAATCCGTTTTATTTTCATTTAATTGATGGGGTTCTTATGGTAAGAATTAGCAGAGCGTCAGATACTTGCCAACCAGAAACTTAAGACTTTTTTAATACATACGCGACCTGTCCGGTCAGAAACGGGAACAGCTTGGCAATCAAAAAATAGATGCTCGGAGCGTGCCTTGACAAAAAACGTCCAATTGGCGGAACAAGCGCCCCTTTATAAACGCCGGTCAACACAGTCCTCCTGCTTCTGGCTTCGAAAAGTTTGCGCAATTCCTTTCTGGTAAGGGCCTTGTAATTGGAATCCCAGGGTTTTGGCGTTCGCCAGTCAACCAGAAGCAGATGCCCTTCAGGCTTGCACACCCGAACCATTTCAGATGCAATGGATAGTCGCAGTGCATCATCAGGCAATGTTGCAAACATGCCTGACTCAAAAATCATGTCAAAATAATTGTCAGCAAATATCATTTTTGCAGCGTCTCCATGCACCCAGTTTATTTGCGGAAAAAGACTTCTGGCTGCCTCCAGCCGTTCAGTCTGAATTTCAACCCCTGTTATTTTTTCAGGAGAATATCCGAGTCGAAGAAGCTGATATATATCGCCACCCCCGCCGCATCCAACGTCAAGAATCTGTGCACCAGCCGGATCGTGCCTGATGCTGCGGACAGCGTTAATCACAGACATCTCTGAGGCAAGGGTCTGAAACAGAACTTCCGGGTTCATGCGGAGGTTATTCCTGTTCGTCCCCTTTTTGCCATAGTACCGCCTGTACCATTCCTGCTGTGTAGATTCCATGTCCATGTTTTTTATTATTTCTTTCCTGCATTTTGCGCCATGTTTTCAAGATGCCTGACTAATCCGCCATAAACCATCTCAAAAGAGAATCTCGCCTGATATAATGCACGGGCTTTACGGGACATGCTTTGTTGAAGAGAGGTATCCTGCATCAAAGATAGAATGCAATCATGCAGACTCTTTCCGGTATCTGTGCCATAACGCATTCCTACACCATACTCTGCAATCAATGCTGCCACCTCGCCCTGCAAGGGGCAAAGAATGGGCAACCCAAGTGACAGCGCATCACAAATTTTGTTGGGAATACTCCGTATAAAATAATCGATATTCTGATATGGAGCAATCATGGCCTGAGAAATTTCCGCAAGAGCCTCAATTTTGGGGCGGCTCACCCAACCAGGGAAGTGTACGTTAGGAAGCCCTGACATCATCTTACGTACTTCACCTGCAAAACCGCCATCTCCACATAAAATGAATTCAACCCGGCTCCCATTTACCATGAATAACCTTGCTGATTCAAGCACAGGTTTGAAATCGAAAACGGAGTTGAATGTTCCTGCAAACAAAATGTATGTTGCCCTGTCCTTCAGGAAACCCTGTTTCCGGCACCAGTTGTGTGTATCTGCCAATTGAGCATCAGTAGCCCCTCTTGAAGGGGATGTCAGGGGGAATACTGCGTCAAACCCGTTTTGTTTGCGGCCTGCAAAGCCGGTTGCCCAATCGATGTAGCCATTTGCCATGCCTGAAATGCCTGTTGCCGCCTGCATGGCTCGCCTGGCCAGAGTAAAATAAGGGGCAAGTAGAAACTTGCCGACAGTCCTGAATCGTTTTGGAAAGGCGTCCAGAAACATCTCAGGCCACTGATCCTTGACATCAAGCAGCACAGGAACAAGGCGTCTGGAGAGCCAGGGTGCCAGAAACGCCGCAGTTTCGATTGGCGGAAAACCTATGAAAGCTGCATCCGGAAGAATGACGTCTTTTTTGACCATCTTTCGAAGATTGCAGGCCATCTGCGCATGATCAAGCAACCTGGCAGCACCGATATTTTTCTGGTATCCCCTGCTGGGTATCAGTCGAATTTCCAGGGATTCATTCAAACGAAACGATGCTGCAACCTGGCTTCGGTGTCTCTTTTCAAGATGATGAAATGCGGAGCTCCACAAAACAACCCTGTGGCCGGCCTTAACCAGGGCATTGCTTAGGTTCATGGCCCTCATGGGGCGTGCATTGTCGTTGTCTGTCTGGAGCGGTTCGCCGGATTGAAATATCCAGACCAGGAGAGAAGCTTTCAAGGTTTACCTTCCATCAGTGTAAATTGCTAAAAAAAGGCGAATAATAGCAGACAGCAAGCAGCCCTCTGCCGGATTTTTGCGATCTTTACTTTATGCTGAGAGCCTCTGATAGAGGCTGAGCAGTTTTTCTTCCTCTATCGACCAGTTATATCGGTTTTGTACGGCAAGCAGGCCGTTTTTCCCCATCTGTTCGGCCTTGTCTGGATGGCTGATCAGAAAATCGATGGCAGATGCAATTTCAGACGGCTTGTATGGATCAACACAGATTCCGCAATCATTTTTTTTCAACCTACCTCATTCTATCAATGCTGCCAAAATGGACGCCATTACCATCACGAGTATAGGGAATAGAGGGAAGTAATAAAAAACCATGAAATATTAGGACCCAAGAACTACGTAGCCCTCCTGTAACCATATTTATCATTAAATAATAAATAAAAAAAAGGAATACAATCTTTTCCTCTTTTGTATCCCCATAAAAGGAACCGAGCTGTCTTTTGCGAACGCTTAAAATGTAAATCATCGGAATCGCAAATAATATTGAACCAACTATGCCATATTCGGCAAGAAGCTCTAAAAATACATTGTGTGGGTACATCCCCGTACTATATTCTGAAATATATATTGGGAAACTGTTTATTCCGCCACCAAACATAAGTGTTTTTGCGTCACTGAAAAAAAGCTCTATGGCTTTTGTAAATAGGTAGATTCTTGCAGAATCATCTCCTCCTTCAGTTATAACCAGCATTCTTCTCCAGGTAATTGAAGCGTCAAGAAATTCGGCAGTCTCAGGCATATATAATGTAATCATGAGTATCGAAAACAAAAGGAATATCACTTTCTTGAATATGCCTGATTTCTTGAAAGACAATACTGTGGACTCTTTCAAAAAATAAATAAGAAAAACAACTACCAGTGCTACAACAGAAGCCCTTCCGCCAATCAAGAACATACCAATGATTGATGATGGGATTAGTATTATAGGAATCACCTTAATGTAAAATTGTTTCTGAAATAACAGACTGATGCTGCAGATAGCAAACAGACCAAAATAAACATTAATGTTTTGGTAAAAGCTTCCTTCGAGGTCCATAAATATATTTTGAAAAGTATCGGGTTGGAATGATATTGTTCCCTGCAAAATTGAAAATATCAAATAGATAAAGTAAACACCAGAAAGAATTGTCATAATTATAATAACATCACTCTTATTTTGCCGGCATGACATCGCCAATATTGCGAAGATTGGATTGACCAATACCAGTGTTCTTAATGTAAATGAGTCGCCCAAGAGATTTCCTGTGACTGTAAAACTCAACAAAGCATACATTCCGAAAAACATGTACGTGGATAATATAGTAACATCATTTTTATTCAATTTAAGATGCCCACAAAGCATTTGCCTTGGTGTTCTGAGTAAAGTAAGGATCAGAATTGATGATATGAGCATCGCAAAGATTAGATATTTTTCTGTGTTAATAATTGAAAAAATATATAAAAACGGTATGTACGAAAAAAACAGCACTGCGATTACCGACGAGCAAGTTATTATTCTATTTAGCAAATTGGAATACATGAAAAGGCTCGATAATTTTGGAGTCTACTATACGAGTACAAGTGTTGAAATATAGGATTTTCTTTGCTGTCGCGACATTTCATTTTCGTTATGCCAGAGTAGATAGAAGCTTTCAAGGTTTACCTTCCATCAGTGTAAATTGCTAAAAAAAGGCGAATAATAGCAGACAGCAAGCAGCCCTCTGCCGGATTTTTGCGATCTTTACTTTATGCTGAGAGCCTCTGATAGAGGCTGAGCAGTTTTTCTTCCTCTATCGACCAGTTATATCGGTTTTGTACGGCAAGCAGGCCGTTTTTCCCCATCTGTTCGGCCTTGTCTGGATGGCTGATCAGAAAATCGATGGCAGATGCAATTTCAGACGGCTTGTATGGATCAACACAGATTCCGCAATCATTTTTTTTGATTATGTCCCGCCATAGCGGAAAATGGGACGCAATTACCGGAATGCCGGCACTCATGTACTCGAACATCTTTATTGGCAGCGCAATGTTATGGTTCGGTGTAGACATAAGTGTCACCATGCCTCCTACGGATCTTGCAAGTACATCCCTGACGCCGGCCCGGTCGAGATAACCCAGGGCATCAACACGGGACCAGCCGGCATATCCCTTTACTTCTGCTTCAGTTTCCGGTTCGGAAAATAGCCCGCCTAACTGAAGTCTTGCCCCGCATTTCAGCATCGACATTGCCAGAACCATTTCCCGAATCCCCCTGTTTTCATCAATGCCTCCGACGTAGCATACTGCCTGTTGCTTGCTGTGCCATCCGGATGCGGCCTGCAATTCCCCAGGTATTGGAAAATTGCAGACCTCAACAGTCAAAGGGTTTATTCCCAGAAACTTCTCACGGATAAAAGGAGTTGTGGCTACTATCGCATCAAATCGTCTGCATGCCAATGCTTCATAAACAGCCAATACCTGCGCAGCCAGCCATCGTGATGGCCGGTTTAAATAGAATTTTGAAAATATTTGTTTCGGAACATCTTCATGAGAATCAAAGATGACTTTTTTCCTTAAATTTTTGAGTTTCAGACCGGCTGATAACAGCTCCGGATCATGTAAATGGTAAATGCCTGCATTCAGTGATGCCGCCTTGATAAAGACGCGTTTTGTCGTGTTGGCCATTCTGTCCAGGCGGTTTTTGGCCGGTCCCACATCATATATCGTGACCCCTTCCCGAAATTCGTCCCCATTTCCATCCGCAACCACAAGTGAAACTTTATACCCGGCTCTTGCAAGAGAACGGCACTCTTTCAGGAAAATTCGTGTATCGTAGCGGGGATGTACCGAGGTGAGATGGCAGATGTGCCTTTTGTCGGAGTCAGATAAAGACAATTGTCTGCAATTAAGAAATGATTTCATTAACCTATGATCAGTCTCCTTCCAGTCATGTTTCCGATAGCAGGCAGCGCCTGTAACAGTTAAATTTTGCAAAAAATATCAGAGCTCCCCTCATGTCAAACAATAAAATGGGAGT
>JBBIWB010000069.1:0-10643 GCA_037439445.1 Desulfobacteraceae bacterium | reverse complement strand
GTGACTACTATATAGGGTTCATTTCTGTTTTTGAGTTTTTACGAGTTCATCAATAGATTGCTTCTATGTCCTCGCTCAAAGCCTTTAAAATTTCAAGCCTTTTGGATAATTGATGAAGAAACCAGACAGCTCCAACGCTTAAACCTTGCCGGGTTGCTACCGCAGCGCCGGGAATTTGCCGATTTGCAAGTAGGGTTTTGTTTTTCAGGGCGAACTTCAAGGCTTCGATCCGGTGGATAGGGCAATGCTGGAGAGTAACCTGAGCGCCGGGAAGGTGACCGAAGTATGATGGCCGTACTTTTATGTGTGGCCTGATATTTGGGAATATAGTGACGTTCTTAACTTATAAACTTAAAGATGAGATGGACGTTCTTATTTGACATGGGTTTTTGCAGGAGTCATGAAGACAGATGCTTGTACAGCTTTAATGTTTTTGATTAAGTCAGCGACAGTGATTTCAGTAAAACGACGGAATTCAAGGATCAAACCAATTATCACTTTCTGTTATAATTGGATTTCTGGAAAAAGTTA
This sequence comes from Desulfobacteraceae bacterium, assembly GCA_037439445.1. Classification (GTDB taxonomy): domain Bacteria; phylum Desulfobacterota; class Desulfobacteria; order Desulfobacterales; family Desulfatirhabdiaceae; genus JBBIWB01. The sequence continues at coordinate 10,112 of JBBIWB010000069.1, read as the reverse complement.
TTATGACTTGACACTAAATCAGTACAAGTGTATTCAGAGATAATTGCATCAAGAAGGTGCTTTTATCTTTTTCTGGTTTTAAGTTTAGAATCGGCACAGTTTGTCATTTTTTAACAGGCTACGAAAGCCTTTAACCCGCATTAATGCGAGCAAAGGGTTTCGTAGCCTGTTTTTTTTCTTAAGTAAATTGCTATTTCAAGGCTCTATGGAATTTACATGATTCGACAAGCTTGACGGCATCGTAAAAAGGCCGGATGCTGCGTTGCGCTGCATCCTTCGTCATTGCGGCGTACCATAAGTACGCCTCATTCCTCAGGATTTGCGCGCCTTGCCTGCGGCCTTTTTACAAAGCCGTCCGACGGACTTTTTACGAGTTCATCAAGCTTAATAGGTTAAATATGTTCTATCAAAACCGGACTGATAAAAGATGACCATTATATTTACCAGAAAGATTTTTATCATCATATTGATTCTTGTTTTTACCACAGTCATTTTTATATGGGCGAGGTCATCTTCTGAAGTAGAGCATGGTTCAAAGAAGCTTGACACTCTTATCATAGGGATTGGACGAGATTTCTATGACGGGCCGGACAGCCGCACCTATCTTCATGGTTCCACAAATACGTGGGAATCTCTTGTCTACCTCGATGAAAATCTTAGAGCAATGCCTTGGCTTGCAGAATCCTGGGAAAGCCAGGATGGCTATAGAACCTGGATATTCTATCTTCGTAAGGGCATACTGTTTCATGATGGTACCATCATGACTGCACCTGATGTAGTTGCCAATCTTGAACGAATGAGACGCTATTCACGGCTTGATTTAACAGGGATATTCAGAAATGTCTCGTCGGTTGAAGCCATGGGTGAAAACAAGGTGATCATTCATTTGAAAGCAGCTTCACCTGCTTTTCCAAACCACCTGGCTTATTATTCCAGTCCTGTTCTAAAACCATCTGGTTTTGATGAAGAAGGAAGAATCAAATATTTTTCTGCTACCGGACCTTTTTGTCTTGACAAAGTTCAAAAAGGACAGGCGATTGAATTATCTTCTTTTGCCAATTACTGGCAGGACAAGCCGGCATTTAAAAAAGTAGTGTTTAAAACTATTCTGGATGCTAAAGCCAGGGCAATGGCCCTTGCCGCAGGAGAAATAGATGCCATAGCAGATGTAGGAGGAATCCTTCCTGAGCAGGCTGATGAAATCAGAGCTTTGCCAAATGTAATCCTGAAAATACAGGAAGTAGCAACTACTCATTATTTACTTTTCAATGCCAAACGCCCTTTGTTTTCAGATTCTAACTCACGTTTATGGGTGAGTGGACTGATCGACAGGAATTTGCTTGTGCAGTCTCTTGTTGGGAAAGCCGGAAAAATTGCAAATGATCCATATTCTCCTCTTGCAAGTGACTGGGCTTCTGGTTGTCTTGACTTTAAGGCTGGGCAAAAACCCAAACTTTTTGCTTATGATATCGTCATTTTGCTCAATTCAGGAAGTATTCAGCGCTGGCCTTATCTTGAGATAGCTCAGGTGATACAGGCAAAATTTCAGATCGAAGGGTTTAATTCCAGAATCGAAGTCAAAGAAATGGGTGCATGGCAGCAAACTCTGAAGTCAGATTCATGGGATTTGGCCTTACAGCCTAACACTCTTATGACAGGAGATCCTGATTTTTTCTTTTCTTATTATTTAATGTCAAATGGAACCAATAATTTTGGTTACAAAAAACTTGAAATGGATCATTTGATTTCTGAAGCCCGCACTGAGGGCAACTTACATCGAAGGCAGATGCTGTACCGTAAGATTTGCGAGAAGATTAACCATGATCTTCCAATACTGCCACTCTATCATGATATAAGTCTTTACTCACACAGGGATCATCTGGCTTATTTTGAAATGGATCAGAACTTCAGGGTTCGTCTCGATCTTGCCAGGCCAAAGGAAATAAGATGACAGATAACATGTTTGACCCTCAATACTGGGATGATGCTTGGCATGAAGTCAGGAAAACATCCATTCTGCAAAAAACACAGAATGACGATCCTGATCGCTGGGAAAGATTCTATGATAATGTCAGCTCCATATGGCAGGAAATGGTTGGTGACAAATGGGTTTTATCCCAAAAAGTTGTTGATTTATTCATAAGGGAAGGACTCGTGAGCATGAATTCTACAGCCATCGATGTAGGTTGTGGGCCTGGTATGCTTGCCATGTCGCTTGCATTGAAAGGTGTAAGAACTACAGCAATTGATTCCAGCATTGGAATGATAGACTGTCTTAAATCGGAGATCAGCAAGCACGGCATTCAGGGAGTTACTCCCAAACTTGTAGACTGGGATCAATATCAACCGGATTTTTTGCATAATCTTGCGGTTGCTGGATTTTTTCCTCAGGCTATGACGCCATCTGGATTATGCAGGCTTGAAAGCTGGTCACGAAGTCATTGTGCTCTTATAATTGGAACTGGAAAAGAAGTTTTTTCCTTTAAAAGTCGATTGTGGAAAAAATTGATGGATAAACCTCTGCCTCACGGTGGCAGGCATCTTACCTGTGCATTCAATTATCTTATGGCTTGTGGGCGATCTCCTAATCTCATACATCTTTCCTGGCCTGTAGAGATCGATCTGCCTTTGGAAACAGTTGCAAATTACTACAGAAACTATTTCCAGATATTTGGTAAAAGCACTCAGGAAGTTGAAGAAGCCATGAAAACAGAGCTTTCAGAATATTTAAAGAATGGTTTTTATCTGTTATCTGGTCATATGGACGTTGCTGTAATCTGGTGGAGTTCACAAAATGCATCATGAAAGGAGACCTTTGCACATCTCGATAAGTCCTTCACTCTTGACATACCGGCGTTGACCGGTATCCAGTATTTTCATATAGTTCTTGGATTCCGGCTTTCGCCGGAATGACGGAAAAAGGAGTTAAGCAAAGGTCTCGAAAGATATTGTTCAAGTTATTTTTTTTGAAAGCTCATTATAACTCATTAATTTGACGACTTTTTAGCACGAAAATGCAAAAACAGAATTCAGTAGAAAAGCGGTCAATTCATTTTAATGTGTGGGGGTGAACAAATCCTTGATCATGTGCGTTTACGAAGTCGTCAAACTTAAAATGGGTGACCAGTGATAGCAAAAATGCGTACTTTTATATTCAGTATGATTTATTTTATTTATGTGCTCATCGGAATAACCATTGTGTCATTTGGGATATCTGCCCTTGTCCCAGGGGACCCTGCTGAGATCATCATGCGAATACGACATGAAACACCAACTCAGGAACAAATAGAAGAGCTGCGTCTGGAGCTTGGTATAGATAAACCGTTGCCTTTAAGGTATTTTCACTGGATAGGCCGCGTATTGCATGGTGATCTTGGACGTTCATGGCGAAATGGCGAACCAGTATTGAATGAGCTCGTTTCCCGCATTCCTGCAACACTGGAGCTGGCTCTTACTTCTTTCTGCATCATCCTGGTGTTTTCAACTTTTACAGGGGTTCTTTTTGCAGTCTTCAGAGATGGCATCATTGATCACGGGGGCAGGTTGCTATCAATTCTGGCCATGTCAGTACCAAATTATTGGCTGGGATTTCTGCTTGTATATATTTTTTCTATAAAGCTGGGGTGGCTTCCGGTAATGGGCCGTGGGAGTGCAGAAAATGTTCTTTTACCAGCAATAACTCTGGGGCTTGCTGCAACAGCATTGCAGGGACGTGTTCTAAGAACAAGTCTTATTGAAGTTTTCAGCCAGGACTATGTCCGTTTTGCTATTGGCAAGGGGCTTAGGCTTCAAACTGTTATACTCAGGCATTGTTTGAAAAATGCTTTGGGGCCCGTTGTGACACTCTGGGGGATTTCACTGGGCAATTTTCTTGCAGGATCTGCAATAGTTGAATCTGTCTTTTCATGGCCAGGGTTGGGCAGGCTTGTCGTGGAAGCAATTCTCAGCCGAGACATTCCGATTCTTCAGGGATCTGTTATGATTGCTGCTTTTTTTGTAGCTGCTGCCAATCTGGGGGCTGATGTTGTTCAAAAAATCCTCCATCCTCGTCTTCATTCAGGCATGATTAAAGGAATGTCATGAAGATTCCAGAATTTCGCTGGAATGTACTCATTGTTTCAGGAAGCTTTATGCTTGCGATCCTTTTTATGGCAGGACTTACTGCAAAGCAAATTTCTCCTTTCAACCCACTTAAAGTTGATTTGTCACAGAGGCTGAAGGCGCCTAATGAGGAGTTCCCTTTTGGAACAGATCATTTGGGTAGATGTGTCTTTTCACGGTTGGTTCATGGTGCAAAAATTTCTTTGAGTGCATCTATTTGCGCAACCGCGCTTTCCATGCTTTTAGGAATCATCGCCGGCACACTGTTTGGACTTGCAGGCCCCTTGCTGACAGCCCCTCTCAGAGGAATCACAGATGTTGCACTGGCATTTCCAGGTTTGCTACTTGCCCTGATGGTAACAGGTGTTATCGGGCCTTCGATAATCGCTATTGTACTGGGAATTGCCCTGGCAGGCTGCGCATGGTGGACACGCTTTATCCGCGACCAGATTCTTAATGCACAAACCAAAGAATTTGTCATGGCAGGAAGAATAGTAGGAGTGAGTAGCCTGAGGCTGCTTTTAAGATATCTTTTACCTCAGATAGTACCTCCTGTGTTGATTGCAGCTTCACTTAGGGCCGGCTGGGGTATTATGGCAATATCTGCCTTGAGTTATTTAGGTCTTGGTGTTCAACCGCCTTCTCCAGAATGGGGTGTTATGCTCCAGGAGTCTCGCCTTTACATGGATAGGGCACCATGGCTGATGCTAAGTCCCGGGATTGCTGTTACTTTAACTGTGCTTGGGTTTAATTTACTCGCAGAAGGATTACGAGATGCGTTTCAGTTGAAAGAGTCAGGAATTTTTTGAAATGATTCCTGATTTTGTCATGGAAGCCTGTAATCTAAGAGTGATAACCGGAAGACTTAATAACCAAATAGTCTTGATAGATGATTTAAGTCTTTTTCTAAAACCAGGAGAAATTCTGGGGTTAACAGGTGAAAGTGGTGCTGGTAAGAGTTTAACAGCTCTTGCCATGTGCGGGCTTTTGTTACCGCCGGTTCGCTGGTTAAAAGGTGAAATAAATTTATGCGGCAAAAAAATAGTACCTGAAAACCCTAAAGCATGGGCTGATTTAAGGGGGAAAGATATATTTTTAATTTTTCAGTCTCCTGCATCAGCATTGAACCCGAATCTTAAGATTGGTATACAGATAAGAGAAGCTTTGGTGGAAGTTAATGGACTATCAGTAAAAGAAGCTGATAAAATGATTTCACGGCTTCTTGTTGGTGTCGGCCTTTCTCTATCGGCAGGTTCATCTTATCCCTACCAGTTAAGCGGAGGAATGCGCCAGCGAGTTCTTCTGGCTATCGCTATCGGATTAAAGCCTCAGGTGGTTGTCGCTGATGAGCCTACTTCAGGTCTTGATCCCATCCACCAGGCAGCAATACTTGATTTGCTAAAGACTTTGACAAAAGATCACGGCTCTGGCCTTATCCTTATCAGCCATGATTTGCGGGTTTTAAGCCGGATGGCAGACAGGATCGGAGTGCTTCATAAAGGCCGTCTTGTGGAAGTCAACCCTTCACAAGATATTCTTCAATTTCCTAAACACCAGCAAACCATGCGGCTGGTAGAAAGTTACAATGAGTTATCTGTCAATGGGCATACCTTTGTTGGAAGTAATTGATGTAGCAAAGATTTATCCCGATACCCTGTCACTTTTGGATCGAGTTGCAGTAGATGGCATTAATATTGAACTGCAAACCGGTGAAAGTATGGGAATCATCGGTCAAAGCGGGGCTGGGAAAAGTACACTGGGAAGGCTTCTTTTAGGGATAGAGCAACCTACCCGCGGAATGATAAGAATTGAAGGAAAAACGTGTAATGGCAAGACCTTAAGGATAAGAAGAGAATTAAGACAAAAGATTCAGATCATCTGGCAGGACCCTGTCATTTATCTAAATCCTTATTTAACAGCACAAGAGTCTGTTTCTGAAGCACTTGAGGTTTCAGGAGTTCATAGGACCATTAGGACTAAAAAAACTGCTGAACTCTTTGAAAAGGTTTACTTGCCGTTATCTCTCATGCGAAGAAAGCCTCACGAGTTAAGTGGTGGCCAGGCACAAAGGGTTGCAATTGCAAGAGCACTTGCAATGGAGCCAAAGATTCTGATCTGTGACGAAGCTCTGGCAAGCCTCGATTTACCGATTCAGCAGCATATAATCGCCCTTCTTATGGCAATCAGGCAGGAAACCGGAATGTCTCTCATTTTCATCAGTCACGATATCACACCCATCACAAGGCTTTGCGATTATGTAGCAGTGATGGCAGAAGGAAAAATTGTAGAGCAGGGGGTAGTCCAGAAAGTTTTGTCAAAACCTTCTCACCAGATTACCTCTCTGTTAATCTCATGTGAACATCGAATAAAGGCCCGCCAGCATTTTTTATAAAGCGAAGGGTTTACTCCATTTTGAAACCCTCAAGGTGTTTTCACTTTTTTCGACTTCTTTGCTCCATTTTCAAATTTCTGAACCTTCACCGAAAACAGCTGTTATTTACTTTAATTGATGAACTCGTAAAAAGTCAATATTCGGACGGCTTTGTAAAAAGGCCGCAGGCAAGGCACGCAAATCCTGAGGAATGAGGCGTACTTATGGTACGCCGCAATGACGAAGGATGCAGCGCAACGCTGCATCCGGCCTTTTTACGATGCCGTCTTAATTAACTGTTGTGAGAATCATAGACAGAAAGGAGAAATATAATGTTACTTCGATCATACAAAATCAGCAAAATTCTTCCCAGTCTGGCTGACCCTGAGAAAATCAGAGTGATTGCAGATATCTATGATGAAATCCAAGAAGTTCTGTCTTATCTAAACTCCGCTTTGAAGGAATGTCACTTTAATCACCAGGCTTTAACCTAGACTATAAAAAAAGGCGAAAAGTTAAATACTGTCATGCCAATCCTATAGTTATGTTAAAAATTGATGAAAAAGAAGCCGAGGTGCTATTGAAGTGGGTTCAAAATTTGGTGAACGAGATCTATGAGAACCGCTACAAAATTCAACCTGACTACACCATGAAAAAGGGGCTTAGCCCAACAGATATCATTAAGCTTCTTCCAGAAACAAATTGTAAAAAATGTGGCCTGCCCTCTTGCCCTTCTTTCGCTTTTAAATTGTTGAAAAAAGAGGTAAAAATTTCGGAATGCCCTCCACTCTTCTCAAATGAATACCAAGACAAACGGCAGGTGCTTATTGAACTCCTTCATAGCATTCAAGGGAGGTTTGTCTTATAACCCCCAATTCGACGCGCGTGTTTACCTTCCATAACAAATCCTCTAATTGTAAAAGTGCTTTCACGTTTTGCTTTTTGAGACAATAAAAGATTTAGCTACAGGCTTTCCAATTTTGCTGTTGACAACTTTTTATTCTCTTGTTAGAAAGTGAGAAGTCAATTAAAAAAGCTCGTATTAAAAAGCGAACGCCGGGTTTTTGGAATTTGACTGATTTTTAAACAATAATTGGTCATGAAGGCCGCAGGAGGTAAGAATTACCTCCTGCGGCCTTTTTTATTTTTAACTTTCAGATTTTTTTCAAACTGTCAGAACGGTTTCCCATTCGTATATAGACGTTAAGACCCAACATCAAAAAAGGAGGTGAAAAGATAGTAATGAACAACTAGGGTGTTGGGCTAACAATGGCTGCAACCCAAAGCCTATGTGCTCAATTTTTTTGACAAAGGAAGTTAAAATTACGGGGGTGTATGATGAGGGTTCTTTTTGAAAAGTTTGTACTTATTTTAATAGTTTTGTTGTTAAGTCTTACATCAGCATATGCAGAAGGGATTAAAAAAGAAACAGTGATTGATGAGATTGTGGTTACTGCCACGAGAACTGAAAAGACGTTAGAATCAGTACCAGGAAGTGTTTCGATTGTTAAAAAAGAAGATATTGAAAACAGAAATGTTCTGACAGTTGATCAAGCAATGGAAGCTTTGCCAGGTGCAGTTTACAGACAACATAGAAGTATAATGACAACATGGCCAACCATTACACTAAGAGGAATCCCTGGGCAGAGAAGAACCTTGGTTATGATGGATGGTGTTCCCCTCAATGAACCTTTAAACGGTGGCGTCCGTTTTGCCGGATATGCTCCGGAGGATGTAGAAAGGATTGAATTGGTCAGGGGCCCATTTTCGAGCCTTTATGGGGGTTATGCCATGGGAGGAGCTGTAAACATAATTACAAAGACCCCTGAAAAAAGGGAGATCATATTAAAAACAGGTTATGGATCGAGTTGGGAAAGCGGGAAAGCCCCTGGTGCTATGAACAGGGTCTATCTGTCTTATGGCGATAAATATAACGATAAGGTAAGGTTATTCTTAAGTTACGGATATAATGCTGCGAGTGATTTCCCAACAGACTTTAATGTACAGGCCGCAAGGCCTCCTGCTGGTATTAATGGCTGGTCGGAAACTCGAAACCAGTTTGGAGAGGTACGTTACTTGATTGGGGATCAGGGAAACAACGACTGGTGGGATGACAAGATAACAGTAAAGACAGGGATTGATTTTTCAAAAGATTCCAAACTTAATTTTTCTTTTACCAGAACCTGTCTTGAATGGGACAGTTTTGGAGACGGAGCACAGACATATCTAAGGGATGCTGCAGGGAATCCTGTCTGGAGTTATGGCACTGTCAGGGAATCTTCCTTTATCATGACCCCGTCCATGGGAAGCGAGATTAATCTCTATAACCTTAGTTATGAAACAAAATTTTCGAATACAAAAGCAAAGCTGTCTTTTGGACTTATAGATGCTGAAAAGAGGCGTCACGCTACTCATGGCGCGACAGCAACACGATTTGGTGGCCCTGCTGTTGTTTCAAATTCACCGAGTGAGGGATATATTTCCGAGCTTTTATTTACGATGCCGATTTTTAACAGGCAAATTCTTACTTACGGGGGTTCATTCAAACATGACCTTGCAAGCATAACAAGGCACAACCTTACAAATTGGAGAGATAAAGGATCTACTACTAATATGGTCTATAATACGTCCGGAAAAGCCAATACCTATGCGCTTTTTATCCAGGATGAGATCATGATTCTGGACAATCTTACGGCATATCTTGGGTTAAGGCATGACTGGTGGACAACATTTGATGGTTACGATAATGATGTAGGAAAACCAGGTTATCCAATAAACCATGCATCAAGATCAAAAACTGCATTTAGTCCTAAGGCAGCTCTCGTTTATAAACCATTTGAAAAAACAAGTTTGAAGACTTCTTTTGGACAGGCCTTCAGGCCCCCTGCAATTGCAGAGCTTTACGGTACATTTTTAAGAGCAGACCTTAAGACAAACGCAGGAAATCCTGATTTAAAACCTGAAACATCAACATCGTGGGAAATAGGAATCGAACAGGGTCTATGGAAAGGTGCAAAGGCCGGAGTCACTTATTTTGAAAATTATCTACAGGATTTTGTTCATAATGTAGAAGTTACAAACACGCTCCTGAGATGGGAGAATGCCGAAAAAGCAGAGGGGAAAGGCATTGAGGTTGAAGCAGAGCAAAAATTTGACAAATGGCTGAGGTTGTTTGCCAATCTTACTTATAACGATATAAAGGTTACGGAAAACAGGTCACTGCCAAGAACAGTTGGGAAAAAACTGACAGATGTGCCTGAATGGATGTTTAATGGCGGGGTAGATTTTAAAATGGGTTTGTTTACTGCATCTTTTATCGGACGGCATAAGAGCAAAATCTATTTGAACAATGAAAACAGAGACACCGAAAACAATGTTTACAACTCATATGACGCTCATTTTGTAGCTGACACTAAAATCTCTTACAAGGTTACACAATGGGCAACTGCGGCTTTTTCAATAAATAACATATTTGATAATCAGTATTACATTGGTCCAAAGGCTCCTGGAAGATCATGGTTCGGAGAGGTAACAATGAAGTTTTAATTAGGCATTATGAGTTTCCTGTCCCTTTCCTTCAAGGAAACAAACCTGACATCAAACGCTACCCCACAGCGTGAGATTCAGTTCAAAGCTCCTC
>JBBIWB010000068.1:0-10850 GCA_037439445.1 Desulfobacteraceae bacterium | reverse complement strand
GCTGAAGCTGAAAGAATTGCCAGAGAAAAAGCTGAGGCTGAAAGAATCGCCAGGGAAAAAGCTGAGGCTGAAAGAATTGAAGGTGAGAAAGTGAAGATTTCTAATGATGAGTCAAATCAAACCCATGACCCTGACCCAATGGATAAAGCCATTAAAATATTTGCAGGACTTATTGCAGTCCTTCTAATTGCTCTGATAGGTTTTAGTTACAGCAACGTTCAAAAATACTATCTTAAGCCTATTAATAACGGAATCGAAATATGGCAGGGCAGTTTTTCCCCAAAAGGCAAAAAAATATTGATATCGCTTCCAGGAAACAAGGCGCCTAAGGAAATTAAGAAAGTTTACTCACAAAATGATGTTTTTCCCATAATCTTCAACTATTACTTGAATAAGGCAGACTCACTTCTTGATGCTTCAAAAAACCCTGATTTTAAAAACATCAAATATTTTATCGAGATGGCCAGGCCTTATGCCATAACCAAAGAGCTTAGTGATTTATTAACCCTCAGGTTAAACGGAATGGATCAGATCCTATTGATTCACAAAGCTGATATTGCAGCCAGCAAGGGAGGGATAGACAATCTAAATGCTGCTTTGAGCTATCTTGAAAAGGCAAAGTCACTGAGTGTTGATCCAGGCAATGCTGAACTTTTGAACAAGAGAATTCAAACAATCACAGAATTGTCAAAACAACTTAAGGTTAAGGCTCAAACCAAATAAAACAGATACGCACGCCAGTGACATCATGGACGGGCTATTCCAGACCCTGCATTATGATGGAAGATGTCAGGCCATTTGTTCGTCGTGGCAGTGAACTGAATTTCAGCAGCATAAGGGATTGCATCCGCAGGAAGCTGTGTTTTTCCCTTTTATCCATGTCTGGATTATGTATCCAGCACAACCGACACCAGGTGTGACACAAAGGGCATGTGTCGGGCAGTTCAAGGCACATGCCCCGCACTCCATGCATTCGTCTTTTTTCTTTATAACTGCTCTTTTGTTCTCTATTGCAAAAACTCCATGAGGACAGACGTTTTCACACATTGAACAGCCTATGCATTCTTCTGTATTCAGGGAAAGAGTTGATGTATCTGGTAAATATCTGAAACCTTTCATTTATACCTTCCTTTTCATATAAATGGCGCACAAACCCAGAGAATTAGTGCGGAAAAAGCAAAAATCGCCTGAACAGGAATCGCCTTTCTCATCTCCTTTTCCACTCCGGATGGTGATGTGAAAGGGGTTGATCCTGTAAAATTCATTGCAAGATAAGAGCTGACAGATACTACAACGAGTATAAGAGCTGAAAGCTCGAACGGATTAAGTCCTGAAGGAAGAAGAGCTGAAAAAACAATTCCTGTTATGGCGCCTTTTATGGCAAAAGAAAAGCCTGGTATCCAGGGCAGAAAGATTGGAGTGAAAAGTGCACCTGATATAATTGCAATGCCGAAGGCAGAGGCAGCATGAAGCCATCTTGTCCATGCAGAATGCAATGAAAAAATGTCTGAACCAATCCCTGAGATAATAAAAAGAGCTGCCAGTATCCAGAAGAGAGGTTTTAAAAGAAGACCAAGTTCGAGAGGGGTCAAGACAACTCTTTCATACATTGAAAAAGTAACAAGCCTCATTTCCCTGTCTGCTTTCATACCGTTATTAAGAAAATAGGCAATATCTCTTGCCCGGACTGGTCCCCAGATGACTTCAAATCCGGAAAGTTTTTTAACTTTGTGAGCGGACACTCCGTTTGCGGCAAGCTGAGGAAGGATGAGTTTTCTGTGATTCACAACCCGTTGCAGCCTGCTGTTGACGGCTGTTCTTGCAACCTCCTCGGCAGAAAATGTTCCTTTTCCAGCTGCACACCATACATTTATTCCTCTTGTGTCGCAAACCAGTATCCAGACATTGACATCAGACAGTTTCTTTCTCAGGGAATCAAATGAAAGCTTGTAATTGGCAGTCACAAGAACAGGAGAATCAGCAGAAGGGTTACCTGTACAGTAAAGACCTGGGGCAATTTTATAATCATTCCTGTGAATTCCGATTCGTACTCTTGCAGCTCCCATCCAGTCATAGAAATTAAGCCTTGTAGATACAACTGGAATCCGGCCTTTTTGATCATCTTTAAAAGATTCAACAAAACGGCACATATTATAACCGGGGAGTTCAAAAACGCTGCTTGCAGGTCCTGCCGGTAAACCGCAGCACGGGGCATCAGTCTTTTCTGAATCAAGCGCCGGAATAAAAGCCCCGGCTTCACCACAGGCGCATTTGTTAATGTCTGTCATTATGCAGCACTCTTTCTGATGATTGAATTCGACATTCATGAGGGTAATTTCCTGTTTATCTTAAAGAATTAAATTTGATGAACTCGTAAAAAGTCAATATTCGGACGGCTTTGTAAAAAGGCCGCAGGCAAGGCGCGCAAATCCTGAGGAATGAGGCGTACTTATGGTACGCCGCAATGACGAAGGATGCAGCGCAACGCAGCATCCGGCCTTTTTACGATGCCGTCAAATTTGATTAAAGACTGCCCACCATTTTTTTAAAACGTTCCAGAACATCATTGTTCAGACAATAACAAATTCTTTGACCTTCGACAGCCCCTTTTATAAGGCCGGCTTCTTTCAGGCATTTCAGGTGCTGGCTTACCGTTGACTGGGCAAGTGGCAGCATATCTACTATTCTCCCGCAAATGCACTGGTCTATGGACTTAAGATGCTTTATGATTTTTATTCTGGCCGGATGGGACAAAGCCTTGCAAATCCGGCTGAAAAAAATTATGTTTGAATCATCAGAAGGTGGGTTGTCTTCTTCATGTAAAAGCTGGGGCATGGAGTCTCCTTATATCGTTTATTTACGATAAACGATATATTTGCAGGTGTCAATAAGAAAATCATGATTTCATGCTTTTCTTGAAGTGCCTTCCCAACCTGAAAATATACCCAGGCAATCGATTAAGCCTGACACAGAGTCAAGACCGCCTTATAAAGCAAAATAAGCCAGCAGAGTTAAGAAAGCAAAGACACAGACCCAGCCCTGTGACAGGCCACCTTCTGATTTTTGTCATCTGCAACAGGAGCCAACTGAGGCTTTTCTTTCTTGCATATGTCAATTGAGAAAGGACATCTGGGATGAAAATGGCACCCTGCTGGAGGATTAACCGGAGAAGGAACTTCTCCGGTAAGTTGAAAACGTTTTCTTTTGCGTAAAGGATCTGGCACAGGGATAGCAGATATCAATGCCTGCGTATAAGGGTGAAGCGGGGATTGATAAAGTTTTTCAGAGTCCGAATACTCAACTATTCTTCCAAGATACATGACTGCTATCTCATCAGAGATGTGTTTTACTACTGCAAGATTATGGGCAATGAAAATATAGGACAGTTTCATTTCATGTTGGAGCTCAAGAAGAAGATTAATTATTTGCGATTGAATCGAAACATCGAGGGCTGAAACAGGCTCATCGCAAATAATAAGCCTTGGATTCAAGGCAATTGCCCTTGCAATTCCTATCCTCTGGCGCTGTCCCCCGCTGAATTCATGGGCAAAGCGCGAAATTACGGTTTCAGACATCCCGACTCTGTTGAGCAGTTTTTTTACATTCTCTCTCCTTTTTTCAACTGAACCAACTTTGTGAATCTGATAAGGCTCTTCAAGAATGTCTCCAATAGTCTGCCTGGAATCCATAGACTCAAATGGATCCTGAAAAATGATCTGCATGTTTCGGCGGATATCTCTCATCTTACTTTGAGACAGTCTGGTCAAATCCTGTCCGTCAAAAATGATTTTACCGTTGTCCGGTTCAATCAGACGAAGAATTGTCCTGCCCACAGTCGTTTTACCGCATCCTGATTCTCCCACAAGCCCAAGGGTTTTCCCCTCTTCAACGGAAAGGGACACGTCATCAACAGCATAGACATTTCCTTTCTTTCTTTTGAATATGCCGCCGTAAATAGGGAAATATTTTGTTAAATTATGAATTTCAAGCAGGTTTTGAGCCATTTTCATAGTCCGTGGTAATCAGCGTTTTTAAGTCTTTGATCGAGAAGTGAAAGGCGATTTTTAGGTTTATCGTTCTTGATGGCTTTTTCAAGGGCATGTTTGCTTCCAACAATGATGACCAGTTTTTTCCCTCGTGTAATTGCAGTGTATAAGAGATTGCGCTGAAGCATGGGATTATGTTCGAGTGTAAGAGGAATTACAACTGCAGGATATTCAGAGCCCTGGGATTTATGAATGGAAATAGCATAGGCAAGTGTAAGATCATCAAACTCTTCGCTTTCATAATCTACAAGGCGCTGGTCATAATTTACGCAAAGGCGTTTTTTAAGAGGATAGGTTTCTGAAATAACTCCTATATCTCCATTGAACACTTCCTTGGTGTAGTTGTTTCTGAGATGCATCACCTTATCAGAGCGCCGGAATAAAAACCAGGAATCCGTTGAAGACCCTGGATTGAGTGCTTCCTGAAGCGCCTGATTTAGATGAATTGTTCCAACCTTTCCCTTATGCATTGGAGTAAGCACCTGAATATCGTACAATGGCTCATAACCAAAACGCTCAGGTATTTTTCTGCTGCAAAGCTCTACTATCGTTTTTATAACATTATCTGGCTCATTCTGTTCGATAAAATAGAATTCACAATGCCTGTCATTATTCCTGTCTTCATCCAGTTCCAAAAACATTCCATTTCTTACTCTGTGTGCATTTACAACAATCGGGCTTTTTTCGGCCTGCCTGAAGATATTTTTCAGTTCATAAGTTTTTATCAACCCGGAATTGATAAGATCAGACAGGATGTTCCCTGGTCCTACAGAAGGCAACTGGAACACATCTCCTACAAGAATAAGAGAAGATATCAAAGGCAGGGCCTTCAGAAGATGAAACATGAGATGTACATCCACCATAGATGCTTCATCAACAATCATGACATCAACATCCAGAGGATCATCCTGATTCTTCTCGAAATCATTAAGCTCAAGATTATACCCAAGCAGTTTATGCAGGGTTGAAGCCTTTTTTCTGGTAACTTCGGAAAGGCGTCTCGCAGCACGCCCGGTCGGTGCAGAAAGAATGGTTTTTTTCCCGAGCCGATCACAGACAGCGGTTATTGAACGAATGAGTGTGGTTTTACCGGTACCAGGGCCACCTGTTATTATGGAAACGCGGCTAAAAAGAATCTCTTCAAGTACTGCCTTCTGTTCTGATGAAGGCTCTATTGCAAGTCTCATCAGAATTTCTTTTGTCATCTGTTCCTTATTAATATCAGGAGGGGGGACAGGAACAGATAAAAAAGCCTTCAGGCGATCTGAAATGCCTTTTTCTGCATTGTAAAGATCAGAAAGATAAACAGCATTTTTATAGTCACTGATGCCTTTTTCCAGGACAACATTCTTTTCTTGAGAAAGCTCTGTCAAGGCAGTTGACACAGCTTCTGCATTAATTTCAAACGACTTTGCACATTTTCGTTTGAGCTCATGATCAGTCATGAACATATGACCGTCTGATTTAGCCTGCTCCAACAGATAAATGATGCATGCCCTGATTCTTTGGGGATCATTTGGGTTTGCACCGTCATGAATCCTTGAAATCCTGTCTGCAATATAAAAACCAATGCCAGGCATGTCACAGGCTATCTTATAGGGATTGGACTTTAGAACATCAATTGCCTTGTCGCCGTATTTCTTGAAAATACGGCCTGTGTATGAAAGTGAAATGGAATTGTTCTGCAAAAAAAGCATTAGATTACGCACAACATGATGAGACTGCCAGGATTCAGCAATTTTTTTTGCAACAGCTTTTCCTATGCCTTTTACATCTCTTAATTTTTCAGGATCTGAGTCAATCACAGAAAGGGTCTTTTCTCCGAAATGACTTAAAAGCCTTGAAATTGTTTTTTGCCCAAGACCTTTTATTACACCGGACTTAAGATAATCGGTAATACCATCAAGGGTTGCAGGAAGAAGAACTTCAAAGCGTTCTATTTTCAACTGCTGACCGTATCTGGCATGGGTTTCCCACATGCCGGTAAGCCTTAAAGATTCCCCTGGAGCAGGATCAGGCATATATCCAACGACTGTAATGGAATTTTTGACTCCTTTAGAACGAAGTTTTGCAATTATATAATGGTTTTCAGGATTATAAAACATTATACGGTCAAGACTGCCTTCAAATGAAATCTGTGAGCCATTCTGATTCATGAAATGATCCATCTGACTGCTTCAAGCAAATCCGGTACAACTGCATCAGGATAGACATGGTCGTTGGCAAGTTCATTCTGTGCACTGAAGCCGTTTCCGGTTAACACCAGAACTGTCTTCCCGCAGCCTGCATTTTTCCCGCATAGAATATCCTTTCCGCTGTCTCCAATCATGATAGATGCTCCAATATCCACAGGATATTTTTCACAGGCCTGATGGATCAGTCCCGGCCTGGGTTTACGGCACAAACAGCCTTCATCAGGTGTATGGGGACAGAAAAAAATATCGGCTATTTTACCTCCTGAAGCTTCAACACGCGAATTCAACTTCCTGTGCATATCCAGCAGAACTTCCAGGCTTATCCATTTTCTGTTTATTATGGACTGATTGGTTATAATAATGACTGCAAAGCCATAATCAGTGAGGCATTTTATTGCTTCGAGGCTTCCTGGAATAAAGAAAAATTCATCCCAGCTTTTTATATAACCAGATGAATCCTGATTGATCACTCCATCTCTGTCGAGAAAAACGGTTTTCATCTCATGTCCTTTTTATGAAGGCAGGCAACAGATTCTATGTGAAAAGTGTGCGGAAACATGTCAACAGGCTGAACTTCAAGAATCTTGTATGCTTCTTTCATGAGACCAATATCTCTTGCAAGGGTTGCAGGATTGCATGATACATATACGATTCTTTCAGGTAAAATATTAAGAACCTGCTCAACTACTTTTTTGTGCATCCCGTTTCTTGGTGGATCAATGATCATTACATCAGGGGAAATTGTAACCTGTGAGAGGCTGTCTTTGATATCCCCGCTGTAAAAAGTACAGTTTGAAATTCCGTTCTTGAGACAGTTTTTTCTTGCATTTTCTACAGATTCATTCACTATTTCAAATCCAAAAACTCTTTCTGCCGATCCTGAAAGACAGATTGCAATTGATCCTGTTCCTGAATAAAGATCAAAAACAGTTTCATGCCCTTTAAGACCTGCATAGGACTTTACAGTTTCATAAAGGGTTTGAGCCCCCCTGCTGTTTGTCTGGAAAAAAGAATTGGCTGATATGTCAAATTTAAAGCCGCATAAGCTTTCTGTCAGAATGGGGCTTCCGTAAAGAAGGACTTCTTCTTCACCGGCAGATATTCCTGCCTTCCTGGACGTTATATTGTTAACAACTGATTTTATCTGCGGATACATCTTATTGAGCATTTCTGCCAGCGGCTGAACAACATCAAGCCGTTTTGTCTTTGTGATTATATTTACCATCCATTCATCAGAAGCTGCAGAGTGTCTCAGCATTACAAAACGCCAGAAACCTTCATGAGTTTTCAGGTTATACATAGACATTGCTGATTCTTTCAAGTACTTGCGCACTGTAAACAGTATCTTGTTTCCAAGATCAGGCTGAAGCATGCATGATTCAATGTCTATGACTTTACTGTAAATACCTGGTGCATGAAAACCCAATGCAAAATTAACATCTAACCCTGATCCATCCATTTCACCTGAGACGAGCCATCTTCTTTCTGAACATGTAAATTCCATCTTGTTCCTGTAGCCAAAAAGCTGGCCTGAAGGAATTACCGGGTGAACCGGTGTTCCTTTAATAAGGCCTATATGCTCAAGAGAGTCTTCAACATTCTGTCTTTTGTATTCAAGCTGCCTGTCATAGTTTACATACTGCCATTTGCAGCCACCACAAATTCCATTATAAAAACAAGGCGGCAGGACCCTGTCATCAGAAGGCTTGATTATTTTTACGACATTTGCTTCAGCATAGTTTTTCTTCTTTTTGGTGATCAGAATGGAAACCTCATCACCTGGAACAGTCTTATCCACAAAGACCGTGAATCCATCCAGACGGACAATTCCCTTACCGCCAAAGGCGATGCCGGTGATAATTAAATTTTCGTGCCTTTGACCTGTCTTTATTTGCATTAGATCACAATCATACTTTGATGGACTATTAAAAGCTTTAAGCTATTGGATTTTACATGTCTTGACAGTTTTCAGTTATAACTGTTTTTTTGTCAATCTAAATCACAAGAGGACGGTATTTTGGGTGTTCTGAGCTTATTCAAGCAAGGGAAGCAAGTTGAAGGCCACAAGATAAAATGGATATTGAAAAGCACAGAGAAAGCCTCAACCATATTGGATACACTTGACAAGAAATAGCTCAATGCTTCGCTTTGTTTAAAAAAAACTTGACCCGACAATAAATGTGAGGTACGAAAAAAATACAATTAGTAGCAGATGCTACATCAAGATTTTTTTAGTTAAACATTTTGTGATTCCATTCAGGGCACGAATGCCTTTTTACCGCAAGCATGCGGTACTGGCGTTTGTGCCCTTTTTTATTTATAAAAATCATTCTTTTTTTTGAAAGGAGATTCAGGATGAAAAAAGCCTTTTTGGTTGTTTCAGTACTTTTTTCTCTGTTTAGCATCGTGACAGCACAGGCAGCAGAAAAGGCAAACACACTTGGTGAGATTGTGGTTTCTGGTGAAAAACTTGTCACCCCTACAAAACAAGCCAGTGAAAATGTATTTACCGGAAGCCAGATTACAAAAAAGGGAATGGAGATTCAAGGGAATCAGGCTTTGACAAGTATCTATGAAGCCATAGATATTCTTCCAGGAGTCAACGTCGAAAGTCCTGATCCATATGGTCTTTCTGCCGAACAACGCTTTGTCAGAATACGCGGAGTTCGTGGCTTCCTTGGTTCAATGACTGTAGAAGGCGTGCCAAACTGGGGAGGAAATCCCATGGGGCCGAGAGAATACATTTATGACACTGAAAATTTTGAAAATATTTCGGTCTATAAAGGAGCTGTTCCTGCTGATTTTGGAACAGGAGTCGGCGCAAGGGGTGGAGCAATAGAGCTTAAGCCGCGCTGGCCTGAAGACAAGTTTAGTTTTGATTTGAGCCAGAGCATAGGCTCCTATAAATACAGCCGCACGTTTTTAAGGCTCGATTCAGGAAAACTGCCTGGAATCAACACCGGCCTGTCAGTTTCGTATTCATATACAGATGCAGATAAATGGAAGGGGCCGGGAAAGCTTGGGCCGAGAAACAATTTCAATGCAATGATTAAGCAGCCCGTAAATGATAAAGACAGCGTCAAAATATGGTTCAATTACAACAAGCTGTCGCAAGATCTTTATAGAACGCTCACCTATACCGAAACCCAGAATCTTGGCAGCAATCACAGCAAGGATTTCAATGAACGTCTGACAGGCATTCGCGCTCAGGATATTTTCTATTATCAGCACAACCGCGGCGATTATACAAACACTGATGTCATGTCCGTACTGCCTGTTACAGTGAGCGATTCTTTCAAGCTGACTCTTAAGCCTTATTATTCAAAAGAAGGCAGCAGTATCCTGGGTGGTGCTGCCTCTCAGGGCGGCATGGTTCAGAAAAGGATCAGGGATATTGAAAGATATGGCATGATTTCACAGATCGATTCGGATTTTACATGGGCTGTTGCTTCACTTGGCTACGGATTTGAGTCAACGAATATGAGCATTCTTACTCAAAATTTTCATCCTGTAACCTATGACTTTCAGGGATACGGAATTTTAACTGAAAATAACGGTAACGGTTTTGTTCAGAGCCCTTATGTAAAGATTGCCGGAAACATAAAGAAATTTGACTGGCAGGCAGGACTGAAATATTTCCACTACAATGATCCCGGGACAAAAGGTTATCTTACCCCTGCTCCGACATATGCGCCAGTGCGAACAACTGATCTGGACAGAACATCCAGAACATATGATCAGCTTCTTCCTACAATAGGGCTGGGTTATAATTTTTCAGAATCTCTCACCTTTTATGCAAGTTACGGGAAAAATTTCATAAGACCCTATTCATATGTCCCAATAATTACCTTATATAATACAAACAGAAATACATTTCGAGCAGCGGGTATAACGTTAAATGAGCTCTTCAATGGATTTAACATGGAAAAATCCGACAACATAGAGCTTGGCACAAGGTTTAGAAAAGAACGTTTTGAAATCATGCCTGCTTTTTTTTACTCAAAACACGAAAATCTTTTAACAACAGTTTTTGATAGAAGGGTAAATTTGAATTATCAGCAGAATATCGGAGATGCCACTGGATACGGAGCTGAAATCATGACAAACCTTTTTCTTTCAAAAGATTGGACAGTGTTCTTTAATCCAACCTATACAAAACTTACCTATGACCAGAATCTCAATTTCCAGGGAAATATTTTAAACTCAAAAGGAAGGCAAGTGGTTGATACTCCGGAGTTTTTGTTTAAAACAGGCATAATCTATAAATATGGGCCTGTAGAAATTGTCCCCATGCTCAAGTACCTGGGAGACAGATATGGAGATGTGGAGCATAAGGAAAAAATTGGGGATGTTGTTGTTGCAGATTTGAACCTGAAATATACAAGAAAAATGAAATCAATCGGGGACTCGCTTAATATTTCGCTTCAGATGCAGAATCTTTTCGACAATAAATACATTTCAGTGGTGAATGCAAGTGATGACTCCAGGGCTGGGGGAACAAGCTATTATGCAGGTGCCCCTTTCACTGCACTTTTGTCTGTATCTTTTGAATATTGATGAACTCGTAAAAAGTCCGTCGGACGGCTTTGTAAAAAGGCCGCAGGCAAGG
>JBBIWB010000067.1:0-11059 GCA_037439445.1 Desulfobacteraceae bacterium | reverse complement strand
TTGCCTGCGGCCTTTTTACAAAGCCGTCCGAATATTGACTTTTTACGAGTTCATTAAGCTTGTACCTTTTATTTCCAGAGCGAATTCCCGAATTTCGGATCAGATTTTTTTCTCGGCTACGATATTCTTATAGCGATGGGTTGGATCAGGCCGCCCTGGACTCAGACAGCGCCAGGCAACAGGAGTAACAACGATTTGTCTGTTACCAGTCGAATAAAGCAGATCCCTTACATTGGCCTCAAGCTCTTCCGGCGGCATCTGAACGCGGGCATTCAGGGTCATGCTGGCTTCCGCAGTTACCATATCTGAGCCCCGTATATTAAGAGTTTCAATATTGCCGGTCAGGTTACCCATTACATAGTCATTTCCTGCCTTTATGATTAGCTTTACGTGACCGACCTGGGCTTCCGTGCTGTCGAATCTTTCACCCAAAGCAGTTAAGAAGCTTTTTGCGAAATCCTTCCAATTCATTTGCTCCTTGCCTCGAAGCATGACTGTCGTATTCAGCCATCCGAGAACTGCTTCACCATCGGCGTAGACATCATAATCTACCTCTGCTATCCGCTGTCCAGCGTCAGAGCTCGTTGTTACAGCATCAAGCCATTCATCGAGCCCTTCTCCTGTCTTTACGCTCAGTGAAAAAACAATTGAAGTCGGGTATACCTTTACCAGTTTTTCCTTCAATGCCTCAAGCTCGGATGAAGTCAGCAAATCCGTCATGCTTATTACAATGATATCTGCTTCTTCCATCTGTTTGCGATAGATATATGCAGCACTTGGATGAAGTCCTGCAGTGCCACCATCCAGTATGTCTCTGAGGCGTACTGGTTCAACCATGACGGAAAGAGGACTGATAATTAAGTCATGACCCAGTCTATCCTTCAGTGGCTGAAGAATGGTTGCTGAAAGGTCGGTGCAACTGCCTACCGGCTCTGCCATAAGAACGTCGGTATCTGATTCGGCACGAACCCTGGACATTGCATCAAGCAGGCCTTTAAAATTACAGCAAAAGCAACTGCCGCTTACCTCTGCAACCCTGGCATTCCCGCTGGAAAGAAAAACTGTGTCCACAAGTTCAGGGGCCTGATCGTTTGTAATGAGCCCTACGTGAAGTCCTTTCTGAGATAGTTTGAGAGCTGCTTCCCTTAGCAGAGTTGTCTTTCCTGCTCCCAGAAATCCGCCCACAAAAATGAGGCGTGTTGACATAAGCTTCCTCCCTTATATTATCTCCTGTGTATAATGACCCGCCTCTTCAAGGAATTTTTCGATAAGAGTCAAATGGGATCTCAAGGCGCCCGTCCATCGCCATAAGCATTCTTTTCCTGCTTCTGTCAGAAAATATTTGCGTTTGGCTGGTCCAGGTTCACTGGTTTCCCAAGAAGAGGTAAGCATCCCCCGTTTTTCAAGCAGGTTAAGATGCCGGTAAAGCCCTGCCATGTTCAACCCTGCGTCCAACTCCTTCAATTTGTTCAGGATCAGTTTTTGTATCTCGTATCCGTGAGTGCCCTCATGACTGTGAAGGGTAAGCAAAATCCATGGCGCCACCAAGGTACTCATGTTTTTACCGGAACACGGGCAGTCGTCGAAATTGATAATTTGCATAGTTCTTCCTTGTTATCTATTCTACTATGTATAATAGCTCTGTCAAGCATAATTGAAAATACCCGGCCCCATCTTAACTAATTCGGCTGCATGACAGTCTGAACAGATGAAATAATCCTAAGATTAAGCCCCGGACACTGAACCGGAACTGATTTAACAGGTATTGCATTGAACTGGGGATCAACCTCCTGAGCCTCATCATTTTGGTATGAGCAGGGAATTTAGCGAAGGAAAATCATTTGCATACACCAATACCTCATGCTATCGTAGCACGGATCGTGAAGACAATACACAGAATTATTTCTGGCGATTCCAGGGAACTGTATCCTGTTGCCGGTAAATCAGTTCATTTTATCATACCCCCGTACTGGCAGCTAAAGGATTACGGAACCTATGCCAGGATCGGATACCACGAATCTTATGAAAATTATATCAGCAATTAAATCTCGTCCGGAAAGAGTGTAACCGGGTCATACATCCGGCCGTCTTTGCGTAAACACAGGAGATCAGTTTTCGATTTTATTTGCTTCCCTGGAAGCGCTTCTCTCCAAGGTTCGGCAGGTGCTCGAGGAAATACGAGAACAGGTTTCATGACGGAGGTGTCACAATGGATAAGCTTCCTAATAATGAATCAGTGCTTTATAAAACGCGCAACAGAATGGGCAGTGTTTTGGTGTCCACTACTGACATTAGGGGGCACATGGCCATTTCAAGGAGTGCAACATGTCTTTGATCGATTTTTTTTCAAGAAAAAAATCCTGCTCTTTCATTGTAAATACTGACGGCGATGTCATTAGAAAATACAAACTCTTCAGAGATTTCATAACACTCAACCGCAAGGCCCTGTGCACAATAGCAGAGCTGGAGCAGATATTTTTTGCCGGAGAAGCCTGCACTGCTGGCTCCATCAAGAAAAGATACGATATTTTGCTTGATTCAACCATAAAACTCATTGAAGCGCTCAACGGCATATCCGGAAACAAATACCTTAATCTGAATACAACCTGCGAAGATATAAACGCGTCCCTCATCCCTGTGTTTAATCCGGGAGAGGTGCCTTTTTTTGAAAAAATGGTAATTCCATTAGAGGAAATCACCCCCGACATGGCTCAGGTCACAGGTTCAAAGGCTGCCAACCTTGCGCAAATTTCAAAAATACTCAACATTCCGGTTCCAAAAGGTTTTGTGATAACAGCTCCTTGCTTCAGGTTTTTCCTTGAGGCAAACGGACTCGCCAAGACGCTTAACAATATCTTTTCTGAAATAGACATCCAGATGACAGGCCAGATGGAGTCATCGTGCACAAATGCAAGACAGATGATTCTTGATTCGGATGTTCCAGACATACTTGCACATGAAATCGAGAAGGCATATTCAGATTTGGCAGCAAAAACGACAGATAATGTAAGAATTGCCATGAGGAGCAGCGCTGTCGGCGAAGACACAGAAGTATCTTTTGCCGGTCAGTACACAACTGAGCTGAATGTTAAAAAATCAAACATTCTTTCTGCCTACAAATCCGTCATTGCAAGCAGATATACTCCGCGGGCAATCGTTTACAGGATTAACCGAGGTTTCGAAGACGCCGACACTCCAATGGGTGTTGCCGGAATAGAAATGATAGATTCAAGGGCAAGCGGTGTCATCTACTCATCAGACCCTTCCCGCCCCGACTCAGGCTGTCTTAAGATAAGCTCGGTTCCCGGGCTCGGAGAATATCTCGTGAGTGGAAATGCCTCACCTGACATCTTTCAGGTTGATAAGGCTGCAAGACGGGTCAATGAAAAAATCATTCAGCAAAAGACATTAAAACTTGTAAATTCTGAAAAAGGCGGAACGATTTATGAGGGAATTCCGGAAAATGAAAGAAACAAACCGTCAATTAATCAAGATGAGATACGGCTTTTAACAGAATACGCGACAAAGATGGAAGAATATTTCGAATGCCCCCAGGACATTGAATGGGCTGTCGATAAGTCAGGCAGGATTTTCATTCTCCAGTCCAGACCTCTTGGATTCTTCAGGGACAACAAAGAAGAAAAGACAAAAACCCGTGCTTTTCCAGATAACCCCGTGCTTTTGTCAGCCGGACAGACAGCATCGGCTGGAACAGCCTGCGGCAAAGTCTTTCTTGCTGACGGCAGAAAACTCTCTGACATTCCACAGGGCGTTATTCTTGTTTCAAGGACAGCGTCTTCCGATTATTCGGCTATTTTTAACAGGGTAAGAGGCCTTGTAACAGACATGGGAAGCCCTGCGTGTCACCTTGCTTCAGTTGCAAGAGAGATAGGCGTGCCTGTTATAGTTAATACAATTAACGCAACCTCGGTTCTTAAAGACGAACAGGAAATAACAATAGATGCCGACGAAACAAAAATCTACAGCGGCATTATTAAGGAACTTGAAAAAGACGGCGATGCTTTCAGAAACCTTATTTTCAAAAGCCCTATACACAAGAGACTGAGGGCTGTGCTTGACAGGGTCTCTCCCCTGAACCTCACAGATACTGAGCTCCCGTCATTTTCACCTGAAGGGTGTAAAACCATTCATGACATAATTCGTTTTTCGCACGAAAAAACAATGAAAGAAATGTTTTTTCTCTCAGAGAATAAAAACAGAAACTTAACTACGGTAAAGCTTTCAACACATATTCTGCTGAAAATTTATCTCATTGATCTAGGAGGGGGGTTAAGGGATAATCTTACGACATGCGACACAATTACAGATGATGACGTCGAATCCATCCCCATGAAGGCCATCTGGAAAGGATTCACACATCCCGGAATAACTTGGTCGGGAACTGCAAATTTTGGTTTCGGAGGGTTTATTGCGACAATGGCTGAGAGCGCTTCAGCAGAAACAGGCACACTTCCACCAGGCGGCGACAGCTATTGCCTTCTTTCGGGGGAATACCTGAACCTTAGCGTAAAATTCGGTTACCATTATGCAAATATTGACGCCCTTTGCAGCGATGATTCTGAACAGAACCATGTTTCGCTTCAGTTTTCAGGAGGAATTGGCTCATATGTCGGAAGAACACTCAGAGTATGCTTTCTTTCAGAAGTTCTTGCCAGGCTTGGCTTTATTGTCTCTGTTACCGGCGATCTTCTTGAAGCCTCTGTAAAAGGTTATGACAGAAATCTCATGGAAGATACACTCGACAAGACCGGAAGACTTCTTGCCTCTAGCAGGCTGCTGGATATGAGCATCTCCGAGCATGGTCAGGTGGAAAAAATGACCGAGGCGTTCTTCAATTCAAATTATGATTTCCTCGACCAGGGCCATAACAGTCAGCTTTCCGGCTTTTACACTCATGCGGGAAGCTGGAAGGCTGTTCAGGAAAATGGCAATGAACTCTATCTTCAGGATGGATCAAAATGGACGACAGGCCTCTCATCTGTAACTGCTCAGTTCATGGGCAGGATTGCCGGGGCAAGATATCAGGACTTTCTGGACAGGATCGGAGCATATTCACATTTTCCGGTTGCAATAAAAAGAAACTCCTTTGTAACCGACTCCATAATCAAAGTCAGGGTAAAACCAGTGTCAGGAAGCATAGACAGGGCAGGAGGGCTTGTCTTTGCCCTAAGGAACACTGCAAATTATTTTGTGCTCAGAATAAATGCCCTTGAAGATAATTTCATTCTCTTTGAATTTACCAGCAACAGAAGAACAGAGCTTATAAGAGTATCTACCAGAATCAATGCAGACTCATGGTACAATATCAAGGCCGAGGTTACAGGAAAAACCATAAGAGGCTATCTTGATGACAGGCATCTCATTGAATATGAATCGGACAAAACTCTTGGCGGTTACACAGGCATGTGGACAAAAGCCGATTCCGTAACATTTTTCACCAGCCCTGAGATAGAAACCAAATAGAATACAACCAGGGAAACGATACATGTTTTCAAAAAAAAACTATCAAATAGACTGGGTCTTTGATCAACTGGCAGTGGGAGGTGCTCCCATGTCTTATGAAGACCTTGATGTGATAAAAAACAGCGGCATTGATGCTATTCTGAATCTATGCGCAGAATTCTGTGATCTTCATGAAATAGAAGGAAAATATGATTTTGAGGTTTATTATCTTCCGGTCAACGACGAGGATGTGCCAGATGAAAAGGAGCTTAACAAGGCAATGGACTGGATAGATGACATCATCTCCCGCGGCAAGAAGGTTCTCATACATTGCAGGCTTGGAATAGGCCGCACAGGAACAGTTCTCTATGCCTATCTTACAAGCCGGGGGCTGAGTAAAAAACTGAAGGATAAATCCATCAAAAAGCTAAGATGCAGGCCTGACAATTATTATCAGTGGAAACTTGTCCATAAGTACCGTAATATTGATGCATTACATACCCATCAAAGTACTTATAATGCCGCGGACAAGGTTAATCAGCAATAACCAAAACCGGAATTATTGCCGGTGCCGGTTGCTGGAATATACTCATCGGCTGTTACTGAAATCGGATGACCCAATTTTTTCCCCGTTATTTATTTACAGCAATTGACTGATTTGATACTCATAGAAAGCAATGGAAAATGAAATGTTATTTCGATCATGCACAATCGCTTGGTTTCCACCTTGTCTGGATGACCTCGAGAAAATCAAAGTCGTTGCAAAGCTTTCTGAAGCTAGCGTTTCGGCGAAAGGTTCACAAGAGATATTATGCCTGAAATGAACAGAAAAACGGTATCCCTGGTTCTTGGAAGCGGTGGCGCAAGGGGTTTGGCACATATTGGTGTAATTCGCTGGCTTGAAGAAAATGATTTCACAATCAGTTCGATAGCCGGCTGCTCAATTGGCGCTCTTGTAGGTGGAATACATGCTGCAGGAAAGCTGGATGAATTTGAGCAATGGGTGCGTGCAATAACAAGAGTCGATATTGTTGCCCTTATGGATATTTCATGGGAAAAAAGCGGTCTAGTCAAAGGTGATAAAATCATCAATGTCTTGATCGACCTGGTAGGAGATCGCCTGATCGAAGACCTGACGATTGCATATACTGCTGTCGCAACCGATGTTAAAGGACATAGGGAAATATGGATAAAGACTGGCCATCTCTTTGATGCGATCAGATCGTCAATATCAATACCACTTCTTTTCACTCCATTTAGATATAAAGGGCTTGATCTGATTGACGGAGGTGTATTAAACCCTGTACCCATTGCCCCTGCCTTTGGTTATGATACAGATATGACCATAGCTGTAGATCTAAACGGCCCTGCGGATAATTCCAAACGACTTAAAGACATAAGTTCTGAGCCGGCGCCTCATTCATCGACGCTGCATGAAAAGATCAATCGCTACATAAACAACCTCAGACTGTCAGCTCCAGTCATCAGCGGCAGAGACTGGGGAATGTTCGATATTGCCATGCAGGCTATAGAGGCTATGCAGAGCACAATAACACGACAGAAGCTTGCTGCCTATCCCCCGAACGTACTTATTGAGATTGCAAGGAATTCATGCAGTACATTGGAATTTGACAAGGCATCCGAGATGATTGAACTTGGATACAGGAAGACTAAAGAGCGCATGATGCGAATCTGACAGGCTATTTAATGAAAAAACCCATTCGTGCAGTCCTGTTTGATCTTGACGATACACTCCTTGTAAACGACATGGATCGCTTTTTGAAAGCTTATTTTGGCTTGCTGACCCCCCTTGTTGCCAATCTAGTTCCGCCTCACAAATTCATATCCGCTCTTTATCATGCAACATCTGCTATTCTTGATAACAAAGACCCCGAAGTAACTAACCAACAGGCCTTCAGCAATGATTTCTTCCCAAGGGTTGGGCGGACT
Source organism: Desulfobacteraceae bacterium (assembly GCA_037439445.1). Lineage (GTDB taxonomy): Bacteria > Desulfobacterota > Desulfobacteria > Desulfobacterales > Desulfatirhabdiaceae > JBBIWB01. The sequence continues at coordinate 3,646 of JBBIWB010000067.1, read as the reverse complement.
CCGGAAGAAATGATCCCCATTTTTGATCATTTTTATGCCGAGGAGTTTGGTAAACTCCGGTCTCTCACCAGTCCAGACCCTTCAGCCCGCTCGGCCATCCAGGCCACACTGGATGCAGGATGTGAAGTTGTCATTGCTACTAATCCCGTTTTCCCCGATACAGCGATTCGGCAGAGGATCGAATGGGCAGGGGTCTTGGACTTCCCGTTCAGGCTGATCACTTCATACGAGTTGATGCATGCAGCAAAACCGAGTTGCCGTTATTACAGTGAAATTTTAGAGTATATAGGCCGAAGTCCTCATGAATGCCTGATGGTTGGAAATGATTGGGTTAACGACATTGAGCCTGCTGTAAAAACCGGTTTGCAGGTGTTCTGGGTCAATGCCGGTACAAGCTCAATATCTGAGATTGATTCTTTTTCAAGAGGGACTCTGACTGAATTCAAGGAAAGGTTTTCTTATTTGTACAGAAAAGGGTTTTAATTGCAGCTCCTGTCTCGAACATAGACCTGACCTGGCATAAGAGATAAGCCCTGATATCATGGGAAAGACATGTCATTCAAGAAGGCCGGAAAAAACGAAACTTATAATCAATAAGGAGGGCAATGATTGGCTCATGAACGTGGATGTCTATTTTAAACTGGCATCGATACACTCCCGAATGGATTTCCGGCTGCAGAAGACGGCCTTATAGGCTCCTGAGGCTGAAAGGATGTATATAGCGTTTATGTTTTTATGCTTTACATAGCGGAACACTTATGACAACAATACACTATCCTATGTAAAGCGGGAAAGAAAAAGAAGGACCTCTGCACTATGAAAGACATGATGGAAGAAAAAATTTTCTTTGGCAATGATAACATTAGACTTGAAGGGTTATATGCTGATGCTGACAGCTCCACAGGAGTTGTTATCTCCCATCCTCATCCTCTCATGGGGGGTGACATGAGGAATCATGTTGTGGAGACAGTAACAGAAACCTTACAGAGAAGGGGTATGGCAACGCTTCGGTTTAATTTTCGCGGAGTAGGCGGGAGCATGGGTGTCTATGATGGAGGACTGGGCGAAAAAGATGATGTGCTGGCTGCAGTCTCTTTCCTCGGGGATAAGGGGAAAAAAGATATCATTCTGGCAGGTTATTCCTTCGGAGCCTGGGTAAATTCAGGAGTCATGGCTGACAGAAGTTTTCTTCCTGCTGTTTTTATCTCCCCACCTGTGAGTCTTTTGAATTTTGAAACAACATCCCTGACAGGAAAGGTTGGATTGATTGTATCAGGTGACAGTGATCAGTACTGTCCGAAAGAAAAGCTAAAAGATTTTGCTGACAGGCTTATATGCCGCCTTGATCTGATAGCCAACGCAGACCATTTCTATACAGGGAAAAGAAAAGAGCTTGCAAATTCTATCCAGGCTTTTTTTACTCTTTCCGAATAATGGACCTGGCCCGTAAAAAATGAAACTGCAAAGAGGCGCATGGGCCGCGCGCACACAATCTCTCTCTCTCTGCGCCTTCGATATTAAAACGGTTACGAAATGACTCTTATGACCCTGATTGTGTTTGCCTATCTTGCAGGTTCCATAAATTTCCCTGTTTTGCTTTTCAAGACCCTTGATAAAGGGGATCCCCGCAATGAATTCAGCAAGAATCCAGGTGCATTCAATGTTTATAGACAGCTTGGTTTTCGTTGGGCGCTGGTTATCTTGATTCTTGATGTTGTCAGAGCAATTGGAGTGGCTTTTGTTGCCGCAATTTCGGTTGAAACAGCGCTTATTCCATGGGTAGGACTGGGACTTATAGCTGGAAACAGGCTGCCCTGCTTTCATCAGTTCAAAGGTGGAAAAGGGGTCGCAAATTATCTTGGATTTTCTATATTAATTGCGCCTCTTTGGTCTTTGGGCGGAGTATTAGTCTGGCTTCTGACCTATATTATTTTCCGGATTGCCTTTATAAGCTCTTTCTTTCTTGTTTTGATTCTTGCAGCAGGATCTGTGCTTGCGTGTAATTTTGATCCTCTTGCAACAGCAGGAACTCTTTTTACTGTAGCATTGATATTTTACAGCCACAGATCAAATTTGAATGAATTCATCCTGGAAAGAAAAGAATCCATGAAAATACCTGGATCACGATGACAATATCCGGTTCAGGTCATCAGGAGTATTAATATTGATAAAGGAACTGAGATCAGGATCTGTCTTTCTTAGCTTCTCTTCCTCGATTTTTCTGATTCTTGATGGATTAAACACTTTCTGAATCTTGAATTTGTCCTGCCTTATATGATCTTCAATGTTTTTTATGCATGTTTTTGAATAAACAGCACAAAGAGGTTCAAGCCCTTTTGAAGTTTCAGGCATTACTGCATCAAATTTTGGGCTTGCCTGTGCAATCAATAAACGAACGAGATCTTTTTTCAAAAAAGGAGCATCACAGGCGCAAACAAAAGAAAATGGGAGGGATGAATAAAAAAGACCTGCATGAATTCCAGTCAAGGAGCTTCTGACCGAAAAAAGATCGGTTACTGTCAACATGTTCCAGCCAAGATAAGGCAAAGGATTATTTGTGACCAGGATTATTTCGCTGAATATTTCTGAATAAACATCGTGGATATGATCCAGAATAAGCCTGCCATTCACTTTTATCAGGGCCTTGTCCGTGCCGTTAAATCTTTTGCTCATTCCTCCGGCAAGGATAATGCCTGAACACGTTTTGCTTATAGGATTCATGGACTCTCGATCAAGGTTATTGTATCCCCGCATTTTATATCTCCACCTGAAAGAACACGTGCAAATACACCTTCCTTCGGCATTATACAGTCCCCTGACTTGTAAAATATGGCACATTTGTTATGGCAGATTTTTCCTATCTGAGTGATTTCGACAATAGCGCTTTTGCCTACTTTCAATCTTGTCCCTATGGGAAGTGTTTTCCAGTCAACGCCTGTTGTGGCAATATTTTCTGCAAAATCACCGAAGGAGACATCCAGTCCTTTCTTCCTTTCAGCATCGATATTCTCACTTGCCAGGAAACTGATCTGTCTGTGCCAATTTCCGGCATGTGCATCACCTTTAAGCCCATGATCAACCACAAGAGTTGCCTTGTCTGTAGCTTTTTTTACTGTCCCCTTTTTTTTGCTTAAAGCTATGGATACTATTTTGATATCCAATTTAATACCTCCAGTCTTAAAAATACTCTGAATCTTTACCAAAATTACTGTTTGGTTTTATTTATTAACAACATATTGATGAACTCGTAAAAAGTCAATATTCGGACGGCTTTGTAAAAAGGCCGCAGGCAAGGCGCGCAAATCCTGAGGAATGAGGCGTACTTATGGTACGCCGCAATGACGAAGGATGCAGCGCAACGCAGCATCCGGCCTTTTTACGATGCCGTCACATATTGTTTCTTAGTGTTTTATCTGTGTCAAATGATTTATTGGAAAATTCATTTCAGGCAGAGGCTTAACCTTGTGTAACGTAGCAACATAGCCACCTTGAGTCTCAATCCCCTCAAATCGGGGCAATGTTTCCGGCTATTGAGCAGTTTGGGCTGAGCAGTAGAACCGATTTATTGGAGCAGCTTACGTCAATATCACGAAATGGCGTATATCTTGCGTTTAGAGACAATGTGGTATATAATGCGTTTATACCG
>JBBIWB010000066.1:0-11428 GCA_037439445.1 Desulfobacteraceae bacterium | reverse complement strand
CAATGACGAAGGATGCAGCGCAAGCGCTGCATCCGGCCTTTTTACAATGCCGTCAATATTAACCGAGAAATGCTGAGACATTAAGTTCTGCCTTTTCATTTCATTTCATATAAGCTATTATAATAAAAAAGAACCTAGTCGATAAACTTTAGAGAAAAAACGCCATGCGCAACTACTAAATGCCTCAGCAGCTATTTTATTTTCTGAATGGGTGGTTATGAAAAAACATTCTCATGATTTTGTTGAAACTTACACAGGTCTTGTTGGTTTTGGTCTGGACAGGCAAACTGATGAAAATACAATTATTTACTATCTTCAAAAATTTTCTGACGATGTCCTTGCAAGACGCATTATCTCTTCACTAAAAAATGATGAGCTTGAAGAGATTTTTGAGCTTATCAATCGAATGTTAAAAACCCATCTTTCAGACTCGGAATATCACCGTCTTTTTTTGAAAGATGAACTTCATTAAAAAAATGGCAAGGGTTTAATTATGTTTTCTGATATTTTACTTGAACGTTATGCTGATGCTCTCATTTGGGGGCTGAATACAGCCAGAAACAAGCCGCTTAGAAAAAATGACATAGTCCTGATTCGCTATGATTCGATTGCTCAACCGCTTGCAGAAATTCTTTTTGCCAGGCTTCTAGAAATGGGTGTTAATCCTGTTCAACGGGTAATGCTGACAGCAAGAATGGAAAAATCCTTTTATCAACTTTCTAATAACAGGCAACTTGTATTCCAACCCCCGGGTGAGCGTGAACTTTATGAATCTTTAAATGGCAGTATTTATCTGCAAGCACCTGAATCAATAACACATTTAAGCGAAGCCGACCCTAAAAAAATCGGGCAGGCTGCCATTGCCAGGAAATATATAAGGGATATTCTTAATAAACGCGAAGAAATGGGTGATTTTGGCTGGACACTTTGCATGCTTCCCACTCAAGAGCAGGCAAAACAGGCATGTCTTTCCATTAAAGAATATGAGAAGCAAGTTATATCAGCCTGTTTTCTTGATCATAAATCTCCTGCATCCGTTTGGCAGTCTATTTATGAGAAATCCGGAACAATAAAAAAATGGCTTAACAGCATGGAAGTTCATTATTTTCATGTCGAATCAAATAGTGTTGACATAAAAATACAGCAGGGTGAAAAACGCAGATGGATCGGAATAACAGGTCATAATATTCCAAGCTTTGAGCTTTTTATATCTCCTGACTGGAGGGGAACCCAAGGTCTTTATTTTGCAAATCAGCCTTCCTACAGAAACGGAAATCTAGTGGAAAATGTCAGGATTGAATTTAAAGATGGCAATGCAGTCAAAATTTCCGCTGATAAAGGGGAATCTTTTGTCAGAAATCAGTTGACAATGGATATGGGAGCAAGAAGGCTGGGGGAGTTTTCCTTGACTGACAAAAGCTTTTCAAAAATCGACAAATTCATGGCAAATACACTTTTTGATGAAAATTTTGGCGGTGTTTACGGAAACTGTCATGTGGCATTAGGATCTTCTTACTCTGACACCTACACGGGAAATACTTCTGAGCTAACACGAAGTCTGAAGAAAAAACTGGGCTTTAATGATTCAGCCCTGCACTGGGATTTCGTAAATACAGAACAAAAACGCGTAAAAGCACATTTAAAGACCGGTGCTGAAGTTACCATCTACGAAGACGGCCATTTTATTTTCTGATTCAATGATATGAAGGGAAGGTCTCGGTGATCATAGATAGTCCTCCGGAAAAAATTACAGAAAAAATTCTTCTTTTGGGAAGAAGAGAATCCTGTCTCTATATGGTAAATGATAATGATGAATATACAATGCTTGGCGGAGGAACAGGCTATATTATACCGGAAGTTATTGAACAACTGGACAAATTCGGCATTCCAGAAGAAAAAATCAACAGGATGATCATTCTTCATTCTCATTTTGATCACTGCGGGCTCATTCCTTTTTTTAAAAAACGCTGGCCATGGGCTGTCATAAGCGCATCAGAAAGGGCAAAATCACTTCTTTCCAATCCCAAAATCACGCAGAGTATAGATCAGTTGAATCAATTCCTGATCGAAAACTATGGCAGGGAAGAAGAAGCAAGGCATCTTGGAATTGAATTTCCAGGAATAGAAGTTGAACAGGTGCTATCAGATGGGGATGTTGTGATGTGCGGTGACATGCACCTTGAAATTCTGGAAGTTCCCGGGCATTCTTCATGCTCAATTGCTGTTTATATCCCGGAAGAAAGGGCTTTGTTTGCATCAGATGCCGGTGGAATACCTTTTGGGGACGATGTGTTTACTGCCGCTAATTCAAATATTGATCAATACATGGCAAGTCTTGATAAAATGGGAAAACATGAAGTCGATATTTTTCTTGCAGAACATTTTGGGGCCAGAAAATGGGCTGAAGGGAGAAAGTTTTTGCAGAAAGCCAAAGCTTCTGCTGTTGAAACCCGAAAGTTACTTGAAGCCTCTTATGCCAGAACCAGAAGTATCGAACAAAGTTCAAACGAACTTACCGATCTTTTAATGAAAAACAAACCGGTGAATTTTTTTCCGAAAGAGGTGATCTCACTTGTTGTTTCTCAGATGCTTGCCTATATTTCAAAAAATATGGATTCATGAGTCTTCGAAACGGTTCATTTCAACATTTTTTCTTAAGCTGTCGGGTTTGAAAATTCTTCCGTTCATTGCTATGTAAACACCATCAGGCAGAAGTTGAACAGCGGTAAAAGCACAGGCAATATTGAAAACTGCATCAGTCATCTGAAACCTTGCCGGCTGCATGGCTCCAGTAAGGACCATGACTTTTCCTGAAATGTCATTCAGGTAATTTGCCGTCTGAATCATGGTGTCTGTGCCATGAGTAATTATGAACTGGCGATTTGCATCAGCACTAACGGTGTCATGAATAAGTTTTCTGTCCGAGTCTGTCAGATCAAGGCTATCTTTTCTTAAAAGAGACAGGATTTCATAATCTATACTGACATTGGCGACTTTAAGAACTTCTGCAATTTGAGGATCACCGACCTGGTACTGATTTTTCTGGTCAAAATAGATTTTATCTATGGTTCCACCGGTTGTAATTATTTTAATTTTCATGATGGCTGAATCCATTCCTATAAAATTTTTTCCTGAAATTCACTGCACTCTTTAGCCCGTCCATAGGCTATTCAGTCCGATTCTCACCGTTGAAATGACATTTTCATTTGGCTCTTTGAATTTGACAGATATTATGATATTTGATTGATGCTTTGTTTGTTATTCTAAGAGACAATAATATTCAAGTATTGTTGTTATTTATTTTTTTGTCCACAAGGAACCATGTGGTGACTGAGCTTCATAAAGAAAAAATATTGTTTGTTGACGACGAGGAAGGAATTCTGGATGTTGTAAGCGAATATTTCCAGATAAAAGGGTACAGGGTATTTACAGCCAGTAATGGGGTAGAAGCCCTGGCAGTCCTGGACAAAGAACAGATCGACTGCTGCTTTACTGACATCAACATGCCGGTTATGGATGGTCTTGAGCTTGCCGAAAATATTCATAAAAAAGACAATACTATTCCAGTGATAATCATGACCGGATTTCCGTCTCTGGAAAACACGATCAGGACATTAAAGAACGGTGTTGTTGATTTTCTTATAAAGCCTATTAACCTGAATCAACTTGAACTCAGTCTGCAAAGGGTTCTGAATCAGCATCACCTTTTTGTAGAAAATATTCTTCTTAAGAAAGAGGTGGAAAGCAAGTCCAGAATAGAAGCCCTTAATTTAGAGCTGTTACAGAAAATTGAAGACCTCCAGACGCTTAACAGAATAATGAATGACTTTTCTACCATATCAAGCAGTACTGATGTCTTTGAGCGGCTTGTTCAGATGGCAAATGAAATAACTAATGCAAGTGAGTCGGTATTTTATATAATTAATGAAGCTGTTACCAAGCCTTTTGCCGTAGCTGCAGCAATAGATGCTGACAATATTGTGGTGTCCTCACCCTTTGATTTGATAAGTATTTCCAGCAGAATTCCAATCTCAGTAATTTTGGATGTTGCTAACGACAATTTGCCTTTATTGATATCAAGTGCCAGCAGCCCTGAAAGATTATCCGGTAATGTTGAATCTGCAATGATTGCACCTTTAACTATACGCAAAAAAATTTTCGGAGTTCTTGCAACTATAAATATTAAGGGTAACAGCCGTTTTACAGAAAAAGAACTGTATTATCTTTCCTTCATGACCCATCATGCCGCTTTTGCAATTGAAAATCTGGCATTATATGAAAATATCTATGAAAATCTCTTTTCAACTATCTATGCTTTTGTAAAAGCCATTGGAGCGAAAGATTCCTACACAGAAGAACATTCGAACAGGGTGACAGCCTTGGCAAAGGCGCTGGCCCTGAAAATAGGCTGCTCTGTTGAAGAACTGGATATTTTAAATACAGCAGGGCTTCTTCATGATATTGGCAAAATTGGAATTCGTGATGATATACTTCTTAAGCCAGGAAGGCTTACAGATGAAGAATTCACAATCATTAAAACTCACTCAGTAATTGGTGCCAATATTGTTGGTCAGTTAGGACTATGGGAAAGAGAGCAGCAGATCATTAGGTGCCACCATGAACGCTTTGACGGGACAGGTTATCCTGATGGATTGAGAGCCGAAGAAATCCCTTTCCTTGCACGAATTCTGTCTGTTGCCGATGTTTATGATGCGCTGGCTTCTGACAGGACCTATAGAAAAAAAATGGACGAAGATCAGATTCTTAAGATTCTTCAGGACGGTACAGGGAAATTTTTTGACCCCTATGTCGTAAAGATTTTTTTTGAGCTTTACAGGGAAGGCAAGGTAAATCAGGTTTTAGTATGCCATGAACGCTGAAAAAATCTATCTTTTTTTGCCATAAACGACCAGGCTTTTCCCAAGCAGCGGATTCAGGAGCCTGTCTAAAAAACAGGTAAGCTTAGGTTTTTTCATAATATCCCAGGTCAGAAAACGATTATAGCAATTTACAAGAAATGAGTCCGTTCTTTCTATGCCAACCATGCATTTCAGCCACCAGTAGGGCGAATGAAGACTGTGTGCAAAAGAGCTTGATCTGTAGACAGCTCCTTTTTTCCACAGCAGCCTGATCAGTTGCTGCTTGCGATATATCCTTACATGATCACCTGGCTTGTTATGATATCTATCTGAAAGTGTCCAGCAGATATATTCGGAGAAATAGCGAGGAACACTCAGTGCAAGAGTTTTTCCATGCTTCAAAACCCTTATAATTTCCTGAACTGCCTTTTCTTCATCCTGTATATGTTCCAGAACCTCAGAGCATATCACAAGGTCAAAAAAGTCATCCTTAAATGGAAGACATGTAATGTCAGAAACAGCTAAAAACCAACTTCCTCCTCCATTTACTCCAATCTTGTCATGATATAACAGTCTTTCTCTGGCTTCATTAAGATCATGAAGATTGATGTCAACCCCTATAACCATAACGCCTTGATGCTGGTAAACAGCAGCAGTATGCCTGCCTGTTCCACATCCGATGTCCAGAATGCGATCTCCTTGCGAAAGTTTAATTCTTTTAAAATCAATTGTAATCACTAATTGCCTCACGGTATGCTTCAACGGTTTTCTCTGCTGCATGCTTCCAGGTAAAGTTCCTGTGCACACGCTCATATCCTGCCTGGCCAAGTCCGGCGGCCTTTACAGGATTATCCAGCAGATCTGCAATCGCCATTGTAAGTGCATCCGAATCTTGAGGTGGAACAAGTATTCCTGCATCACCTACAACTTCTGGAAGTGCCCCACCTGTGGTGCTTATTACAGGCACGGCACAGGCCATTGCTTCTCCTACAGGAAGTCCGAAACCTTCATATACTGATGGAACAATTGCTATAGAGGCCTTTGCATACTGGCGGGCAAATTCCTCATGGCTGATCCTGCCGGTAAATGTAATGGAATCTCCTATTCCAAGTTTTGTGATGAGACGAACAATACCGCCGTTTTCTTTCGGAAAGCCTATCACAACCAGGCGTATTTTTCTTGTCGCTGAAAGATTTTTCACGGCGTGCAAAAGATAGTGGAGCCCTTTTAGTGGGGTGTCTGCGCTGTTTGTTACAATTAAACGGTTTTTTTCACGCTTAATTTCGGGAATCGGATAAAAAAGACTCGTGTCGATTCCGTTTGGAACAATAGAAAACTTATCAGTTGTTATTTTGAAATCCTTGCTGATGTCATTCCTTGAGCATTCAGATACTGTTATTATGCGAGGCAGGGATCTGGAAACCCTTTTTTGCATACCTATAAAAGAAAACCATCTTAAATACTTGAATTTTTTCCAGACTGTTTTAACACTTCGTAAGGCGATTCTTCTGTCTATGGTAATAGGGTGATGAATGGTTGCAACAGTAGGAACGTGCTTGCTTATTGCCCAGAGTCCGTAAGACAGGCTTTGATTGTCGTGTACAATGTCATATGAGTTCAGTTTATCATGTAAAAATTGCCAGGCTCTTATGCCGAAAGTAAATGGTTCAGGAAAGCCCATAGTTGAAACCCCGAACCACTCTAAGAAATTAACAGGATCGGAAAGCTCTGCCAGAGAAGGTGTTCTGAATAAGTCTTCAGGATTATAAAGATCAAGGCATGGAAGCTGGTATACAGGTATGTCGTAATCAAGGTGAAGAGAGGGGGGGCCTGAGACAACATCCACATGATGACCTGCATCCCGAAGCGCCCTGCTGAGATTTTTTATATAAACACCCTGTCCTCCGCAGTGCGGATTGCTGCGGTAACTAAGCATACATATTTTCAAGGGGTTAAGGCTGTTACCGGTCATAAGAGTGTTTCCTGGTAGCATAATAGAGGTTAGTTCAAGGCCTGTCTATTTGGTCAAGAAAGAGGCGAATAAACCGAGGGCGGTATATGTCTGCGTTTTGTGATGCAAACTCAAAATCAAATGAATTTATTACATAGCTTATTAACAGTTCTCCGGGTTTGGAAATACAGGAATGAGATTTTGCAGCATATGTCACCAGTTTCGGGTTATTCTTTATATCCTTGACCCTGTAAACAGAAACAGGTTCTGACCAAGGACCCTCAGGGGATTGTGCCGAACGCAACATAATACGATCTCCGAAGCCATCCTCGCTGTGAATCATTATGAACAGTTCTTTCTTCTCTACTATTACAAGTTCAACTGACATCTCACTTGCTAGATTGTCTGCAATAAAATGGCATCCTGTGTGAATATTCCCCCAGAGGCCATTTCCCTTGTAGCATTCCCAGGTTTCCAGCTTCTCAGCCAAAGCAGCGGGGGTTCTTGCAAGGAACAGTTTTTTATTTTGAACATGTTCTTCATTGATTCCATAAATATATATGAATTCTGCCTCAGAAGTTGTCCGAGGTGGAACCAGTAAAAGAGAAGCACCCCAGCCGGTTTTTTCACTGTCTGGAATAAGGGGGGGAACGTGTACTTTACGAGCACGCCAATTAATGACATCGTCATAAAAATTTTCTATAATGACAAGCGTATTTCCTGTGCGATTAAAAGAAAGTATCCCTTCAACATCAGGAACCCGGGTTATTTCCCCCATGAAAAAAAATAATCTGAAATTACCTTTTGAATCTTTTGTTACAAGACCATTTCCTGTCGGCCAGAACCAGACATTTTTGTTTTCGTGATCCGGTCTTATCCAGGACAGATTATTGTTGTTCCTGTGTTCCCAATAAAATTTAATGTGCTGTGGATCAGGAGGCATCCAGCTTATGGCGGGTTTTTGATGAACTGCAATTGTATTGTTGATGATTTCAGAATTTATGCAGTGACGGCCTTCATTGACCTGACCAATCCATGTATCTCCAAAAATCCACAGAACCCTGCCGTCAAGAAGATCGGCGGTATTGATGCCATCTGCTCCAGTCCATCCTTTAGTCTGTTGAAAAACAATATCCCATGAAGGGGCATCAACCGCAGCAGTCAGTTCTACCTTTGCTTGATAGGGGTTTTTCGAAACTGCACACCCTGAAACAATGATAAAAAAAAGAAAGCTCAAACAAAAAGTTTTGAAGAAATTTTCTGAAATCTTTATGCGGTCTGATTTCAAAGATTATGCCCTCATAAAATCAATGCAGATGGTATGAATCAGTCTCATATACATCATTTGAAAGAAGAAGTACTACCCCTGCCTGAAGCCTCTATTGTGAATGAGTTTAGGTTAAAAACAAATTGGTTAAGAAACTGTGTTTTATAAAGTGATTTTAAAACAGAATCAATCATTATTCCAATCATGTTGACACCTTTGTTCCTGCTTGTTATTACTTTTGCAAAATTTTATAATAAATCAAACCTGTCGCTTTAACGGGAAACGGAATGAAAAATTTTTTCAATGTAGTAACTATTGAGCAGGCCCTTTCTTATACATCGATTTTCCCTTTGATTGGAAAAGAAAGTATACCATTGATGGATGCTTTCGGAAGGGTCATGGGGGAATCTTTTCATGCTTCTGAAGACCTTCCTGATTTCTCCCGCTCAACCATGGACGGATATGCGGTAATGGCTTCTTCAACGTATGGTGCAAGCGAAAGCAGTCCTGCCTATTTGACAGTTAAAGGAACTGTTCTTATGGGAGAAACCCCGGATTTTTGCGTAAAACAGGGGGAGGCTGCAAGAATTTCAACAGGTGGTATGATGCCTGAAGGAGCTGACAGTGTGGTTATGATAGAACACACTGAATCAATTGATTCTGCAAATATAGAAGTTTACAAGAGTTGCGCTCCTGGACAGCATGTCATTGAAAAAGGAGAGGATTTTTCAACAGGAATGCTTCTGGTTGCAGAGGGACATAGGCTCAGGCCACAGGAAATAGGACTTCTTGCTGGATTTGGAAAAGAAAAAATAGAGGTTTACAGGAGGCCTGTAGTTGCTATCATTTCAACAGGAGATGAGGTTGTTCCGGTTTCTGAAAAACCTGGAACAGGAAAAATCAGAGACATCAACACTTATTCATTGACAGGCATGGTGAGGGACTGTCTTGCCATTCCTGTGCCGTACGGGATTGTCAAAGACGATTATCAAAGCCTTCATCAAGTTCTTTCTCTTGCACTTAAGTCAAGCGATATCGTTCTCATTTCAGGCGGAAGTTCTGTTGGAGCCAGAGATGTTACTCTTGACACAATTTCGGGACTTTCTCAGTCTGAAATACTTTTTCACGGCATTTCAATAAGTCCTGGGAAACCAACCATACTTGCAAGATCACTGAATAAAGCATTGTTTGGTCTTCCAGGCCATGTTATATCTGCAATGGTAGTATTTCTAAAAGTCGTAAAGCCTTTTCTGGAACATATTTCAGGTATGAAAGAAGAGAAGAGTCAAACTTTTAGGCTCCGTGCCTCTCTTTCCAGAAACATTTCTTCTGCCCAGGGAAGGGTTGACTATGTACGTGTAAAATTAAGAGAATACGGCGGAATGCTTATGGCCGATCCTATTCTTGGAAAATCAGGGCTTATAAACACAATGGTAAAAGCTGACGGTCTGATAAAAATAGGTTTGAATGTTGAGGGCCTGGACAAAGGAACTCTGGTTGAGGTTGAAACTTTCTAGGCCAAGAGGGTAAGTATTTATCATGAAACATAAACGAAATGTTTATTTGCAAATGAAAACTCTTGAAGAAGCAAGAGAGATTCTTTTTAAAACCTTCAGTTCAGGCCGTGGTGTTCCTTCAGAAACAGTATCTGTGCCGTATGCTTTAAACAGGGTACTTTCAGAAGCAGTTTTTGCAAAGATTTCATCCCCTAATTTTAATGCTGCTGCAATGGATGGAATTGCGGTAAGGGCTGAAAGTACTTTCGGAGCCAGCCAAATAAAGCCAAGGCAGTTGATAATAGGAAAGGATGTTTTTTACGTAAATACAGGGCATGTTCTTCCGGAAAACACGAATGCAGTGATCATGATAGAGCATATTCATGAAATCGGAGATGATCAGGTACGCATTGAGGCTCCTGTTTTTCCATGGCAAAATGTCAGGAAAATGGGTGAAGACATTGTTGCAACAGAGCTTTTATTTCCAGAAAACCATCTTGTGACTTCTTACAGCATTGGCGCACTTCTTTCAGGAGGGGTTTTTTCCGTAAATGTTAGAAAAAAACCAAGAGTTCTTATTCTTCCTACAGGCTCTGAAGTTGTTGACTGGAGAACAACTGGGATTGAAAAACTAGAACGTGGTCAGGTTTTTGAAACCAACTCGTTTGTTCTTGGGGCTCTTGTTGAGGCATGGGGAGGGGAGTTTGAAAGAGGGGAAATAATCAGAGACGATTTAGAAATTCTTACACAAATTGTCAAGGAAGCATCCACAGGTAGTGCTGATATAATTCTTATGGTAGGAGGATCGTCTGCAGGTTCTGAAGATTACAGCAGGGCAGTTATTCAAGACATCGGTGAGGTTCTTGTCCATGGTGTGACAATGATGCCTGGAAAACCTGTGATAATGGGAATCATCAATAATAAACCTGTGTTTGGAATTCCTGGCTATCCTGTCTCTGCAATAGTTTCTTATGAACAGCTTGTGGGACCTCTTATAAAGACAATGCTGGGACAGCCTCAGCCAGAAAAACAAACCGCCCTCGTTGAGCCGATCCGTAAAATGCCTTCAAAACTTGGTGTTGAAGAATTTCTTCGTGTAAAGCTTGGAGAAGTAAATGACAGAATCGTGGCAATTCAGCTTCCAAGGGGTGCAGGATGCATAACGTCTCTTACACAGGCAGATGGAATCATCAGAATTCCTAACCATATTGAAGGAATAAAGGAAAATGAACCGGTCATGGCAGAGCTTTTAAGGCCTCTTGCATCCATTAAGAATACTATTGTTGCAGTTGGAAGCCATGACAATACTCTTGATGTTCTTTCTGATCTCATAAGTATTCAGCACCCCGGCCTTGTCCTTTCTTCTTCCCATGTAGGAAGCATGGGGGGGCTGATGGCTATAAAAAAAGGGGTTTGTCATGTTGCAGGTTCCCATCTTCTTGATACAGAAAACGGGTCATATAATCTTTCTTATATCGAAAAATTTCTTCCGGATATCCCGGTTAAATGCGTGCACCTCATCATGAGAGAGCAGGGATTCATAGTGTCTCCAGGAAATCCTAAAGAAATAAAAGGGTTTGAAGATCTGATAAGACAAGACGTGCGTCTTGTAAATCGCCAGGCAGGATCTGGTACAAGGATTCTTCTTGACTACAGCATTAAGAAGCTGCATTTAAATCCTAAAAATATTAATGGTTACGACAATGATGAATTTACCCACATGGCCGTAGCAGCTTCAGTTCTTGCCGGAAATTCTGATGTAGGACTGGGCATTTATGCAGCAGCAAAAGCTCTTGGTCTTGACTTCATTCCTGTTGTAACAGAACAGTATGATTTGATCATTCCAGAGAAGTTT
>JBBIWB010000065.1:0-11542 GCA_037439445.1 Desulfobacteraceae bacterium | reverse complement strand
TGCAGGGAGTTTTTTCTTTACACATTGCTTGTTTTTGGTATATTTGGTTCATCAGTTATTCGTTTTCTGGTGTTTTCAATTTTAAAACTGGAAAAGGGCACTAAATGGAAATACTTTCGGAAAAACCCCGAACAGAATACAAATTTTACATATTAGGCGATGAACGGGTATTTAATACAAGGGCCCCTCATTTTTTTTCCGAAATAATGAAGAAAGCAGGAGTTAATGGAACTTATGCACCTTATATGATCAAATCCGGAAAGATTGGGGAAACAATGAGGGAACTCAGAGATCTTAATATAAGTGGTGCAAATGTTACAATCCCTTACAAAGAAACAATCATACCTTATATTGATGAACTATCAGAAGGCGCTGTAATCATAGGCTCAATTAATACCATTGTCAGAAAAGGGGATTTTTTCAAGGGGTACAACACGAATGCCATAGGTTTCATGGATGCCCTGAAAGGAGCAGGCTTTGACTCTACAGGAAAATCAGCTCTTGTATTTGGGACAGGGGGGGCTGCAAGAGCTGTTGTCTTCATCCTGAACTGGGTAAAGGCAAAACCTATTCTCATTGCGGGAAGAAGTCCTGAGAAAATCACCCCAATAGTAAATAAGATCGGAGGGGAGGCTGTTTTGCTGAAAGACCTTGCTTATCTGCCATTTTCTGCAGACATTGTAATAAATGCCACCTCGGCATCAAGCCCTGAAGAATCTCCTGAACTGGCTGAAATCGTAAGCAGGCTGCAACTGCCTAACTGCGAACTTGTGGTTGACCTTAATTACGGACGTACCAATAATTTTTGGGCAAATATGGCTAAAAACAAGGGCATTCGCTTTATGGACGGTATTTCTTCTCTTGCCAATCAGGCCAGGAGAACCATAGGCTTGTGGACAGGAATCGATGTTTCACAGGACCTGATTCTGTCTGTTATTGAGAAATAAGCCATTTTATTCTTTTATTATTTCAAAACCTTGTTTGGCAAGAGCTGCTTCGATTGCTTTTGTTTTAAGCGAGGAAAGCCTGAAAGTATAAACACGCTTACCAGACTGTTTTGCTGTCATTCCAATATTGATGATTTCTCCTCCTGCATCCCTTATGGTCTTTACTGCTAGATTAAAGGTTTCGGGCTGCTCTCCAACAGCCACATCCAGTCTGGCTCCACCCTTAAGAATCCCCATCATGTCTATAAATGCCCTCAAAATGTCAGATTCCGTGATGATGCCAACAACATTTCTTTTCTTTACAACCGGCATCCCGCTTATCTTATGCTCATAAATAAGACGAGCCGCAGTTTCAATGTCATCATCAGGATCTATTGTTATTGGGTCTGAAATCATGAGATCAGACAGTTTCAAGTCTCCAACCATTGCTGGAATGAGCCCTTGTTTCAAATCTGCCAGGGTAACTAATCCTTTCAGGACGTTGTTCTTTGATACAACGGGAAGATGGCGAAAACCTTTTTCTTTCATCAATTCGATGGCCGTCCGAATCGAGGTTTTTTTAGTGACTGTAACTGGATCGGTAATCATAAGGGATTTGATTTTCATTTGCTGTCCTTTCTATCAAGTGCTCCTGCAACAGGCTTGTAAAGACAAAGCGGTTCTTCTGCCAGATAATCCCCTGTTGCTTCAAAAGCCCTGGCACGGCATCCTCCGCAAACCCTACGGTATTCACACCTGCCGCATTTTCCTTCTAGCATATCATAGTTTCTTAGTGATAGAAATACTTCAGATGAATTCCATATATCTGCAAAAGATGTCCTGGTAACATCCCCGCAGTTAAGCTGTAAAAAACCGCAGGGCTGGACAATGCCTGTATGGGAGATGAAGCAAAACCCTGTTCCTCCCAGACATCCCCGGGTTACTGCATCAAGACCATGGGTTTCAAAACTGACTGTTTTCCCCTCTTCCCTTGCACGCTGTCTGAGAATTCTGTAATAATGCGGAGCACATGTTGCCTTGAGCTGCAAACTTGTCTTTTCCCGCTGATCATAAAACCAGTTGAGTGTTTCTTCATATTCTACGGCATTTATAGATTTATCTACAATATATTTTCCTCTTCCTGTCGGAACCAGAAGAAAAATATGGTGGGATACAGCACCTAATTGAATCGCAAGTTCCATTATTTTGGGAATTTCATCAACATTTGTCCTTGTGATTGTTGTGTTTATCTGAAACTCGATACAAGCAGCCTTTGCATTTGCTATTCCATTAAGAGCACTTTCAAAAGCTCCTTCAACCCTGCGAAACTGATCATGCTTTTCCCTGGTAGCCCCGTCAAGGCTTATGCTTATTCTTTTAATTCCTGACTCAGCCATTTTAATGGCATTTTCCGGAGTGATGAGGGTTCCATTAGGAGCCATCACCATTTTAAGGCCTATTGACGTTCCATGTCTTGCTATATCGAAGATATCAGGCCTGAGAAGGGGCTCACCCCCGGTTAGAATCACAATTGCAGGGCCTACTTCTGCAATCTGATCCAGAAGCCTTAAAGACGATTTGGAATCCAGTTCATTCAGAAAAGGACCGTTTGAAGCAGATGCCCTGCAGTGAACACAGGAAAGATTGCAGTTGCGGGTCGTTTCCCAGGCAACAAGACGTAGTGATTGTCTCCCGGATTCAGGATGAGAGTGTTTCATCAGCCTTGAATTTCCCTGGCAGCTTCTATTGCAAAATAGGTAAGAATCAAGTCTGATCCTGCCCTCTTTATGGCTGTAAGGGTTTCCATCATCACCCTTTTGCCATCCAGCCACCCAAGCTGTTCTGCAGCCTTTACCATGGAATATTCACCGCTTACGTTGTAAGCAGCAACAGGAAGGTCTGTTTCCTGCTTTACACGATATATTACATCAAGATAGGCAAGGGCAGGTTTGACCATGATGATATCAGCCCCTTCTTCAATATCCATGGTTACTTCTCGTATTGCTTCAATGGCATTTGCCGGATCCATCTGGTAGGTTCTGCGGTCTCCGAATTTAGGGGCTGAATCAGCAGCCTGACGAAAAGGACCGTAGAAGCCTGAACAGTATTTTGCAGCATAGGACATGATGGGGACATTGGAAAATCCGTTTTCATCGAGACTTTCACGGATTTCAGCCACACGGCCATCCATCATGTCAGAAGGTGCCACCATGTCAGCCCCTGCCCTGGCATGAGACAAAGCGACTCTGGCCAGAAGGTCTAGGGAAGAGTCATTGTCGACCATGTTTTTTTCTACCACACCGCAATGCCCGTGATCTGTGTACTGGCAAAGACATACATCTGTGATCACGACAAGATCAGGAATCTTGTTTTTAATCGCCTTTACCGCTCTTTGCACAATTCCGTCTTTTGCGTAGGCACTCGTTGCAAGAGAATCTTTTTTTTCAGGAACCCCGAAAAGCATAACAGCAGGAATTCCAAGCTTGTGCACTTCCTGGCAGGTTTTGACTATATTATCTATTGAAAGCTGATATTGACCAGGCATGGAAGCTATGGGGTTCTGGACATTCTTGCCATCTATTGCAAAAAGAGGAAGAATCAGATCACTCGTAGTAAGAACGGTTTCGCGAATCATACGGCGAAAGGCCTCATTCTGGCGCAGTCTTCTTGGACGATATTCAGGGAATAACATAGATTCTTCCTCTCTAATCACCAGGGGACAAACGGCCGTTCACCCCCTGCATTGATATATTAATTTCAGCTTCTGTCAGGTAACATGCAGGATCAGGTGCCCAGACATCGCCAGTAACAGCTTCTGCCCTTACCCTGAAGTTTCCGCCGCATATATCAAGCCAGCAGCATGAAGCACACCTTCCCTTTACATGTCGTTTCTTGTCTTTCAGTTTCATCATCAAGGGATTGGATATATCTGTCCAGATTTCTGAAAAGGACCTATTCCTTATATTCCCAAAACTGTAATGCCGCCAGAACTGGTCTGCATGTATCTCGCCATCCCAGCTTACACATCCTATCCCTCTTCCGGAGCTGTTGCCTTCATTCATCTTCAGCAGATCGAGAACATCCATTGCACGTTCAGGTAATTCTTTTAAAAGCCTCATATATAAGTAAGGTCCGTCTGCGTGATTATCCACCGTAAGTATTTCTTTTGGATTTCCTGAATCGTGGAGCCTTTTAGTTTCATTCAATATCAAATCGACAACAGCACGTGTTTCTTCGTGTGTCAAATCCTCTTCAATCATTTTAGAGCCTCTTCCTGCATAAACAAGGTGATAAAAACAGGCTCTTGGAATGCTCATTGTTTCAAGGAGCTGAAATATGTTTTTAATTTCATCTGAATTATATTTGTTTATGGTAAATCTTAGCCCGACCTTTATGCCTGCATCCTGGGAGTTCCTGATCCCTCTCATGGCAGCCTGAAAGGCACCATTTACGCCCCTGAACCTGTCATTTACAGACTCCATGCCATCAAGGCTTATGCCAACATATGAAAGTCCGACAGCTTTAAGGTTTTTGGCCATACTTCTTGTAATGAGCGTGCCGTTTGTAGATACTACAGCCCTCATTCCTTTCTGGACAGCATAGTCTGCAAGTTCAGGAAGGTCATTTCTCACCAGAGGCTCTCCGCCTGAAAATAAAATGACAGGCGAGCCAAAGGATGCAAGATCATCAATGAGGGTTTTTCCTTCTGCAGTTGAGAGCTCATTTGATTCAGCATGATCTCTTGCATGGGCATAGCAGTGGATGCATTTAAGGTTGCACCGACGGGTCATGTTCCATACCACCACTGGCTTCTTGTCAACAGAAAATTGCAGAAGATGAGCTGGCAGACTGGAAGACATTCTGCCATAGCGTATAGCATCTGAAGGCTCAACAGCCCCGCAGTAAAGTTTGGATATGCCTATCATTAAATATCTTTCCGATTAAGCATTAAGGTAAGAGTCATCAGACGAAATTGATCCCCGAAACTCATCTTTTATGAGATTGCTTATAAAGTTTTCCGGTCCAAGCAAGGCTTTTCGTGTGATAAAAAACCGGTTTTTTCCTGTTTTCTCACGCACCAGCTTAAGTCCAAGTTCAAAATCTATGGAAAGCTGGCGCTCAAAATCAGCTAAAAGAATATCAGGGCTAGCCAGTTGTTCAATGATGAAGTCAATCGCATCATCTTCCAGCACTATGTTGATATCATATTTTTTGTAAAAAGAAAGCTCGATTTTTTTTATTTCGTCATAAAAAAATTTAACTTTATTAATGATTTGACCAATATCCATAATGTTTTTGGAATAATAAGTCGCAACTATATCCATTCTTGATGGGGTAAGGGTCAAGCTGTATTTATCTGAAAGATTTTTTCTGTTGTTTCGAAGATATTCCTTGATAAAGATTTTTTCTTCTCTTGCAAGCTGGTCATAGCTGTTTAGAACCCTTTGAATCTGGTCCTGATCCTTAAGCTGAGAAAGACTCTTGGCAGGATACTCTATGGCCGACATGGTAACTGGAAATTTCTTCACATTGGAAGATGGCAGGCAGCGTTCAAACAAAAGAAGTGCCTTTTCAACCGCACTTATGAGGCCTCTTGCGCCCGTATTTTCTTCAAAGGCATTTTTTGCCAGTACCTTAAGGACATCGTCATCAAACTTAATGTCTATTCCATAAGATGCAAAATCGAGTTTTTTCCCAAGAATCACGGGATTGTTTGGGTTTTTCAGAATGTCAAAAAGATCTTCTTCACCAAGCCTTTCAAATATGGCTCTCACAGGAAGACGTCCTACAAATTCTGATTCGAATCCAAATTCGATGAGATCTTCGGACTTAACGTGATTGAGGATGTCATTACGATCCTGATGATCTTTCATGGTAGCACCAAAGCCAATACTCTGGCTGGTCATCCTTCGCTGAATTATTTCTGCAAGACCTCCAAAAGCACCGCTCATTATAAACAAGATGTTTTTTGTATTGATGACCCGCTTTTCCCTGCTTCCTGTTTTCCTGAATCGTTCAATTTCCTGAAGCATAGAGATTGGATCATGGGGAACTTTTATATCTACATCGGTTTCCTCCATCGGCTTCAAGAGCGCCCTCTGAACGCCTGTCCTTGAAACATCTGCGCCTATCATGTTCTTGCTGCCGGCTATCTTATCTATTTCGTCTATGTAGATGATTCCATACTGAGCCATCTCTATATTGTTGTCGGCTTCCCTCAAAAGGTCTCTCACCAGATCTTCAACATCTCCGCCGACATATCCAGTTTCGCTGAATTTGGTGGCATCTCCCTTGACAAATGGAATTCCTATTTTTTTTGCTATAAGTTTGATCAGATAGGTTTTCCCGACTCCTGTAGGGCCTATCATGAGCACATTATTTTTAATGCTTCCCACCATTTCATGTTTGGAATCAGGGAATGCTTTTTCGTGTTTTATTCTGTTGAAATGTGTGCATATCTTTGTTGCTAAGACGGCTTTTGCATTGTCCTGCTTGACTATATACTGATCGAGATAGGAGATGAGCTCTTCGGGTTTCATGTTGAAACGAAATATGTCATCATTTTTGGGTGTTTTCCCGGAATCACCAAGAGGGTTTTCATCATGCAAAGCCTCCTGAGAGATCATTTTCACTGAGCCCCCAAATTTTTTGGCCAGGAAATCGCTTATTTCTTTTTCAATTTCCTTGGGGTTCGGGATGTTGTCGTTTTTAATATCCATATAAGACTATTCTCTGCTTTTTTTGTATGTTGAAAAAAATGATCGGAAATGACTGTTTTTTACAGTCAGAACTATAATCATGGCTTTTTCAAAAAGCAAGTTTGGCACAATACTTGTCAGGATTTAAATGCAGATCTTACCATGTTGGCAAAACTGACGTTTCCCATTGTAATCCATCTTATGAGGCGATCCTTTTTCAGATCAAGCACAGATATTATGGCTGCTTCAGACAGCCCTTCCTGTTTAAGCTCTTTTACAGCTCCGTTCAAATCTTCAAGAAAGGCAAGTTTTGAAGCAATTTTTGATTTACCTTTCTTTGGAATCGGGTGATGCCCACAAAAAACACCATCAAAATCGAAACCGAGAACTGTTTTCAGAGAAGCAATCTGATCTGCTATTTTTTCATCGGAACGGAAGAACTTTATGCGCTCTCCTATAAAAAGATCACCGGAAAAAAGCCATCCGTTTTTTGTTTCAAGGTAAACAGTATGATCCTTGCTGTGTCCAGGTGTGTGAATCGGAACAAACCTGCAATTATCTGTTTCAATGATATTCGGAAGACTGGACAGGTTTATCCTTGCTGCCTTTCCCCACACAAGATGCTGATACGGAAGGATCTTGAGAGGGCCTTTCATCTTCTCGGCAGTAAGATGGTGCCCGAAAACCTCTGCAGAAAATGTCCTGGAAATATCTGCAGCATTTCCGCTGTGATCTTCATGGTGGTGAGTCAACAGAACCTTATCAACAGGATGTTCTTTCAACAATCCGAGAACTTCTTTTCTCATGTGTCTCTGGGCACTGTCTATTGCCACAGAATCGATAACATACATGTATACTGACATGAGAGGATGTCCAAGAGGACCGTATCCCATCTTAAAAGCCGTTACAGGTCCAAAACGTTCTTTCTTGCAAATGTTCATCATTCATAAATCCAATATGTAAAAACCAGAGTTAAGAAATTCGTACAAAGCTGATGCATATAAGCACAAAAATGCCTACAAATCAATTCAGATACGAGACTGATTAACTTGTGAAAAGTCAAAATTCAGACGGCTTTTTACTGTGCTGTCAAGATTCACCTTTGATAAATTGACTAATCCATCAGGCCTGAGTTATAATAGTTAATTTTCAGGAATTGCAATACATAAGGAGGATACCGGAGGTGCAAATAATAGAAAACGCTGTTTACCTTGGAAAACAAAACCTTAACGAACATGAGTCCAAATCTTTGCTGTCGGCATTCGGGGTTCCGGTAGTACATGAAACAGTTGCCCATGAAGTTACTGAAGTAATTTCTGCATCAGAAAAGATAGGCTTTCCAGTTGTGTTAAAGGCCCTCGGATCAACCTTGCTGCATAAAACCGAGAGGGGGCTGGTGAAGGTGAACCTGACAAATCCCCAGGAAGTTCATGAAGCTGCAACTGCTATTGCGACGGAGGCAGGGGCAGAACTGGAAGGTTTTCTAGTACAGCCCTTTATCAAGGCAAGGCGCGAACTTGTTGCAGGGATGTTCAGGGACGAACAGTTCGGGCCTGTCATAATGCTTGGACTCGGAGGCATTTTTACAGAAGCCATCTCAGATGTTACATTCAGGATCGCACCCATTACCCAAGCAGAAGCTTATGAGATGTTAAGCGAAATAAAGGCACAAAAACTTCTTGAAGCATTCAGGGGTGAAGATGCTGCCGATATAAAATCAATTGTCGATTCTCTTGTCGCAATTTCACGACTTGCCTCAGAATATCATCAAATATATGAAATCGATATTAATCCTCTCCTCATCTCTCCAGATGGAAGCATATGTGCAGTCGATGCTCTTGTTTTGTTAAAAACAGACGCTTCGCCAAGACAATATCCTCCTCCTATCGATCCTTATGCCATCGGAGCCTTGTTTCATCCCCGCTCCATAGCTTTTGTAGGAGTTTCAGGAATGATCGGGAAATGGGGACATCTTCTCTTTACCATTACAGCCAGCAGAGGTTACAAGGGAGAAATTTATCTCGTTAATCCAAAAGGCGGAACAATCGCCGGGCGCCCGGTTTTTAGCTCTGTATCCGAAATTCCGGGAAAAATTGATCTTGCAGTTGTAACTGTTCCATCTGCAGGAGTCATTGATCTTATTCCTCAGTTCAAGGACAAGGGCATTACAAATATGCTTTTGATCTCTTCGGGATTTGCTGAAGTAGGTTCTTCAGGAAAAGCCATGGAAAAAGAACTCACTAGAAAAGCCTCAGAAGCAGGGATTCTGATGGTAGGACCCAATACAATGGGCATATGCAACCCTCACATTCATCTTTACTGCACAGGAAGCCATGTGTGGCCTGAATCAGGTTCTACGGCAGTGGTTGCCCAGTCAGGAAACATGGGTACACAGCTTCTGGCCTTTGCAGAACAGCAGGGTATTGGAGTAAGGGCTTTCTGCGGCTCAGGAAACGAGGCCATGTTAACAGTCGAAGACTATGTAGATGCATTTGAGATAGATACATTAACACATACTGTAATGCTATATATAGAAAGCGTTAAAAACGGAAGGCGTTTTCTTGAAAGCTGCAAGAGAGTCAGCAGAAAAAAGCCCATTGTTCTCCTGAAAGGCGGACAAAGCAAGGCCGGCAACAAGGCCGCAGCCAGCCACACAGGAGCACTCAGCTCTGATTCCAGGATTTTCGATGCTGTATGCAGGCAGGCAGGAATCGTCAAAGTGGAGCACTCCATGGATCTTCTCGATTTATCTGCTGCTTTTTCTTCCCTGCCTCTTCCCCGGGGAAACAGGGCAGCAATAATGACCCTCGGAGGAGGCTGGGGAGTAGTGACTGCAGATCTTTGTTCTGAATATGACATAATAGTTCCCGATTTGCCGCAGTTCCTTATCGACAATATCAATACCATTCTTCCTCCATACTGGAGCCATGGTAATCCAGTTGATATAGTGGGTGAACATGACATGACAATCCCCATCAGGATAATGGAGGCCCTCATGAAATGGGATGGATGTGATGCAGTGATAAACCTTGGAATAATGGGCAGAAGGATTCTTATAAACAAACTGGCGGAATCTGTTTCAAAGGCTGACCCTACATATTCTCCTGAATTCATGACCATGATGAGAGAAAAGATTGTGGAGTTTGAAGCAGAATATGTAAAACAAATCGTTCATTTAATGGAAATCTGTGAAAAACCAGTGTTCGGAGTAAGCCTTCTGAAAGAATGCGGGGACAAGACCGTTTACAGTGTGGATGTTTCGCGGTACAAGGGTGTTTTTTATGACAGCCCCGAAAGTGCTGTCAAGGCTTTTTCCAGAATGGTGGAATACAGAAGATTCCTTGAAAAGCAGCATTCATGAAAAGGATAAATGAAATGAAGCGAATGTTTAATGTTTTTTCCATGATGTCTTTGATGTTACTTTTGGGATGTTCAGGATTAACCGGTCTGGATCATAACAATCCTCTCAAGGAGGCTATCAGGGCAACTGCCAAAACCTTGACCCCCCTTAATTATTCACGGTACGGGAAACCGCCTGTTCCGGTCAATGTCCTTATTATGATTCCATATGAGTTCGAAAGCTATGAGTATGTCAGCACTAATCAGGGAAAAGAAATCAGGCATCGTTTAGGCCTGAATGCCAAATCAGAATTAAGGGAAGCCTTTGGTGTTGAATTTGCTTCTTCTGACCTATGGGAGATCAGCAGCAAGGATAAAGCATCGGCCATGCTTTTTTCCAGCCACCCTGAAAACGTCGATGTGAGGAAATTCGATTATGCTGCCATTCCTCAGTTCACTAAAGTAGTATTTTCAACTGAAAATGATAAATACGGCTTCAACTTAGAGCTTGAGGTTGCTTTCCATGGCAGGGACGGCTCTATCATAACAATAAAAGGGCAGGGAGAGACCATAGTAGAAAAATACTCATCCACTACTCCTGAACAAAGTTCTGTTCTCACATTACAGTACGCGGTTTCTGCAATTCTGGACGAGATTGAAAAAAGACGAAATTTTTTCAAATAAAAAGGACTTGCTTTTTTGTACAGGACATCATCCAGTTTAAGTCTTAAGCTGGCAGCACCTTCCATGGTGTTCGGCAATGACCTCCTGACAAATGTCAGGATATTGACCAGCATAGTTGATCACATCGAGATCGTGTTGTTTCATACGCCTTCTCTTAATAATCTGCCGACTCCGAGAGAAATTGATGAATTAAAACAAATCGGCCGTCAGGAAGATATATCATTTTCAGTTCATCTGCCATCATCTCTGGAGATTGCTTGCTTAGACAGGCAGCAACGTGAAGAGTCCTTGCAGCTTGCCAGAAAAATTCTGTTCTCAACAGAAGAATTTAACCCTATTCACTATGTTTTCCATATACCTTATTCCCGTCCTACACTAACATCAGTTCCTGGAAAATATATTAAAGCATGCGATAAAAGGCCGAACTGGGATGAATGGACACAAATTGCTCTTGGCTCTGTAGAGAGCCTGTACAAGATATGCAAAGACAAACTACTGGTAGAAAACATCAATTATGCCCCGGTTTATCTTGAACCTTTCTGGAAGTCAGGGTTTTGCGGATTTTGTCTGGATATAGGTCATCTTATGCTGGGAGGAGAAGATGTCCTCGGTATTATAGAGCAATATATGTGTCACGTTTCTGAAATACATCTTCATGGCGTTGAAAGTCACGATGAGCACCTGAGTTGCGCTGTATTATCGGAAAAGCTTCTTCAATCATTGGTAAGTTCTCTTATCCATGCACATTTCAGAGGTATTCTCAATATCGAGGTGTTTAATCCATATGACTTAACAACTTCACTTGCTGCCCTTCAAAAAGTTGTACCCAAAGAGCTCACTAAACCTGACGGCATCGTAAAAAGGCCGGATGCTGCGTTGCGCTGCATCCTTCGT
>JBBIWB010000064.1:0-11807 GCA_037439445.1 Desulfobacteraceae bacterium | reverse complement strand
CCTGCGGCCTTTTTACAAAGCCGTCCGACGGACTTTTTACGAGTTCATCATATTTAAAGGGGAATCATGTCACAGGTTCTCATTAAGACTAACTGGCAAAGTGATGGTAAAAGCAGTACCTTTTTCAAGCCTGCTTTTTACCTTGATGTCTCCTCCGTGATCTTTTATGAAGCCATAGCAAACTGAAAGGCCAAGCCCTACCCCCTTTATGTTGTCTTTTGTAGAAAAAAAAGCATCAAAAATCCTGCCTATGTTTTCATCCTTTATTCCAGAACCTGTATCTGAGATGACAATTTCTACAAAATCATTTGATTGACTCGTAATAACAGAAAGGGTTCCACCATCAGGCATTGCGTCCTTTGCATTTGAAATCAAGTTCAGAAACACCTGCCTCAGTTGATTGGTTGAAGCATAGACTGAAGGAAGCTGATCTGCAGGCTCAAAGGTGATTTTAATGTCAAGCTCCTGCAACTGCTTGTTGTAAAGAAGGAGAATCTCATCTAAAATTACATTTATATCTACATTTTTGCGTATTTCCTGATCAGGCTTTGAAAAAGTCAGCATCTTCCTAAGCATTTCAGTAAGCCGCTGTGTCTCTGAAAGTGCCATCTCAAGGAGCTTTCGCCTCTTGTTCTGAGGGGAGATTTCTGTTTTCATCAACTCCAGAGTGTTCATTATACCATAAAGGGGATTGTTTAATTCATGGGCTATCTGAGAAGTAAGACGACCCATGGCAGCCAGTTTTTCAGATTGTAGCAATTGCTCCTGGGTCTGACGCAGTTTGAGTTCCAGGGCAAGACGCTCTTCGAGATCAACGAATACACCAACAGTTGCGATTTCCTTGCCATCTTCATTGTAGATGATGGCTGCAGTCAGGTTTCCCTCTATCTCTCTGCCATCATTTCGCTTGAACATTATCGTAACAGGGGTCAGTCTCCCTACTCCCCCGTAAGAATCACTTCGTAGCATACGCATGACTTTACGGGCAATGCCTTCAGGATATACATCGATGATATTTACCCCGTTCAGGACATCCGCTGTTTTATAGCCCAGAATCTCCTCTGCAGCCTGATTCCACAGAAGAATTTTGCCTTTCATATCAGAAGCCATTATGGCATTTGGTGAATTCTGGATGATCTTGTTAAGGAAATCATGAGCCTGCCTTATCTCGTTCTCTAGAGCCTTGCGCTGAGTCTCATCAACAATGATGCCTTCGTAACCTGCTATGTTGCCTTTCGCATCATAGCGGACATGACTGGTAAGAAGGGCGGGAAAGGTTTTGCCGTCTTTTCTTTTTAATATAACCGCATAATCTATGACCTGACCTTCCTGTTCTATGAGATTCTGAAATTTTTTCCGGTCCTCAGGATTCAAATACATGTCGCGTGAAAGAAATATGTTTAAGATTTCTTCCTTGCTCTCATAGCCAAGTATTTTCTGAAGAGCAGGATTGGTTTCAAGAAATTTACCATCTTTGCTGCTGAAGTAAACCCCGCACCCGACATGCTCGAAGAGACGCTTATAATCTTCATAAGATTTCAGGAACGACTCTTCCTGAATATCTCTGTTTTTCATATCAAGAAAAATGGTCAGCTTGGACAGGGTTTCATCCTGATTGACGAAAGGCACTTCCACTACGTTATAGGTCTTATCCGGAGACTTAAAATAAATTTCCCTGTTGAAGCTTTTCCCCTTGAAGACCTCGGCTGCCTTACAGATCGGGCATTTAACATCAAGGTCATTGATGACATCATGACATTTTCTACCAACCCCTTCTCCAAAATTCCTGATCATGGCCTCGTTCATGTACTGGATGGTGAAGTTCTGATCTATTATGTATACACCGTTATCAAGGGCATCAAGAACTGATTTAAGCTGATCACTTGCTTTTGACATGGCCATTAGCGCTCCAAGCCGGCTGCAGCCATTATGTCAACGGTCTTTTCCTCTTTTCCTATTGCCATGATATGGACACCGTCGCACATGTTTTCATCCTGTATCCTGCGGATCATCCTGCCTGCTATTTCGATTCCCTTGGCCAGAGCTTTTCCTTTTGGGGCAGAAGCCAGCTCATCAATCAAGTCCTGAGGGACATTTACGCCTGCAATGTTATTGTTCATGAAACGGGCCATGGGTGCAGAAGTCAGGAGAATAATACCTGCAAGGATTTTAACCTGAAACTGACGGGCATATGTCATAAAAGACTTGAATCTGTCCAGATCGTATACAGCCTGAGTCTGAATGAAATCTGCACCTGCCTCGATCTTTTTTTCAAATTTTATCAACTGCGGCTCAAGAGGATCGGCTTCAGGAGTTACAATTGCTCCTGCGCAAAAGCTTGGGACACCGTCAAGATCATTTCCCCCCAAATCCTTTCCTTTTTCCAATTGGCGAACTGTGTAGAGAAGCTGGCTGGAATCCAGGTCAAACACTGCCTTGGCCTGTTTATGATCGCCTAAAACGATTGCATCTCCTGTCAAACACAATACATTGCTGATACCGCGTGATGAGGCAAAGAGCAAGTCAGCCTGCATTGCAAGGCGGTTACGGTCACGACAGGTCATCTGAAGAATCGGTTCCCCACCCATTTCCTTTACCAGCAAAGCACCGCCAAGAGATGGAAAACGCATCACTGAACTCTGGTGATCAGTTACATTCATCGCATCCACCCTGTCTTTGAGCAGCTCGATGTGATGCTTCATAGTGTTAAGGTTTGTCCCTTTCGGAGGGGCAACTTCACAGGTCACCACAAATTTTCCTGATTCAAGCGCTTCTTTGAATGAAGAAACCATAGAATTCATTCCTTTCACCTGCAAAAGTATATAAAAATAGATAAATTCTTTTCTGCTAAAGATTACGCTATGCTGGCCAGTGACCATTTCCCGGGCTTTGGCTCTGTATGGTAACTGCGCGGTGGATGAAATTTTCGCATGGAATCGAGATGTTCAAGGTCCATGAGTCGTTTATAAATCGATGTCCATGCACAGTCCTTGTTCATGTCAATTTCGCATTTTCCTTTGTTTGTTCCTCCACATGGGCCATTGACAAGCCCTTTATGACAGGCAGTCACTGGGCAGATACCTCCTGTTTCACCAATAAAACAGTCGCCGCACTGTATACATATTTCGTCGAATCGCCCTACTGAAGTTTCTTTGCCAATAAAAATGGTGTCAAGAGCCGGAATGGTAAGTTTCATAAGTTGCCTGGCTATGGTCTGGACTCCGAAGGCACAGGTCATCACCAGCAGGCAATCAGCCTGCCTGATCTGCCCTTGACATGAAACAAGCATTTCAGAGCTTAGATTATCACAGGCGACAGGGGTAACGATTCTGCCTGTTACCAGTTTGCCGTTTTTAGTGAGATTATCGGCCATGGCTGCCGTTTCAGTTTCGCCACCTGTATGAGTCAGGGTAACACAAGTACCGCATCCGATGATAAATATTCTGGCTGATCCTTCCAGAAGGCGTTCAAGCTTATCCATTGATTTTTGTATGGTAATAGAACGGATCATTATTATCTCCTCTCCCTTTCCAGATCACACCTCAAGCAACGGAAAGCTTCCCTGTGGGCCTGGGCTGGATCATTGAATCCTTTTTCAACTTCCCGGAAATCCTTGATTCTCTCTCCCGGGTCTTCCATATCCAATTTTATTCTCAACTGCTGTTCAGATGTTTCTGTTTCAAGTGCAAGGCCAACAATCTGATGATTCTTGCTTTTTTCATCCAGGATTTGTACTCTGCCTGGTCTCTTTTGCAGATACTGGTCAATTGCTATGGCTGCCCGCCTGCCGGAGGCAATGGCTCTTATGGCATAGGTTGGGCCGGTGGTGAAGTCTCCGCCTGCAAACACCCCTGCTACATTTGTGGCAAGATTATTCTCATTTACTACAAGACTTCCCCATAATGCCCTTTCCAGAGCACTCTCCTGGGAAAGAAAAGACATGTCCTGAGCCTGGCCAATGGAAATAATCACCTGATCTGTTTCAACAAATTGGGTAACACTCATGTCACAGGATGGATTAAACTTCCCGTTCTCATCAAATACACATACACAGCGGATGAATTCTATTCCCTTTACCTTTCCGTCTTCATGGATTATACGCTGGGGCGACCAGGATGGATTGATAACAACTCCTTCTTCCAGAGCCTCTATAACATCTTTTTCCCAGGCAGGCATTTCATCGCGTGGCTCGAGGCAGAAGAGCTGCACATCACTCGATCCTGCACGCAAGGCGGTTCGCGCAACGTCAATGGCAACATTTCCGCCACCTATGACCACTGTCTTGCTGATAAGACGTAAATCAGCACCTGTCCTTATATCTGTCAGAAATTGCAAACCGTAGTACAAACCCTGAATATTCTGGTCTTCGCCAGGAATGCCAATCTGACGGCTGGACTGAGCACCTGCTGCAATAAACACCGCATCGAAACCTTCGTTCAAAAGATCACTGATAGTGTGTCTTGCATCGATGGGTGAACTGTATTTTATTTCGACCCCTGTATTCTGGATATAGCGAATTTCGGCTTCCACTACTTCTCTTGGCAATCTGAACTCCGGTACTGCAAGATTCATCATGCCTCCTGCTATTGACTGGGCTTCAAAAACTGTTGCCATATAACCACTCTTGCGCAGAAAATATGCACAACTGAGTCCTGCAGGACCAGCTCCTACAACAGCAACCTTCTGATTGATAGTAACCGGAAAAGGGGTGGCAGTTGTACCGATATTGTCAAGGTACCAGTCAGCGGCAAAACGTTTTAATGACCTGATGGCAACTGGTTCGTCCAGCTCTCCCCTGCGGCATTTATACTCGCAGGGGTGGATACATATCCTGCCGCATACTGCAGGAAAAGGATTGCGTTCCCTGATTATATCTACTGCCCGTTCATATTGACCCAGGGCTACTGCAGCAACATAATTTGGGACATCAATTCCAGCAGGACAAGCGTGCTGGCATGCTGAAATTACCATTTGCTCACAGGTAGCACCAGAACACCTGTGTTCCGATATATGATCTTCGTATTCTTTTAAGAAAAATTTCAGGGTTGACAAGGCAGGCTTGGCACAACATTGACCAAGACCGCACAAGGAAGATTCTGTGATGGTTTCACCCATTTCGCGGATGGTTTGTATATCAGAAATCTGCCCCTTGCCTCGTGAGATTCTTGTAAGGATTTCAAGTAACTGTGTTGTCCCAAGACGGCATGGAGCACATTTGCCGCATGATTCTGACTGGGTGAAGCTGAGAAAATAACGTGCAATTTCCACCATGCAGTTGTTTTCATCCATCACGACCATTCCGCCTGAACCCATAATGGCACCGATTCTCTGGATGGTGTCATAATCTATTGGAAGGTTAAGAAATTGGGCAGGAACACAGCCGCCTGAAGGGCCTCCCATCTGAACCGCCTTAAATTTCCTTCCCTTAGGAATTCCTCCGCCTATGTCAAAAATAACCTTCTTTATTGTTGTGCCAATCGGAACCTCAACGAGTCCTGTGTTGTTGACTTTTCCTGCAAGTGAAAAAATCTTGGTTCCCTTGCTGTTTTCCGTTCCTACCTCTCCATACCAGGCTGCACCATTTCGAATTATGAGAGGGACATTGGCAAAGGTCTCTACATTGTTTATGTTTGTGGGTTTGCCGTCCAGTCCTGCCTGAGCCGGAAAAGGAGGCCTTGCTCTTGGCATTCCCCGTTTTCCTTCTATTGAAGCCATGAGAGCAGTTTCTTCACCACAGACAAAGGCTCCTGCACCCATTTTGAGGGATAAGTTAAATGAAAACCCTGAACCAAGAATGTCATTTCCAACGATTCCCATTGCCCTTGCCTGGGAAACAGCAATGGTTAAATGTTCAACAGCAATAGGGTATTCTTCCCTTACATAGATAAAACCATGAGAGCACCCTATAGCATATGCACCGATGAGCATGCCTTCGATAACAGCATGGGGATCTCCTTCCAGTATTGCCCTGTCCATGAAAGCACCCGGATCCCCTTCATCTGCATTGCAGATGATGTATTTCGGCTTTCCCTGTGCCTGACGAGCGAATCTCCATTTCAGACCAGTGGGAAAGCCTGCTCCACCTCTGCCCTTAAGCTTTGAGGCCAAGACCTCTTCTATTACGGATTCAGGGGTCATCTTGCTGATGGCCTTTACAAAAGCCAGATACCCGCCTGCTGCAATATAATGTTCAATCTGGACAGGATCAATCTTGCCGCAGTTTGCAAGCACGCGGCGCTCCTGTTTCATGTAAAACGGAATCTGGTTCCGGTAAAAAATGGGA
This sequence comes from Desulfobacteraceae bacterium, assembly GCA_037439445.1. Classification (GTDB taxonomy): domain Bacteria; phylum Desulfobacterota; class Desulfobacteria; order Desulfobacterales; family Desulfatirhabdiaceae; genus JBBIWB01. The sequence goes on along the minus strand of JBBIWB010000064.1, from coordinate 5,524 downwards.
TTATTGGTCTGGGGGTCTTTATAGGCAATATCTTCTATTAATTGATTCTTTTTCAAAGTGTAAGCCACTATGTCTCTGGCATGGGACGGGTCGACTTCCTGATAGTGTACTCCTATTGGTTCGATCGACATTACAGGTGCTTTTGCACAAAACCCATGACATCCGGTAGATATCACCTCGATTTTATCTGATAAATCCTGCTTTTTTACCTCTTCATCAATGGCATCCCTGACAGCAGCAGACCCGTAGGCTCTGCACCCTGTCATACAGATGTTTACCCGGGTTCTGCCACCAGCCGTCTTTGCCAGAATCTTGTTCCTGAGCCACTCTAATTGTCCGATGGATGACAGTCTTTCCATGTCCCTTATTTTTATCCCCCTCTCTTTATAGTAAGGGAGACGGCCTTTTCATTGCCGTCTAAATTATATCTTTCACTGATTCATCCCTTTACATTTCCCTGGAAACGTTCTTCTGAATCATCCTGGACTGTCTTTTTTGTATTGATCCAGAACACTTAACACCTTTTTGGGGGTCAGTTTTCCATAATAGTCATGATTGACCATCATGGTGGGCGCCAGGAAACAAGCCCCCAAACAGGCCACAGTTTCAAGTGTGAACTGGTAGTCCTGGCTGGTCTGCCCTTCATCGAGTCCAAGCTCGTTTTGCATCATGCGCAATATTGATCGGCTTCCCTTGACGTGACATGCAGTACCCCTGCAGCAGCGCAGGACGTACTTGCCCTTGGGTTTGAGGGAAAATCCTGCATAAAAAGTAACAACACCTTGAACCTGTGCTGAATATAGCCCCAATGCATCAGCAATGGGTTTAAGGAATTCAGGGGGGACATAGCCAAAAACCTCCTGAACTTCTTGCAAAAGAGGAATGAGTGCCCATTTGTTTGTGAGATGTTTTTCAATAATGGGAGCAAGCTTATCAGGATCAGCAGCCTCTGGATGCATTGACACCTCCATTTTTCCTGGCTACCTCACAGCAGCCATAAGGAAATCAGATTTTTTCGATTTGTACCGAACAGCTTCTGCCAGACTGTCTGTCCAGTTTCAATAAATGCATAACATCGTTGTTAAAACTGCCCGATGCAATCCATATCCTACCTGAAGGCATCTTGTGATTGAAAGAGATTTCCCGTTCGATAGTTCCTGCCGGCGATTTTATCCGTACAGAATCCCCTTCGTTCAGTTTCAAGTCTTTGGCATAGGCTGGAGAAAGGACAGCACCATGAGTCAATCGAGTAGCTTGAATCCGCTTTGAAAATCCTGTACGTGTTCCACCTCCTGAATGATAACGCAATGATCCGATAAGCACCTTACAGTCTTTAGAATCAGGAACTTCAGGAAATGTAACAGGTGAAAACAAAATGGGATCAGGGTTTACAGCGGTTTGCCTGAAGGGTTTGTAATTCCGGCGATCGGATGCAGAATATAAATCTGTGAACCTGCAGATCTCAAGACTGACATGCTCGACTGTCTTGTATCTGTTGCCATTGGAAGCCTTTGCAAGGATTTCATCAAGAATCTCCCAGTCCGGTCTGGCCATTGCTGGAGGAGATACAGTCTGTGAAAAAACCTGAATGCGGCCTTCCATATTGGTGAAACTGCCTGCTTTTTCGCAGGCAGCAGCCCCTGGTAGCACTAAATGGGCCATGCCGGCAGTTTCTGTTAAAAGAATGTCTTGCACTACCAGAAATTCAAGTTTTTCGAGGGCTTTTTTGACTCGCAACGGATCAGGCATGCTGCGCAGAGGATTTTCTCCCATTATGTACATTGCCTTGATTGTTCCGTTTTCTGCTGCAGCAATCATCTGTTCCATATCAAGCCCGTTGTCAGGGGAAAGACGGACCTTCCAGGCTTTTTCCCAATGGCGCCTGGATTTTTCGTCTGTAAGAGCCATAGCCCCTGGAAGACCATCCGGACATGCCCCCATGTCGTCAGCACCTGCTGCATTGTTTTCATATGTTGGAAAATAAAAACCGGAAGCTTTTCCCGAAATACTTCCTGTCAACAATGCCAGATTCAGCAGGGCATCAAGAACTCTTTGAGCTTCTTGCTGTAACAATACCCCCCTGCCAACCACAAAAGATATCTTCTTGTGCTTAAGGACATTGGCGGCTTTAATGACAAGAGACTCGTCAATGCCTGCTGTTTTGATGAGTCCATTCAGATTGAATTTGGCAAGGTTTCCCTTGAAAACCTCATGATAATCGCCTGACTGTCCGGTTAAATTATTGTGAAGAATCAGTACCTTGATTAATGCATAAATAAGCCAGGTATCCGACCCTATCCCTACCGGCAACCATAACGCCCTGTCGCTTAGAGACGTAGGGGCAGGATCTATTACAACTATAGGCACACCTTTATTTGCTGCTTTCTTGATATGGTAGGAAAAAACAGGAGCGGACTGACAAACATCAGCACCTATAACCAAAATAGCTTCAGCATCAAGGATATCTTTCATCTGCTTGGGGCCTGCACCAATACGTCTTTCAAAAGCCCGGACAAGAGATCTCCCGAAAAGAAACCCCCCGTTGTCTATATTCCCGGTTTCGTAGATCGTTCTGGCCAATTTTTGGAAGAGATAATTTTCTTCATTAGTGCATTTGGAAGACCCCAAAAATGCAAGACTCTGTGGTCCATGGGTGTTTTTTACAGACCTGAGACTTTGAACTGCATTTTCTATAGCGACATTCCAAGCTACTGGTTCAAGCTTCCCATTACTTCGTGCCAGTGGATGTACCAACCTGTTTTCTGAATTCAGAAAGTCATGAGCAAAATGACCCCGCACGCATAGCGTTGCGCCATTGACTGTGCCATGATGGTTTGACGGATTGATTTCAACGATCTGCCCATCGACAATTCCAGCAGACAATGTACAGCCTACCCCACAAAAACCACAAATGGTGTTCGATTCCTTCATAGGAGTCCCTGCGTAGGCAGGATAAGTGGCTGACAAAGCACCTGTAGGACACATTGACAAACAGGTTCCACAAAAAGTGCAATCTGAATCTTCAAGACCACGGTCAAGCAATACTGATGGCCTTGAATGAAACCCTCTCAGGTTGTAATCGATGGCACCAACCGACACCAGTTCATGATCAGCACGAATGCATTTGCCGCAAAGAATGCATTTGGAAAGGTCGCGGGTAATGAATGCATTGAGTGGTTCAGGCATTGTGAAATTAGGCATTGGATATAGCCTGGTTTCTGCAACCCCTAACTGAGCTGCTATCTGGCGCAGGCGGCAGCGGTTGCCCTTGTTACAGACAACGCAGGATTCAGGGTGTTCGGCCATCATCAGGCGCACGATGTTCCTCCGATGCCTGAGAACACGCTCAGAAGCAGTTTGGATTATCATGCCCTGGTTTGCCGGTGTTACACAGGCAGCCATTACGCGACCGGATTTTTCTTCTTCTACTATACATATGCGGCATGCCCCATATGGATGCAGCTCCGGATGATGGCACAAACGAGGAATGAGAAATCCATGTTTATCTGCTACATCCAGAAGGCTTTCTTCTGATGAACAACTAATGGTTTTACCGTTTATGGTAAGGCTGACGCTTCCCAATGGTACGCCTCCTTGCGTTTCAGGTAACAGACCAATGCGCTCAGGAATGCTCCGGGCGCGATATCTCTTTCAAGGAACAAATACTTATGAATAGTAAACATTCATGAATCATCCTGAGAAATTCATGGGGTCAACGGCCTTTCGCAGTTACTTCAGTTTTGCCGCATCCAGATATAATTTTAATTTGTCCACCCCTCCCATTGTTATGATGTGCACTCCCTGACAAAGGTTTTTGAGTCCATTCACTGTGTCAGCAAAGATTTCAATGCTTGCTTTCAGTTTATCCGGAGCCTTCAGCAATTTTTGTACAATCCTCTCTGGCACAAGTCCCGATTTCAGATGCCTGTTCAAAAACTGAGCCATTCCGGCAGTTCTTAAAATCATGACCTCTGCTATTACAGGCACCCCAAAAGTCTGAGTCTGTTTCAGAAACTTTTCAAACAAATCAAGATCAAAAACCGGCGTGGTAAGAAAATAACCTGCCCCCATCTTTGTCATTACTTCCATTTCTTTTAGTTCTAGCTCAGGAACGTTTTTCCCCCACCCTGATTCTACGCCTGATCCCAAAACAAATTCAGGCTTAGCGTTAAGATCCTTGCCTTCAATGCTGCGGCCCTGGCGTAAATGTTCCAATACAGAGTCCAGTTTTCCGGAATCAACATGAAAGAACATCATCTCCTGAAGACTGTCTCCTGTAATCCTGTAGTCATTCGTGAAAACCAGGAGGTTGTCTATACCTGCTGTATGGGCCTGAACAAGGTCTTTTTGAAGCTGAATCCTGTTTTTGTCCCGTGTTGTGGTTTGATATATTGCCTCGAATCTGTTTTCTTTAAGCAATTGACAGGTGTTAATGGTGTCTCCTACTATACCCTCGACATCTGCCTCGGAAAAAGAAAACCCATCAACTCTGCCCCTTGTGCTGGACAAGCCCTTGATCAAATCATCAGTGCTTTCATCCATCGGCGCCTGAATCTCAGATGTTACAACAAACATTTTTCTTTTAAGCGCTTCCTTTAATTTCATAAATTCCTCCTTCGCTTTACCGGAGCTCCAGAAGCTTTGCCACCTCTTCCTTGAGACGAGCCAGAGGCAGCGGCTTGGAAAAACAGACGTCCGCACCATTTTTCTGCATCTCTTTGAATTTTTCTTCATCCAGATAAGCAGACAGCACAATAATGCAAATATGCTCGGTTTCAGGCATGGACTTGATTTTCTTGCATACATCATAACCTTTGATATCTGGCATCATGATGTCGAGTATCAGCAAATCAGGCTTGAAGTGATTGACCTGAAGGCCTGCCTCGAAACCATCGGAAGCAGACATTACCTCATAATTGTATTCATCTTCCTCAAGAGCCTGCACAATGCTTTCCACAATTATGGGATCATCATCTACAACTAGAATCCTCTTGCGGTCATCAACAGCAGATATTTGATTAGGAATGGGAATTCCCTGCTTGTTCATGAAAGCCTCAAGATCGCCTCTGTTGATACGCCTGTGACCTCCTACGGTTTTGTAAGCTTTTATGTGACCGGCCTCGATCCAGTTTATGATAGTTGACGGGGAAACATTGCAGTATTCACTTGCTTTGAAAACGGTCAGGATATCATCCATGTCGCGCCTCCTTTCTTTTTTGATTTTACAATTAATACAGTTTTTTTAGTTTGTCAAGCTTTTATTTTATAAAAATTGAAAAAATAAAATAGTAATTATAGTATTTACAATTTTTAGTGTTTCAATTACTGATAAATTTATTGAAAGACAGGTTTCTGGATATTGGCAATTGTTTCGGTTACCCTGAAACAATGGAATTATAGAAGACAATAATTAGGCGGATAGAGAGGCAGCCCTTGTTGCTGCCCCTCCTTAATGGAAAGGAACAGAGGCAAATCTTCTGTAAAAATTTTACGCCGGCAAAGCCTTGCACCCAACCCATTGGGT
>JBBIWB010000063.1:0-12348 GCA_037439445.1 Desulfobacteraceae bacterium | reverse complement strand
TCAGCTTTTAGTGACTTTAAAACGGAGTAAGACTTTCATATCCGCCATCGGTGACAAGCAGGGTTTGTTCAAACTGAGCCGAGAGCCTTCCGTCATTTGTAACTGCAGTCCATTTGTCTTCAAGAATATGTAAAAATCTTGTGCCTATGTTGATCATTGGTTCAATTGTAAAAACCATGCCCGGGAGCAGAAAAAAGCCTTCGCCTTTTTTTCCGTAATGAAGAATCTGGGGAGGTTCATGAAATTCGAAGCCTATTCCATGTCCAACGAATTCACGCACCACGGAACATCTTTGGCTTTCCGCATGGCGCTGAATAGCCCATCCTATATCTCCTGTGGTGTTTCCGGGTTTTATCATGGATATGCCATGATTGAGGCATTCTCTGGCAACTTCCACGATTTTTTTTGCCTCAGGCCCAGGTTTTCCTACAAAAAAAGTCTTGTTGGCATCGGCATAATAGCCGTTTAATATTGGAGTAACATCTATATTAACTATGTCACCGTCGTGAAGCACACGATTTCCGGGTATTCCGTGGCAGATTACTTCATTTACAGAAATACATACGCTTTTAGGAAAGTCTCTGTAGTTGAGAGGCGCTGGGACTGCGTTGTTTTTAATGGTAAATTCATGAATTATTTTGTTGATCTCTTCAGTGGAAATGCCAGACCTTATGATTGATTCCGCAAGATCGAGAGACTCCAGAGCAAGCTTTCCAGCTTTTCTTATGCCTTCAATGTCCTTTTCAGTCTTGAATCTAATCTTGTGCTTTATTGCGTATTCACTTTTAAGGTCGTGAACCCTGGGCAGATTACTGCCTTTGGCCGTTGATTCACAGCATTTCTTATATTTTCGCCCGCTTCCGCATGGACATGAACTGTTACGGCCAAATTTTAACGTTCTGTTTTTCAATGCTAACCCATATCTGGTAATGCTGAAAAGCTTATTTATTTTAAATTTTGAGACTCAGACTGAAGACTGAAATAAGTTTGTTGTTCCAACCCACGAGACAGTCTGTGCTTGTGTTACCTTTTTTCTCCTGTATGAATCACAGAAATGCCATTGGTAAGGCGTTTGTAACCAACATTCACAAACCCTGTTTCCCTTAGTATTTCACTAAGTTCATCAGGCATTGGAAAAAGCCGGATTGTTTCAGGCAGGTGAAGATAAGCCGACCTGGTTCCGGCAATGATCTGGCCAATCCATGGCATAACATGAAAAGAATAGAAGTCATAAAGCCATCTGAAAACCGGATTGACGGGTTTGGAAAATTCAAGGCACATGAATTTCCCCCCCGGTTTCAGAACCCTGTAAAGCTCCCTGAACCCAGCTTCCATACGGGTCACATTCCGGATTCCATAACCTACCATCACAGCATCAACACTGTTGTCAGAAAAGGACATTGATTCGATATCGCCCTGAATATAAGACATATTACTTCTTATGGCAACATTGTTTTTCTTTGATTTTCCAGCCAGGATCATTTCCATGTTTATGTCATAAAGTATCACTTTTTCTGCATTTCCTGTGTGCCTTGCAGCCAAAACAGCCAGATCACCCGTGCCGCCGCATACATCAAGTACCAGGTCACCGGGTTTAAGCTGCATTGTTTTAATTGCCCTGAGTTTCCACAGGTAGTGAATGCCGAAGCTCAGAATTGTGTTCATGAGATCATAGCATCCTGCAACAGAATTAAAATGTCTTCTTACATAATCGACTTTTTCATTTTCAGGAACTTTGGAAAAACCGTATGTTGCAAGCTTTTCACTGCTCAGTTGTTGAACCAGTTTGGCTCTTCTGATTCTATCGTTAAGCCAGATGGTCTTTGAAAACAGCATGAAATGGTCTCCTGTTTATTTTATATAGTGGTCAGTCAAGAAGCCCGTAGATTTTCTCTGAAAAGGCTGTCAGCTCTTCTATTCCTTGTAGCCTGCAGTTAAAAGCATAAAGTCTGTCTGCGTGATCATTTAGAGAAATTTTCTGAGATTCGACAGGCTTTCGCTGCCTGCCGCCTCTGGTCTTTCAGTGTAGGGATAAAGCTCGAGACTTATATCACCGGTGTAATGCAAACGGTCAATGGTTGAAAAAAACTTTTCAAAGCTTATGGCTCCGTGACCTATGATGAGATGATTATGAACCCTGCTTGGGGCTATATCTTCTATGTGGACATGCCCTATCCATTCAAATAATGATTCGAAAGCCTCATCCGGTTCTTCTCCGGCGCAGTAAAAATGCCCTACGTCAAAATTTAACCCTACTGCAGAAGACCTTAAATCTCTAATAAATGACCTGAACTGGGAAGAATTCTCCATTAGAAGACCTGGCTCAGGTTCTATGAGAAGCTTTACTTTCAAGGATTCCGCAAGGGGAATGACCTTGTCGAGTCCGTTGTAAAAAAGCCTTATAGCTTCTTTTTCAGACATTTTCCCAAGAGGACCCCCTGGAGGAACCGATATGTTGCTGCAGTTAAGCTGTTTTGCCAATCCCAGGCATGAAAGAGTATGCTGGATACGTATGTCCCTTTGATCCTTATCCGGCTCTATCCAGGATGGAAGATAGGTGTCTCCGACAGCAAAAAGTGTGAAGCTGTTCAGATTTGTAATCTTTAAATCCAGATCATCTGCAGTTTTCCTGATTTCAAGAACATCCTTATGCTTGAAGTCGGGAGGATAAAGATGAGGTTTGTCACACATTATTTCCGCACCTTTGAAACCGAGGGCTGAAATACGTTTGAGCGAATCAGCAAGCGGGTATTTTACAAAAGCATTGGTACTGTAACCAAGTATCATAAACACATCCTTTTGTTATACAAGCCGGTTAAGATCATTTTCCAGTTTCTGAAGGCAGTAAAGCTGATCCTGAAAATTCATTGGAGGGTCTGCCCCTGCTGGCTTCTTGAAATAAAAGCCAAGTTCAGGGACAAGGCCCTTTCTTCCTGAACATAAAAGTGCGGCCATCCATCTGGCAAGGTCAAGAACAAGAGGAGCTGCAAGGATGGAATCCCTTCCCTGAAGGTTTATCCTCATGCTCATGGGAAGTGCAAAGAGACCACTAAAATCAATTACATCCCAGGCTTCCTTGGAATCTCCTCTGGGAGGATAATAATCTATACGCACCTTGTGCGCACTGTTATTGTTTCCTACCTGGTATCCCAGGATTTCATCCAGGATATTGGTTTTGTTTGCAAGCTTTCCTGCCGCTTTTCTGGGATCCATTAGATTTTTCCCGTCTGAATTGCCCAGAATATTAAGGCTGTACCAGCCGTCAACCATCAGGTTTCTGGCTTTGAAGGCAGAGGCAAGTAAAACCTTGAAATAGGTTTGCCCTGTCTTGCCGTCACAGCCTGCAATTGGTACTCCTCTGCTTTCGGCTTCCTTAATTATTGCAGGGCACTCAAGATGATTCGGGGTAAAGTTCACAACAGGAATTCCTGAAAAAATAGCAGCCAGTGCATAGGCAATATCAGGAAAGTCTGAAAAACCCATGTGATTGTATATATCTTCCAGGGCTTCAAAAACATACCCGTCAGAAGCAGAGGATGCAGGAAGGAGGTTTACAAAAACGGGCAGAGCATCAGGATAAAGGGCTTTAAGCTTAATCATGTCCAGGAAAAGATGTTTTACTTGATCTTCAGGGCTTTTTCCCGGGCCAGGCGGAGAAAGAATCCTCAGGCTGTCAATTTCATCCCTGTAATCAGTCCAAAGCGCTTCCGGCAGGACCCCATGGTATTTTATGGAGGAAGTCATGGAATACACTGAAGTATCCCAGCCTGCCATTTCTACAGAATGCTGAGGAAAAAGCCGGACAAACTTGTTTGCGGTTGTAAGATAGGGAAGAACCTTTTCAGGTGAGTGCCTGAGTGCTGAAACTGATGCAGCAAGAGTGGATCCTATTGCACCTTTTGCGCCTGCTGCAAGTATCAGAATCGATTTGTAACCACTTGAATCATGTTTCATTTTTAATAATCCCGAAGGGATTTAGGGTTAATAACAAAGTTGCCGATTTCCAAAAAGAGGTAATTGCAAAAGTCCATCATCGTCATTTAAGGTGAAAGCCGTAAATCTAATCTTTTTCGGTTGGTTCAGGACACCGGCTTCTGCTGATGTGACGGTTTTAGTTTTAAAATTAACTCGAGAACCCTAAAATTTTATCTGAATGTTTTATGATGATCAAGTGAATTTGATTTACTCTCTGATATCCAGATATAGTCTCCATAAGAAAGATCAACATCTTTTCCTGAACCTGAAAGATAAATTGTCCTGAACGGAGCACCTGTTCTGGCAAATGCACGGTTCGGAACACCGAATTTTTTCAGTATGTGACCGTTTCCTGCAATAACAATCATTTTGCGCCCGGCCAGATTCATGGCAATAGATTCCGCCATGATGTCTTCCCATGTGCATTGTGCCTGATAAAAATATTCAAAATTTTCTCTTCCCTTTATTTTATGCATTTTAAAAATACCTTCAATGTATGCACGGTGCTCTTTGTCAGAGAAATTGATGGTTTCAGGCAGATGCTTTGCATCTTCAGGTAAAAGGCTGCCAATTCCTCCTGTTGCAATCTTGGGAGGGATATGAAATGGAATATTGAGGCCAAAAACCCTGATTCTTTTTTTCTTTAAAATGCTGAAAATTTCACGGTAAAGTTCAAAGTCATATCTCCAGTTGGCATACCAGTGTATCATCTCCAGAAATGAAGATTCACTTAATTCTCCTGTTGACCATTTATCCAGCACAGGCTGATAATTTCTTGCGATCATTTCCATGCCTACAGAAATATCATCATGGATGGCAGCAATGTCGTCAATGAGTCTGGCCTGAAATTTGTGATGCGTTATGTTTGTATGAACTTCACCAATGTAGATGATCTGAGTCTCTTTAATATCATTGAGCATTTCCTGATAGGTCACGGGAGCCCCTGTTTTTCCAGATAAAATTGTCCCTATACCATGTTTTTGGCTCTTCAGTATGCTTTTATCTGACAATCCTGCACATCCTGACTGAAAAACAATGGTGACTAACAAAAGAAAAGATATGAGATATTTTCGCATGATCGTTGCCACTTTCCAAATAATCTTATCCTATTCAAAAAAAATTATGGTTGCCGGGTTAACGGTTAATTACTTTGAACCTTGAAGCATATTTCATATATAGATGATGTTTATGGAAAGGGGAGGGGATTTCCATGTCCCTGGTCTTGGAACTATGTGCTGACCTGAAATGGAAAGCCAGTTCATATCAGGTTTTAATTCCCTGAGTTTGCCGTCATCTGGCGGTCTGGACTGACTGGTATAGGCATAGGTTACCTGAAATGCGCATATTCCGGTTTCATTGTAGCTGAATACCACATAGTTTTCACGAAATGCAGTAACCGGAAGGTTGTGAGTTCCAGCGATGTTTTCAATTTCTGAATTTGTCAGCTTGAGGAGAATATATTTTGTCGTTCCACGCTCTGATATCCTCGTCAGTGATCTCGATTCGCTGCTGCAAACATACAGGGTAGAGATACATGGAATCCTTTTTAAAAACTGGGCAGTTACAATTGCGGCTGTTCGCCTGCCTCCTACTGTGGATGGAAGTCCGTAATATTCAAAAAATTTCTTTTCGATGTCTTCAGCGTATTTTTCACCTTTTTCATAAATGTCCTTCGAAATATAGCGCAAGGAAAGCCCGAGATTTTCTGCTGCGTCTGTGATAGGCCAGTCGATCCTGACATGAAAATGGGATAAAAAATACCGGTCCTTGTTTTCAGATAAAGAATCTTTCTGAATTAAAAGGCTGTAATCGACAGGCAGTAATTTCTTAAAAAAATCGAAGAAACGATATGATCTTCTCAGGCGGTTTGCCAGGCTCAGATCTTCCCTGGTTCTCCAGAATGTCACTCTTTGACCCCCTTAATTACCGTTAAGTTTTTCCATCCATCTGTAAAGTCGTTCCTTGTACCTGTATGATAAATAGGCACATAAGGCACATAAGGCCATTATGATAGACATGAGGACATATTGCTGTTCATACAGGGATGCACCCTGAACGCTAAGTGCAAGGGTTCCCGGCATGCGTCCTATGGTGGCCATTATAAGAAAAAGCTTGAATGGTATGTCGCTTACTCCAAGAAAAAGGCAAAGATAGTCCTTGGGAAATCCTGGGAATAAAAAAAGGATGAAGAGAACTATGGCTCCTTGTCCTCGTACTAGATTATGCATTTGCTGCATTTGCTTCTGCGGAATAATTCTTCTTATAAATTTGTTTCCGAGAAGACGGCCTATCCAGAAATTTATGACTGATCCCAGGGAAAGACCTATGGTAGAATAGATAAAACCTGCAAAAGTGCCAAAAACAAATCCCCCTACAAAACCTGTTGCCTCTCCTGGGACCGGGGCAAAAATGACCTGAAGAATCTGAATGGCCATAAAAACAAGAGGCGCTGCAATTCCCCATGAAGTAATGTATGACCGGATGGCTTCCTTGTCTGAAATTATATTGTATAAATTTTCGGTCGTCTCCCATAACCAGGTTCTGTAAAAAAATCCGACAAGAACCATGATCAGGAGCAGACATCCTGCAAGTATTTTCTTTTTATTAGCCATCCATGTGATCATTTCGAGGCAGTTTCAAGTGCAGTTACCCCTGGAAGCTTTTTACCTTCAAGAAGTTCCAGAAAAGCTCCGCCACCTGTAGAGATATATGTGATTTTATCGGTTTTTCCTGACTGAAGTAGGGCAGCATTTGTATCGCCTCCACCCACGATTGAAATGGCACCCGATTTTATCACATGATCAACCATTTCAGATGTTCCCCTGCTGAAGGCAGGAATTTCAAAGGCTCCCATGGGGCCATTCCAGACTATCGTTTTTGCATTCTGAAGAGCTTGTCCGTACAGCAGAGATGTTGCAGGTCCTATGTCCAGGATCATCTGATCTTCAGGAATCTCTTGAACCGTAAAGATGCTGGTTTTTGCCGATGATTCAAGCCTGTCTGCTGTTATTGCGTCAACAGGAAGAAATACCTTCACCTTTTTTTCAGAGGCTTTCTTTAAGACTTTTCCTGCTGTTTCTATGAGTTCATGTTCGACAAGGGATTTTCCTGTTGAATAACCAAGTGACTGAAGAAAAGTATTTGCCATTGCTCCTCCTATGATGATTTTGTCAACATTGAGGATCATGTTTTCAAGAGCGGAAAGCTTTGTCGAAACCTTAGCCCCACCTATGACTGCAGCAAGAGGCCTTTGAGGGCTGATCATTGCCTTCTCAAAATAGTCAATCTCCTTTTTAAGCAGAAAGCCTGCAACAGAAACAGGTGCAAAACGTGTAACAGCTTCAACCGAGGCGTTTGCCCTGTGAGATACAGCAAAGGCATCATTTACATAAACATCACAAAGAGCAGCAAGTTTTTTTGCAAAAACATCGTCGTTTTTTTCTTCTTCAGGATAAAACCTCAAATTCTCAAGAACAAGGATGTCTCCAGAATTCATGGCTTCAGCAAAATTTTCGACAACTTTGCCTGTACAATCACCTACAAATTTAACTGGCTTCTTCAAAAGTCTTTCAAGACAATCTGCAGCAGGTTTTATGCTGAATTCGGGTGCAACCTTGCCCTTTGGCCTTCCAAGATGAGATGCGATAATGATTTTAGCATTTTGACCGATTGCATAGTCGAGTGTTGGAAGGACTTCCCTTATCCTTGTGTCATCAGTAATCTGCTGATTCATATCGAGAGGGACATTGAAATCAACCCTTATAAGAAGGCGCTTTCCGGTTATTGAAATGTCTTTAAGAGTTTTCATGCATTCTCCTTTTTTCAGATAGTTGTCTTTGAATATCTTTTTTTCTTGACCATCTTCCAAGAAAACCAAGCATTCCGGATGAGTAGGCCCTGTCGAGATTTTTTTCCTGAAGCTTCAGTCCGCCGCTACCTGTCATGGCAGTGCGAAGGCAATCTGTTCTATATCGGCACGGCATGCAAGATTCAGGAGTCGAGCGAAGTCCATCTCCACCTTCAGGGAAGACATTTTCAAGTTTTCCAAAACACTCAGGAGAAGATGTGGTTTTCGGCATGACGTTTTTTAAGTTCCCTTATATGTTGAGCGTTTCGAGTTCCCTGTATATCTTTGCAATGTGTCCTTCGTCAGCAAAGCTGAAGTAGCGGTTGTCTCCTATGACAATATGTTCATGAACAATTATTCCGATTGCGTTGCAGCAGAAAATCAGTCTTCTTGTGATTGCAAAGTCGTCGGAAGACGGGCTTGGATCACCTGATGGATGGTTATGGGCAAAAATGACGGCAGCAGCATGGTGATTAAGTGCTGACTGTATTACTTCACGAGGATAAACTGAAGTTGTGGAAAGAGTTCCTTCAAAAAGTGTTTCCAAGCCAAGAACATGGTTTTTTGCATCAAGATGAATCAGCTTGAAGCATTCCCTTGTTTTGTCTCGAAGATTATAATAAAGATATTCAAAGAGAGCCTTGGAATGAGAAATGATGTCTTTGCCTGAAACCCTCTTTTCAAGATACCTGTCTGCAGCAGCATGAATGAATTTTATCCCGAAAATATTCTGAGGACCTATCCCCTTTATTTCCAGCAGAGAAGCTGAACTTGCTTCCAGAACGCCCTGAAGTGTTTTAAATCGGGCAAGGGCCGCCTTAGCAATTTCTTTGCAGTCTTTTCTGGGAGTGGCAAGTGTGAGAAGCAATTCGATTACCTCGTAATCGTGAAAGCCTGAAAGACCGGATTCCAGAAACTTGTCCCTAAGGCGCTGGCGATGGCCTTTGCCTTTATGCTTGGAAATTTCATTTGCCATTGCGCATGACCTGCTTCAATCTTCTGTTTCGTTTTTAAGGTCTCTGGTCATAAGCATGTGAACAGCCTCTTTAGGAGAAAGATCTTCATAAAGAATCTGATATACTGCATGGGTTATGGGCATTTCAACATCAAGTTTACAAGAGAGGTTGTAAACCGATTCAGCAGTCTTTACCCCTTCTGCTACAGTTCGTGTTTTTGAAAGGATATCAGAGAGTCTTCTTCCTGCTCCTATCTGTTTGCCTACTGTATAATTGCGGCTTAAATCTCCGGTGCATGTAAGAATAAGATCTCCAGCTCCTGCAAGACCTGCAAAGGTATGTGATTTTGCACCCAACTTCAGGCCAAGACGCCTGATTTCAGCAAGTCCTCTGGTGATAAGAGCTGCACGGGTGTTGAGCCCAAGGCCAAGGCCATCTATCATCCCAGATGCGATTGCTATGACATTTTTTACAGAGCCGCACAGCTCCACTCCTATGATATCATCATTTGTATAGACTCTGAAAAATGGAGAGGCAAAAACATGCTGAACAAAGGCTGCAACATCCCGGTTCTTTGAAGCTGCTGTTACTGCAGTAGGCAGTCTGTTCGCAACATCCCTGGCAAAACTAGGCCCTGAAAGAGCTGCAATCTGATCTTCATGAATTTGAGGAAGACATTCTGCAAGAACTCCGCTCATTGTAAGGTATGTTTTGTTTTCAATTCCTTTTGAGGCGGATACAATAATGGTGTCAGCATAAACGTGAGAGGACATCAGCCCCGAAACTTCTCTCATGACATGTGAAGGCACTGCCATCAATATCAGGTCTTTCTCTGATGAAGCTTCTTTAATGCTTTCCGTGGGGTTTAGACGTTCTGAGAGATTGAATCCAGGCAGAAATACCCTGTTTTCGCGTAAGAATCGAATCTGGCGGCGCACTTCTTCTTCAAAAACCCAGAAATCAAGGTCATAGCCTTTGTTTCCCAGCAGATCGGCAAGAGCAGTTCCCCAGCTTCCGGCACCTATAACACCGATTCTTAAATCATTCAGCCGGTTCAAACATAACACTGGAGTCATCGTGTACTTCCTCTTTTTCAGCCAGTCTTGCAGCGCTGGTTACTTTTTCATTCTGATCCATTCCTATAAGCTTGACACCCTGAGTGTTCCGGCTGATAACAGAAACACCTTTTATGGGAATACGTATGAGTTTTCCTGTGTCGGTCATGAGCATTAAATCATCGTCTTCTTCAACGAGTAGAATTGCAACAACATTGCCATTTCTCTCGGTTGTCTTGATGGTGATAACACCGATGCCGCCTCTCTTTTGTACAGGATATTCATCAATTGAGGATCTTTTCCCGAATCCGTTTTCAGTTATGGTGAAAAGCGTTTGTCCATGACTGAGTACTTCCATTCCTACAATCATGTTCCCGGGGCTTAGCTTCATGCCATGAACCCCTTTTGCAGTTCTGCCCATTGATCGGATTTCAGATTCATGAAAACGGATCGACTTGCCGAAAGAAGACCCAAGAAAAACATTCATCTTTCCGTCGGTTATTTTTGCGGAAATGAGTTCATCTCCTAGATCCAGGCTTATTGCAATTATGCCTGCTGCCCTGGGCCTGCTGAAATCCATGAGGCTGGTTTTCTTGATAACACCTGCTCTTGTTGCCATCATGATGTAATATCCGGCTTCGAATTTGGCTATAGGAAGAACAGCGGTCAGCCTTTCATCTTTTTGAAAATTCAACAGGTTTATTATTGCTTTTCCCCTGGTGGCTCTACCTGCCTGGGGTATTTCATAAACTTTGCACCAGTAGAGTCTTCCCTGATTAGTAAAAAAAAGAAAAGTATGATGGGTTGAGGCGACAAAAAGATGTTCCACAAAATCTTCATCTTTTGTTTCCATGGCCGTCTTGCCTTTTCCTCCCCGGCGCTGGCTGTTATAAAGGGTAATGGGCGTTCTTTTTATATAGCCTTTTCTGGAAATTGTGACAACCATGTCTTCTTCTACGATCATGTCTTCAATTGTTATAGTACGGGTTTCTTCAATAATCTGTGAGCGTCTTGCATCTCCGAAATTTTCCTGTATTTCAGTGAGCTCTTCTTTTATAAGATTCAGAATGATCTTTTCGCTTGATAGAATCTGCCTAAACCATTCTATGTCTTTAATGGTTTTGTGGTACTCTTCTATTATTTTATCTTTTTCAAGTCCAGTGAGTCTTTGAAGCCTCATGTCAAGAATGGCTTGAGCCTGAACAGGAGAAAGTGCAAATGAATCGATGAGTCTTGTCTTTGCCTCTGGTGGAGAAGACGATTGTCGTATCATGGTTATCACAGCGTCGAGGTTGTCCAGAGCAATCTTCAAGCCTTCAAGAACATGGGCTATGTCTTCTGCTTTTTTTAGGTCAAACTGAGTTCTTCTGACTATGATATGTTTTCTGTGCCTTATAAAATATTCTAGTATTTCTTTCAGGGATAATAGTTCCGGTCTGTTATTAACTACGGCAAGAAAAATAATGCCGAAACTGCTTTCCATTCTCGTGAGTTTATAAAGCTGGTTGATCACGACTTCTGCTGCCTGGTCTTTTTTAAGACCCACTGCAATTCTCATCCCTTCTCTGTCAGATTCATCCCTGATAAATTTGATTCCATCAATTTGTTTGTCACGAATTAGCTCTGCTATAGATTCAATGAGTTTTGCCTTGTTTACCTGGTAGGGAAGTTCGTTAATAACAATGGTTTCACTTCCTGTTCTCTTGTCTTTTTCAACAATTACCCTTGCCCTGATCCTGATTATGCCTCTGCCTGTCCTGTAGGCGTCATAGATTCCTTTTGTTCCATAGATTATGCCCGCTGTTGGAAAATCGGGTCCGGGCATTATGTTTATGAGCTCTTCAAAAGTAAGTTCAGGATTGTCGATTATGGCTTTTATTGCTTCTATGGTTTCATTAAGGTTATGTGGTGGTATGTTGGTTGCCATTCCTACTGCAATGCCTGAAGTTCCGTTTATTATGAGATTGGGTATTTTTGCAGGAAGAATCGAGGGTTCACGCAGTGATTCATCATAGTTGGGAACAAAATTGACTGTATCCTTTTCAAGATCATCAAGCATGAGATGGGCAAGTCGTTTCATGCGAATCTCGGTGTAACGCATCGCAGCAGGAGAATCACCGTCAATTGATCCAAAATTGCCCTGACCGTCCACAAGAGGATATCTGAGTGAAAAATCCTGTGCCATTCTTACAATTGTGTCATAAACAGCAGTGTCACCATGAGGATGATATTTACCTATTACATCTCCAACTATGCGCGCTGATTTTTTATAAGGCTTGTTCCAGTCGTTTCCAAGTTCGTTCATTGCAAAGAGTACTCTGCGGTGGACCGGTTTCAGGCCGTCGCGTACATCAGGCAGTGCTCTTCCTATTATTACACTCATGGCATAATCGAGATAAGATTTTTTCATTTCGCTGTCTATGCGAATTTCAGGAAATTTTTCAAACATGAATTTTATTGCCTTCTTACAATTTAATTTTACGAGTCTTGACGGCATCGTAAAAAGACCGGATGC
>JBBIWB010000062.1:4743-12598 GCA_037439445.1 Desulfobacteraceae bacterium | reverse complement strand
TTGCCTGCGGCCTTTTTACAAAGCCGTCCGACGGACTTTTTACGAGTTCATCATGTCTGATGATCCCGAAAAAAATTGAGATATTTTTGTAAAAAGCCAACATGTTTGACTGACTGTATTATTATCACAAACCTTTTTATATGACAATTTTCCCTCTTGATTTCTTTCCTTTAATTTGATTTTCATGACTGCAACCCAAAAGGAGCAAGAGTGTTAAGACAGCCAAACAGTATTGATGGCTTCGCAAAAAGTCCGGATACTTCGTTGCACTTCATCCTTCGTCATTGCGGCGTACCATAAGTACGCCTCATTCCTTAGGATTCGTGCGCCTCGTCTGCGGCCTTTTTACTTTGCCATCACAATTTTGACTTTTTACGAGTTCATCAGTATTGTCCTTAAAAAAACCTTGAAATTTCAGAATGAATTGATCTTGACATCAGTAGTTATGGCATTATTTTTGACTCAATCCGGTCTTGAGAAAATTTTTTACACTTCAGGAAAAGGATGCTCGAAATTTTAATAAAGATTTGAAGGAGATTTTGCTGGAAATGAATGAATCTACACCCCCTTTGAATGATACTGAAAAACCATCTTCTGGTGTCGATGACTCCATAGCAAATGATAATAAAAATAATGACGATGAAATCCTGACAGATCCTTTGAAGGAACTTGAAAAACGCTGCGAAACCGCTGAAAATGAGTCGAGGCAGATTTATGAGCGTTTACTGAGGGTTTCGGCAGACTTTGAGAACTATAAAAAACGTACACTAAAAGAAACTGAAGATTTCAGGAAGTACGCAAATGAAGTCCTTTTGACAGAGCTTCTTTCTGTTGTGGATAATTTAGAACGAGCCATTAAATCTTCAGGAAATAAAGAATCAGCAGTATGTATCATCGAGGGTATTGAGATGACTTTGAAAGATATACACAAAATCTTTGAAAAATTCTCGGTTAAACTGATCGATGCTACAGGAAAAGACTTTGACCCTAATTTCCATCAAGCAGTCATGCAGGAGCAATCGGATGAGCATCCTGCGAATGTCGTAATATGTGAATTTCAAAAAGGTTATATGCTCCATGACAGGCTTCTGAGGCCTTCCATGGTAGTGGTTTCAAAAGGGCCGAAGAAAACCGAATGATATGTTATCAACAATTGATGAACTCGTAAAAAGTCAATATTCGGACGGCTTTGTAAAAAGGCCGCAGGCAAGGCGCGCAAATCCTGAGGAATGAGGCGTACTTATGGTACGCCGCAATGACGAAGGATGCAGCGCAACGCAGCATCCGGCCTTTTTACGATGCCGTCAACAATTAGGCCTTGTATCCTTGTCGTAAGGACATGATCAGAGGCTTTGAACAACCTATAGTTAAAGATTTTTCTTTTATATATTTAAGGAGGATTATCCATGGGTAAAATTATTGGAATCGATTTAGGCACCACAAACTCATGTGTTGCCATCATGGAGGGAGGAGAGGCCAAAGTGCTGACAAACGCCGAAGGCGGTCGAACCACTCCTTCGATTGTTGCAATTTCAGAAAGCGGGGAACGTCTTATTGGTCAAATAGCCAAACGTCAGGCGATTACAAACCCTGAAAATACGGTTTTTGCCGTCAAACGGCTGATCGGGAGAAAATTTCAGTCCCCTGAAGTCCAAAGAGACATCAAAGTGCTTCCATACAAACTGGAAGAGGCAAACAACGGGGATGTTCACATCAAAGTGCGTGACAAACACCTCAGCCCTGCTGAAATATCTTCTTACATTCTGGCAAATATCAAAAAAACCGCCGAAGATTATCTTGGGGAAACAGTGACAGATGCTGTAATAACTGTTCCTGCTTATTTTAACGACAGCCAGCGTCAGGCCACAAAAGATGCCGGTAAAATTGCAGGCCTAAATGTTCTTAGAATAATCAACGAACCTACTGCTGCATCCCTTGCTTATGGTCTGGATAAGAAAAAGGAAGAAAAAATTGCTGTTTTTGACCTTGGAGGCGGTACTTTTGACGTATCAATCCTGGAAATAGGCGAAGGAGTCTTTGAGGTAAAATCTACAAACGGAGACACTCATCTTGGAGGCGAGGATTTTGACCTCCGTCTAATTGAATATCTTGCAGATGAATTCAAAAAAGACCAGGGAATTGATTTAAGAAAAGACAAGATGGCTCTTCAGAGGCTTAAGGAAGCCGCAGAAAAAGCCAAGATGGAACTTTCAAGTTCCATGGAAACTGATGTTAATCTTCCATTCATAACTGCCGATGCCAGCGGACCCAAGCATCTCAACATCCGCATTACCCGCGCAAAACTGGAGGCGCTTGTTTCCGATTTACTCGACAATCTCGAAGGTCCATGCCGTCAGGCCCTTAAGGATTCAGGAATCACTGCCAGGGATGTTGATGAGGTAGTTCTTGTAGGAGGCATGACAAGAATGCCTGCTGTTCAGGACAGGGTAAAAAGAATCTTTGGAAAGGATCCCCATAAAGGTGTTAACCCTGATGAAGTTGTGGCAATAGGAGCTGCTATTCAGGGCGGAGTATTGGGAGGCGATGTCAAGGATGTTCTTCTTCTCGATGTAACTCCCCTTTCACTTGGCATTGAAACACTCGGTGGCGTAATGACAAGACTCATTGAAAAAAATACGACCATTCCCACTAAGAAAAGCCAGGTCTTTTCTACTGCTGCGGACAACCAGCCCGCTGTTTCAATCCATGTGCTTCAAGGCGAAAGGGAAATGGCATCAGGGAACAAGACCCTTGGCCGTTTTGAACTCGTGGGAATTCCTCCTGCACCCCGCGGAATGCCACAGATTGAAGTTACATTTGACATAGACGCCAACGGCATAGTGAATGTCTCTGCAAAGGATCTTGGAACCGGGAAAGAACAGTCTATCAAGATCACGGCTTCAAGCGGGCTGAGCAAGGATGAAATCGACAGACTCATAAAAGATGCAGAGATGCATTCTGAGGAAGACAAGAAACGAAAAGAACTTGTTGAAGCAAGAAACTCTGCTGATTCATTGATCTACTCGACTGAAAAATCCATGAAGGATCTTGGCGAACAGGTTGACGGAGCAACCAGGGCACAGGTAGAAGCAGCCATCACACCTCTTAAAAAAGCAATGGAAGGCAACGACATAGAACAGATCAAGCGACTGACAGATCAATTGATGCAGGCTTCCCATAAAGTTGCAGAAACCATGTATCAGAAGGCCTCTCAGTCTGGAACTGCCGGGGGAAGCGGCCCTGAAGGAACATCATCTGGAGGGCCTGGGCATGGCGGTCCTTCTTCTAAACCAGCCCCAGATGATGATGTTGTAGATGCTGATTTTGAAGAAGTGAAAGGCAAAAAATAAGGTTATCCTGACTCTAACATGAAGAGACAAGGGGCGAACTTCAGAGGTCCGCCCCTTTGTTATTCAATCTTGAAACTTTCCTCTATTCCTGCATATTCTTTCCGCAGCTTTGGTTTTTCGATTTTTCCTGTAGGATTTCTTGGCACGGATGCAAAAATAATTTTTCTTGGTCTCTTGTATCTTGGAAGGCCGCTGCAAAAACTGTTGATTTCATCTTTTGTAATGTCTCGGCCTGGCTTTACCTGAACGATTGCCGCTGCAATCTCTCCGAGACGAAGACTTGGAAGGCCAATGACCGCAACATCCTGAATTCCCGGATGAGACTGAAGCCAGTCTTCAATTTCTACCGGATAAATGTTTTCACCACCTGTAATTATTACATCTTTCTTCCTGTCCACAAGCCAGATAAAACCTTCTTCGTCTTCTCTTGCAATATCTCCTGTCATGAGCCATCCATCAATAAGGACATCTCTTGTAGCCTCAGGATTCCGGTAGTATTCCTTCATCACACCTGGACCCTTGACCATGAGCTCTCCTGGGCTTCCTTTTTCCACAGGCATAAGGCCGGAGTCAACAATTTTAAATTCCCAGTCAAAGCCAGGCTTTCCTATTGCCCCTACCTTATGCATGTTTTCCATCCCAAGATGAATGCAACCAGGGCCACTCGATTCTGTAAGACCATAATTTGTATCATATTCATGCTTGGGAAAAACCTTCTTCCATTCCTTGATGAGGCTTGGCGGAACAGGCTGAGCTCCTATGTGCATCAGTCTCCATTGAGAAAGCTCATGATTTTTTAATTTGACTTCCCCGCTTTCTATTTCAAACAAAATATCGAGTGCCCATGGCACTAAAAGCCAGACAATTGTTACTTTTTCTTCAGAGATGACCTCGATTATATGCCTTGGCTCTCTTCCTTTTAAAATTACAGCCTTTGCGCCTACAATGAAATTTCCAAACCAGTGCATTTTTGCCCCTGTATGGTAAAGAGGCGGAATGCACAGGAAATTATCTGAATGAGTCTGGCGGTGATGGTGATTTTCAACTATGCAGGCAAACTCAAGATTTCTATGAGTAAGAAGGGTTGCCTTCGGATTTCCTGTAGTGCCTGATGTAAAATAAAGCCCTGCTTCGTCAGTTATGCTGATGGGGATTTGAGGATCATCAGAAGAAAAACTGCACAAAACGTCTGGATATGATTTTGCAAAATCAGGACAGATTGCATCTTTTCCGACAAACCAGTAATTCCTGAGGGTCTTGTCAAGACACGGCTTGATTTCATCTATTCTTCCTGTAAAGTCTTCACCAAAAATGAGTGTTTTTGCCTGAGCGGTTTCAATACATTGAAGGATAGTAGGGGCATCAAAACGAAAATTCAAAGGAACCGCCAGTGCACCAGTACGAAGTATGCCAAAATAAATGGGAAGCCACTCAATGCAATTTGTCATTAACTGAACCACTCTGTCATTTTTCTGGATTCCGCCTGCAATCAGGGCATTTGCAATCCTTGAGGAGAGCTCGTCAAATTCCTTCCAGGTTATCTCGACTCTCTTTTTTTTTGCCGGCTCGCGCTCTATCAGAGCCACTTCATTACCATACATTCTGGCATTTCTGGCCAGTATTTCCGTTATTAACATCGGTTACCCTTCATGATTTTTTCCCCTGCCATGAATCACGCTTAAATAATGTTTCCTGAATCAGGGAAAGTGTTTCTTTTTTTTTCATTGCCCAGGACGGGGCAACAAGTTCCTTTGGGTGGGGATCTCCGGTCAGACGCTGTATAACCATTTCAGAAGGCAGTAACTCAAGAACATCACAGATGATTTCAACATATTCATCCTGTTTAAGGCATTGATAGAGTCCTGCATTATAGAGAGCTTCCAACTGCGTTCCTTTAATAATATATTGTAGATGAAGCTTAACTGCGTCAATTTTGATTTCGGAAATTTTCCGGGCAGTTTCAAGCATCATCTCTCTGGTTTCTCCTGGAAGACCAAGTATAAGGTGAACACAGATTTTTATCCCGCGGTTTTTTGTCAATTCCACCGCTCTTCTGAAACATTCAAAATCATGCCCCCTGTTGATAAGCCTCAGGGTTTGATCATGATAAGACTGAAGCCCGTATTCAATACATACAAGATACTTGTTTGCGTAACCTTCAATGAGGCCCAAGACCTCCTGATCAATGCAATCTGGTCTTGTTCCTATGGATAAACCAACAACATCCGGAACAGCAAGCGCTTCATCATAAAGGTTTTTCAAGATTGATACAGGAGCATAGGTATTGGAAAAAGATTGAAAATAGGCTATAAATTTTTTGGCGTTGTATCTTTTTGCCAGGAAAGCCTTGCTGCCTGCGACTTGTTCGCCAACAGACGCCCCCATGGAAAACATGCCGGTACCGGACCCCATGGAATTGCAGTAGATGCACCCTGAAGCAGAAAGACTCCCGTCCCGGTTAGGGCAGGTAAGGCCAGCATCGATAGAGATTTTTTGAACCCTGCAGCCAAATATCTCACGCAGGTATGTATTGTAATCATAATACCTTTTTTCCATAACCTTTTATTTTTATCATATTAAAGGCTCTTTACCAATGTTTTTCTATTCCAAAAAATACGATGTGATAGTTGTAGGAGCAGGACATGCTGGATGTGAAGCAGCACTTGCTGCAGCCAGAATGGGATGTCGGGTATTGCTCCTTGCAATAGATCTCGACAAGGTGGCTGCAATGCCGTGCAGCCCGTCCATAGGCGGCATGGCCAAGGGGCAGCTTGTGAAGGAAATAGATGCCCTTGGCGGTGAAATGGCAAAGGTTAGTGATCAGACTGCCATTCAATACAGGAAACTGAACACCAAAAAAGGCCCTGCAGTCCACTCGTCTAGAACTCAGAATGACAAGAGCCGTTATCATGCTGTCATGAAGTCGGTTGTAGAGCGCCAGCCCAACCTGGATCTCAAACAGGCAATGGTGGAACGCCTTGTTGTTGAGGGAAACCGCATTGCTGGAATTGAGGATCATACAGGTTTCGGTTATTCTGCCAGTGCAATCATACTTGCAACAGGAACATTCTTAAGCGGCCTTGTTCACATCGGCTTTAAGTCCATGAGGGCAGGAAGGGCGGGTGAATTCGCCTCTTACAGCCTTCCGGAACAGTTGAGACAGCTTGGATTCATTACCGGAAGGATGAAGACAGGAACACCACCGAGGCTTAAAAAATCAAGCATTGATTTCTCCAAATTCACTGCTCAGGGATCTGAAGAAAATCCGACACCATTTTCTTTTTCGTCACAAAAAATTTTTCTTCCCCAGGTAGAAAGCCACATGGGATACACAAATCCGATATGTCACAAGATTGTCAGGGACAACATAAGCTTCTCTGCTCTCTATGGAGGAGTGATAAAGGGAATTTCTGCAAGATATTGTCCATCTTTTGAAGATAAGATAATAAAATTTCCCGAAAGGGACAGGCACCATGTAATTCTTGAAGCAGAAGGACTTGATACTGAAGAAATCTACGCAAGCGGCCTAGGAAACAGTCTCCCCCTTCATGTCCAGATACAGATTGTACGTTCAGTTGAAGGACTCGAAGAAGCTGAAATAATGAGGCCGGCCTATGCAATAGAATACGATTATGTAAATCCTGTTCAGTTGAAACCAACACTTGAAACAAAGCTTTATTCAGGACTATATCTTGCCGGACAGATTAACGGTACATCCGGTTATGAAGAAGCAGCAGCCCAGGGAATGTGGGCAGGAATAAATGCGGCATGCAAGCTCCAGAAAAGGCCTCCTTTTATAGTTGACAGGTCTCAGGCCTACATGGGGGTAATGATAGATGATCTTGTCACAAGAGGAACCTCTGAGCCCTATAGAATGTTTACTTCACGTGCAGAATACCGCCTGATGCTAAGAGAAGACAATGCCGATCTTCGCCTCATGGAGACAGGCTACGAGCTAGGGCTGATTGACAGAAACTGCTTAAGTGATATCAAGGAAAGGAAAAAAGAAATTGAAGGTGAAATTAGGCGCATCAAGGCTACTGTTGTAAAACCATGTGAATCAGTAAATAATTATCTTTTGGATCACAGCATAAAACCAATTGATAACGGGATACATCTTGATCAACTCTTGAAGCGCGCAGAACTCGATTACCAGGTAGTAGAGACTCTTGCTCCTTCACCAAGCCCGCTTGATTCAAAAATCGTTCAACAGGTGGAAATCGAGATCAAGTACGAAGGATATATTCAGCGCCAGTACCGGGAAATTGAAAAATTCAGAAATATAGAAAGAATGAAACTACCGGATGATTTTGATTATACCGAAGTCCACGGCCTTTCCAACGAATTAAAGGAAAAACTTGGAAAAATAAGGCCCATGTCCTTAGGGCAGGCTTCCAGAATAGACGGTATGACCCCTTCTGCCATATCAGTTCTCATGATAGCCCTAAAGACACTAAGCGCCCATCCCAGAACCGATAAAGATTAGGCAGCAAAGAACTCTCTGC
>JBBIWB010000062.1:0-4643 GCA_037439445.1 Desulfobacteraceae bacterium | reverse complement strand
CAACCTGTAACATCTTTTATTAAGCAGGAGTACCGTGTGAAAAACAAGAGACAGCACTTATGACATTAAGTCAGCATAGTTCCGGTGTTCATGAGATTTCGGTGAAGCTCGTAGCATTTTATGAGATCATGGCGGATATGCCCTTTTCGGGCATCCCTTACATACTGGTTCAGGTAGTCTCTGTAAAAAGGGTGTGCGCAGTTGTTGATAATCGCCTTTGCCCTCTGCATAGGTCCAAGTCCCCTCAAGTCTGCCAGGCCCTGCTCGGTTACAACCACCTGAACAGAATGTTCATTGTGATCAATGTGAGGGCACATTGGAACTATGGATGACACGCTGCCTTGCCTTGCAATGGAAGGGGTCATAATTATTGCAATATATGAGTTGCGGGTGAATTCACCACTTCCGCCTATTCCGTTAATGATATCTGTCCCATAGACATGGGTTGAATTGACATTTCCGTATATGTCCACTTCAATGGCTGTATTCATTGCAATAACGCCGAGTCTCCGGATTATGCCTGGATGATTCGATATTTCCTGAGGTCTCAAAACTGTCCTTGGGGCAAAGAAATCTATGTTTTCTATTATTTTCTGAAGGTTTTCCCAGGATACTGTAAGGCTGCATGCGCTGGCACCTGAAAGCTTCCCGCTTATCATGAGATCGACCATAGCATCCTGAAAAACCTCTGAATACATACTGAAAGCCCCAATGTCAGGATGCTCTCCAAGAGCAGCCATCACTCCATTGGCAACGCTTCCCACCCCTGCCTGAAGCGGCAAAAGCTTTTCGGGCAGACGGCCTGCCTTCATCTCATCTACGAAAAATTTTACGACATGCCCTGCTATCCGATTGCTGAAATCATCGGGAAGCGGTAGTTTGCCAACCTTATCCGGCTCGTCATTGATAACTACACCAAGGACCTTCGACGGATCAACAACAGCATATGGAAACCCTATTCTAGTAAGAGGCTCATAAATGAGAATCGGGTCCCTGTGGGGCGGAAGCGGCATCACTGCAATGTCTGCCATTTCCCTAAGCCTTGGCGAATGCCTCCTGTTTATCTCGATAATAACTTTTTCAGCATACTTCAAAAAAGTCGGAGATGCTCCGATTGATGAAGTTAAATATACCCTTCCATCCTGCGTCACCTCTGTGGCTTCTACAACACAGACATCGAGTTTTCCCAAAAACCCGTAAGCCAGCATCTGAGGAACGTGAGAAAGATGCATATCAACATATTCGACTTCCTCACTGTTTATGCTCTTTCTAAGGCTGGCCTCTCCCTGATAAGGTGCCCTCCAAAAAATAGCTTCGGCTCTTGCCAGCTCATCATCAATACTCTGACCGCTGGATGCTCCTGTCAGAATTCTAAGCTTGAAAGTCCTGCCTCTTTCATGTTCCTGTCTTGCGCGTGCTGCAAGTGCAACAGGAACTGCCTTTGCCGCCCCAGCCGGTGAAAAACCGCTGAATCCAACTGTATAGCCGTCATGAATAAAAAGAACTGCCTCGTCAGCAGTTATAACCGGATAAGAATTTTTTTGCATTATGATTTCTCTCAGGTAAAAAGTGATGAATTCGCAAACTTTCATGTCAGCATGTTGCACACGAAAAAGTATGGATCAGCTTCTCAAGATACAAAATTGCATTTTTTTATGAAAAAATATAATATCAGTAACATTGCTGATGATCAATGAAAAGCAGCAGAATGACCCCATAGTGTTTTTTATCCTGTTTGTGTTTTCATGAACCCAGGTTAAAGAAAGGGATGTTCTTATGAGTACCTTGATGATTGGCTTCATTGCAAGCTTGATGGCAGGACTTGCAACCGGAATCGGCGCTCTTCCTGCACTCCTGCTTAAAAAAGAGCCGCCGGCCAAACTCATGAACACCATGCTTGGAGGCGCAGCCGGTGTCATGCTTGCTGCAACTTCATTCTCCCTTATCATACCAGGTATTGAATCAGGTAATAATGTATTTGACAATAACGGGGTCTACATAGTGGCATTTGTAATGATTCTTGGGGCCATCTTTCTCGACAGAATCGACAACTTGCTTCCTCATGAACATTTTCTTGCCGGCCATGAAGGTCCGTCAAGTTCACTAAGAAGAATCTGGCTTTTTGTTATCGCCATCACAATTCATAATTTTCCTGAAGGACTCGCAGTAGGAGTAGGATTTGGCACCGGCGACACTGGGACAGGCTCAAGTCTTGCCATAGGCATAGGCCTTCAGAACATGCCCGAAGGCCTTGCGGTTGCACTTGCGCTGATTGGCCAGGGGTACAGGAAACTGAAGGCGGTATGGATAGCAACCCTGACCGGCCTGGTCGAGCCAGTCGGAGGATTGCTCGGGGTAGGAGCAGTTACATATTTTTATCCCCTTCTCCCTATAGGGCTTGCTTTTGCAGCAGGCGCAATGCTTTTTGTAATAAGCGATGAAATAATACCTGAGACTCATTCAAAAGGGAAGTCACGATCAGCGACTTTCGGAGTCATGATAGGCTTCACGATCATGATGGCGCTGGACAATATTTTCAAATAAAACAAAAGTGTTATAAATTTTTTCTTGGAAATCCGTTCGGTGGGGTTTTCGAAAAGATGCCGGACATAGTCTCCTTTGTTCTGCTGGTTACGCCCTTAATCCCTGTGATTGCTGCTTTTGCGCTCACCAATTCCAGCGCTTAATGGTATAATCAAAACCAACATTAAAATACTTATCAGGATGCTCCATCCGCCTTGTTTATACACAAATCCTGAACCTGTAATTCCAAGCCATCCCCCTATATAGTAAAACAGAACATAAAGAGAGTTCGCACGTCCCTGTCCGCTCAATAGTTTACTGTTCAGAGAACCAACCGCTGCGGAATGGATAGTGAAGAAACCTGCACAAGTACCAATAAGACCCAGTATGACAGCTATTATGGAAGGTGACATGATAAGGATCAATGCTCCCCCAAGAATGCCAGTCCCTGCAAGCAGGGTGTTTCCACTTCCAAAGCGGTTACTGATTCTACCGGCTATGGGTCCTATAAATATGCCAACTATATATACAAGGTAAAGCAGTGTTGTCATGCCGGTTGAAAATCCAAAGGGCTGGGAAGTTAAGCGGTATGGTAAATAGTTAAAAACGGAAGAAAAAATTGCAAAACTGCCCATTGCGCAAAAATACATCCGTAATATGTCCCAGTTCTTCATTAACTCCAGAAAACCGGTTGAATTACGATTTTGTCCTGTTTCACCCGAAGTCCGTGGCAGTCCCCTGACTGCTGTGAATGTAGCTATGAGGGTGAGCACCGATGCTGACACAAAAGCATAACGCCAGTGCAATGGCGGATGAACCCAGCCTCCGAGAAGGCGACCACCCAATCCCCCTATTACTGTAGCAGATACATAAGAGCCCATAACAACATTGAGCCGAGCTGCTGGAAGTGTTTTTGCAAGATAGGCTGCCAGGCAGGTTGTAAGAGACGGGATGAAAATACCCTGGATAAAGCGAGCTCCGATTAAAATCCATATATCATCTGTCGCTGCACAAACCAGACCGCTGACTGCCACCAACACACCGCCTATAAAAATAATCGGATGGATTGGCAAACTGTCTGCCAGAAAGCCGAAAGGAAGATTGGATATGGCAATCCCGAGGATGACTGCTGACACACTGAAAGAAACCAGAACCATATCGGCTGAAAACTCGTTTTCCAGAACCGGCAGCACTGGCTGGGTGATGTAAATATTTGTAAACGATGCTGATACTAAAGCAAAGACAATGAATTGCAGACGGAAATAGGAATAGTCAGTCATGCTTTTCCACGAATCCCTTGCTGCCGGTTAACTGTCCGCACCTGATTGACTGGCCGGATCAATTCTCCATCAGCAAATATCTCTTTTGCCCATTGCCTGTAACTCTTCGCAGACCAATTCCGGCTGTCTTCAAGTCTCCACTCTGTCAAGGATCAAAATCCAGTCAGGCTTCTTTCTTGTAGCCGGTTTTGCTTCGATGACTTGACCTGCGATTTATGTCATTTTGGGGCTTCAGAAACAGACATATCCAAGCCTTCCACAGCCTTCAAGGCTTTTTCCTTGACAGAAGTCACCACGGAGATGGCATCCACCAGATTACCTGAATTGAAGCTTTCCTGCGCCTTTGCCCATTCTTCCTTTACAGCGGCAAGACCCGATTTTACTTCCTCCAGTTTTTGAGCGGTTATATTAGCAGGGAGTTCCTTAGCCTGAGAAAGTACATTCAACTGGCTTTCGATCGCCTCGAGCATTTCGGGAAGTCCCTGGCTCAGATCTGCCCACTGTCTGGTAAATTCGTCTTTTTTGACTTTTGCTGCTGCCAAAACGTCTTTAACCTTGATGACGAGGGCTGGCGATTCGGTTAAAACGTTCTTGAATTCAGCCTTGGCAAGTTTGTCTTTTATGGAAGCCAGTGCGCTCTCCAGGGCAGCAACCTGATCAGGAACTATTTTAGCAGCTTCGGCCTTTGCGTTATTGACGGCTTCTTCGGCTACCTTAAAAGCTGCTTCAGCAGGGCCTTTATCGAAACTGCTGCAGGATGCTATCATTGAAACAGCAAATAAAAGAATTACAGCATTAATAAAAAAACTTCTATTCATGGTTTCTCCTTTCATGTTTGAC
>JBBIWB010000061.1:0-12948 GCA_037439445.1 Desulfobacteraceae bacterium | reverse complement strand
ATTTGCGCGCCTTGCCTGCGGCCTTTTTACAAAGCCGTCCGACGGACTTTTTACGCGTTCATCAATGATTGTGGTCATTGAGAATGCGAGTTTGAGTCTGAATGTTCAGTGCCTGAAACGAAGGGAAAACGCTGAATCGAGAAGGATTCAATTGAACTTTCCTCCAAAAAAAAGACAAGGTTAAAAGCAAACTGCTAAACTGCTGATTTTATGACCCGTTCAAAAAAAGGATTCGGCCACTGTATTGTCCCAGCAATCACCTTTACGGCTCATGCTCTGGATGAGACGATGCTTTAACAACGCCTTTAGAAACTCCTTGCATGCATACCGAACGCCGCGATCCCGAGTCAATGATCAGCTATTTTAGGGAAGGATCAATTTTTTTTGATTTTCAATAGGAAAAGAGGTTTTTTAGCAAAAAGTCACTACGCTAACATCTGTTGGGTAAGCGCAGATGTTAGCGTAGGCAGGGTAAGAGAAGGATAAGGATTACTTTTTTTACCGACAGTTCAACAGAAACAAATAATCTCTCATCAATGTTTGTTTATCAGGAAGGCTTGAGCGGAGTCAGTGCAGCCAGAGCTGCTTCAAATTTTGCATTGATGGCAATAGTCATTTTAGCGGCCTCATTGAGCAACTCGGCAGTTGAATCCAGGTTGTTCTCTTTGGCTTGTTGAGCCCAGTTCCTGTATGTTCCGGCATGATCATCATTATGCCTTATCCAGTGATCAAGAAGTTTTATCATCTTTTCTTCAAAGGACATTTCACTCTTGACCTCATTGTGGCAATCATGTTTTTGACAATGACCGTGGATTAGCTTGTGGTCATGTACATGATCGTGGACATGCTTGTGCTCATGTTCATGCTTGTGGTCATGCTCGTGGTCATGCTTGTGCTTGTGAGCGTGTTCATGCTTGTGATCGTGGTCGTGATGATGTGACATAAATCCCCCATTCTGTTTTTTATCCTATTGTTTGAAAATCTTTAATGCATAACCCATGTTTTTATCAGTTCATATATAAGCATCCCTGCAATGACTGTCCAGCCCAGAGATCGTGTATATGCGGCAACAACAAATGTTGGAATGGCTGCAATCAATTCCGGTTTCAGCCACTCAAGCTGTCTTGGATGGCCGGCAGTGATCAGCTCAGGCAGCAACAGTGCACCCAAAATAGCTGCCGGAATAAGATCAAGCCACTGTATAAGCCATTTGGGAAGATTTCGTCTGCTGAGAAAAATAAGCGGAAGAAGCCTAGGGACATATGTTACTACACCCATTCCCAGTATAATAAGACCGAATTGGCTTGTTGTCATTTTCCCACTATGAGTTTTCAGATTGAATCTTGTTTTGTCTTTTTCAGGTTAAGAATGAATAGACCAATGGTTGCAGCAACTACTGAAGCAAGAACTACATATATGTTTCCGGGTATCAGTAACGACAAAAAGACAGCACCTCCGCCGGCAATAACAGCAACAACAACATATATCATGCCTTTTAGCTGAAATACCAGAAGACAGATAAACATGGCTATCAGTGCATAGTCGATTCCGAAAGCATTTGATGGAACAAATCTTCCGAAAAAGCCTCCACAAATTGTGGCAATAATCCATACAAGATTTGAAGCCTGATTGACTGTGAGAGCCTGATATATCCCCCAGTTCCCCTGCTTGAAGAGAGACTGGTTAACTGCAAAACTCTCATCAGTAATTCCATAAGCATAAAAAGACAGTAATGTTCTTCCGTTATTCCGGCAATAAAGGGAAAGGGATGAACTCATCAGAAGATGTCTTAGATTGACTACAAAAGTTGTCATGATTATGGCAAGTGGTGCAGCTCCTGCAGCGATCATGGAAACTGCGATAAACTGTGAACTTCCAGCGAAAACAAAAAAAGACATTAGCCCTATTTCAAAAGGACCGAGCCCTGCCTTCTGAGCTAAAAGACCAAGAGCAAGCCCTATGGGAACATATCCAAGACATATAGGCCAGGCTGCAAGGATTCCTTGACTGACTGCTTTTCGCAAATTTCCCATTCTTACCTGTTGATCATTGCCTGGATTTTGGGAAGCATTTCCAGTGCTGCTTTCTCACCCTCAAGGATTGCTTCATGCCTCTTTGAAAAATCGGATGAACCGATATAGCCAACCCTTGGCTGGATTACCACATCTGCCCGTGAGAGTTGAATGGCTGCAAGTTTGGCGTACATGATATTGATTGACTGAAGCAATGTCTCGATTGTAGTGCCAGGGGGAACCCTATCTGCACCGGCAGAGATGTCAACTGCTATTACAAAATCTGCTCCCAGGCGTCTTGCTGCATCAACTCCTACAGGACTAACTACTCCGCCATCCACGTAAAATTTATCCCCTATCTTTACTGGCCTGAACACACCTGGAATTGAGCAGCTTGCCCTTACCACTTGTCCAGTATTGCCTCTTTCAAAAACTGTTTCCTGCCCATTCAGAATATCTGTGGCTATGGCGTAAAAGGGCAGTTTCAGTTTTTCAACTGGAGTATTCTTTAAAATTCTATTGATGAATTCTTCCAGTTTTTCTCCTTTTATGAATCCGTTGTCAGGAATAGTCAAATCTACAATTTCCTTTTGCTCGATCAAAAAAGATATTTTCTGAAGCTCAAAAGCATTTAACCCATAAGAATAGAGACTGCCTACAGCGCTTCCAACACTGGTTCCGACTATTAGATCAATCGGGATTTTATTTGCCTCTAGAATCTTGATGACCCCTACATGGGCAAATCCCTTGGAAGCTCCGGCACCTAGTACCAAAGCTATTTTTGCAGGTTTTTTGGGTGGGGTAATCAGAGGCGGATAGGTCTTCTTAAACGAACAGGACGTGAAAGTAAGCATTAATATAACTAAAATACAGAGTAATTTATTCAGATGCATTCTTATTGCCTTTAGTCCCTACGGTAAAAAAACTGTTTCGGTTTTGTAATGCCGTTCCCACAATCATTTTTTTCAGGGGGATCGCTGTATTCATTCTTAAACACCGGATCATGAGCATATACCACGATTGGTTCATTTATCAAGTTTTTCATAGTACTCGTAAAATTTTATAGTGATTTAAAGTGTAAAAGTGATTTGGAAAACCAAAGTTTGACTTTTTTTCAGGCAGTAGGTATTTAGGAAAGAAAATTTTTATCATGTGATGCAACTTTGATGACTTAGGAGATTTAATGGAATCACGCGAACTTCTGGAAAAACTCGAATTTAAGAGGCGGCAAACTTTGGAAGGAGGAGGACTCGATCGAACCAAAAAACAACATGAGGCAGGAAAACTGACAGCTCGCGAACGCATTGACAGGCTTCTGGATAAAGAATCTTTTGTTGAACTGGATCGTTTTAAAACTCACAGATGTACGGATTTTGCAATGGCGGTTCAAAAAATTCCAGGAGACGGTGTAATCACAGGTTATGGACTCATGCACGGCCGCCAGGTATTCGTTTTTGCACAGGATTTTACGGCTTTCGGAGGATCCCTTTCCCTTGCTCATGCTGAAAAAATTTGCAAGATAATGGAAATGGCTATGAAAACAGGATCTCCGGTAATAGGCCTATGTGACTCAGGAGGAGCAAGAATTCAGGAGGGAGTGATGAGCCTGGCAGGATATGCAGATATTTTTCTTTTAAACGTAATGTCCTCTGGTGTAATTCCTCAAATTACCGCCATAATGGGGCCTTCTGCAGGGGGTGCGGTTTATTCCCCTGCTCTGACCGACTGGATTTTCATGGTGGAAAAAACTAGTCACATGTTCATAACAGGCCCTGAGGTAATAAGGGCTGTCACGAGGGAAATCGTTTCAAAAGAAGATCTTGGTGGAGCAATGGCGCATAATTCTAGGAGCGGGGTAGCCCATTTTTCATCACCTGATGACTCTTCCTGCCTTGATAGGATAAGGGAACTTATGAGTTTTCTTCCTCAAAACAACATGGAAGATCCACCGAAAATAGACTCCAGTGATGATCCGCTCAGAAGGGATGAAAATCTGCGTAACATTGTTCCAACAGATCCCAACAAGCCTTATGACATTCGTAAAATCATAGTATCAGCGCTGGACAGCAGATATTTTTTTGAAGTACATGAGCATTGGGCTAAAAATATTGTAGTCGGATTCGGAAGACTTGATGGAATGACGGCAGGAATCATTGCAAATCAGCCATCTGTAATGGCAGGGTGTCTTGACATTGATGCATCAGTAAAAGGGGCAAGGTTTGTGAGGTTCTGCGATGCCTTCAATATTCCTCTGATCATATTTGAGGATGTTCCAGGGTTTTTGCCCGGAACCCATCAGGAACACGGCGGAATTATCAAGCACGGTGCAAAGCTTATTTATGCTTTCTGCGAGGCTACCGTACCGCGGATTACCATCATTACGCGCAAAGCATACGGCGGGGCGTATATTGTCATGAGCTCAAAACATATAAGGGGCGATATTAACCTTGCCTATCCAGGGGCTGAAATTGCTGTGATGGGTGCTGAAGGTGCGGTCAGCATAATATCAAGAGATGAAATTAAGTCTGCTACAGATCCGGAAGCAGAAAAATATCGCCTGGTGGCACAATACAGAGAAGCCTTTTCAAATCCTTATAAGGCTGCTGAACTTGGCTATATTGACGATGTAATTGACCCTGCAGACACGAGGCCGCAGATCATTCAAGCCCTTAAAATGCTTAGAACCAAAAGGGATACGAACCCACCAAAAAAGCACGGAAATATTCCTTTATAATGACGTAGGCCTGAAATATGTTTATGACAAAACCAAGAAGGAGATGATATAATGAAAAAATGGAAATGCACTGTCTGCGGTTACGTTCATACTGGCGATGAACCACCAGAAAAATGCCCAGTTTGCGGAGCAGATCGCAGCAAGTTTATCGAACTGAAAGAAGATGTTCCTGTAAAAGATGAAAAAGGGGAGAAACCGATCTCTCAGCCTGAAAGATATGAATCTGATATGTTTGTCAAGAGTTCTGACAAAGCGATACCTAAGAAGGTTGAAAAACAGAAAACATCTTTTCAGAAATTTCATGATTCTGTGACCGGTATGATGGTCAAATATCATGCTCATCCCATAACTGTACACATACCCAACGGGGTTTTACCTGTGGCTGTGTTATTTTTGGTTCTGTCCATGATTTTTCAATCAAAAGGACTCGAATCAGCATCATTTTACAACATGCTTATCGTAGTGATTGTAATGCCAAAAGTTTTATTTACAGGGTATAATGACTGGAAACAAAGGCTTGGAGGAAACATTTCAAATATTATCCTGACCAAGATGATTTGCGGTGGAGCAGTTTTTTTACTTGGCATTTTCCTGGTCTCATGGAGATTTATGATTCCGACTGTTGCCCTGGCTGAATCACAATCGCAGGGAACTTATTTGTTTTTTCATCTGATAATGCTCGGTGCTGCAACTGTTGCTGGTTTTCTGGGTGGGAAACTAGTAAGGTTTCCTGGTGACTGACAACAAAACAGTTTTTAACACATGAAATATATCGAACTAAATTCTCAGGACGAAATCAAGGAAACCATAGGGGATGAAACTCGTTTTTTTTTCGACTGCAAACCAATCCTATCCTGCTATAAAAAATGCTGTCAAAATCAAAATATCTTTTTATACCCTTATGATGTAATAAGATTAAAGAATCGCCTTGGGATTTCATCGGATGTATTTCTGGAAGACTACGTCAATATTGTCCTGAGGGAAGACTCTTTCTTTCCGGAAGTTCTTCTTGCCATGTCTTCAGAGCTTCCGGAAAACCCATGCCTGTTTCTAGAAGATTCAGGCTGTTCAGTGTATGCCGATCGGCCTGAAGCCTGCCGCATGTTTCCTCTTGAACATGGATTTTTTTTTGATGCAAGAACCTATAGATCCCGGAGAATACTCTTTTTAAAACCCCCTCATTTTTGCGATGGGCAAAATGAAGAAAAGCCTTGGACGCCAAACGTCTGGATTAAAAACCAGGGTGCGGAAGTTTATAACCAGATGTCAAGGAAATGGTATGAAATTCAGCGTCTTTTCCAGAACGATCCATGGGCAGGGGAGGGGGTTAATGGAAAGCGGGGAAAAATGGCATTCATGGCTTCCTATAATATAGATAAATTTCGCGATTTTTTGTTTAACAGCAGTTTTCTGAAGAGATATAAGATAGCTTCCGCCTTTTTAGATAAAGCAAAAAGAGATGATTGCGAACTCCTGAAATTAGGATGTGCCTGGATTGAACTCTTCGTTTGGGGAAAACAAAGCAGTGTTATAAGGCTCAAGAAGTAAAGCGGTTATTGCAGACTTTGTATTTATATGACTCCATCAGGCATTTCAGAAACCTTATCCCCTCCAAGAACATATCCGCCGTCAAGCCTAATAATACTTCCTGTCATGAATGAAGCATCTTTAATCAGAAAGGAAACAGCCCTTACAACATCTTCAATTTTTCCTATGCGTCCTAACAGGGTGTGATTTATGATGGCCTCTTTTTGCTCAGAGCTAAGAAGCCCCCAGCCCCTGGTTTGATCACCGTGTCTGGTTTCAACCATGCCAAGCATTATTTCATTGACCCTTACAAAAGGAGCTCCTATCCTTGCCCATGTTTCCGTAAGAAGAGAGACCCCTCTGTTTGCCGCTGCGTAGCCTTCATTATAGACATAACTTGCAGGACCGGATCTTCCGACAATTCCGGCAATGGAAGAAAAATTGATGACAACCCCGTCTCCTGAAGCCTTAAGCCAGGGAAGAGCTGCATTAAAAACCCACATTTTGGCACGAAGGGTGGTGGCCATTTCCAGATCCCACTGCTCCTGGGTATAGGAACCGTGGACAACAGGCCATCCGCCACGTTCAATATTGTTTATCAGGATATCGAGTCTGCCGAATCGATCAATCGCTTTATCTATCAGAGACTTTATGCTTTCTGTATCGAGAAGGTCAGCTCTTGTCATAAAAACATTTGAGCCGAAAGAAGCCAGATCACGCTTAAGATCCTCTAGGGAGTCTGGCCAGTCGAAATAATTAAAGACAACCTTTGCCTCCTGCCTGGCAAGACTTAAACCAATGCTTTTTCCAATTCCTTTTATGGAGCCTAGGACAAGGGCGACTTTATCTTTGACTTCCATGTAGTTCTCCTACGGAATTCTTAGGCCAAATGGCAGGAGACAAGGTGCTTGTGACCGATTTCACGCAACCTGGGGGCTTCCTTGCGACAGATGTCTGTGCAAAGAGAGCATCGCTTGTGAAAATTACAGCCAGGTGGCATATTAATAGGGCTAGGCGGATCCCCTTTAAGGATGATGCGTTCACGGGTGGCTTCAACTTCGGGATCAGGGATAGGCACAGCAGAAAGAAGAGCTACTGTATAAGGATGTCGTGCGAACTTGTAAAGATCGTCTCTGTTGGCAACCTCAACAATTCTTCCTAGATACATTACTGCCACACGGTGGCTTATGTGTCTTACCACGGAAAGATCATGGGCGATAAAAAGATAAGTAAGGTCAAATTTAGACTGGAGATCTTCAAGAAGATTTATGATCTGTGCCTGAATAGAAACGTCCAAAGCTGATATGGGTTCATCGCAGACTATAAACTTGGGGTTTATTGCGAGTGCTCTGGCAATTCCAAGTCTTTGCCTCTGGCCGCCGCTGAATTCATGAGGGTAGCGGTTCATCATGCCTGGATCCAGTCCAACTAAGCGGAACAGCTCGACTGCTCTGCTGACAAGCCCCTGGCCTCTTGTTGTGGTATGCACGATGAGGGGTTCTGTAACAATCTTGAATGCGCTCATTCTGGGATTAAGAGAGTCGAAAGGATCCTGAAAGATTATCTGCATACCCTGACGGCGCAATCTGAGATCTTCCTTCTTCATCTTGCAAATGTCCACTCCTTCGAAAAAGATTTCTCCAGAGGTTGGAGTCAAAAGCTGGGTGATACAGCGTCCCAGTGTGGTCTTGCCACTTCCGCTTTCACCAACCAGACCAAGCGTTTCACCGCGGTCAATAGATAGATCAACGCGGTCAACGGCCTTTATATCCGCAATCTTATGCTTGCGTATTAATCCCTTGAAAATAGGGAAGTACATCGAGACATTTTTTACATCAATTAAAACGTTATTTTCCATATGTGTTAAGATCCGCAAAACAGGCCGTAAAATGACCGACTTCTACAGGCCGGAGTTCAGGCCTCTCTTTTGAGCATTTATCCATTCTGAAGGAACACCGTGGATAAAAAGCGCAACCCGGTGGAAGGTTTGCCAGATTTGGCGGCTGCCCATCAATTGGTATAAGTCGTGAGTCACGGGGTTTGTCTAGGCGCGGCACAGAGGCAAGTAGGCCAACGGTATAAGGGTGAGATGGCTTGCTGTAAACATCGTGGGCGGTGCCGGATTCCACTATCCTGCCAGCATACATCACCACCATCCTGTTTACATATCGGGCAACCACACCCAGGTTGTGGGTTATTATTATCACAGATGTCTTTAGCCTGGTTGTGAGTTCCTTTATTATTTCCAGGAGCTGAGCCTGTATGGTAACATCGACTGCTGTTGTTGGTTCATCCGCAATGATCAGTTTGGGATTACAGGAAAGAGCCATGGCAATCATGACCCTCTGACGCATTCCGCCGCTGAACTGGTGCGGATAGTCATTGATTCTTCTTTCTGCATCAGATATGCCGACCATTTTGAGAAGTTTCAAAGTTTCCTGTCTTGCTTCTGTCTTGGTCATATTCTGATGAAGTGCTATGGCTTCACATATTTGATATCCTATAGTGAGAACAGGGTTCAAAGATGTCATTGGCTCCTGAAAAACCATGGCGATGCTGTTCCCACGGATGTTCCTGATCTCATCTTCGGTAGTCTTTAGAATGTCTTTTCCCTTAAAGATGATTGCACCGCTTACAATCTCTCCAGGGGGGGTGGGAATTAGGCGAAGAATTGACATTGCACCGACACTCTTGCCGCAACCGCTTTCACCAACTATACCTAAGGCTTCCCCTTCTCTCAGTTCATATGATATGCCATCCACAGCCTTAACCAGGCCATGGTCAGTGTGAAAATAAACCCTTAAGTCTTTAATCTGTAAAAGTGAATCCATTATATCTTTAACCTCGGATCGAGTGCATCCCTCAAACCATCTCCCAGGAGATTGAATCCAAGAACTGTGATAAAAATCATCATTCCGGGAAATGTTGCCACATGGTATGCTACACGTATATATTGCCTGCCTCCGTTTAGCATAGCACCCCACTCGGGTGTGGGGGGGCTGACACCAAGACCTAGAAAACCAAGCCCTGCAGCCCACAAAATAGCTGTTGCCATGTGAAGTGTGGATTGCACTATGATAGGAGAAAGGCTGTTTGGCAGTATATGGTGAAGAATTATCCTTGAATCGCTTGCACCTATCGATCTGGCAGCCTCAATGTATTGCCGTCCCATTATGGAAAGTACGGAACTTCTTGAAAGACGGGCATATATGGGAATTGTTGATATGCCGACTGCAAACATGACATTTTGTAGGCCAACACCAAGCATTGCTATGAGTAAAAGGGCAAGAAGGATGCCTGGAAACGTAAGCATTGTATCTATAAAACGCTGTATTATGAAATCCGTCTTTCCGCCATAATATGCTGATATGATACCTAATGGAACACCGATAAGAATTCCAATTGAAATTACTATGAGGCCAATCATGAGAGATATTCTTGCACCGTATATAATCCTGCTCAATATGCAGCGACCTAATTCATCTCTGCCCAAGGGGTGATCTATGGATGGCTTGGCAAGCATATGCTGCAAACTGTGTTCGAGCGGATTATTGGGAGCAATGAGAGGAGCAAAAAGGCCTAATATAAGAAACAGGATAACAATAATGAGACCCAGCATGGCAGTCTTTCTTTTGGCCACGCGTCTGAATACTTCTCTGAACTGGCTCCATTGTTTAGTTTCACCCTGTGAAATTGTGTCTTCCATTTTCCAAAGCCCTAGGTATATCGAATTCGTGGATCAAGGTATGAATAAAGTATGTCCACAATCAGATTGATAAAGATAAACATGGTTGCTACCAGTAGAACAACGCCTTGGACTACTGGATAATCGCGGGACAAGAGTGCCTCAACCAGAAGACGTCCGATGCCTGGCCAGGCAAATACAATCTCTGTTAAAACCGCACCCCCAAGAAGAGTTCCTGTTTGTAAACCAATGATTGTTACAACAGGAATAAGGGCGTTCTTAAGGGCATGACGCCAGATGACAAGCTTCTCTGTCAACCCTTTAGCCCTGGCTGTTCTTATATAATCGAGTCTTATTACCTCCAGCATGCTGGATCTTGTCATCCTGGCGATTATTGCTGTTGAATTAGCAGCAAGGGTAATGGCTGGCAGAACAAGATGTTTAGAGGTTTCTGACCCGACTGCAGGTAACCACCCCAGTTGGATGGAAAACAAGAGCATGAGCATCAGTCCAAGCCAGAAGACTGGCATCGAGAGACCGAAAAGGGCTATCATCATGCTGAGATGATCAAAAAAAGAATTCTGTTTTACACCGGCAATTATACCTGTCAATACGCCTAGAATTGAGGCCAGTATTATGGCTGAAAAAGCCAGTATTATAGTGTTAGGAAGACGGGCCATGATCTCCCTGGTGACAGGAAGACCAGTCCGAGTTGAACTTCCAAGATCACCTTGTACAAGATTTCCCAGAAAAGAAAAGTACTGAATTACCGGATGTCTGTCTACCCCAAGCTGAGCCCTAATCTTGTCAACCTGTTCTTTTGTTGCATGAGGCCCTGCAAGAATTATTGCAGGGTCCCCTGGTATGACCCTGACCATCGTGAAGATGATCAGGGAAACACCAAGGAGAACAGGGATCATTATAAGTAGGCGACGTATAATATATTGACCCATAAAATCTCTCTGCTCTTTAATCGATAAAAGCTTTTCTTGCGATTACTCGTTCTGTTGGATGAACAATAACACCCTTAACATTAGCTCTAATGGCAGTTATCTGGGATTCGCTGTGCAGAAAAAGCCAGGGTGCTTCATCATTGATCAAAACCATTGCCTCTTTGTAGAGCTTGAGTCTTTCTTCAGTTTTAGCGGTCTTGCGAGCAGCTTCTAAAAGATAATCGATTCCGTCATTTTTACAAAAAGAGGCATTCTGGCCCTTTCTTGGCCATTCTCCGGAATGAAAGAGTGCATAAAGACCATAATCTGCATCACCTGTTACCGTGCCCCAGCCGAGCATGAAGATTTTATGTTCAGCAACTTCTTTTTCTCTTAATACAAAAGGCAAATATGTTCCCCATTCCATCATCTTTATATCAGCCTTTACTCCTACTTTCAGGAGATCTGCTGCAACTGCTGTTGCTACTGATACATCCATGTAATAGCGACCTACTGCAGGATGGAGTGTGGTTTCAAATCCTTTAGGAAAGCCAGCTTCGGCAAGGAGAGCCTTTGCTTTTTCAGGATTGTACTCATATGTGTTTATAGGGGTATAGCCAAAGACTCCCGGGCTTATGGGGGCATCAGAGACTCTTCCGATGCCGCCCAGAACATGCTTTACTATTGCCTCTTTATTTACGGCATAATTCAGTGCCTGACGTACTCTCTTGTCAGTAAAAGGAGCTACCTGATTGTTAAAACCCATATAGATGGTTCTGACACTTGGGGTCTGGTTGATAGTAATTGCAGAATTTGCTTTAAGTCTCGGAATATCAAAAGGAGGGATACGAACTGCAACATGTACCTCACCGGTCTCAACAGCAACTACTCTGGATGCGTCATCCGGGATTGCCCTGAACGTAACTTCTTCAAGCGCAGGTTTTTCTCCCCAATAGGCATCATTTCTGATCATGACAAATTTGGAGCCTGGCACCCATTCTTTGTACATAAAAGGGCCGGTTCCAACAGGCCTGGTTACTGGTTTTTCCCATGATGCCTTGATGGAGGCAGGGCTCTGAATGGCATTTGCTTGATGGGTAAGATTTCCAAGCATTGGAGCAAAGGGGAATTTAGTCTTGAATTTAATAGTGAATTCATCAATCACAGTAACAGTGTCTATGGGTTTCACAAGGAAATCAAATTTTGTTGCAGCTTTTGGGTCCAGTCTTCGGTCAAGGTTGACCTTTACTGCCTCGGCATTAAAAGGAGTTCCGTCATGGAATTTGACACCTTTTCTGAGTTTCAATGTGTATTCAGTGGCATCTGCTGAAACTTCCCACTTTTCTGCCAGCCTGGGTGCAATTGTTCCGGCAGGTGTAAGTTCAAGTAAAGTCTCGAACATGTGATCGAGTACAGCAAAACTAGGAGAATCAGTTACATGATTGTTGTCCATGGAAAGAACATCGGTTCCTTGGGCAATAACCAGTTTCTGGGCAGCCGCGGCTTTTGGTTTTGCTTTCACATCTGCCGGCTTTGCCTGGGCAAAAGCTGTGTTGATACAAATTAAGGTTAGAAAAGAAAAAAAACAAAACAGCGAAACATACCTTTTCCATTGGCTATTCATCTGACTACCTCCTTATTTAAGATGTGGATTGAATTGTGAACCGGTGAGTTATTGCTGGTTTATAAGATTCTATTTCAAAAAAAATAACAAAACCGTTACTTCATTCAGTACAAAATTGTTTATCTTAACCCATTGAATATTGATGGCGAAGCTATATTATATCCAGACATTTGTCAATAACTTTAGATAGTTTTTCAATCAGTTCTGTAATTAACCATGGCCTGGTAATCCCCATCCCATTTCATAGATGTAATGACTCTGGGTAACATTCGTAAGCTTCCCTGTCAAGCAGACAATTGAAAAATAGAGTTACTGGCGTCAGGTCATCCAGGGAATCATGGGGCCGCTGCTCATTATAGTCAATCATCCACCAATAGATTGATGGTCTCGTAAAAAGTCTAAGAATCTAACTATCTGAAAAAACATATAATAGA
>JBBIWB010000060.1:0-13021 GCA_037439445.1 Desulfobacteraceae bacterium | reverse complement strand
TTCTGTTTATGTATCTATTGATTCCATGGAATTCTTCGTTCCAGGTCTTGTTCCCTAGCCCTTTCCAAATCTTGACATTGTCGGAATACGTTAATACAATACCGTTAATTCTAACATAACAAGGGGGGGGAAGTCAGTCCTACGGTCATGGAATTTGCAGTGGCTTTAGCGAGAAGAATGTAATAATGGCTTTTTGAATTCGTTACAGCTTGTGAAGGATCTTTCATGGATAAATCTCTTATAACAGCGATTTTTGATCAGCACGTCAGGCTTGGTGCGCAGATGATAGATTTCGGCGGATGGAGAATGCCTCTTCAGTACAGAACAGGAATTGTCCAGGAACATCTTGCCACAAGAAACAGCGCTGGAATTTTTGATGTTTCCCACATGGGCCGCCTAGAAATAAGCGGCAAGTCTGCTGTTGATTTCTTGCAGCATGTTCTTTCAAACAATGCAGCAGGACTCGAAGTCTTGGAGAGTCAATATACTATTATTCCTGATATTAATGGCGCTGCAATAGACGATGCCTATCTTTACAGGTTTTTCCCTGAAAAATACATTCTTGTTGTAAATGCTTCCAATCGAAAAAAGGTGTTGGATCATTTTTCATCAATCCTTCCGAAATTTTCAGATGTAATTATCCTTGACAAGACTTTAGAAACAGCCATGATAAGCCTTCAGGGACCATCATCCAAGGATATTCTCCTCACCGTGATTGACTCAGGACGTCTCCCCGAGCCTTTGAAAAACCGCTCCAGCCTGGTTCACATCAAAGAATCTGCAGTATGGACAAGCAGAACAGGCTATACAGGGGAACCCCTTGGTTTCGAACTCTTTATGCCTAACGATTCGGCTCCTGC
Source organism: Desulfobacteraceae bacterium (assembly GCA_037439445.1). GTDB lineage: Bacteria > Desulfobacterota > Desulfobacteria > Desulfobacterales > Desulfatirhabdiaceae > JBBIWB01. Next base: position 12,161 of record JBBIWB010000060.1, on the reverse strand, counting down.
AATATGGAATATTCTTCTTGAAAGAGGAGCCCTTCCTGCCGGACTTGGAGCAAGAGATACCTTGAGGATTGAAGCTGGTCTTCCCCTGTATGGTAACGAGCTGGGAAGAGATCATTATGGTAATGAGATTCCTATCTTCAGTCTTCCTCTTGGAAGGATTGCTGTCAGTTTCTCCGAACTGAAAGGTGATTTTATAGGGAAAAATGCCCTTTATTCCCAGTTTCTGGCGCTTAAGGATATAATTGATAGGAATTACACTAAAATTGATGCCCTGCCTAAGATGATTTTTCCTGTGGCTCTTACAGAAAAAGGGGTAATACGTTCAGGATGCCAGGTATTTAAGGGAAATCGGATAATTGGATACATAACAAGCGGTACCATGATCCCTTATCAAAAAACAGAAGGCATTGGATTGTATTCCAGGAAACTTCCTGAAAAAGCCATGAGATCCATTGGCCTGGCACTGCTGGACAGCAATGTTATTGAAGGTGATATTGTCGAAGTTGATATCCGGGGGAATAAGACAAAAGCCATAATCGTTCCATATCATCTTAGAAGCGAGGCTCCTCCTTACGCAAGAATCATTGCGTTTGATCAGCTTAATATTAATGGAGAATCGTGCCAACCAGCATCAGATATTACAAAAAAAGCTTCAAGGCTTATCGGGTCTGCTGTAAAGAACACTGTCTGGAGACAGAAGGAATGCATAAATCTTATACCTTCAGAGCAAACTCCTTCTGCAGCAGTTCGTCTTCTCTCAGTTCTTGATCCTTCAGGACGATATGCTGAACATAAAAAAATGAAGGCATTTGGCGAGACCGAAGTATTTTATTATCAGGGAGTGGACTTTATAACTGAAGTCGAATGCCTGCTACAGGATGAACTGAGATCATATTTTGGCTGTGCCCAGGTTGAAACAAGACTTATTTCCGGACAGATGGCCAACACGGCGTTTTTCAGCGCATTATGTGATTATCTGAACAGAGCGGACAGAAAAAACGAGCAGAGAAGAATCCGCTCCATCCTGAATCATCATATAATCAAGGGAGGCCATCTAAGTGCCCAGCCCATGGGCGCATTAAGAGATTTTGCAGCCCGTGATCCGAAGACTGAAAGACCGGCTGTGGTCAATTTTCCGGTTATAGAAGAAAATCCTTATAAAATAGATGTCGCAGCAACATGCAAAATCATCGCGGACTACAACCCCGAGCTTATTATTTTTGGAAAAAGCATGATACTGCACAAGGAACCTGTAGCAGATATCCGTTCTTTTCTGGATTCACAAAACCTGGATTGTGTGATACTTTATGACATGGCCCATGTTTTGGGACTGAATGGTCCTTTTTTCCAGGACCCTTTAAAAGAAGGTGCTGACATAGTCACAGGTTCTACTCATAAAACTTATTGGGGAACCCAGAGAGGCATTGTTGCGTCGGATTTTACCCGCAGCAGTGTAAAATATCCTTTATGGGAAGCTGTTGAAAGAAGGACTTTTCCAGGAAGTGTAAGCAATCACCATTTAGGTACTATGCTTGGGCTTCTGATGGCTTCCTATGAAATGAATGCTTATAAGGCTGATTACCAGAAACAGGTAATCGCTAATGCCAAGGCTTTTGCATCAGCACTTAAGGATTGTGGATTAAGTGTAGCAGGGGATCCTTCCATATCTTATACTGAAACTCACCAGGTACTGCTTCTGGTTGGATATAAAAACGGGCCTGAAATGGCAAAAAAGCTTGAGGACAGCAATATAATAGTAAATTATCAGGCTTCCCCTGAAGAAGAAGGCTTTTCGGCGGCTGGTTCATTGAGGATGGGTGTGCAGGAAATGACTCGATTTGGAATGAAGGAAAAGGATTTTCAGGAACTTGCAGAAATTATACACAAAGTGATTGTTGATAACAAGCCCTGTAAAAATCAGGTAATTCACTTTAGAGAGCGATTCACAGAAATGCAGTTTTGTTTCAAGGAAAAAGAAATTGCAGATCTGGTACAAAGAGTTGTGTACACTATATGCTGATTTTTAATAAAAAAACAGATTTTTTCATGAATTCTCAATTTATTCGCTTAGTTGTTCTTTCCATATGCTTATTCTTGTCAGTTCCTTTTGTAACGGCTTATGAAAAGCCCCTGCAAAGTGTTCTGTTACCGGAATCCGTCAATCAGGGACTAACTTACATGCTATCCCTGGCATATCCCGAAAATATAAAAAAACTCGATTTGACTGTATTTGAAAAAGTCATAGGATTTGTACTGACAAAAAAAGACAAAAACATACTTTATTATTCGGATATGCAGTCTGAGGCTTCATCAGCATTTCATGAATATGAAGTTAACAGAAATCTAAAGCATTTTCTGGATCATAAATTTAATCCTAATATTCCCCATTTTATACTTTCTCCGTCTTCATTACGCCTTTCTTACTGGAAAGAAGTTAACGGGAAAAAACAGACTCAGCCGGATTTTTCTTCAATGTTTGCCAGTCTTAAAGACCATGCTGTGGTGACAGGTATTGAGCATGAAGAAATCACTCCTGATATCAATTCAGGGGCATATTATGGCTATGACCTGTTGAGAACGTTCATTCTTATGAAGTATCAGGGACGGCCTGCCTTGATTTCTATAACAAAGCAGAAAAATATTTCTGCTGTTGGGAAAAAAGGAGTGATTCTGGGAAAAGACGACAACTGGGATTATTTTTATTCGGGTCAGAACGGGACTACCTTGCCTGGTCTTGGATGGATAAATTCATATATGTATGATTCTTATTCTGTCTCTGTATTTATTGAAATGGGCAGCGGCACAAGCACTTTGGTACGCTGCGGGATTTTCAAATGGCTAAGGGCCGGATGGGCTGACATAAATATGGTTCAAAGCAAACACATATATCAGGGGCTTCACCGTTATTCAGATACTGTCAAGAAGATATTGGAACACTCTTCCTTGCCTGCACTTGATAAAATGGCAGAAGTTTTTTCCGGCATTAAAGCATTCAGCGAAGAAGAATTGAGGATAAAAATAAGAAACTACACTGAAAAGCTTTACAAAAAATACATCAATGAAAACAGCAACGGAATTTCCTTAATTGCTGAAGCATTAAAAGACAGTTCTTATTTCAACCAGATGGATATTTATCAGATGCAGTCGGCTCTTGCAGTTGAATACATGAAAACTCTGATGGGAAAAAACTGAAATTCATTTTTTTTGAACCCTTTTGGCAGATAATATAGGGGTGTTTACGACTAAAGCCGATTTATTTTCGTATTTCTGAATATCCAGTTTCAGTGAGTTCTTGTCGATTTCAAAATACTTGGATATTACATCCACTATGTCTTTTTGTAAATTAAACAGTATTTCATCTGAAACCTCAAGTTTGTCATAAAGAAGAGCGAACTGAAGCCGTTTTTTTGCGACGTCCTTGCTGTCACTTTTACCAAATAATCTTTGCATCAATTCATTAAACATGGGATCTCCTTATCTACCAATGCCAATTTTCTGGCCAATTTTTTTCCAGAAAGAGCGTTGAACCTGAGGAATCTCGATAGGAATATTTTTTTGCCCATTCAGACGCATTGCAATCCGCCTAAATGCCTTGCCTGCCTCTGATTCTTTCAGTAAAACGAGTGGCATACCGGTATTGGTAGATATGACAACATTTGTATCCATTCGAATGAGACCTAAAAGCTCTATAGACAGAACTTCCACAACGTCTTCATGGCTCAGCATATCACCATTTTCAACCATCTCGGGAACAATACGGTTTACAATAAGTTTAGGGGCAATCGATTTTGCATACAAAAGACCTATGACCCTGTCTGCATCCCGGACAGAAGAAACTTCAGGAGTGCATATGATGATGGCCTCATCTGCAGGTGCAACTGAATTCTCGAATCCACGCTCTATACCGGCAGGACAATCCAGCAGAATATAGTCAAATTCTTTTCTTAGTTCCTTGCAGAAGCGCACCATCATATCAGGTGTCAAAATATCTTTGTTGTCACTTTGTGAAGCAGGGATCAGATAAAGGTTATCGATCCTCCTGTCTTTTATTGCAGCCTGCTTGATTTTGCATTTTCCTCTTACTGCATCAACAACCGTAAAAACAATTCTGTTTTCAAGTCCCATAACTACGTCGAGGTTTCTTAACCCGATATCCATATCTACTACTGCGACCTGTTTGCCTTCAAGGGCAAGGGCTGCTCCAATGGATGCTGTTGCAGTTGTTTTACCTACTCCCCCTTTTCCAGAGGTAACTACTATTACTTTTCCTTCCAATTAACACCTCTTTTAACGAACTACCGGCCAAGTCAGCCGTCCAAAAGGATTTGCCTTGACATAATCTTCTACAACAATTACCCCGTTTTCTACATGAGCGTACTCAATTGAATGCTGAGATGAAGAAGGCAGACCTGCTGCGATAATACCCCCAATTTGAATCTGTATGGGCTTAAAACCGATAGCAATGATAATTGACTCTTGATTGCCGGGCTGACCAGCCAGGGCTGTACCTCCAAGATTCCCCATTATCAGGATATCTCCGCCTGCAACAATTACACTTCCGGGATTTACATCCCCTAGAATGATAAGATGTTTTTTTGCAGTAATGTTCTGGCCTGACCTTATCCTTCCGGCTATAACAGTAGCGTCATTATAATGCTGACGTCTCAGAGTTGCCATATCAGGCTTTCTGGAAAAATCCTCTGTGCCACCATGTTCCTTATGATGAGCTGAAACTGAACCCACTTTGAATTTATCTTTTAAAAAAATACCTATAGCTTCAAGAATATTCTCGTTATTTTCTATATTCCCGGCATCTATTATGACTTTGGAGTTGAAAGCCAAATGTTCCAGTTGGTTAAAAAGCCTTGTAAGCTCATTTTCTATGAACTCTTTTGGAAGTGTTGGATCAAGTGTTACCCAGAAACCATCCTTGACACCTTTGAGGCGAATTTGTGATTTTTCCTTTAAAATATTATCCATTAAGCAATTTTAGCATGAACCGGAGTTTGATCAGCATTTAGTTATTTTTTATTATCCTTTAGGGTATAGCCATACAGGCCATCATGTCAAGAAAAAGTAATGAGTCCTAAAAAACAATAATTCTTGTTGACATAAAAAAATACAGGTCTATAATCAAACCTAAATTAGTCCTGTATTTTAATTTTCGCTTGAACCCTGAACATTAAAAATTGACTGAAGCATTCCTATGCTGGTAAACAGAAAAACAGATTATGCCATACGTTGTGTTCTGTATCTTGCTCAAAATGACTCTCATGTATCAAATGCCAATGAAATTTCACGGGCAATGAACATACCAAAAACCTTTCTGTCAAAAATACTTCAGAGCCTTGTGCGCGCAGGAATCGCAGAATCCTGCAGGGGAATACATGGAGGTTTTAGCTTGCTTCAACACCCTGATAATATATCTCTTTTTACAATAATGAATGCCATTGAAGGGCAAGCCAGCATAAATGTATGTGTTGTTCAGGGGAAGGATTGTGAAATGAGCTCAACATGCTCTGTACATCCTGTTTGGGTAGAAATCCGGAAGGAGGTAGAGAACAGGCTGAAAAGCGAGACAATAGGAAAGTTGATCACGAGGTAATTTATGGGCTTAGAACCACTCGATACTTGTGGTCACTCTTTACCAAGCCATCAATTTTGATTGGAGTTCTTTTACGAGATCAATTCATTTTTTTTAGGAGAATCCTCAATGGATATAATTACTCTCTCGAGGTGGCAGTTTGGACTGACGACTGTCTATCATTTTCTCTTTGTTCCGCTCACATTAGGGCTGGGCTGGTTTATAGCGTACATGCAAACACGCTATTATCAGACAGGGGATGAGATGTACCGCAGGATGACAAAATTCTGGGGAAAGCTGTTTCTCATCAATTTTGCCATAGGCGTTGTAACCGGCATAGTTCAGGAATTTCAGTTCGGCATGAACTGGTCGGAATACTCTCGTTATGTTGGCGATATATTTGGCGCACCTCTGGCAATCGAAGCTTTGATGACTTTTTTCCTTGAGTCCGTTTTCCTGGGTGTCTGGATATTTGGAGAGGGCAGGGTACCCAAGAAAGTTCACCTTGCTTCAATATGGCTGGTAGCAATCGGCTCGAACCTGTCTGCTCTCTTCATATTGCTGGCAAATGGATGGATGCAGCACCCAGTTGGTTTCGTGATAAATGAAGCAAACGGCCGTGCTGAGCTTGTCGATTTCTTTGCCCTGATTACAAACCCCAAAGGATGGCTGTTCTTCTGGCATACAATTTCAGCGGGATTAACAACAGCAGCATTTCTCATTTTAGGGGTTAGTTCCTATCACATCCTTAAAAAACAGGAACTCGATTTATTCAAAAAATCCTTCCGGATGGCAGCATTCGTTGGCCTGGTTGCAAGTTCCATGGTTTTTTGGAGCGGACATACCAATGGCCAGTACATGTATGAAACCCAGCCCATGAAGTTTGCAGCAGTTGAAGCCCACTGGGAAACTTCCAAACCGGCAGCCTTTTCTCTCCTTACCATAGGGGATCTAAGCGGGAAAAAAGAAATCTGGTCCCTTAGAATCCCTTATCTGCTAAGTTTTTTGGCCTGTGGCAACTTTGACTGTGAAGTCGTGGGAGTCAACGAGATACAGGCCGAATATGTAACCAGTCACGGTCCTGGCGATTATGTTCCACTGATTGTTGTAGCCTACTGGACTTTGAGAATAATGATACTTCTTGGAATCATCATGATAGCTGTATCTGCAACAGCCCTGTATTTATCTGTTAAAGACAGGATTGAATCATTTGTGATGCTGAAATGGCTTATCCCGATGATCTCACTTCCATATATTGCCAACATGAGCGGCTGGATTCTGACAGAAATGGGCCGCCAGCCGTGGATAGTACAAGATTTATTGAAGGTCGAGGATGCAGTATCTCCAAACCTAACAACTGTCGATGTCTTAATCTCATTGATAGGCTTCACAGTGGTCTATGGAATTCTTGCAGCAGCCATGTTTTATCTCATGAGGAAATATGCTGTTGCAGGGCCTGATGGATCCATGCACGAGTCAGTTGATGCGGCTCTTGAAGCTATGCCGGTAAAGACTCATTAAAAGGAGGACTCTCATGTCTTTAGAATTTCTGCAAATCCTTTGGTTCATCCTGATAGCTGTTCTGTGGATAGGGTTCTTCTTTCTTGAAGGCTTTGACTTTGGTGTTGGCATGCTTCTTCCTTTCCTTGGCAAGAAAGACGAGGAACGCAGGGCAATAATAAACACGATAGGACCGGTTTGGGACGGTAACGAGGTCTGGCTGCTGACAGCAGGTGGTGCAATGTTTGCAGCTTTTCCGCACTGGTATTCAACGATGTTCAGCGGCTTCTATCTGGCACTTTTTCTTCTTCTTATAGGGCTCATTCTGCGGGGCATTTCCTTTGAATACCGTTCTAAGGATTCAAATCCAAAATGGCGCAACACATTCGACTGGATGATAGCAACTGGGTCTTTTATGGCTGCCTTATTACTTGGGGCTGCCTTTGCAAATCTATTACGCGGTGTGCCCATCGATCAGAACATGATGTTTACCGGAAACCTTTTTACCCTGCTAAACCCTTACGGACTCCTTGGCGGATTAACTACAGTAGCCGTTTTTCTTCTTCATGGTTCTAACTTTCTGGGTTTGAAGCTCGAAGGTGAAATGCTGGATCGTGTCAGCATTTTTGCAAAGAAAATGTGGATTATAACAACGGTCCTGTTTTCAGCACTGGGTCTTTTTACATACATGGCCGGCTTCTGGGAACAAAGCACAGTAAATTCAGGAATAATTTCTTTCACAGCTCTGGCAGCCCTTGTGATGACAGGCTTTTTTCTCAGAAAGAAGATGCAAGGATGGGCATTTGTCATGACATCACTTAACATCGTTTTAACCCAGGTCTCTTTGTTTGCCATGATGTTTCCAAATGTAATGATCTCTTCAACCGATCCGGACTGGTCGCTGACCATATACAATGCTTCTTCTTCACAATATACGCTCACAGTGATGACTTTCGTTGCAATGGTCTTTGTTCCGATTGTGCTCGCTTATCAGGGCTGGACATATCATATGTTCCGGAAACGTATCAGTACTGACAAAGAATCCCTGGTTTATTAGCCTTGTTGACGTTTAAGCAGTAATTGCCCTGCTCTTGCTTTTTATTCCAGAGCGAAATAAAAAACAAAAGCCGTGATCCAGTCATGATGATGGATGACGGTTTGAAACCGTAAAAATCCTGGGATGCCTGTCGAACCTGATTCTTTTGGTAAAATTCCATGCACCTGAGGCTCCTAAAGCTTGCCCAGAGTACTAGATTTACACTTGCCCTGGTATTTTTTTTCGGATTTTTATCAGGGCTCATGACGATAGCTCAGGCATGGCTGCTCAGCAGCACAATTAACGGGGTCTTTCTGGAGAAAAAGACCTTTTCTGAAGTAACTTCCTGGATACAGTTGATCTTTATTGTCATTACAGTACGTGCTGGGCTTACCTGGTTAAGCGAAACGACTGCAAATTCTGTTGCTGTAAGTATAAAAACCGATCTTCGCAACCGCCTTCTTGCACATATCCTTACCCTGGGTCCTGGTTTCACCAGGGCAGAAAAAACAGGAGAACTGACCACTTCAGCAGTGGAGGGAATTGAAGCACTCGATGCCTATTACAGCCAGTATCTGCCACAGCTTGTAATGAGTGCGCTTGTTCCTTTAAGCATTCTTGTTATTGTGCTTCCTTTGGATCTGCTTTCCGGACTCATCCTTTTGATTACAGCGCCGCTTATTCCCTTTTTCATGTATCTTATCGGAAAAAACGCTGAAATTTTTACAAACCGGCAGTTTAAAACACTGACTCGAATGTCGGCTTATTTTCTTGAAAGCATTCAGGGACTCAGTGTTCTGAAACTTTTTAGCCAGTCAAGAGAGCATTCAAAAAAAATTGCACAAGCCAGTAATGATTTCAGAGACACTTCCCTGAGGGTCATGAAAATAACCTTCCTGTCAGCTTTTGCACTTGAAATTCTGTCAACTTTGAGTACGGCTATAATAGCAGTTGAGGTAGGCCTTCGTCTTTTGTATGGCCGCATGGACTTCAGTGATGCACTCTTTATCCTTATTCTTGCTCCGGAATTTTATCTGCCTCTCCGCATGCTTGGGCTGCGCTTTCATGCCGGGATGAACGCCATGAGTGCAGCTAGAAGAATTTACGCGATTCTTGATACTCCAGTGGAAAGGACCAAAAAAAGTCCGGAAACAGGAACCTGGAGTTTACATGTTTCCGGAAAGAGTTTTTTTTCCACAATAGATTTGACAGATGTTTCATTTACTTATCCAGGTGAAACCGAACAGGTATTAAGAAATGTCACTTTTTCTATTTCTTCAGGCCAACGCATTGCACTTATAGGTGCAAGCGGGGCTGGGAAAACCACACTTATAAACCTTTTTCTCAGATTCAACGATGCTTATGAAGGAGTCTTTTCTGTGGATGGCAAGCCGCTTATAGAGATCGATCCGGACTGCTGGAGAGAAAATATTGCTTGGGTTCCACAGAAGCCCTATCTCTTTCATGACACTGTAAAAGCCAATATCTGCATAGGAAAACCTGAGGCTGAAAAAGAAGAAATCATAAATGCTGCAAAGGCTGCCTGTTTGAATGATTTCATAGAAACTCTTCCAGAAGGCTATGATACTGTAATAGGAGAAGGAGGAAGCCGTCTTTCCAGCGGCCAGGCTCAGCGACTGGCCATAGCCAGGGCATTTCTCAGAAATTCTTCAATACTGATTCTTGATGAACCAACATCAAGTCTTGATCCTGAAACAGAGTCCATGCTTGAAGACTCCATTCGATTGTTGATGAAGGGGCGAACTGTAATCACTTTTGCACACCGTCTGAACACAGTATTCGATGCAGATAGAATTCTGGTTATGAAAGATGGTGAAATTGCTGAATCAGGAACTCATGAAGAGCTTCTTGCCAGAAATGGAATTTATGTAAAAATAATAAATGCAGCCTCATCTCTTAAAGAAGCTGAAAAGGCGGATGAATCAGGTCCAGAGCCCCAGGTCTTTACGGATTCTTCTGGTTTTATTCCCCTTGCCTTCAAGCATAAGTCGTCGACCAGACATCAGTCTTCAGTATTTCTGCGTTTACTCGGTTTTCTTAACGGTTCATGGCATCTGGTTGCATTGTCGTTACTCTGTTCAACTCTTACCATAGGTGGAAGTGTTGCACTCATGGGGACTTCAGCATGGATGATATCTACGGCAGCCCTTCACACCTCTATAGCTGCCCTTGGTGTATCTATCGTTGGAGTTCGCTTTTTCGGCATTTCAAGAGGAGTTTTTCGCTATCTTGAACGGCTTTTATCGCACAATGTCACATTTTGCCTGCTTGCAGGCATGAGAGTCTGGTTCTATGAAAGGCTGGAGTCACTGGCACCAGCTAATCTGATTGAAACACGTGGTGGGGATATCCTTGCGCGCATAGTCGGGGACATCGAAGTGCTGGAAAATTTTTATATCCGCGTAGTAACTCCGCCTGTTATTGCCTTTATTGTTGCTGTGATGACCTGCGGTTATCTTTCTTTTTATGACTTTGGAATTTCTCTGGTTTTATCAGTTTTTTTCCTTGTGGCAGGAATAGTTCTTCCGGTAATTTCTCAGTTTTTCAGTGCAGGTCTGGGCAGGGAAGTGATACGTAATAGAGCTGGGCTGTATGTTCATATAGTGGATGGGATTCAGGGGATGGCAGAGCTTGTCGCTTTCGGCAAAACCGGCGGTCAGCTCAACAAGATTGCTGCAGGCAGCAAAGACTACGGCAATATTCAATGCAGACTGGGAAATCTCACAGGTATTTTTTCAGGACTTGGCATTCTCATAACAAATTTAGGGATGTTGTCTGTTCTTGTTATTGCCATTTCCAAAGTCAATTCAGCCCAGATCGACGGGGTTATGCTTGCTTCTATTGTTCTTTTAAGCATGGCTTCTTTTGAGGCCCTTATACCTTTATCTTTTTCTGCCCAGATGTGGAATTCTTCGCGGGAGGCAGCTTCGCGTCTTTTTGAGATTGCAGATATGGAATCTGCAGTACGAGACGATATAAAGTATCAGATAGAAAAGAATCGACTCTCTGTAAGGTTTTCCAATGTGTCTTTTATTTATCCTGGTCACACTGAACAGGCTCTTAAAAACATAACATTCGATCTTCGGCAAGGAAATTCTATTGCCATTGTAGGGCCTAGCGGGGCAGGAAAGAGCACTCTTGCAAGCCTATTGTTCCGTTTCAGGGATTACTGTCATGGTGAAATTCTTTTGGGTGAGCATTCCATAAAAGAGTACAGCCAGTATGAAGTAAGGAAACTATTTACTGTTGCAGGGCAAAATTCCTATTTCTTCAACACTACAATACGCCAGAATCTTTTACTTGGACGTCCTTATGCCTCACAGGACGAGATCGAGGATGCGGCAAGAAAGGTGAAAATTCACGATTTCATCAAAGGACTGCCCATGGGTTACGATACATTCATGGGTGAGGATGGAGTCAGATTAAGCGGTGGTCAGCGTCAGCGCCTTGCCCTGGCAAGGGCTCTTCTAAAGGAAGCCCCGATTATGATTTTGGATGAACCCACTGCCAATCTTGATACATTGACAGAAAAAGACGTGCTTGAAACCATTTTTGCCTTGATAAAGGAAAAGACGGCCATTCTGATTACTCATCGTATAGTAGGGCTGGAAAATGTTGATGAAATACTGGTAATGAATCATGGTCAGATTGTAGAGGCAGGAAAACATGTTGATCTGCTTAAGATACCAGGAGGACTTTACCGCCGATTGTGGGAATTGCAAAACCGCATACTTTTAAAAATTTGAACTCCTGCGTCAAAGACCCCACCCCGGCGCCGTAATCGCCATGCTCTCAACCTGGCGGCATTCCGGTTTCAACGTCTTCTGCGGCGGCCGCATCTCTCCCAGGGACGATACGGCCATGGAAAATATCCCTTATGTCCTTACCCGTTTCTATCCATAAGAAGAGATTATTAATTACTGAAGGCTGGGATGCTTTCGGAGTATGGGGCGGGCTTGATATTATTACTTGAATGAAAAAAATAGAAACGCATAAAATCATGGACGTCCCTATTTCCCC
>JBBIWB010000059.1:0-13869 GCA_037439445.1 Desulfobacteraceae bacterium | reverse complement strand
TAGTTATCTTTCGCTTTTTGTCGTGAATGGAAATTCTCCGGTCTGAACAGCTTAAGAATTTCAAATAAGGTAAGAAAGCCCAATGAATACAAGGCTGCCACAAATGCGCCAACTGACGCCAGGTGGCCTCCGTCAAGTAGATAGGCCAGCCAGGAAAGCGTTAAGCACAAGGTTATCGAAACCAATATATTCAAAGTATTAATGGCTTTGATATGGTAAGCATCAAGGAAGCTTCTCATCGAAACAAAGAAGGTGTATGCCAGAGAGCCGAGCATGACGATTCGCGTGATCATAACCAGGTCTGTAAAAGTTTCACCAAGATAAATCCTGATAAAGGCATCGGCAAAAACTTCAAAAACAATCAGTCCTCCCAAGGTTAATAAAAGGGTTGCACTGGCCAGCCTTATTACATATTCCCTCAGTTTGACCATATCCCTGCCTGCAATGAGTTGGCTTGCCTTGGGTAAGAATACAAGACCGAATGGCGCGAATAATGACCCTGTCATATTCAATAACGCTGTCCCAAAAGCCACATAGCCGGCTGCCTTAACCCCCGCCATATGTGCCGTAATTATTGCCGGAAGCGACATGAGGGCAGCCATGCCAAAGTCGCCCGGCACTCTTTGTATCCCGTATGTCAGGAGCTCCTTGACACAGGGAAACAAGGCTGCTGTTTTATCCCATTCGAGTCCTCTGCAGATCAGGATCAGGGCAATTGTGGACGTCATGATCAGGAAAATTCCTGTAAGTGACAGAATACGGACAATCTCCGTCTGATTAATAAAAACAAGAATCGGTATAATGCCGCAATTTAATATCTGGAGGGTATTTGCCCTTACCATAAGAAGGTTGCCGCGATAATAGCTATAACAGGAAGCATGAAGCGTGTGTCCGACAATCATGAGGCTGATTGGAAATATTAGATTGTCGTACCCTGAATTTCCAAAGAATAGAAAGGCAAAATCGCTCTTGAAAATATTCAGGAGCAGTGTAAAAAAAAACACACTTGGAATAAGCACAGAAATCCCTGCTAAAAAATACTTTTCAGGATTTTGGTTCCCGGAACCTGCAAAGGCAATATATCGCGGGATACCGACAGTCAATCCCAACAGAAGCGCTGGCAAGACAAATGAAATTGTTCTTCTGCACAGCGCGTATTGGGAAAAGGGATCCTTCCCCACAAGGCTTGCGGCAAATTTATAAACGAGCAGCCCGCTGACAAGAATCATGAGTTCGGTAAAAAATGTGAGCAGGAGATCTTTTTTCATCTTATAGGGCATTCGTTCCGGCTGCCATGCAACATAAGCCTATCTTCAGTCCATCGGTTATTTTCACACCAAACGTCTGTTTCACATCCAAGGCAATGAAGGCAGAAACTGGATCAAAACAGACTGGCATCCATTGTTTTCCATCCGGCTGAAATCAATTTTTCTGGGTCTGGAATACAGATGCCAGTGATTTTTTTCATAATAATCATTTATGTGTTTCAGCACTTCAGAATCCGATGAGCACAGCATTTCAACAAGAGCCCTGTAAACTGTTTCAACATCCCTGCTGTATTTCGACCAGAACCCATAACCGCCATACAGGGCAGCAATGGACATATCCCAAGGCCCGTATCCAAAGCCTGTTCTGCCGCTGTATCCAACCCTGAACCACCCATTTGACCCATCCATGAAATTGGTAAAAAGCAGACGTTTAAAATCCTTGTTAAAGGCGGCATAAACAAATTGAGCTGTCAGTTTTTTCATAAAATCTTCATCAGGAAAATTCATGTTTAAAACAAGACGATGCTGATAAAGGGCATCGAAAACATGGACATACCTGCTGGCATGACTCAAATCCATGCCCAATCCCCTTGCCTGTTTTTTATCTGCGCTGTTTCCTGTCATCGGGAAGGTATGGCCATGGTATCCTGAGTAGGCGAAGGTTTCGTGATCATCCCAGGCGCCGGGTTCAAAAAGTGCACCCACGACTTTCATGCCATCGAAATTTACAAGCTCAGTATAAACGAACCGCTCTGCAAGCAAATCAACACCAAGCCTTGCATACTGAAGCAAGGCTTCAAACTTTTTTTGTGAAACCTGCACTAAATGATTGTCATATCTGCTGGCGGCAAGCAGATTTACGATCCCTGCTATTATCCACATATCTGTATCAGTTACTGAATTGCAATACGATGGGCTTTCCTTGTCTCCTAAGAGTTTTTGTCTTTTTTTGTCCATAAATTCCAGATGATTCATACCGCCCTGAACGTATCTGCCGTTTATTTTGCAGCCCCAACCGCGCACCTGAAACGGTCCTGGATTGCTGAAAATCCAGCGCACATAATGATCCAGCAACAAAGGAACAAATTGCTGAATGCCGTTTTTCATCGCTTGAGTTTTTTCTTCAGATGGCATTTTCGACACTATCACAGCGGCTTCGGACAGAACATAAAGAAATTGTGAACTGGCCAGAATAGATTCATCTCCGACAGGCGCAGCTTCATCAAGCCACATTCTGTGTTTTAAGCCCAGGTTATGGATTGAGCGTCTTGGATTGCCAGGGTAGTAATAAAAAGCATACCGGTCTGTCTCATCCACAGTATTCAGTGATAAGGAATACAGCAGTATCAGCTCTTCAAGCAGGAAATGATCTTTCCTGAGCGCTGCATACTTCAGCAGATTGTTTGTCTCAGCCTGGATATTATAAAGGTTATAGGGGGTCTTAGAAGATTCCGCCAGCCATTTAACATAAACCGGTTTTCTTTTTTCCCACAACCAGTAAATTGTCTTACGGTAGTCTTTTTCACCACATATCGGCAGCTTGTCAATATCAGTTCTTGGAACCTGAAAGCTGTATCCCTCGGCAGTGACCATGAAAATGGCAGCCAGCATCACCGCTGTAATGGTTGACCATGTTGTGTTGAAAAACACTTCGGGATTATTCCTTTATAACCCTTGCCACTTTTTCTTGTTCGTTAGGCGTCAGGTAGGCTGACATTGGAAGGCTGAGGCACTGCAAGGCGATTTTTTCTGCAACAGGAAAATCGCCGGGCCTGTGTCCAAGATTTGCAAATGCGCCCTGAAGATGAAGCGGGTTTGTGTAGTAGGCAACAGATGGGATTCCGTGAGCTTTGAGCTTCTGAGCAAGCGCATCCCTTTCCGGGGAAATAATTGTGTACTGGGCATAGACTGAGGTGTTGCCGCTTGCAACAACAGGCGTCTTGATGTCGGAAACACCTGCAAGAAGATCACTGTAGCGCTTTCCGATCTCTGAGCGTCTTTGGCATTCTTCTGAAAAGATGGCAAGTTTCTCCAGTAAAATGGCTGCCTGAATTGTGTCGCACCTTCCGTTGATGCCAACCAGAGGGTGCTGGTGCTTGACCTTCTGACCATGGATTCTTATCTGGCGCATCCTGTCTGCAAGGGCATCGTCTGAAGTAAAGATGGCCCCGCCATCACCGTAACAGCCAAGCGGCTTGGATGGAAAAAATGAAGTGCATCCGATGATGGAAAGGTTGCAGGCTTTCCTGCCGTGATGTGTTGCCCCGAAACACTGGGCAGCGTCTTCTATGACAGGAATCCCGTGTTTGCCTGCTATTTCGTTTATGTTTGTCATATCAGCACACTGGCCATAGATACCAACCGGCATTATTGCCCTGGTGTTTGGGTTGATAGCAGCTTCCAGTTTATCCGGATCCATATTGAACGTGTCTTTATGAACATCCACAAAAACGGGTTTGGCGCGAAGCAGTGCAATCACTTCAGCAGTTGATATCCATGTATATGGCACTGTTACGACTTCAGCACCTGCACCGATATCAAGCGCCATCAGTGCCATCAACAAAGCATCAGTTCCGCTTGAGCAGGTTATGCAGTGCCTGGTTCCGCAATAGTCCTGAAGCTTTGTTTCCAGCTCGGTTATTTCAGGTCCCATGATGTACTGTCCGTGATCCAGAACACGGGCTATGGCAGCATCTATGCCGGCACGTATCCGCTTTTGTTGGGATTCAAGGTCTATGAATTGCATTTTGTTTCCTGTTTATCCTGTAAAAAAATCAGTATTGACGACTTCGTAAAAAGTCCGGATACTGTGTTGCACTGCATCCTTCGTCATTGCAGCGTACCCAAAAGTACGCTTCATTCCTTAAGGATTTGTGCGCCTTGTCTGCGAACTTTTTACAAAGTCGTCCGAATTATGTCTTTTTACGACTCCATCAGTATTGATGGGGTATTTTAAAAAAACCGCTGCACAATGGCCTGCTGTCTTTCAGGGCAGAGATTTTTCAGCCAATCCTGTTTCTGTTTCCTGGTATTGTTTTTGACATGTCAGACACACCAGATCATGGGAAAGTCTTTCCCCGCAACGGCACACCCAGCCAATCTGTCTGGCCGGATTGCCTACAACAAGGGCATGGTCGGCAATGTTGCGTGTGACGACACTGCCAGCACCAATGAACGCATACCGGCCTATTGTAGTGCCGCAGACTATTGTGCAGTTTGCGCCTAAAGTAGCGCCTCTTTTTACCAGGGTTGGCCTCACCTGATCCATTTTGACAATTTCTGCACGCGGATTGTAGATGTTGGTAAAGACCATGGAAGGACCGCAGAAGATTCCGTCTTCAAGAGTGACACCTTTATATATCGAGACGTTGTTTTGAATCTTGCAGCGTTTTCCTAATGTAACATCAGGCCCTATGACTACATTCTGCCCGATGTTGCAGCCCTCACCTATGGAAGAATTTTTCAGGATATGAGAAAAATGCCATATTTTTGTTCCCTTTCCTATCGTGCAGCCATCATCCAGGACAGCGGTTTTGTGAACAAAGAAAGTCTCTGGGCTCTCGGCCCTGGCTTCAGGCTTCTGAATTTCATCCCGCACAGAATCTTGGGCATCCAAAGACCGCTGGGCCAGGTTCAGGACTTTTAGTACCCTAAGCCCTTCTTCGCCGTCTGTGACAGGCTTTTGTCCTGTCCGGATGCAATGCAGGAAATGTTCGCATTCCTGACGGAGGGGTTCTGCCTCTGGTATTTCAGTGCGCTCGGCTTCTGCCTTGACCGGAACAGGCATGTTGTTCTTCCAGTTTATCTGATGGGGATAGAGAAGAAGTTTGTCCACCCATGCCAGGGTATCGTCAAAAACAGCCATCTTTCTGGTACCGACAACCACAAGTTTTTGTTCCTTGAATGGATGAAGCCAGGATACAAAAATATGAGCTTGCAGTCCGGATGGAAACTCGAAATGCGTGGTTGTAACATCTGCAATTTTTTTGTGCAGGTAGCATCCGCCCGTTGCTGTGATTTTACTGGGAAGCTCTGATGACAGGGCAAGGATCATGGAGATATCATGGGGGGCAAAAGACCAGAGTATGTTTTCCTCCCGCCTGATTTTGCCGAGATTAAGCCTGTGCGAATAAATATAATTGATTCGCCCTAACTCCCCTGCTGCAATCAGTTCCTTCAGGCGGATGAAGCATGGATGATACTGAAGAAGATGCCCGACCATGAGAATGCGTTTTTGCCGGCTTGCTATGGAAATAAGCTCCGTCCCTTCCTTCTCATCCAGAACAAGAGGTTTTTCAACGTAAACATGCTTTCTTGCAAGCAAGGCTTCGCACGCAATGCCGTAGTGGGTTTCAGCAGGGGTTGCTATTACAACGGCATCGATATCATCGCGGCTTATGAAATCCGTAATAGCCTGACATGTCTCAATTCCTGGATATTCCTGCTGAAACTGGCCAAGTGTTGTGTCATTCCTGTCGCAGATCAGCTTCAAAGCTCCGAGCTGATGATAATTCCTGACCAGGTTTTTTCCCCAATAGCCGGAACCGATGACAGCAACTCCTGGCAGGGGTGGTGATGAATTTGATGATGGGTGCATGGGCATATGGATTTAAGATAAAAGTTTAGTTAAGCCCGGACTCCGTGGAGTTTCCGGACAAGGCATCCTTCTTCAGGAAAATTTGAGAATTGCGTCCTATATAATCGAAGAGGGAGGTGAAATGACTGATGTCCTGAGCCACATCACGTGTCCAGGGGGAAATGCCGAAACTGTAAACAGTCCTGCTGTCGGTTCCCTTGAAGTGCCGCAGCGGGATAGTGATTGAAATTCCCTTTTCGTTATAACCACGGTTGGAAGGGTCTGTAAACATATTTGTGTCGGTAAAACTGTACCAGGCAGAAAGGACAACCCCATTAAAAAATTTTGATAGTGTTACAAGTGTACCCCGGTCACCTGCTAAAAACTGTCCGGACTTCAAATCCACAGAGACCTCTGCCTCCGGAATATTCAGGCGAAGGTTGAAAAAAGCCGTATGGTAAGTGCTTTTATAATCGTTCTTTTTTAATCCTAGAATATTGTCCGGATCACGCTTCTGGACAATACTGCCGGAAATACCTGCCATGAAGCGTCCATCCAACAGCGGCATAGCCACCTCACCATCAAGGCCTGTATACTGAATCTCAAGAATGCCGGCAGTCAGTTTCCCATAAATCTCATGTGGAAATTTTTTGATCTGCTCTCCAAGGAGTATTCCAAGTGCGGCATTGTTCTGTTGGTATTGTACTATATCTGAGCGAACTGCTGTAGGCGATGGAGCATTTGAAGTTGAAACCGTATTTAAAGGATACGATTCCATGCCCATTGCCAGAGTGCCTCCTTTCCAGGGATAGGCGCTAAGCCAGCCTCTGGCTCCGAACCGATATTTAAAGAACCCGGAAGGATCATTCAAAAACATCCGCAGAGACGGAGCAAATCCATAATCCCACCAATTCGGGTTATGCCTCCTGCCAGTCAGTCCTTCTGAAAGCTTTGTGTCTATTTTGGCAACAGATAAAAAATCCTGCGCTGTCAATCTCTCACCGTGAAAAAGCACGGCATCATCGCGCCTGCAGGAAAAAGAAACAAGAGGAATTCCGTTGTTTGTCAGTATCAGCCTGAAACTTCTGACCTCTGCAGGCGACAGATCTGTTACTGTCCGAAGCATCATGCCAAGGGCACGTGGAGTGTAATAGTATTTATCGTTTTCAGCTTCAACATAAAGTTCATCCATATATTTGTGGATAACTATGTTTCTGAACCCGGTGGCCACCAATCCCCTGACAATGCGTTCCTCCCAGGGATTCAGCCTGTAATCAGGCATCTCCTTGTAAGGGTGATTGTAAATGGGAATAAGAGGATTTGGAAGATCATAGTTAAAGGCAAAATTCAGTCCTATCTGCTCTCCCCGCTGGTACATCAACGTGGCAGAAAGCCAGTTCCATGGTCTCCAGCGAAGCCCGAAATTGAATGGAGACCGAACCGGATCTCTAAAATATTTTGCCTGAGCTGAATCGTTCTTCTGCACCTCGTATTTTATCGGGCTGTACTCGGCCAGGACTGAAAGATTATCCATAAAGGCGAACTGAATCCCGCCGAAGAACTGTCCCTCATCAATCCATGAGTTGAAATCGGAAAATATTTCCAAACCAAGCCCTTCCCCCTTAGCTGGCAGTGGCCGCTTTCCGAATCGACCGTTCCCAAAACCGACCGTAAAATCAAAAAGAGATATCTTTTTGCTGGCTGCTATATATTGTGCTGGATATTTCCTTGTACCATGTGAGTCCATAATCCCTAAGGCAAGTGCAGGCAGCCATTTTGACTCGGGCAGAAACTGGTATTTGAAGTCCAAGGCTTTATCCTTGGTATTCCCATAATTAGCCGAAAGTGCCGGAACACCCAGAACCTCAGTGAGTCTCAGCCCAACCTCAAATCTCTTCAAAGGGCTGACAGCCATGTAGTAAAACCGGTAGGGATCGACCTGTCCCATTCCAGCACGCATCTGTCCCTCCTGAAGGACTCGTGCATTCGGAGTTTCCAGCAAACCTGTCCCGCCCCAGTTTGAAACATCAGCAAACTGATCAGCATTTGCGGACTCAGGGCTAAGAATAGCAGGCAGAAAGAGGAAAACAAAAAATAAATAAATAAATCCCGATTTTTTCGTGATTGCAAAGCCGGATCGAAGACAAATTATTGCGATTGCAATTACTGATTTACAAATAATCATTGTGGAAAATGACATTCCTTTTTACCACCAACTTCGCCTCGTGTAGAAAGTTTCCTCAAGGCCTACTTTCCACAGGCCTTCTTGGAGGTACATCTTCAGTATTGCATCGTGCTGTGATTTTCTGTAGCGAATGATGATCTCTGCGCGGTCTTTCTTCACCTGCCCCATCGTCCACCTGCTCTCCTCCAATATGGTCTTCGGATCAAACTGGACAAGGTAGCCTCTCCAATAAGCGTTTGAAATTTCCCCGTTAGTTTCAAAATCATTCCGAATCCTTTCATCCGTATATTCACCGATCCCTGCCTTTCTCATCTCTTTATGAACATTCCTGACAATCCTTGCCCTTGATTCGACTGTCAAACCTGACCAGATAGATGGATAATCGCTCTTTCTCATATTGTTGAAAAAAGATTCAGCGGCAGCAAATATATCGGCATTATCCCCTTCATCGGCAGCAAAGGTAATGGAATAAAAGCCTGGCAACAGGTTAAGAAGCATGCAAAAGATTGCAGCAGATGCTTTAATTTGATAGGTTTGTCTGAATTGAAATTTCATAAATTAAACTGTTGTCCTTAACCGCTGAATGTTAAGGACAACATCTATGTGGAGAAGAGCACGGTGGACAATATGGAGATGAGAGCCCCAAAAAACAATGCCAAATGAATTTTGACGGCATCGTAAAAAGGCCGGATGCTACGTTTCGCTGCATCCTTCGTCATTGCGGCGTACCATTAAGTACGCCTCATTCCTCAGGATTTGTGCGCCTTGCCTGCGGCCTTTTTACAAAGCCGTCCGAATATTGACTTTTTACGAGTTCATCAATTTTATTTGTGATGTTGAGGGGTTGTAGTCGTGCCGCTTGTAGCTACGGAAGCAACGACTCCCACAACTCCTGCAACAAAGACAACGGCACCAATAGTGCCTGCTGTAATCCCCGCAGCAGCAGCAGTACCTGCCGCAGCACCTGCTGCTGCACCTGCCCCGGCGGCCCCAGCCTGAGCTGAGACATTCATTGGGATAGTAAATGTCAGAAATGACAACACTAACAAGCTTAAGGCAAATTTTCTTAAATTTCTCATAGCAGTCTCCTTTTGCTTATAAATTAAGTTGTTGAAGATCTATAGATTTTTCTCATACTACCCAAGTTGACCGAAATGTCAATAAGATATTTCCGGCTCTGAAATTCATAGGGCAAGACAGAAAAAACATTAGAACAGCTTCAGGACAATTCCAGCAGTAACTGCTGTATTCATGAGAATCTGGGTAATGTCTTTAAATTCCCTGAGCCATGCTATATGCTCAGTCTTGACGGGTACCACGATGGTATCACCAGGTTCAATTTCTTTAATCCTTACTTCAGGGTTGCTGGGATCCCAGCTCACCCAACTGAAGTCCCAGTTCATCAAACCGCCACGGTCGAGTTTACGGGCCGAGCCGTCAACCTTCAGGATAAAAACATTGGGCTTGTCAGCAGAATCGGCATAGCCTCCGGATTCATTTATGAAATCCTGGTATTTCTTTTTTTCTGTATATACATGAGTTCCCTGTGCCATGACTGCACCCATAACGTTGATTATGTTGTTTTTAGTAGGCACAAAGATTGTATCCCCATCGTTAAGCTCTATATCGTATTCTTTGCCTTTAAGGTGTTCAACCCGGGAAAGGTGAACAGTCATCCGGCCTGTGGCCTTTAGCTGCCTGAGAGACTCGACAAATTTCTGCTTTTGCAAGAGATCTGCTTTTTTGGCCTCAATTTCTTCTTTACTTGCTGCCGTACCAATATTGGCTGATGCCGAAAGTAGTTCCTTCTCCAATCTGTCTGCCATCTCGAATATGACCTTCTGTTGCATTTCCCGCACAGATCCTCTTGTAAAAACTGCTCCCCGCAGATAGGCATTTGCGCTAAACCCCCCTGCCCTTTCCAAAACAGAGGAAAGCGTTTCACCTTTTTTTATGATGTAGCGACCTGGGAAAAGAAATTCCCCGGTCAGTGTAACGAACTCAACACGCCCCCAGTCAGGTATTTTTCTTATGATAATGTGATCATGAGGAAAAAGTACGAGATTATGTTCAGTCTCTCCTGCCAGCGATTTTTTTAGATTAATGTTTTTTCTGGTCAAACTGACTCTGTTTTCTGAATCAGTTCTCCTGGACACAATTTCAACATCGTCAAGGTAAGCTGACTCCAGGACATTGCCTGCCTTGAAGACAATATCATTAATGGTCATCTGCTCAGTAAGTTGGTAAGATCCCGGATTTAGTACCTCTCCTTCAATAGTCACTCTCTTTTTGGGGATTTTCTCCCAGACCGAGTGTATAATAACATGGTCGTCTTCCTGCAAGAGAACATTTTCTTCAGGATCATCATTCATTGCCCTGGCGACTTCAAAATAGATCGTGCTGTATTCTTTCTGCCTGTTTACCCTGATTATCTGGCCTTTTTTAAGATAGGCGTCCTTTGTAATGTTTCCAGCAGCCAGAACAGCATCTTTTACCCTTAAGTTTTGCAAAAGCTCAAATTTTCCGGCTTTGCGGACTTCACCGCTTACAGTGAAAAAAGGATTATCTTTGAAAAATGATCTGCTGAAGATGTAGATTTGATCCTGAGGCTGAAGCTCAAAATTACTTGAAAAGTCGCTGCGAAGCAAGAGATCACCAAGGTTAAAGGGGATGAGAACCGTGTCCATCACTGGTGGCTTCAGGCGCTTGATGAGAGCATAATCAAAATGGGTATCCGGAAGGAGTTCATTTTCATCTTTAAGAATATCACTCAGCCGCATACCCGGTCTTAAAGCGTATTTGCCACCCCGCTTGACATTACCATTCAGATACACAACGTTCACATTTTTATCGACTATGGAGAATACTTTTACAATATCAGCATCCTGAAGATAAATATTCTTTGCTTTGTTCAGATTTTTATCATTGATATCAACTACTATTTTTTTCTCATTTTTAACAGTTCGTTCTACCTGCATCTGCTGGGTATAAGCCGTGGGAATGATTCCTCCGGAAAGATCGAAGAGATTTTTAAGCGTGAAATCATCCTTGAGTTCATAAATGGCAGGGCGTTTAATGTTTCCTGCTATTCCTACATAAGGGCCGATAATAGGCACAAAGACAATATCCCCTTCACTGAGAATGACATCTCTTGACTTGTCTCCTTTTAAGAGCAGATCATAAAGATCAAAGGTCTGTATGGTTTTGTTATTGCGTTTCAATTGCACATTGCGCATGGTACCGATTTCTGATGGGCCGCCTGCAAGAAGGAGAGCATCTGTGATGGTGGAAAGAGATCCTATGGTGTATGCACCAGGGCGCCTTACTTCACCTAAAATGAATACTGGAATAGTTCGAAGGGCTCCCATAGAGATATCCACACTGGTTCCAGTCATTTGTTCAGCCTGTTTGATGAGATTCCCGGCCATCTGTTCAAAAGTCATTCCTGCCACGGTCAAGGGACCTATGTTTGGAATATTGACCTTCCCGTCTCTGTCCACCGGAATGGAATAAGATGCGTTGACACGGCCCCAAAGCACAATTTTTACCTCATCACCAGGTCCGACAACATAATTGACAGGAACAGGTATATCACTGCGCTGGGTTATGACCTTAACTGCTGAATCCCTGAAAAAATCATGGCCAAAAGGCTTAAGATCAAGAGAAATGTCTTGATACTTCCCTTGGGTTTGAGCTCGTACAAAAAGAGTTTCACCTTTCGGAAAGTCACCAATCACTGTTTTGGTGGCCAATGTTTCCTTCTCGCGTTCAGCCCCTTTTATCTCCGATCCTTTAGCCTTTTCCGCCTCATTCCTGGCATCTTTTTGTTGCTGTAAAAGCTCCATTCCTTTGGATATTTCTTCAGGCGAAAGCCCCTGGAATTCGGGCCTTGCCCTTATGGCATCTATTGCACCTGGGGTAAGCTGGCCTCCTGTCCTTCGAAGTTCCTGCATAACAGCCTCCTGATGGGCTGGTGTAAGAGCCTTTGCAGCTTCGGCCTGCTCTATCGTCAATTGCGGGGATATCGGTAATGCTGATGTCTGTACACTCGTTGACTGTGACAATACAATCCTGGGAATTAAAAACAGGCTAAAAATAAATACTGCGCCGGTAAGAAGCAGCAAGGCATAGTTTTTTTTTCTTGCGAATCTCTTTAATTTTACCATTACAAGTCCCATTCGATTTGGTGTTGAATATCGCCAGCCTATTAAGAGCTTTTGAAACGAAGATATTTCCGGATATTTGCAATACGCTCTGGATTTTCACGGGTTTTCAGATTATTGACATATTCCAGAACAAAGGCTAAAAAAACAGCAATAAAAGAGGCAACAACTACAGAAATGACGCATATCATAGCACGCCTTGGCTTAAATTTCATCTCGGGAACAAAGGCAGGGTCAATTACGGTGAAACTGTAATATTTCTGAACCTTCGCAAGGGTCTCTTTTTCAATCTGTTTTGCCATAAGATCATAAAGCCTGTTTCTAAGGAGAGGGTCTGAAGTTATGGCAAGCTGTTCTGCAAGCTGTGTCTTATGGGCGGAAGCGTCTGAAAGTATCTGCTCCCTGAGAAATTCACTGAGGCCAACAATGTAATAATTAACAATATTCTGGGCAATTTTAGGGTTTTTTGATTCAAAACTTATTTTAATTACATTCTTCTTCTTGTCCGCTGTTATTTTTAAGAGTCCATGCATTTTCTTGTAGGAATCTTCATATTTTGGAGGATCTTTGTTCCACTTCTTTTTTTCAGTGTCCCAGGAATCCTCAAACAGCACTGGCAAAAGGTCATGTTTTTTAATGATGGAATTAGTCAGCTCCCAGCTTTTAAGGACAACCTCAAACTGTTCCAGAGAACCAGAAGCTGTTATTCCTGCCTCGGCTGCTATCATGGCACCAAATCCACCCAAAGCGGCTAATCCGCCTGCACCCTTTTCCTGAGCGCTGGGAGCAATAGTACTTTCGGATCGGTAGATATTCGGCAAATGAACAGCAACCGCCACAGACGCAACGCTAGCGATGGCAACGACAGCAAGGATCATCATTTTGTGCTTTAGAAGCACTATAAAAAAATCCAGAAGGTTGATTTCATCGTCTTCAGCATGTTTTACGGGTGTGTTTTCCTTAGGCTGAGACCCGGGTTGCAGTGAAATTTCCCTGATATCCATTTCGTTTTTTAAATCCATACAGTTGACTTTCGCAAATAAAAGTTGTCTTCTTAAAAAAAACTATATGTCGCCACCCTGGAAAAAATTACATAGCTTCGCCCCGTCGATTGCACCATCTTTTTATCGACAGGTAACAATCTGAATTTATAACGATAAAATTACATCGTTTTTTTCTGTGGCTTCTACAGATTAGCTATCTTGATTAAAAGCGAATGTATCTTTTTGTGCTTAGTTAAAAAGAGATTATAAGTCAAGATATAACTTGATGCACTCCAGGGGTCAAGCCTACCTGCTTGACTTTCTGGGACTGACTCATATCGATTATTTTTCCGGCGGATTTAAGGCTTGTTATAATTTCTGTTCGGTACTAAAATGACATAAAGATGATAGAAGTCTTTGTACCAGCCTTTGAAGGCATGATGTTGCTGATTGGTTTTTTTTAGTTTCTACGAAACCTTCAAACGTGATGGGCTCATAAAAAAATGAGTTTGGTTGCAATTGCAGCCAATTGTTTCAGGGGAACCGTTTTAATTGATCCTGGCCTATAATCTCATATTGTTGTTTGTACTTGTCCTGGCATCACCTTGCGTTATTTTTTTGCTGACAGCATCCAGAAAGCACCGCAAAACTGTTCTTCAGAGGCTTGGTATCATTTCTTCTTCTTTATTCCTGA
>JBBIWB010000058.1:0-13938 GCA_037439445.1 Desulfobacteraceae bacterium | reverse complement strand
GGAATCAGTGGCCGGAATAAAATGGAATGGGTGGCCGGATTAGAATGGAATCACCGGCCGATTTGCTCTGGAATACTCATTCGGATCGCGGGGAAGCCAATATGCCTGCCATGAATATCAGAAATTGCTCAAAGCTTTTGGTATGGAACCAAGCATGAGTCGAAAAGGTGACTGCTGGGATAATGCTCCAACAAGAACGATTCTTTCGGAACCTTAAACCTGAGAGAGTATCTGATTATCGTTTTGTCAATAGAAGATCAGCCCGGATTGAGATAATTGATTATATCACCTATTACAATGCCTTTTGGCTACATTCGACCCTGGGGTATAAAACCCCATTTGAATATGAAAAAGAACAGTGCCGCTTTACAGCCTGAACGGTGTCCGTTTTTACTTGACCATTACAAGGAGGTCTTTCCATAAAATATCCCACTCCTTGTTTGTCCAGCTATACGTTCGCTGGAAAAGGGGGATGACATATTGTTTTGTTCCTTCAATTATGTCTTGCAGTTTTGTTTCTTTTGCCTGCATATTTATGAACCCTCCGTTTATTATCGGGTTTAACAGTGTCGATACATGGACAATATTCCATGGCATTGCCTATATACCATAGATTATTTTCCACTTATGCCATTAATTAAACAAATAAGCATGGAAAATAATGGGTTGAATTTTCCATGTTTGCAGTTTATTATCCAATACCATTGAAACCCTGCAACAAAAATTGAAATCTTACCCAAAACTAAAACTGATGAATCAGGTCCGCCAAGTCTTGTGATATCAGGTAGTGTATAAATTTTGTATAAATTTTGAAAGCAAACAGGTAGAAAAAAAGGCGGTTTTCCTTTAGAAGGGTTTATCCCCATAAACCTTCCATAAAAGGAGAAAGCGCCGTGAAACCCGAGATGACAGTATCGGAAGCAGCAGTATTGATTTGGAAATCTCGGGTTAATCCTGAGAGGGGATATAGAAAAATGAGTAATTCTTTCATTATCGGACACATTACGGTGAAAAACCCTGAAAAATGGGCTGAGTACCGCAGCCAGGTTCCTGCAACTCTGGCACCATGGGGCGCAGAATTGCTTATGCGCGGCAAAATGGTTTCAGTCCTTGCTGGTGAACATACTCACACTGACACGGTTGTTATCAGATTTCCAAGCACTGAAGCAATCAATAACTGGCATTCGTCATCTGCTTATCAGGCACTGGTTCCTCTCAGGCAGGGGGCAGCAGAAGTTGTTTTGATTTCATATGAGGAATAGTGGTTGAATATACATGCTAAAATTTTTTGGTTGATGGTTCGAGGTGGTAATTCACGATGTTGCAAATCCACATAAAATATAAAACACTTAGGACATTTGCTTATGTCAACAAAAGATTCACTCAAATCTGTTTCAACTCCAAAAGCCCCTGCTGCTATCGGGCCTTATTCCCAGGGTGTTGTAACTGAAAATCTTCTTTTTATTTCCGGCCAACTGCCACTGAACCCTGAAACAGGAAATTTTGTCGAAGGCGGCATAGAAGAAAGAGCACACCAGTGTCTGAAAAATATAAAAGCCATTGCTGAAGCCGCAGGAACCAGCCTTAACAGGGCTGTCAAGGTAACCATATTTTTAAAAAGCATGGAAGATTTCGTCTCTGTCAATAAAGTATATGCTCAGTATTTTCCTGAGAACCTGCCTGCCAGGTCAACCTTGCAGGTGGCTGGACTGCCCAAGAACGCTGATATAGAAATCGAAGCTATAATAAGAATATAGATAGAGAAAACGGGCAGGTAAACTGGAGTTTTTTCCTGCTGATTCCATGACAGAAAATGCCGATACAATCATAACTTGCGGAGCAGTACAGTCAAGCCACTTTTGCATGAAAAGAAGTTTACACAGCACTTCAGCCAAAAACACTTGGCGCAATTGATGTCGATATGAATCTGGCCAGGTTCGACAAGTTTCCATATGAATCCTTATTCCAATTGTTTTATGCTTGAAGAAGCCATAAAAGAAAGGCTTTGCAGCAAAGTTTCAATCACCGCGGAAACATTTTCTCGTCTTATATCTTATACAGGTTATGATTCACCTGAAGAGATGAGAAAATATCTTCTGGATCAGAACACGAGTGAAAGTGCCACAGTGCTGGAGCTCATCTTGTTTCCTGATGAAGGGTTCCAGGCTTTTATTGAAGAAATGATTGAAGCCTGCAATCCCGGGAAAAAAGAAGAGGAAATGATTTGCAATAGGCTGATAAATCTTGAGTTGAAAGCTTTTCTTTATTTTCCAGGTTCAGCAGGCTTTCTTGTTCCGATTCCTGATGAAACCATCCTGTCTTTTGTTTCCAGGTTAAACATCTGCCGTAAAACGGATTCAAGGATTACTGAAGCTCTTTTCATTTTTACAGATGATCCCCTTAAAACGAGGTGCAAGGTAAGCATCAGAACTTCGAGATGGATTCAAAATGAGAAAAATATCTTGTTTTTATTGAAAATAATTGAAAAAATGAGTTCAGAAAAAAACAATTTCCTTGAGTATCTGAGTGCAGCACTTGAATTTATGACAAACCCTCATCCTGAATCAGATACCCTGCAGGCACTCGAATCTGAAAGACAGAGGCTGATCCATATCCTTGATGCCTCTGAAAGACAGGATCACTATACCAAAAACATGCCAATGGAAGTCATGATGCTTCAGGGTTATAGAAGAATATCGTTTGAAAGGGAAAGCTTCATCAGGAAAATTAATTTATTTAACACCATTAGCAAGGAACTGCTATGATCCTGAAACGATGGCAGCACCAAGACTTTTTTGCAACACCTTGTAAATTTTGACTTTTTACTGGGTTATACAACAATGAACAAATGAATATATTGCGGGTCGAGATTTTGTTCATCAACCCTTCCAAGCTCATCTTCAAGTTCTGAAAAAAGCCTTTCAAACTCCTGTCCTGATCTTGCAGTAAGTTCTTTTGAAGAGAGTCCTGTTTTTTCTGAAAGCCAGAATAAAAATGAAGATTTCATCTTTATGTCTACCTTTCTTGCACAAGCCGGTTCTTCAGCGTTTTTGAAGAGTTCCCGAAAAAACAGGATGAAATCATTCATGGGAATCGGAAGGTTTTCTGCTGAAAGCCTCAAGTGGGTCTGTGCCCACCTTGTAAGAATCAGTTTTTTGTAGGAAAGCATCGGCCTTGAATGAGCAGACTTCAGGAAGAGGGTAAGATCATTGCCCATCAGCCCCAGAATCCAGTCCATCACAATGATCTGCTCCAGAATGTTTCCGGTTTTTTCAATATCATCAAGAGAACGGAACTCTCTGTACAGAGAGCCTGTCTTGTAATTGTCAAAAAACAAGGGTTTTTTGATCAGAAGACCACCTATAAGGCCAACCCATTCTTCTGTCCAAAAGCTTAATGGCAATTTTACTGAAGAAAACCAGCTTTCCTTAACCCACTTCATTGCCCTGGTCTTAAGCTCAAGAGCTGCACCGAATCCAACCCTGAATATGCCTGACAGCATCTTCGTGCGAATCACTGATGCGTGACTGGAAACATCGTCTTGTCCTTTTGACAGACGTTCTATGCCTATAGTGAGATAACCTATGGTTTTTTTGACAATTTTTTCAATGTCTGTCCTGGATTCGACCTTTATCTGGTCTGCAACTACAAGTTGGTTGGCGAGGAAGGCAAACTCCGCTTCAATTTCAGCTAATATGTCATCATTTTTCAAGGCTTTCAGTGAGCGGTTAAAAAGGCTGTCATGGGACATCATTGCCGAAGCATATGCCTGAGAAGGATGAATGAAGCCCTTGGTTATTTTTGTTGAAACAATTCGCTCAGGAATGGAGTCAGGCCTCAAGGGCTGATAAACACCAATTGCCTCATCGAATGGAAGAAACCCTTTTTCAGCAAGTCTTACAGTGCGGAGCCTGTTAGCTTCTTCTTCAGCTTCAGCAGCAAGAATGCTCTGGGTTTCGAGCATAACATTCTGATACTGTATGGGGTCATATGAATAAAGTTTTTCTAAAAATTGGGTAATGAAGCTATAGCGATTTTCATTCGAGCCAGACTCATCGGCTTCTTCTCCTTCGGATGGGTACATAAGCTCTGAATCCGGCAGGAAGCTATAAAAAAGAGCATTGTCAATGGTCATGAATGAGTCTGGAATATCTGCGGGTTCTTCGTCTGCCTCCAGCACTCTGAGCTGGATATTTTTAAACAGATACAATTCGAAAAATTCAGTTTGTTCAGTCAGAACCCATTTTATAAAGCGCTCAGGATCAGCCAGAAACCTTAAATTCAACCATCTTGTCAAAGAGCCCATTTCAATTCTGTCACGTTTCCAGACAGCCATGTCCAGGAAAAATTCCCATTGAGAATTTGAAGCAAGCGACAGGACTTCAAACGAGTCTTCAACGCCTATGTCTTTCATCAATAAATAGAGGTCGATTTCGGAAATGGAATGAACAAGGGCTGCCGGCTGCCTTGAATTTAGTATAAAATCGACGACTTTTTCAGGCGGCATGGACAGGGCTGTTCTGCGCTGTTTATGCAATTCTTCAATTGCTTTTTCAACTGACAAAGGCTGTTTCTGTAATTGCTTAAGTTTCCTTTCATGGGTTCTGGAATGTTGTTTTTTCGATTGATTCATCATATTTTTGTTTTGTAGCTTTGACAAATGAGATTAAATTGAATAGAATCCTTAAGTTACATTATGATACAATGATTTTTTACAAACTGGAGAAACAAATGAAAAATTACCTCATGATGATATTTTTTGTACTTTTTATGGGCTGTACTCAGGAGACTCAGAATCAAATTGGCAGAAACATACAGAATTGGACCGGAACCAACGGGGTTCTGGATGTTTATGCCGGTGAACAACTTGTTAAACGCTTCATTTATGTTGATAAGCTTTCAACAGCTTATGGCACAAAGGAAACAATAGCCAGGCCTTATCGGTTTGGCTATGGTATCCTCGACAAGAACCAGAATTATATCGCAGATCCAGGAGAGAAAAAAGTCTATTTTGAAATAAGCGATTATTCGACAAATTATGTTTTTTACGAAAATCCTAATGGCTGATATTTTTTTGAAACTACCCGGCCATGAGCATTTCTATTTCTTCAGCTTCTATAGGTATGTCTTTCATAAGATCGAAAGGGCCATCAAGAGTTATCACGACTTCATTTTCCAACCTGATTCCTATGCCTTCATCAGGGATATAAATTCCTGGCTCAACAGTAAAGACCATGCCAGGTTCAAACAAGCGATGTCTTGATCCATAATCATGCACGTTTATTCCTATATGGTGAGAGGTGCCGTGCATGAAATATTTCTTGTATACAGGAGCGTCTTCTGGCTGGTCATGAATGTCTTTCATTGTAATAAGCCCGAGATCGACCAGCTCTTTTTCCATGAGATGCCCCACGGCCTTGTGATATTCTGCAAGGGTTTTACCCGGAACAAGCATGTTAACTGCTCCCTTGAGTACTGAAAGAACAGCATTATAAACAGCTTTTTGGCGGTTATTAAACAGGCCGTTCACAGGAACTGTACGCGTCAGATCAGATGTATAGCCTGCGTACTCAGCGCCAAAATCCATGAGAAGCAAATCTCCATCCTGGCACTGGTTGTCGTTTTTTTCATAGTGAAGAATGCATGCCCTTGCTCCTGATGCAATTATGGGCTGAAATGCCATTGCGCGGGATCTGTTTTTCAGAAATTCATGTATTATTTCGGCCTCGACTTCAAATTCCCATACCCCTGGCCTGATGAAGGTCAAGAGCCTTCTGAAAGCCTTTTCAGTGATCCTGCAGGCTTGCTGAATCAGTGAAATTTCTACCGACGACTTAACTGCCCGTAGAAAGTGCATGACCGGTGCCAGCCGTTCATAATGATGAAGGGGGTATTGTGCCATACACCATTTTAAAAACCTGGCTTCCCTGCTTTCCACAACCACTTCGGCTCTCAGGTGTTCATTCGAATTTAAATATATGTTTTTCGATTCAATGGTGAGAGTTCTGAATATGGCTTCAAATTCACTAGTCCAGTAAACAGTTTGAATGCCTGATATTTCAGTAGCATTTTTCTTCGTGTTTTTGGGCCCTTCCCAGATAGCAATCTTTTCGTTTGTTTCGCGGGTAAAAAGGATTTCACGGTGTTTTTCTTCTTCCGCATCAGGGCATATCAATAGAATGGTTTCTTCCTGATCTATTCCAGAGAGATAAAATATGTCTGAATGCTGAACATAGGAAAATTTGCCGTCAGCACTTGTCGGCATAGTATCATTTGAGCAGAACACTGCAATGGAATCAGGCTTCAGGAGTGCTTTCAGCTTATTGCGGTTTTCAATGAACAGGGACGGGTCAATAGGATTATATCTCATCTCAGGCCTTTATAAACGTCATGTCTGCAAGTTCCAAGTACTCATTTAAATTAGCCGGCATGAATCAGTTTGAAGCGCTTTTTTACTTTCCACGTAATGGGCAGCAGCAAGAGCAGCAGTGCAACCGTCTGATGCAGCAACTACTATCTGTCTTGCATATTTTTGTCTAAGATCTCCAATCACGTAAATTCCTGGGATATTTGTTTCGCATTTCTCGTCTGTCACAACATAACCGTCCGCATTCATCTTGATTCCTGCAGGTACAAGCTGGTTGTTGGGATTGAAGCCCACGAATATAAAGACCCCGTCAGTTGAAATATCCTTATTTTCTTTTGTAATTACATTTTGCAATTCTATGGCTGAAACACCATTTTCATTTGCCTTTATTGAAACAGGAACCGAATTCCAGAGAACCTCTATCCTGCATTCAGCCTTTATTCTCTGCTGCAGGATTTTGCTTGCCCTTAGAGCATCTCTTCTATGAACAATATAGACCTGTTTGGCAAGCTTGGCAAGATAAAGCGATTCTTCGGCAGCGCTGTCTCCGCCACCAATTACTACGACAGTCTTGTTCCTGAAGAAAAAACCGTCACACACAGCGCAGTAGGATACGCCCCTGCCATAGAATTCCTCTTCCCCGGGAATTTTCAGCTTTCGTGGAGTTCCTCCTGTCCCTATTATCACAGCATAAGACTTTAACACAGAACCATCGCCTATTCGCACGCTGTGGTATTCAAGTCCAGGTTCAATTTCGGTAACTTCCTGAAAAATGGTCTCCAACCCATAAGTCAGGGCATGATTATAAAACTTCATCGAGAGCTCAGGGCCTCCGATGTGCTCAAATCCAGGATAATTTTCAATTTCACCGGACATTGTCATCTGGCCGCCTGGAGCACCTTTTTCTATCAAAATGGTTTTCATGGCCGCCCTGATTGAATAGATTCCTGCTGTAAAACCCCCAGGGCCTCCGCCGACAATTATCAGGTCGTATATTTCCGGCATAAAAAATCTCTCCTTGCGTTTTCATCCAGTGTAGAGCCTGTCTCATCTCGGCAGAGCTTGCAACGGTCATCTGTGCAGTTCTGACATGAAAAACAGTCTTTACATGGACGTTTTTTTAATTTTTCAGGAACAAAAACAGGTAGATATACTTTCCCTGGGAGTCCTGGATGACTTTCAAACGGCATTTCTATTCCCGCATTCAAGTTCTTTATTGTTTTGTTTCTCTATTGCTTCTTCAGCAGCTTCCATTATTTCAGAATCATAATCACCATTCAAGATATCCGCAATCCTGCCTGAAGAACTTCCATCATCTATTTCACCAATAATATAGAGAATGTCACCTTTTGCCTTGTTATCGGCTGAATCGAAATGATCCCAGAGGACAGGAACCATTTTTTGTGCAAGTACTGGTCTTTCATCTGCAATAGTTTCGAGAACAACCATGGCGCCTAGTCTTACCGGCCATTTCGGATGAACAGCCAAATCCGCAAGCGCAGGGAAAATCATGTTCTTTTCAAGCATCATTTTTGCCAGAAGGCCTGCATTCCCATTTTCAATCATGTTAATGAGGCTTTCTGCTTCAAGTTTTGAAGGCTCTCTGTGAATCATGGATGAGACTATTTCCTTCAGATTCAATGTTCCTGTCCAGCGCAAATGTTTGTCGAGAATAAGCGTTGGAACAGCTTTAATCCCATCTTTCAAAGCCTTTTCTGTGAAAAGCTCTGAATCAACGACAGTTAACTGTATCCATGGACTTGCGGCAGCCAATGGTAATAGACTGCCAAAAGCTACAGGGCAAAACGGGCATTGCCCAGCAATATAGAGTCTTGACTCCGCTGGAATGGCTAATTCATCAATAAGCGGTTTAACAGAAGGGGTTATGTGAGGAGCCGTGTCATTCAAAAGAAGCAATAATCCGTCCAGAAAAGGAACTAGTTTTGTGCCAAGAGGAAGTGCCTGATAGCGTATTCTGGGATGAATTCTGATCTCCGGAGGGTTTCTTGTATCATCTTTTTCATGGGAGATATGAATCTTAGGGGCAAGCTGCTGTAATTGAACGCAAAAATCAGCAAACTGATTGCTTCTCTCATCCAGAGTCGTTACAAGGCGAATCCTTATCTCATTTGCCAATTTTTCATTGAAAGCTTTTATCTGTGATTTTTCTAATTCATTCATACTGTGACCGGTAAGGGTGGGACTAAAAAGACTGTTTGTATCTGTTCATGCGTTTCGGCATTAAGCTGTTGGTAATTGCGCATGGCACCTTTTTGCTGCCTCAAGATCCTACAGGCTATCCTTCTTGGTATTTGTCTGACTATAGGTTAAAACAGGTGGAAATGTCAAATGAGATGGATTGATACCATAAGTTTTCTTGCATACAGGAATTCCATCGTGCGCCAGGTTGATATTGATTGCAGCAGTTGATCGTGTTAGTAGTCAGAGGCAGTAGGTGGCTTTTTTTAGTTCCGGTTAAAAATATTGAGATGAAGAAGTATACAGAAACATCTCTTGTTACATTGAGGCAAAGTTTGAAGAAAGGAAGCGTTTGCAGTGAAAGAAAGTGCAGTATTTCATCGCAGAATAGACAGGCTCCTGCCGAAGGCTGTCAAGGCTGAAGGGGTATGGATTTATGATGAAACCGGAAAAAAATATCTGGATGCCAGTGGCGGACCGATTTGTGTGAATGTAGGCCATGGAAGACAAGAGGTTGCTGATGCCATTTATGAGCAGGCAAAAAAACTGGCTTATGTCCATGGGCCAATGTTTACATCCGACCCTATAGAAAATCTTGCAGAAAGGCTTACAGTCCATTTTCCCGAAGGAATAAACAGGGTTTATTTTTGCTCCAGCGGCTGCGAGGCCATTGAAACGGCCATTAAGCTTTCCAGGCAGATTCAGGTTGCATGTGGCCAAACGGGCAGATACAGGGTAATAACACGCTGGCAGTCATATCACGGGTCAACTTTAGGAGCTTTATCCGTAACAGGAAAGCCGTCGATGCGAGGCCCTTTTCTCCCCCTTCTATCTCATTCCATACACATTCCCCCCCCTTACTGCCTAAGATGTCATTTCGGACTCTCTTATCCGGGATGTGGCATCCGCTGCGCAACAGTACTGGAAGAAGCCATTTGTAATGAGGGTCAGAATTCAATTTCGGCATTTCTTGCTGAAACCGTTTTAGGCTCGACAATCGGTGCTGTTGTGCCTCCTGCGGAATATTATGAGATAATCCGGGAAATCTGTAATCGTTACGGAATTCTCCTGATTCTGGATGAAATCATGTGCGGTGTCGGAAGGACAGGAAAATGGCTTGGACTGGATCATTATAGCGTGTCTCCTGACATGGTTGTCCTGGGAAAAGGCTTAAACGGTGGTTATGCACCCATTTCAGCAGTTGGATGCAGAAGGGATCATGTTGAAATTATAAGAGAAAAAACCGGCAATTTCATCCATGGCCATACATTTTCCCACCATGCGGTTGCAGCATCAGCAGCTCTCTCAGTTATCAGGATAATCGAAAATGAAAATCTTGTTGAACGGGCACAAAGGATGGGCAACTATCTTGAAAAAAGACTTGAGTTGCTTTCAGATCATCCGAATGTTGCCCAGATCAGGGGCATAGGTCTGATGTGGGCAGTGGAAGTGGTGCGTGACAAAAAAAACCTTGAGCCATTTTCCAGCAAGGAAAAAATTACAGAAAAAATTGCCGCCTGCCTCATGGACATGGGTGTAATTGTTTATCAATGCACTGGCTTTACAAAAGGAAGAGGGGATGCCATCATGCTTGGCCCTCCTTTCATTATCTCTGAAAAAGAGACGGACATGGCAGTTGAAGCCATTTATCAGGCGTTAAACAAAACGCTCGAAAACATATGAAACAAACAGATGATGTGCTCACGTAAAAAGCAGAAATAAGCCTTGAGAGTGCAAAATAAATATGCACAGAAGCCGATTTTGTCCAGCCTTAACCAAACTTCATGGGCATAAAAAATTTCATAAGTGATATCAGCATGTTAAGGTAGTATCAAACAGTTTTTAGGCACTACAGATTTTTTTTGTGGTGAGTGAAGGCAGAGAAACGACCGGATACTTGTCAGAGGATTATTTTGCTGATTTTTCCTGGCCGGTGGGGGAGACTAAGTGCATCGTAAATTTTGATATGGCAGTCTTCGGGCTTGGCGGTTTTTCGAATAAAAAGCATCCTGCCGTCCGAACGCTTCATGGAAGTTGTCACTCTAAAGTGAGAAGAAAGTCTGCTGCGGATAGTCGACCAGCTATGCGTTATGCCGTGCAGCTTGAGCTTTAAACGAATCGAATGAAGAACATGGTATGCAAGAACAGTTATAAACAGATGGCCGTCACAGCGATATTCACTTTGATGATGCACCGGCCTGAGACCGAGCTCGGACTTCATCGAACGGAAAGCGTCCTCCAGATCAAGAAGCATGTTGAAAATGTCAAATATTTCTGTTTCATTTTTGTCGGTCAGGCTGGATCGAAGCACATAATATCCGCTCGTGTCATCAACCTGCTTCATTTTCCAGTTGATGTTCGATACATTTCCGGAACCGTCTTCTGTCTCAACCGTGATTTCATAGCGACGGGCGACACGACGATATTTCTCCTTCAGCCTTCCGATTTTCTCCAGCACCTTTTCGTATTTCTTCGTTCCGTGCTTTTTATGAAGTGCCTTTGCCACATCTGTCAACTTATCTTCAAAACGTTTTTCGAAGCGGTTCTTGATTCCACTCTCCTTGATCTCTTTGGCTGTGGAATGACAGTATACTTGTGTTTCTCCGGAACTGTTCATCCGGATGCAGGCACAAATGAGTCTTCGATCATCCTCTCGGACTTTGACCATCTGCATATCGGCGGCAATATCAAGTTTTCGGGATACGACAATATAGTCGTATTGGTTTTCAGACATCCACTGAATGTTCTTCTGAGTTCCTATCCCGGCATCGGTAACGATGATCGGTTTCTTATCCGTTGTGGATACGGCCGGCAGAATATTCTCAAATGTGCCGGCCTCACTGATGTTGCCTTCAAATATCTTGCTTTTCTTGGGGAAACCATCGGAATCCATCAACAGCGCAAGGGTTACCAGCGGGCAGTCGGCTCGCTTTTCCTTGGAAACACCGAAACGGGCTTTTTGATTGTATTTGCCGCTTCCTTCAAAAAAGGTATTTGTTAGGTCATAGAGAAGTATTTTCTCATCGAGGTTGAAAAGGTGTCTTTCCCGGTTTATCAGATGGGTTTCAATAGCGTCCTTGTGTTTGAGCAACATGTCAGAGACTTTGTAGACCCTGTCCTGGGAAAGGGAGTCAAAGC
Source organism: Desulfobacteraceae bacterium (assembly GCA_037439445.1). GTDB lineage: Bacteria > Desulfobacterota > Desulfobacteria > Desulfobacterales > Desulfatirhabdiaceae > JBBIWB01. The sequence continues at coordinate 2,234 of JBBIWB010000058.1, read as the reverse complement.
TGGTATCCATCAAATCGTCAAGGGAGGTTTCATTTTGAAGCCAGATATGTGTTGTGTGCTCAGATGTGGGAGCCAGTATCCGGGCGGTGATCACGCCGATGGCAGCTTCGATGTTGGGCCGATTGAAACCCAATGACTCCAATTTGTTTTCCAGTTCAAGCTCTTTTATTGTTGCAAGTACAACGCTTTCTCCTCCTGCCGAGCGTATTTGTTCGTTTTCCAGACTATTGACATCAACTGTCTGGAAATCAGCTTTGTTCTGCTCATGAGCTGGGACAGGCGTGCCTTGTCTGTGTCTGCGGATGATTTTTTTTGCGTATCGTTGTGCTGTTTGCTCTATTTCTTCGGGTACGGGCAATAGACTGAGCTGACCGGAGATGATCGTCTCGATGCGATCGGCGACTTCTTTCCACCTGTCTTGGGCAAGGGAGAAGTCCGCACCAAGATTCAACACGGTGCGCTGCCTTGGGCCTCGCTCGGTTCGGATGGACTCGACCAGTTTATAGGTGCAGTAATTCTGTCCGGTCTTGTTGTCGGTATGAGTAGTCTTTCGAATGAACATGTGGGAGACATATCATGGGGCCGACAGAGAAAGCAATAAAATTATCACTGGATCATAATATTTTGGCACTACATTTGCCAAGTGAAAAATGATATCCGAATTTATTGGATATTTTGGCGTAAGACTGCCAAAAACAGGCCAGCGAGCTCGAAAAACCATGAACTTGGGTTAATTGACGACAGAACCATTTAACAATTTTTAGAATGGAGTTCTTCATTTTGTATGCGGGCCCTTTGGTTGTTTTAGCATGTATAATCGACAAAATGTTTTAACAGCCGGCCCGCATACAATTCAACATCGGATGTGAAAAAAAACAGGGAGAAATCCCAAAACGATATAACACAAAGTAATTACAGCTATTATGCTGAATTTTAGTCAGAATGTTTCACAAAACAACAGAACCAGAAAGGAGGCAATACAGGAAATCAGTGAGTATATAGAGATCTTTTACAATCGGCAGAGTAGGCAAGCACGACTGGGGTATTTGTCACCTGCCGCCTATGAACAGAAATTCTATGCTGGAAGGAAAGCAGCTTGAATGATTTGATTTCCACTATTGACATCCGACCTCAGTTGCGGAGTCTCCGCTAATCATCAAAAGTATTGGAGATGGGAAGAACCACCCTGAAATGCGAGCCCTGACCTTTTTTTGACGAGACATGAATCGTGCCGCCGTGTTGGGTGACAATTTGATGGGAGACGAAAAGGCCGATGCCGGTCCCGCGATGGCCTTTGGACGAAAAGAAAAGATCGAAGAGATTGTCGGTGGTTTCCTTGTCCATCCCGATGCCGTTGTCGATGACGTCGAAAATTACATAGTCTTTTTTTCGATGTACGCCGAAAGTGATTTTTTTCTCCCGGCCGGAGCTGTCCTCCATGCAGGCGTCCACGGCATTGTCGAGCATGTTGAGAAGGGCGTTTCGCATCACGGCGGCATCCATTTCGGCTGAAATCTCTTCCGGTGCCGACATGTATTCAAAATGGACGGGCTTTTCCTTTAATCGGACGCCGAAACCCGCCGCGATGTCATCGGCCAATTGGCGCACATCGGTCGGCTCGATTTGCAAGGGCCGTTCTTTCGCGAAGTAGAGGATGTCCATCACCATCCGGCGGATGCGGCCGGTGGCGAATTTGACGATGTCCAGACCTTCATCGGTTTTCTTGCGGTTTTCTTGCCGCAAACCGGTTTCAAGAAGATACATCCCGCCGTCCAAATTGGTGAGCAACCCCTTGACCGCATGCGATATGGTGCTGACACGCAAGCCAAGAGATGCCAGACGATCTTGCAGATGGCGCAGTTCCGTAATGTTGGTGGACATTTCGATGACTTCCGACACTCGGCCTTTTTCGTCGAAAATGGGGGCGGTGGCGATGAATAGATGGCACTGTTCGCCGGCCTTGGTCGTGACGAGCATTTCCGATTGGTGCGGCTTTGCGTCCGAGAAAGTGGCCTTGACCGGGCAGTTCGGGCAAGGCGTGGCCCGATGCTTGTAGGCTTCGTAACAGTACCGGCCGATTTCGCCTTCGAATTCGGTGGTAAAGCGCCGGTTGGCGGCCTTTAATCTCAGGCGGCGATTCTGCACCGTGATATAGCAGGGACTCTGGTCGAAGAGTTGCCGGTAACTTTGCTCGGAAACATCCAGTTGTCCTGATTTTTCCTTTAACAGTTGTT
>JBBIWB010000057.1:0-14014 GCA_037439445.1 Desulfobacteraceae bacterium | reverse complement strand
AATGAAAGATCTATCAGGGCAAGGAATCGAGATAGAGTTTGTCGATGTTAAAAACGCTGATGAAAGACTTGACAGGCTCATGAGGAATTTAGTTCAGATTTCATCATCATATGACATGGAGATCGTAAGCTGTGCCGAAGATCTGGAAAAATATGGTGTTTTTCCGGGTAAATGCGTTGATGATGAGTATATAGGAAGAGTCTTTGGGATCGATGTCAGTAATAAAAAAGACCATTCACAGAGAAAATCCTGTGGATGCGTCATCAGCAAAGACATAGGCATGTATGATTCCTGTCTTTTTGGCTGCAGGTATTGTTATGCTATTCAAAAATCTTTTCATCCTCAGCAAAAGCCTCTTCAGCATCAGCCTCGAAGTTCCTTGTGGTGACAGAAGCCCTTGCTTTTTTATGTTCCCTGTACCATTCGTGTGCAACTATCATTGACATGACCTCGCTTGTTCCTGTCCAGATGGTGGCAAGACGGATGTCGCGGTAAATCCTTTCCAGCGGGAAGACATTGGTATAGCCAATTCCTCCTACTACCTGCATTGAGTTATGGACGACCTTCTGGCAGGATTCGGTTATGAACTTCTTTGCTCCTGAGATCATTCGCCTCATCTTGTCATTGTCGATGCCTGCATCTACTGCCTGACAGGTCGTGTATCCCATGGACCTTGAAGCATCAAGAAGAATAGAGGCTTCAGCCACCTGGAAGCTTACTCCCTGGAAGTTATTTATCACAGAGCCAAAGGCCTTGCGCCTTGACGTGTAACCTGTTGCTATTTCAAGTGCGGTGCGCGCTGTGCCAATTGTCATTATGGCTGTTCCAAGACGCTCCGGTATCATCATTGTGTTGAAAACATCATAGGCTCCGTTTATCCGGCCGAGAACGTTCTGCTTTGGTACTTTCACGTCCTTGAAAAGAAGACGCGCTGTTCCTCCTCCTCTACAGCCCATAAGCTTGTAGATGTATTTAGTTTCAACTCCGAAATCACGGTCCACTATAAACGCCGTTATAGCTTCCTGCGGCTTAGCATCTGGAGAATAATTGGTTCTAGCATATACGAGGAAAAAGTCAGCCCCTTCCCCTCCGACAATGAACCGCTTCTGACCATTCAGAAGAAAATGATCCCCCATGTCCTCTGCCCTGGTTGCTGCACCGAAAAAATCGGATCCGCCCCTTGGTTCTGTAAGGCATTCTGCTGCAAAAATATCTCCACGAAGAAGGGGTCTTACATATTTTTCTTTTTGTTCATCTGTTCCGTGCTTTATGATCGCATCACAGACAAGTTCAGCGCCAACCCCGAAGACACAGGCAAGCTCATAGCCAATTGTTCCGACTTCTTCCATTACTGTTCCGGTGGATACCCAGTCCAAGCCTCTGCCGCCCCACTCTTTCGGATACCTGCATCCCATGAGGTTTCTTCTTCCTGCTTCCTGAAGAAATTCCCTGGGGAATTTTATCAAATCCTTATCCATGTCAATTACAAGCTTACGGGGAACCCATTTGATGAAATCCCTGACCTCGTCTCGAAGCTTTTTCTGTTCTTTTGTAAGAAGAAAATCAAACATTTAAAGACCCTTTTATTTTTACTGCTTTTTTATCTGAGTTTCTGCCCATCTTGCCAGTTCTTCTCTGAAAATCTTGGCGTTGTGCCTTGGATCAACAGGAAAATCCTTGTGAAACAATATTGCAGTCAGGCCTTTGGTAAGAATATTTTTGGCTCCCAATTTGAGGAGCTCTATCTTCAGCTCCTGGAGAGACGCTGCCTGCTTTCTTGGCTCGATTATGATGACAGGTTTCTGGTTAGGAGGTCTTCCTATACCTACAAGAGCGCTTCGGTAAACATCCGGATGGTTATTGAAAATGGCTTCACATGGTATTGTATATAGAGTCCCGCTTGGTGTCTGTACTCTGTGATTTTTTCTTCCGCAGAACCAGATGCGTCCCTTTGAATCACTCCAGCCAAGGTCTCCCATTCTGTGCCAGACGTCTTTACCGTCCCTTATCTTAGCCAGACTGTCAGCTTCCTTATTATCAAAATAGTGCTTTGTGACCAGATCCCCTTTTACAACTATTTCCCCTATTTCAGTAGGAGGCAGGGCCATATCATCACTCCATCTTGTAATCGGGGTGTCGGTTATTTTGATTATTCGAACCTCAATATCATCTATCGGCCTTCCGACGCATACTCCATAACCGCTTTCAGTAAGCTTTCTGGTATCAGCAAGAATTTCTTTGCTGGAAATTGACAGAATTGGAACTGCTTCGGTTGCTCCGTAAGGAGTATGTATTTCTGCGTCATCGCAGAGAAGATTGCTGAACTGATCGATATTGGCAGGTGAAACCGGCGCACCTGCAGAAACAACCCGTTTCAGGGACGGAAGCTTGATGCCATTTTCTTTTCCGAATCTTCCCACAAGATAGAGAAGTGCAGGGGAGGCAAACATGTTGGTAATGCCGTGGTTGATGATAGCCTCAATTATTTTTTCAGGATCGGCTTTTGCAGGTTTGGTAAAATCCATATCAGGAATGATGGCTGTCATTCCCAGGGCAGCATCAAAGAGAGCAAAAAGAGGAAAAGTAGGAAGGTCGATCTCTTCGTTATCTATTTTGAAATGAGATTGAATATGACGTATCTGTGCATCGAAATTTTCATGAGTATATACAGCGCCCTTTGCAGGTCCGGTGCTTCCTGTAGTAAAAAGGATTGCTGCGACATCGTCTTTTTGAGTCTGGGCAATGTTGAACGGCTGCCATTTGGTAAGACGAAGGTCTTTCAGGGAATGGCCTCTCCAGAACCATCTGGGTCCTACAGTTATACATGTTTTAATGCTTTTGAAAAAATTCTTACGGAAAATCCGGAGTGCATGCGCTTTGGAAATGCCAATGAAAGCCTGTGGGTCGCTGCTTTGCATGCATGAGACCATCCTGTCTATTCCCATGCCTGGATCTACAACAACAGGAACAGCGCCTACCTTAAACAGGGCAAAAGTCAATGCAAAAAAATCAAGACCAAGCGGAACCATCAGAATCGTGCGAATCCCCCGGGTAATTCCCACAGCTTCAAAACCATGTGCAAGGCAGTCCGATTCCATATCAAGCTGTCTGTATGTCAAATGTGAATAAGTGACTCTGCCATCATTATCTCTTCCTGCAGGAAAAACTACTGCCCTTGTATACGGCTGAATCTTTGCCATGTGGGCAAGATGATAGGCAATATTTATATATTTTGACTCGGATTTAGGTAAAAGATGTATTGTCATCAGGAATCCGCAATTTTTTTAAATTGTTGAGCATTTTTTAAAAGGTTACAACATGAAGCATCACTTTTCAAGAAATTTAAAATGTCATTTGATATTTTTACTGGCTCATCCTCCAGAAGATAATGGCCTGCTTCAGGGTATTTTCTTATTATGGCACAGGGAAAACGGCGCTGCCATTCCTTAAGATAATCTAGATCGAAGACGAAATCATGAATTCCCCAGCATATCAACATCGGAATGCCTGATAATCTGCATAGTTCATTATCAATACTCTTGAGTAAAGAATAACTTGTATCTCCTGGGAAAAGAGGTATGTCCTGGACAAATTTCAATGTAGCCATCCTGTTGTTCCAGGAATCATAAGGAGCCATAAGTCCCAGCCTGACATCTCTATCAAGTTTTTTTCTTGGGGCCATGACCAGGGCTCCTCTTACAAAGAGATTTCCTCCAAGAACTGCAAGTCTTGCAAATAACCTGAAATTGCGGATGAATCTTAGCCTCAATGGTAATTTTTTGCCTTTAGGGCGTAAGAAAGCAGCCGTATTCAGAAGGATGATTCTTGATACATTTTCTGTGTGTTTGAGAGCATAACCAATGCCTATGGCACCTCCCCAGTCGTGAAGAATGAGAGTTGATGGTTTTTCAAGTTTCAGAGAGTCTACGAAAATTTCAAGGTCTTTTATCCTTCTTTCAAGGCTGAAGTCATAATTATTCTCTGATGGTTTGTCTGAGAGTCCGCAGCCGATATGATCAGGGGCTATGGTTCTGTAATGAGGCGAGAGCTTCTTTATGAGGTTTCTGAAATAAAACGACCAGGTAGGATTCCCATGCACCATTAAAACAGGATCACCACAGCCTTCGTCGATATAATGATATTTAAGGCCGTTTATTTCCAGGAAGTTGGAAGAAAAAGGGTAAAGTCCGGTAAATGTCATATCACCACTCAAGCCCTAGCATCAAACAATTGAGACCGCTTCCGATTCCAAAAAAACCTACAAGGTCTTTTTTTTCAAGAAATCCGCGCTCTGCTGCAATCGCTGCTGTGATTGGAAGTGAAACAGTTCCCATGTTTCCAAGATAAGGGAATGTTATGAAGTCTTTTTCTTTCGGAATTCCAAGTGCGTTCAGAATTGTTTTTTGATGAGTTGCGCCTACCTGATGGCAAATGATCTTGTCCGGTTTGTCCTGTGGCCAGTCAAGCTCTTTCTTGAATGATCTGTAAGTTTGTTCACCAAGGGTGACCCCGTGCTGAAGAACACCGATGGAGTCGGTTTCCATGACTTGAGGCATTGTGGCAGGAATCCCAGTATCAGGTCCCCAGGAACACAGCCTGTGATGTATTGCATTGCTTCTTATGGTTCCTCCAAGAAGGCGGCTTCCTTTGCAGGCGACACTAGAATGGGTAAGTACCACTGCCGCTGCGCCTGATCCTCCAGTAAGTGTGGCGACAGTTTTGCGAAAAACAGACATGTCCATGGTTTCAAGCATCCTCTTGATGCTCAGGTCCATGATCTGCCAGGATGATTCACACGACACTACAATTCCTGCCTCTATCTGGTTAAGCTCGATGGCATTTGCTGTCTGGATAATACCGTTTAACATTCCCAGGCAGGCATTTGAAACATCATATATGATGGTTTTTGTTCCGAGCCCTAGCGTATCTGATACTGCACATGCTGTTGCAGGCTCAAGCTGATCCCTGCAGACTCCGCAGTAAACAAGCATCCCTATCTTATCTATGGGTATGCCTGATGCTTTCAGAGCTTTTCTGCCTGCCATGGCAGCACCTTCATGCATCTTGAATCCTTGATCCCAGTATCTTCTCTCCCTGATCCCTGTAATCATTTCAAGCTGGCCTTTTTTAAAACGAAGAGCCTTGTAAAGAGGTTCGAGACGTTTCTCTATATCATCTGAGGTAAGAACGTTCGGAGCTAGTTCATAACCCATTGAATCAATATATACAGAATCAAATAACATTGGAGTCTTCGATATTTTTGTTTTTGGGAACTATTTTGATTCCAAAATTTTTCATTTCGTAGATAACTAGTCCATCAACGCTTAAAAATCCATCTGCCATTATGAGGAAATTTTCCTGCTTTGTAATCATTGCCTCTACTTCCACTTTATGATTTTTTTGTGTAACCTGACCTCTGTATGTCCAGGAATGTTCCAGTCCAGTGACGAGACAGAATTTGTAATCTGAAGCAAACTGAGGCCATTTGTCAAGAACAATGAATTTTAAAAGCTGAATAAAGGCTTCGATTCCAAGTGATCCTGGCCATACGGGATCCTGATGGAAATGAGCCTTGAAAAACCATTCTTCAGGGTTGATGATCTTCGACCCTTTTATATAACCTAGTCCGTTATTTCCGCCGGAAGGGTAGTATTTCTCTATCCTGTCTATCATTCGTATTGCTCTTGCAGGCATTGCCAGGAGATCAGGCAGGCTTTTTCCAGGATCTGAACCAGGGTCACGCCATGGGATGGATTCATCAGGAGAAAAAGGGGGGACATCTTCCAGAAGATAATCAGAAAAAGCTGCCTCTTGGTTCTCAGCGAAATTGAAATTACGTTTCAGCCCTTTTTGCTGGCTAAGGGCTGATTCCGTGAAAAAACCGAATGTGGTTTTACCCTCATAGATCATTTCATTTCTTGAAGATACTTGAAAATCGAATGATTCTATTATCATGTCGCTTGCAGAAGACACCTGGGTGATTCTGGAACGCATGGTAAGAGTCTGTCTTTCCGGCAATAAATCACGGTGTATGAAGCCGGTTCCACCAAGATTACGGAATCTCAGGCCATTTTTACTTGTGAGAGCCGAACCTGCATAGGCGGCAAGCCATCCGCAAGGTTGAAGTCCGATCTCAAGAAGTACTGCAAAAGGCATGATTTCTGACCTGTCTGCGGAAAAATACCAGTCTGAATCAGACATGTCATACTCTGCCTCTATCCATCCGTCAGGCTTCAGAACAAAGGCAGCGGGTTCTGTCTTCACTATCCTGTCCAGAAACATGAATGGAGGCCCTGGAAGTCTAGCCAGAAACCTGTCTTCATCAAAGGGACGAAAAACATCCCCGAATGCATCAGAAGGTTTGCCTACGGCAAGAGCAAGGATTTGAGTTTTACTGAATAATTCCTTCTTGTTGGCTGTTATTGTTTGTAAAAAACCATCTTTGCCTGTCATATTTCGGGTTTGCCACAGGGTCTCAATCTCATTGCGGGAAACTCCTGTAATCTTGATGGAAATGTCTCGAAACATCACTATGTAATGGCTGTCGGCAAACATGTGGGCATCTGCAATCACGTAGGGCTCAGGCATGTATCCCAGCTCTTTGATTTCTATTTTGTAAACGACCTGACTCGTTTTTGGAGTCACAGGTCCTCTGCACTTCAGAATGCTTTCAACCCCTGGGATAGGCTCATAGCAGGCATCAGGCTTATCCGAAACCCATCCCAAGCGCTGAATGAAAACCCTCAGTGCGTGCGCACAGCACTCATACATCAAGGTGCCTGGCATCACAGGGTCATCCACGAAATGACATGTTAAAAACCAGTCATCAGGATGAATATCGCTTTGTGCTGCTATCATTCCAAGGCCGTAGCGCCCACCTTTCGGATCGATGGTCAGGACACGGTCTATGAGGTTCATCCTTCCATCAGGAAGCAGGAGTGATTCAGAAAGCAGAATGCCTTTAAATTTTTCTCCAAAACATCCTGAAAGGTCACCATTCCTCAGGGCTCTTATTTGTTTTTCAGAATAGGATTCAATTCCCATGGGAACAAGATATTTCCAGTCAGAAGGAATCTTTCCTGGTAAAGGCTCAAGTTCTTGTTCTGTCAGGATGATTCCGCCTGAATTCTCCACTTCTTTTTCAGTAAAAAAGCCTGCACAGCCGTTTTTCATTGTAATGAGAAGCTCTTTTCCGATAAAACCCCTGAAATGAAAAAAGAAGAGCCATGTTTCAGCCTGCCTGACAAATTTATCTATTTCAATTTCGTAGCGGATGACATCTCCAGGGACAGGAAGCCCTCTGTGAAACTGAACTGTTGCATCAAGGAGTCTGTAAGTTCTTTGTCCTTTAACCCTGTGGTCGATTCCGAGATAGGAGCAAAGGAAAAGATCTGCCTGCCCTGCTTCTACAGAAATGCACACAGGGGCACGATCTCCGTCAAGATACCATGCTTCAGGAAGAACATCGTGTTCCGTGATCACTTTTCCTGGGCCAAGAGAGTCTTTTTCCCCTTCAACCGAAATTATCCTGTCCACAAGCATGAGAGGCTCATCAGGAAGTCTTACCCTTGCAGGGTAAGTATCAACATCGGCAAACTGAGCACCAAGGACGATTCCCGCAGAACCGATCGCAAACTCAAGGCAAAGGGATCTTGAATAGGCTGTTTCAGAGATTTTATCTAAAGGCCTGGCAGGTGGATGGATATCATGAGACTCATGTTTTTTGTTTTTCGTGCTTAGATCATCTGCATTTGTCCCGGATTTTCTGAGATTTTTCAGTCTCTGCTCTATAAGTTTTGCCTGAAGGGCAAAACCGTTTGAGTAATTTTTCATCATTTCATCTGAAAAAAGTAAAAAATTCTTGTGAGCTTCTGCAGAAGCCTCTGAGTTTGCAGCGAGAGTTTCTAAAAAGGCTCTTGAAGACTGGATGAAGAAATCTTCAGAAACAGTCTGTTTTTTTGAGTCATCCGGTTTGAAAACTTCAGGAAATTCTGGATGAAATGGATTTCCTCCTGCTATTCTGATGATTTGATGCCCTTCATAATGAACAGGTTTTCTGAAATCAATTTTGCTGTAAAGAGCTCCTGTATCTATTGAAATTCTGTGAGCAGCAAGATTTCCCAGCATCTTAAGGACAGAGATGAATTCATCTTCCGAGCGCGAACTTGCAGATATCGCAAGGTGAGGTCTTTGACCGAGAATACTCTTGATCATCCGTGTACAGCTTGAATGAGGCCCGATTTCCAGAAAGATTCTGAGTCCGTCCTCATAAGCCTGGTTTATGCAGGAAGTAAAATCAAACCCTGATACTGCCTGCATTGTGATGGAGTCTGCCGCACTCTGGTCGTTCAGTTCATAGGCGCAGCCCAGTGCAGAGCTGTAAAATCTGATGCCTTCAGGCTGAACAGTCGGGAAAAGATGAAGTTCTCTGTAAGCCTCCTTTACGGGAATGGCGGCATCGCAGTGAACAGTTACTACGCCATCCAGAAAGACTGCCTCACATTTCAAGGAATCGATTATTCCTTCAACATCTTTTTGATTGCCCCCAATGACACATTCTTCCGGAGTGTTGACTATAAGTAGCCTTGAAAGGGGAAATACCGGTAAAACTTCTCTTATGGCTTCAGCAGGCCGGTTTACAGAGGCAACCTTCCAGATGAGTTTATCTGTTTGGCTGATGCTCCAGGCTTTTCTTGCTGAATTGCAGTTTCCAGCCAGCTCTGTCTGAAACAAAGGACTCTTTCTTAGTCTCAGTAGCATTTCTCCTCTGTCAGGCCAGGCTCTCATAGCAAAAAGGCCTGCTGTTTCTCCGAGGCTGTATCCTATAACAGCATTCGGTTTTATGCCGAAAGAGCTTACGAGTTCTGTCATGATGGAGCCAAAAACCACCTGTCCAAATATTGGAATAAGAGGATCCTCAGAAACTGCATTCATTGCTTCTTTTTCCCATCCGTTAGTCCATGACTGCCGGAAAGGGACATAGGCTCCAGGAATTAACTGGGTCATCAGTTCCAGGGTCTCGGAATCCATTTTTCTGAGAATTTCAGGCCAGGTTCCGCCTATTGTTCTTCCCATGCCCACAAAGTGATTTCCAGAGCCTGGAAATACTAAGGCAAGGTCTCCTGAAACTTTAATGCCAGGTTGATAAATTATTCCTGATCTGCCGTTTATGCGTTTTTGGCTTTCTGACAACACCGCATTCGTGGCTTCTGAAATGAGGGCTTCAAGCTGTTCATGATGATCCGCAATAATGCTTATGGCAAACTGATTATTAGAATCGAAGGGATTTCTGAAAGACCATGACCTTGCCAAATGTTCTATGGGCTCATTCGGGTCAATGTGATGTTTTAAGGTGCTTAATTTTTGTACAAGCGAAGCCCTGTCCTTCCCTTCGGCTATAAACAATCCTGAAGATTGAATACCAAGAGGTCTTTTGCGTTCGTCTGCATATAAATAAGAATTTTTTACAAGAGACAGCGGTTCATGGCCTTCAAGAACAACATGGGAATAAGAGCCTTCTGCTGAAAATGCTGCGCAGCAGGCCCTTCTTGGACCATCTTTACGGTTCCTTGCCCAATAATGAGGAAAAGCCGGAAAATGAAAGTTTTTTCCGTGCCAGATGCCTTCCTCTGGTCTGGTGAAGTTTACTATAGGAGGAATTATCTCATTATAGAGGCATAAGCATGTTTTGATTACAGAGGCAAGTCCTGAGGCTGATCCTGCATGACCTGTTATGGGTTTTAACGAGCCTATGGCTATGCAGGAAGATTCGTTTCCCAGGGCTTTGTTAAGAGAGATTGCCTCTAGTTTATCCTCATCAGGGTGAGCGCTGCCATGGGCTTCGAAGAAACTTAAGGATGATAAGGATATTCCGGCTTCATCCAGACCCTGCTGAAGTGACTTCATGTATGAACCGGTTTCCAGGCCATCATGGGATTTAGAGACAGAAGAGCCGATCCCTTTTATTACTCCGTAAATTCTGTTTCCATCCGATAAGGCAAGATCAAGCCTCTTAAGCACAAGAGCCGCTGCTCCTTCTCCAGGAAGGGTTCCGTCTGCTGATCTGTCAAAGGGCCTTACCGCCTTTGAGGCTGAAAATGGCCTGATTTTATGTGTCATGACTATGTTTCTGATATCACAGGCCATATCGACTGACCCTGCAAGCATCACGTCTGCTTCATTTTTTTGAATGAGACGGGATGCCATCTCCAGGGCGTTTAGTCCTGATACTGCATTGCCTGAAACAGTAAAGCTCGGTGCTCCAAGACCAAATTCCCTTGCCACTCTGCTAGCAATTATTCCTGCAAGAGCCCCCAGGGTTCTTGGTGCTGTCAGGGGCTGTCCTGCTTCATTTTTTAATGATTTCTGCCACTGTCTTTTTTCATAGTCATTTAAAAAAATTCCAGCTTTCTTGAGCCAGTTTTCGTATTTCGAGTTTATGGACCATCTTACATGAAAATCTGTTGCTTCCATATCAAATCCAATGCCTATGACAGCACCCATCCTCGGACTGTGTTTTCGCGATGTGTATCCTGCATCGCACATAGCCCTTGAAGCAACCTTTACCATGATTAGGTGCTGAACCAAGATATCCTTTATTTCATTTGGAGGAATATGGAGGTCTTTAAGGTCAAGTTCTATGTCTTCAATGTATCCACCATGAAGATCTGAAAAACCAAGAATGCTGTCAGCAATCTTATCGCATCCTTTCCATCGAAGTGGCGGGCGTTTCCTAATGCAAGTCTTTCCGGACATCAGTGCTTCCTGGAAATCCCTTAAAGTCTTCAGAGATCCAAAAAATGCATCCATTCCCACAACAGCAATATCAAGAGGCTTGCCTTTGAGAGGCTTTTCTTCTCCTGGAAATGTTGAAACTCTGGGTGAATCCTGATCCCATTCTTCCAGGAGAATATGACCGTTTATGCCTCCGAATCCGAAAGCGCTCACTGCTGCACGTCTGGGAATATGAGGAGTTCTTCTTTTCCATGATTGCGCCTCTGTCTGAACCCTGAAACGGGTGTCTCTGGATGGACTGGTAAAATTCAAGGAAGGCGGAAGCGTCTTGTGTTTTAAGGCAAGAAGAATTTTGATGATTCCTGCAGCGCCTGCTGCTGTCAGAAGATGTCCTATCATTGATTTTACTGAGCCAATGGGACAAAAGCCTTGAATCGATCCGGCATCTTTCCACAGCATTTCGAGGCTTTGAAGCTCTGTGGCATCTCCAACCGGGGTTCCTGCTCCGTGGCATTCAATTATATCAACATCAGATGGTTTCCATCCGGCAGATTCATAGGCTGCTTTCATGGATCTTAACTGCCCTTCTGAATCAGGAGCAAGAAGATTTCCTCTCATGTCGTTCGAAATGCCTATGCCGCGGATTATTCCAAGTATTTCATTCCCGTCTTTCAGGGCGTCTTTCAGCCGTCTTAGTACAAGGATACCAGCACCTTCTCCTACTATAAGCCCGTCTGCACAGGAATCAAAAGGAGAGCAGCGGCCTGAAGGAGACAAAGCCCTCAGTTGACTGAACCCTGTCTGAGTATATAGACTGTCTGGTCTTGATACTCCCCCTGCCAGGGCTGCATCTGATCTGTAATCATCAAGAGCATCACATGCCAGTTTCACTGCATATATAGAGGACGCACACGCTGCATCCAGAGTAAATGCACTTCCGGAGAACCCCAAAGCCCTTGCAAGAAGTATGGATGGTAATGCTGTTACCTGACTGGCAAGGCAATCATTTTTGGATATGGACAAGGGCCGATCTTCTTGGAACAGGGCATTTTCAAATGCCTGACCCAGTATATCCAGTGCCAGGCGTGAAGACGAATCGGTGGGAAGTGCTATTGCGGCAAGAAAAACGCTTATCCGGTCTTTGTCTATGGGAGAAGACTCAATTGATGAAAAAGCATTTCTTCCTGCATGAAGAATAAGGTGGTATAAAGGATCCAGTGAATTCAATAAATCAGCAGGAAGTTTAAACCCGTCAGGGTTGAATTTAAAATCATGGATCATGCACCCGCGGCTATGAAAAGCCTTGTCAGGCAAGGCTTCAGGAGATACCATTTCTTCAGGCCCTGAAATCCATCTGTCTTCAGAGATATTTCTGCATGCATCTTCCTTGTTTAAGATGTTTTGCCAGAACTCGGCTAAATCACAAGCCCCCGGAAATACTCCGGCCATTCCTACAACGGCAATCGGGTTAGAATCGTTCAAGTTGTTCACAATCATTTTCAGTAAATTGTTTTTAAGAAATCTTTAAAAAGTCAAAGTTGAGATGGCAAGGCAAAAAGTTCGCAGGCAATGGCGAAGGATGCAGCTCAACTTAGCATCATGACTTTTTTACAAAGCCGTCAGTTTTAATGGTTATAAACAGTTGTTCCCTTTCACTTCTTCGCTCTTTATACCTTTTTTTCAGTTTGAATAGCAATAAAAGATGACGGCTCAGGAATTATCAAATATTTTGACTTTTCCCGGGTTGCATTGTAGGGTTTAAGATATTGTATTGAAAAAACATTTTATTGTTTTTAAAGAAGAAAATATAATAATGCCTGAATAATGGGGTTCATGATTTGAGTAAAACCCGAAAAACTGACCTGAAAAATTACAGCCTCACTGATATTTTTAATCTCAATGATCTTCAAGTGCTTCAGGATGCCTTTGCAATGGCAAATGGAATCGCTTCTACCATTGTAGATGTTAAAGGACAAGCGATCACCAGGCCCAGCAACCACAGCAAGGTTTGTACCCTGATCCGGCAAACTAAAAAAGGCCTTGAGAATTGTAAGCTTTCCGGCAGGACTCTGGGTTTGATGTCTTTGGTCAAAAACAAGCCCTGCTATTTTAAATGCCAAAGTGTGGGCTTTATTGATGCCTCGGCCCCCATCATAATAGGGGGTGTTCATATGGCTAACTGGCTAATAGGTCAGAACTGGATCGGAGATGTCGATGAAAACAGGATTATTGCCTATGCACGTGAAATAGGTGCGGAAGAAGATGAAATGCTTAAAGCGTTCAGGGAGATGAATTTTATTACCGAAATCGAATTCAAGGAAAAACTTGAATTTCTCTGGCTTTTCGCAAAGCAGATTTCTGCTTTGTCCTATCAGAACCTGAAGTTTAAAAATATGGTCGATCTTCTCAAAAAATCTCGAAGAAAACTCAAAAATTACAAAGATAATTTAGAATTTGTGGTTAAGCAAAGGACAATAGAACTTACTCAGGCTCTGGAGGAAATAAAAATAGTATCAATTAAAGACGGGCTTACCGGATGCTATAACAGAGGGTTCATAAATGAAAATCTTCCAAAAGAACTTATCAGATCAAAGCGTTATGAAACTCCGATTTCAATCCTCTTGTGTGATATCGATCATTTTAAGAAGGTAAATGATACATTTGGACATCAATGCGGAGATTATGTCTTAAAGGAATTGGTTTCCTGTCTGGAAGGCTGCCTTAGACTGAATGTTGACTGGATAGCCCGTTATGGAGGAGAGGAATTTCTCATAGTCCTGCCATGCACGGATATAAAAAGCGCCGCAGGCATTGCGGAACGGCTCAGAAAAAAAATTTCTGAGCTTCCTCTCGAATACAACAATGAAAGCTTAAAGCTCACTGCAAGTTTTGGTGTCAGTGGAGTAGACCTTTGGTCTTCAAGAGAAGATATTTCCTCTGAGATACTTTTAAACAGTACGGATGTATATCTTTACCGCGCCAAAAAGGATGGCCGTAATTGCATTGTCTTTGGTCCGGTTTCGCTGGAATCAAGCGATAACCGCAATGCCCAATTATCAGAACATTTGCCGGATGTGATATGAGGGATGTGAGCTGGAAGATGCGTCCATTGAAATGCCCAGGATGAAACAGCTTCATCAGATGCCTTCAAACCTGGAGAACGTGTTGCTGAATTGTGCAAAAAAACTGGGCTAAACTTAAAAGACGATGAGTGCTAAAGGGGATGTTATTTGTTATGACTTTTATCTACAGCTTCTGGCATACAGCTTTTTTTGTAATA
>JBBIWB010000056.1:0-14332 GCA_037439445.1 Desulfobacteraceae bacterium | reverse complement strand
AGCCGCCGCTGCAGGATGGTAAGCGCAAAACCGACGGTACCAACCCGGTTGCCGTTATTCAGGGCTTCAGCACGGTTGAACTCCTCGCGCACATAGTTGGTAACTGCTTTGTAGAGCTGGGCTTCGGCGTCCGAAAGTTTGTAAGGAACTGTGTAGGCAATGCGTTCGGGAAAAAGAGGGGTGCCGTCGAACTTGAGCAGGTTCTCCTTTACCACCCGTCTCATCAGATCCAAGACATCTGCAACATGGACCCCATCACGGAATCGGCCTTCGAAACGGTCACCGTCAAGCAGTGCCATGAAAAGCTGGAAATCCTTCTCCTTGCCGTTGTGCGGCGTTGCCGTCATCAGCAGGAAATGCCGGGTGAGCGTGGAAAGAAGCTGGCCGAGATGGTAGCGCTTGGTGTATTTCGTTTCGGTACCGAAAACCGTGGCCGACATCTTGTGAGCCTCATCACAGACCACAAGATCCCACCTGCAATCCGGCACTTGAAGCTTCTGCTGCACGTCTTTGTTTCGGGAAAGCTTGTCCAGCCTGGCAATGACCAGATTGGTTTCGAGAAACCAGTTGCCTGTGCGTGCGGCCTCAAGCTTGTCATTGGTAAGAATCTCAAAGGGCAGATGGAAACGGCGGTAAAGCTCGTCCTGCCACTGCTCGGCAAGGCTGCCCGGACAGACGATAAGGCATCGCTGCAAATCGCCTCTGGCGATCAATTCTTTGATCAGAAGACCCGCCATGATGGTCTTTCCCGCGCCCGGATCATCGGCAAGAAGAAATCTTAGCGGCTGCCGTGGCAACATGGACTCGTAAACCGCCGTGATCTGGTGCGGCAACGGGTCAACCAGCGATGTGTGGACGGCAAGCACAGGATCGAAAAGGTGCGCCAGGCGGATCCGGTGCGCTTCGGAAACCAGACGGAACAGGGCGCCATCCCCATCAAAACTCCAGGGCCTGCCCTGCTCCACAAGATCGAGGCGCTTTTCGTCGTTTCGATAGAGCAGTTCGTTCGCCACCTTGCCGGCAGGTGTCTTGTAGGTAAGCTCAAGGGCTTCGGAACCATACCACTGAACGCTGACAACCGTGATCAGAGTGTCCGGAAGGAGTCCGCGGATCGCAGCGTTTGGCTGAAGGTCTTCGAGTCGAATCATTTGATTCCTTGACTGGCAAATCTGGTCCGAAATGCTGCAAAATCGTGTTCATCCAGATGCCTGACAATGATGACAGGATTCATATCACCGGGCAGAAAGACAGTTTTCAATCCGATTTTATAATCCCCGCAATAACAGTACTCTATCAGCTATCAGAGAATCAAGCATTAAGCAAATCAATAAATATCATCAAATGCCGAAAATGAAGTGAAAATTTTGACTGGGATCGTTACAGGACAGTTGTCTGTGAAACGAAAGATGAATGGAAGAATCGGTTCCAAAACGTAATGATTGATTATATCACCTATTACAATGCCTTTCGGCTTCATTCGACCCTGGGGTAAAAACCCCATTTAAATATGAAAAAGAACAGTGCCGCTTCGCGGCCTAAACGGTGTCCGTTTTTATTTGACCATTACATTTTACTCCTTATCCTGTACTTAGGCATTGTTTTCTCACTTTAAATCACTTAAGGATTGATATCAAAGAAACGTGACTTGAACTTTGTTTTAATTTTTGGTGGATGATTATGACATATGTCTTCACATTTTTGATTCTGTTTTTATTCTGGATTATATTGTCGGGCATGTTTGACTCCTTTCACCTTAGTCTTGGCATTATATCATGCTCTATAGTAACCGTAATGTCCCGTGATCTTTTTTTCAGACACAAAGCTTCCCTCCGGAACATCAAACAGTTTATTATGTTCGCTCGATACGTTCCATGGCTTTTATATCAGATATTGTTAGCAAACATCCATGTGGCTTATTTGGTTCTTCACCCAAAAACACTCATTGAACCACAAATGATTATATTCAAGAGTGTTTTAAAGTCAGACATTGCCAGGGTCTTCCTTGCAAATTCAATTACACTGACTCCAGGCACCATTACATTGGACATTACAGATGAAGGAGAATTTATTGTTCATGCCTTGAGCCGCAAAACTGCTGATGACCTTACAGCAGGTGATATGGAAAAGAGGATTGCCAGGATTTTCATGGAGGATTAGGATGAAGAGTTTTTTTCTTGTAATAAGCCTTGTTATAGGTTTTCTTGTTTTGTTCTCTTTGTACAGAGGCGCGTATGGGCCAACCGTACTGGACAGAATCATGGGAATAGGGGTTATAAGCACAAAGGTAACCGTACTTCTGATTCTGATAGGTGTCATGTACAAACGGGTCGATATGTTTGTGGACATAGCTCTTGCCTATGCGCTCTTGAATTTCATAGCTACTCTTGCTGCTGCAAAATATTTTCTCCGGATGAAGAGCATTCAGTTAGACCCACAACCTTTTACAGAACCTGAGATAAAGCCATGACGACATTTTCAGTAATACTAATAATATCAGGGTTGTTCTTCTTTACTACCGGAACAATAGGAATGCTTAGATTTCCTGATTTTTACACAAGAATACATTCTGCCAGCAAGTGCGACACCCTCGGTGTTTTTTTACTTCTTGCTGGGGTCTCTGTTTATAATATAGCAGACGGGTTAACACTTTCTTCCCTTCTTGTAAGCATCAAGATTATGCTGATAGCATTTTTTATTTTCGTTGCCAATCCCACTGCCTGCCATGCAATAACAAAAGCAGCCTTTGAAGCAGGGGTTATGCCATGGAAAAAACCTGAGGATAATAAATTATGATATGGATGCTTGATTTTTTAATTCTTGTCATAGTGTTAATATGCGCCATTTCTGCCATCATGGCAAAAGATCTTTTAAGCTCTGCAATGCTGCTTGGAACATTCAGCTTTCTAGTTTGCATGCTCTGGGCTTTGATGGGAGCAGTTGATGTTGCCTTGATTGAAGCTGTAGTAGGTGCAGGCATAAGCACAGCCTTGTTTATAGGAACAATATACCAGACCTCAAGGAAAGCTTACAGGCAGAAGGTAGGAATAAAAATATTTCCTCTGATTGCAGTTGTTCTTACTGGCTGTGCATTTATTTATGGCACTATAGACATGCCTGACTGGGGTGATCCGGAATCGCCGGCAAGCGTACATGTTTCCCCGAGATATATAGAAAAGACTGTCGAGGAAACCGCAACTCCCAATGCAGTTACCTCTGTGCTTGCAGATTACAGGAGCTACGATACATTCGGAGAGACGGTTGTGATTTTTACAGCAGGAATTGTCTGCATAGTGCTTCTAAGGAGATCTGATGATAAGAAGGTTTAAGAATGTCGTTATTGAGACAGTATGCAGGCTGATGACCCCTTTTCTTCAGTTGTTCGGACTATACGTGATTGCACATGGGCATTACAGCCCGGGGGGTGGATTCCAAGGCGGGTGCATCCTTGGTTCAAGCTTCATTCTTATGGCCATATCCTATGACATTGACTTCGCAAAAAAATACATGTCTGAAATAAAGGCAACGGTGTACGCATGTTTAGGAGTCATTATTTATGGTGGTATTGGTATGGTATGCCTGTTGATAGGTGCAAACTATCTTGACTACGGCATACTCCACACAATCCTTCCTGTTGACCTAGCCAGAGCAAGGGCAATGGGAATTCTTGGCATCGAGATTGGCGTCGGTATTACTGTAATGGCTGTCATGGTATCGATATACCTTAATCTTGTATCAGGAGGAAGACATGTAGAGGAGAAAGTGGAGTGATATGGACTTCATAATCACCAAATACCATTACTGGTTCTATGTTTCTCTTATGATGGTTGGATTATATGCCATGATTGTAAAGAAGAATTTCGTGAAGAAACTAGTTGGCATGAACATATTTCAGACATCCATCATTCTTTTTTTTGTTTCTTCAGCAACCAAAATTCATGCTACGATCCCAATCATACAAGAAACTGAAGGCATCATCAATCCAGCTCATTACATGAACCCATTGCCCCATGTGCTCATGCTTACCGCAATAGTGGTCATGGTAAGCTCTTTTGGAGTTGCGTTAGCACTCTTAATAATGATTTACAAGAAATACAAGACCCTCGATGAGGACGAGATACTCGATATTATGAGGAATAAACAGTGATTGTCCTCGAACATGCTGCAATATTGGTAGTAGTAATACCTCTTCTTGTCTCTTTTTTTAATGTCATAATTGGTTTATGGAAAAAAAATTTATGTTATCCTATGACTGTTTTAACCTTGGGCTTTTGTCTGATTCTTACTGTCAATATCATAGTCAGTGTCATTGAAATCGGTACATTCAGCTACAGGTTAGGGGGGTGGACACCACCCTGGGGGATTGAGTATGTCATAGACCATCTCAATGCCTATATAGCCATCATAGTCTCTTTCATTAGCTTTATTTTTGCAATCTATTCAAGAAAGAGCATTGAAAAGGAGATATCTTCTGAAAAGATTCCATATTTTTATACGCTATATCTGCTTTTAGCAGCAGGTCTTCTGGGTATAACGCTAACAGGAGACTTATTTAATATTTTCGTGTTCTTGGAGATCACCTCTCTATCTGCTTATGCCCTCATAGCAATAGGTGATGAAAATGCACCTCTTGCAAGCTTTAACTATCTGATCATGGGAACTATTGGGGCATGTTTTTACCTTCTTGGTGTGGGCTATCTCTATATTTCTACAGGCTCTCTCAATATAGCAGACCTTGCCGGGCTTCTGCCTGGCTTATATCATTCAAAAACAATTATTGCTGCCTTTGGATTTTTTATTGTGGGAATTGCAGTTAAAATTGCCTTTTTCCCGTTTCATATATGGCTTCCTGATGCTTATACCCATGCACCATCTGCTGTAAGCGCCTTTGTTGCATCTACAATGACAAAGGTAGGTGCCTATGTAATGATAAGAATAATGTACACGGTGTTTGAACCACGATTTTCAACAGACATACTTCCCATTACTGCCATCTTGGGCTGGATTGCCGCTGCCGCCATAATCTTCGGTTCAATACTTGCCCTTGCCCAGAAAGACATAAAGAGAATACTTTCCTATATCATCATAGCCGAGGTAGGCTACATAGTTATGGGTGTAAGCATTGCCAACAAGTCGGGCTTTACGGGAGCAGTACTTCACATCATGAACGATGCCTTGATGATGGCATGTCTTTTCTCAGTTGCAGGAGCAATAATTTACAGGACAGGATCAAGAGATATTTATACTTTCGGAGGCCTGGGCAGGAAAATGCCATTTACCATGGCTGCACTATTCGTTTCAGCCGTTTCAATTGCAGGCTTACCCCCTACCGCTGGTTTTTTCAGCAAGTGGTACCTGTTACTGGGCACAATTTATGAGAAGAAATGGATATTTGCCGGGTCACTCATTTTCAGCAGTCTTGTCAATGCAGTTATTTTCTTTAGAATACTTGAGATTGTTTACTTTAAAAAACACCCACAAACAGGATTAATCAAAGAAGTACCCATGTCCATGCTGATCCCCATTCTCATTACTGCAGGCGGAATACTGATAACAGGCTTTTACAGCGGAGATATTATCTCTTCCATAATACGGTTCGCAGTTCCAAGGGAATTCTGACCCTTATGGATATAGTTGGTTCTTATAAGCCTTTGCTGGCAATATCGGTATCTCTGATAGCAGCACTTTTCATCTTTTTTTCAGGTGAAAAGTCGAGAAATCTCAGGGAAGTATGGACTATTCTTGCGGCGGTCATAAAGTTCACAATTGTTGCCTCCATGGTACATGATGTCATTGATGGCAAAATACTCGAATATACACTCGCATCCATTGAACCAGGTCTTTCAATACAATTCAGAGTCGATGCCTTTGGGCTGATGTTTGCCCTTATTGCCTCATTTCTATGGATCATTACATCTTTTTACTCTATAGGTTACATGAGAACTCTGAACGAAAATGCCCAGACGAGATATTTCGTGTGTTTTGCAATAGCACTTTCTGCTGCCATGGGTGTAGCCTTTTCTTCCAACATGTTCACGACATTCTTATTCTATGAAATCATCACAATCTGCACATATCCGCTTGTAGCGCACAAAGAGACACCTGAAGCCATGCAGGGTGCTAGAAAATATCTAGCCTATCTTCTTGGAACTTCGGTAGGATTTCAGCTTATTGCAATGATAATTACGTATAGCATTTCAGGAACTACGGATTTTTCCTCTAACGGAATATTCACTGAACTCCGATCTCAGGTAAGCAATACATTTTTAACAATTGTCTTTTTTCTGTACATGGCAGGAGTAGCAAAGGCTGCTATCATGCCTTTCCATGCCTGGCTTCCTGCTGCAATGGTTGCCCCAACCCCTGTGAGTGCTCTTTTACATGCAGTGGCTGTTGTTAAGGCCGGTGTTTTTGTGGCTTTAAGGATTGTTCTTTATGTTTTCGGAATCGATATCCTGAGTGAACTCGGGCTTGGGATGGTGCTTACATGTTTTGCTTCCTTTACTATACTGGCAGCATCCATCATCGCATTAAGACAGAACAACCTCAAGGCAAGACTTGCTTATTCCACAGTCAGTCAGCTCTCTTATATCATTTTGGGTGCTTCACTTCTTTCGCCCTCAGCAATTACGGGAAGCATCCTTCATATTGCACTTCATGCCTTCGGGAAGATCACATTGTTTTTTACTGCAGGTGCAATATATGTGGCTACACACAAGACAAACATCAGCGAGCTAAACGGGATAGGAAAACAAATGCCTTTCACAATGACTGCTTTTACACTTGGGGCTCTTTCCATGATTGGAATTCCTCCCATGGGCGGCTTTCTAAGCAAGTGGTACATTATCCTTGGCTCGATTGAGGCTGACCTCATACCAGTCATCATTTTACTGGCAGGAAGCGCCCTGCTTAATGCAGCCTATTTTTTACCTATAGTATATGCAGCTTTTTTTAATGAACCGCAAGACCACCACAACAACAAGGGCGGCAAAGGAAATATTAACGAGGCCCCTGCCCTCATGGTTGTGCCATTGTTACTGACAGCCATGGGAACTTTAGTGCTATTTTTCACGCCATCAACTTTTCTACATCTTGCAATAAAGGTTGCGACATTAGTAACGGGGAATTAAAACAATGAGTAGATTGAAATCCGTATTTTCTTTTCTTTTTGCACTGACAGTCTCTCTTGATTTTTTCATCCCCGGGAAAGACGTTTTTTTTATATGGGAAAAAATCCCTGGATTTAATATTTTGTTCGGACTTGCAGCTTGTATAGCGATTGTTTTTATTGCCAAGAGCCTTGGGGAAAAATGGCTTTACAGGAAAGAAGACTATTATGGTTGAGTGGATTCCTCCATGGCTAATATTTATTTTTGGAGCTGCCTTTGTACCTTTCCTGAAAGGAAGGCTTAGAAATACATATCTTCTTTTCCTGCCAGTACTTGCCTTCTTGAATCTTATCAACATGCCTGAAGGCAAAGGCTATGTGATGAATTTTCTTGACTACAGGTTAATCCTTTGCAGAGTTGACAATCTAAGCCTTCCATTTGGATATATTTTTGTTATCATTACCTTTATCATATTTATTTTTTCACTTCATCTCAAAGAAAATAAAGAGTTTGCACTAGGGCTTGTTTATGGCGGAAGTGCTACAGGGGTTGTTTTTGCAGGTGATTTCATAACACTTTTTATCTTCTGGGAGATAATGGCAGTCTCTGCAACATTTATAGTCTGGGGCAACAAAACAAAGGCATCCCGGGATGCTGGTTTCAGATATATTCTCTTTCATCTTGTAGGAGGGGTCTGTCTTCTTGCAGGTATTATCATACAAGTCTATACAGCAGGAACCACGGAATTTAACTGGACAGGATTAAATGGAACGGGTTCTTACTTCATTCTGCTTGGATTTGCAATTAATGCGGCTATCCCGCCGCTTCATGCCTGGCTTCCTGATGCATACCCAGAGGCTCCTGTAACCGGAGCCGGATATCTGACAGCCTTTACAACCAAGACCGCTGTATATGTTCTGGCCAGAGGATTTGCAGGAACTGAATTTCTTGCTTGGACTGGAGCCTTCATGGCTGTATATGGTATTATATATGCGATGCTTCAAGATGACATGAGAAGACTTCTTTCCTACCATATTGTAAGTCAGGTTGGTTTCATGGTCTGCGGCATAGGACTCGGCACAGCAATGGCAATAAACGGGGCAGTGGCTCATGCTTTCAGTAACATACTTTATAAGACACTGCTTTTTATGAGCACTGGCTCTATCATTTATGTAACAGGCAAGAGGCTTTTAAGCGATCTGTCCGGAAGTGATCTGTACAAGAAAATGCCTGTTACTCTTGTCCTCTATACAATAGGCGCATTCTCCATTTCAGGCATTCCACTGATGAATGGGTTTATCAGCAAGGGGATGATCATGTACGCGACAGGTCTGCAACTACATGGATCAATTCATTTGATGCTTGGCTTTGCCTCTGTTGGAACCTTTCTCTCGGTTGCCTTGAAACTCTGCTACTTTGCCTGGTTTGGTTCAAATAAAGAAAGAGCAGTTGAAGCGAAGGAGCCTCCGATCAACATGCTTGCCGGTATGGGTTTTACAGCTTTTTTATGTATTCTTATAGGAATACATCCAAAGATATTGTATGATATTCTTCCTTTTGCTCTTGATTATCAGCCGTTTAAAGCCGCAAAGGTGATTTCAACAATACTTCTCTTGTCTGGAACTGGCTTGGGTTTTATGCTGATTATCAAGAAACTTTCCCCTGTTCCGAGAATAAGCCTTGATACAGACTGGATTTACAGAAAGGGAGCAAAAAAACTGATATCAATAATGGAAATTCCGATAACAAGGCTTGTAGCAGGAATCAACAGAGTTGTCTTCGATCTTCTCCCATCATCTCTTTCTCGGGCAAGCAAAAATCCTTTAGCACTTCTTAAGATCGCATTGGGCAAAGTTTTTTTACAGTTTGCTGCCCCTGAAAAAAGAGAAGAGATAATACATAGAATAATGACAGAAAAAGAGAATTATCCGGAATATACCATTAAACGATTACCCATTGGGACAAGCGTATTATTGACAGTGCTTTTCATGCTCATATATTTACTGACATATTATGTGTAGAATTTTTTTTCCTATAAGCAAGATAAGATGGATAGTATCTTGTCTATAATCTATGGCGCCAAAGGAGACTTAATGGAAGAACACATTCATAATATTTTATCTTGTTACGCAGGTAAAAGCATTGAGCTTATTCCGATATTGCAGCAAATTCAAAATGAATTCGGATACCTGCCTGAACCCGCATTGAAGAAAGCAGCCAAATACGTCGGGGTGCCGGAAAGTCGTGTCTATGGTGTGGCGACGTTTTACGAACAGTTCAGATTCAAGCCCATGGGCAGGAACAAGGTTACAGTCTGCAGAGGAACGGCATGCCATGTTCTGGGTGCACAGAGGATAATGGAAGAGATTGAGAGGCAGCTTGGGATCAAGGAAGGTGAAACAACAGATGATTTTAATTATACGCTTCAGACAGCAGCCTGTATTGGATGCTGCGGTCTGGCGCCAACCATTGTCATTAACGAAACGAATTATGGTCATCTCACTCCTGCATCTGTTATTAAGATAATAAACGAAAGAGAGGCGGAAAAAAATGGGCAGGTATAATACTACGTTGCATGTCTGTCAGGGAACCGGCTGCAAGGCATCCAATTCTGACTCTATTCTGAAGGCGCTGGAAAATAATATACAGGATTCTGGCCTTAAAGATGT
The DNA here is from genome assembly GCA_037439445.1 of Desulfobacteraceae bacterium. Taxonomy (GTDB): domain Bacteria; phylum Desulfobacterota; class Desulfobacteria; order Desulfobacterales; family Desulfatirhabdiaceae; genus JBBIWB01. The sequence goes on along the minus strand of JBBIWB010000056.1, from coordinate 4,557 downwards.
TAGTGTCAAGATGACCGGCTGTCATGGTTTTTGTCAGCAGGGACCTCTCGTGGTTGTAGAGCCTGAAAGCACATTCTATGTTCAGGTAAAGAGTGAAGATGCTAAAGAAATTGTTGAATCTCATCTTCAGAACCTGAAACCAGTAGAACGTCTCTTTTATCGTGATCCGAAAACAGGTACCCCAATTCAGAACTATCATGATATCATGTTCTACAAGAAACAGCGGCCGACTCTTCTTTCCAAATGCGGTCGTATCAATCCAGAGGAAATTGCCGATTACATAGCAACAGGTGGTTATACTGCCTTGAAAAAAGTGCTTTTTGAGATGACAGCCGAGCAGGTTGTTGCAGAACTTAAACTCTCGGGGCTGCGCGGCAGGGGTGGTGGCGGTTTTCCAGCCGGAGTAAAATGGGAGGCCTGCCTTAAGGCATCCGGAGATAAAAAATATGTGATTTGCAATGCTGATGAAGGAGATCCGGGAGCTTTCATGGACCGCTCACTCCTTGAGTCAGATCCCCATTCGGTGCTTGAAGGAATGATAATTGCCGGACACACCATCGGGGCTGACAAAGGCTTCATTTATGTGCGGGCAGAGTATCCCCTTGCTGTCAGGAGGTTCAGGATTGCAATTGAACAGGCAAAAGCAATGGGTTTTATTGGAAATAACATACTCGGCAGCGGATTCAGTTATGAAGTAGTCGTTTTTCAGGGAGCAGGAGCCTTTGTCTGTGGGGAATCAACAGCTCTGACATTGTCCATGGAAGGCAGGAGGGGCATGCCCAAAGCTTCCCCAAGACCCCGAACCAGCGAAAAAGGACTTTTTGACAAACCTACTCTCTTAAACAATGTAAAGACATTTGCCTATGTTCCCCTGATCATGCTTCGCGGTGGTGCCTGGCCTGCCGGCATAGGAACCAAGACCAGCAAGGGCACGGCTGTTTTTGCACTCACAGGAATGGTTGAAAATTGCGGCCTCATAGAAGTTCCCATGGGGATCACTATGAGAGAGATCATCTTTGAGATTGGAGGCGGCATTCCGGGTGGGAAAAAATTCAAGGCTGTTCAGACCGGAGGTCCGTCCGGGGGCTGTCTGCCGGAGTCTTTCCTGGACACCCCGATCGACTATGATTCTCTTGTGGCAGCAGGCTCAATGATGGGCTCAGGCGGCATGGTTGTATTGAATGAAAGCACATGCATGGTTGAAATAGCACGTTATTTCCTTGATTTTGCTCAAAAAGAATCATGTGGTCAGTGCACACTCTGCAAACTTGGCACAAAGCAGATGCTTCATCTTCTTGAAGACATAACCAGGGGGAAGGGCAAACCTGGCGACATAGAAATACTCATTGAGATGGGTGAAGCAGTTAACGCCGGTTCACTCTGCGGACTCGGGCAGAGTGCGGCTAACCCAGTGCTCACTACAATCAAATATTTCAGGGAAGAATATGAAGCGCACATCAATGATAAATGCTGTCAGGCTCTTTCATGCAAAGCACTTATCTCTTTCAGAATCATTGACGATAAGTGCAAGGGATGCATGATCTGCGCCAGGGCATGTCCGACATACGCAATTACAGGTGAAAAGAAGAAAGTACATGTACTTGACCAGTTAAAATGTATAAGATGCGGAATGTGTCTGGAGAAATGTCCAAAGAAATTCAGCGCTGTGGAATGTATTCCTGGACAGTTAAATGAAGGAGGAAAATAATGCCGGACATAATCAATATAACCATAAACGGTTTTCGGGTTGCTGCAGATAAAGGCATGACGATACTGGAGGCAGCTCTCAGGAAAGGCATTTATATACCGCATCTCTGCCATCACAGAGAATTGAAACCGGTTGGAACATGCAGGCTTTGCCTTGTGGAAGTAGATGGAAATAAACCTGTTATTTCCTGCAAGACCACTGTACGTGATGGAATGGTCGTACGGACAGAGACTCCTGAAATCAATAAAATAAGACGTATTGCAGTTGAACTGTTGATAATTGAGCATGACACGGACTGCCTTACCTGCGCCAGGAATACTTCCTGCGCACTGCAGCGCGTGGCCGGACATGTCGGAGTTGATAAACAGAGGATGAAAAGGCTGAGATCAGATGATAGTTTTCTTCCGGCAGACGACTCCAACCCGTTTTTTGAATTCAATCCCAACAGATGCGTGGTTTGTGGCATATGTGTCCGAACCTGCTCAGAGATTCAAGGGGTGAATGCCATTGATTTTACGCATCGGGGTGTCAGCACCACGATTAGCGGCTTCGGGAATAAACCCAGGATAGAGACAAATTGCGAATCATGTGGTGAGTGCGTCGCAAGATGCCCGGTTGGAGCACTTACCGAAAAAGACACCATCAGTCCTACACATGAAGTCAAGACAGTATGTCCATTCTGTGGCTGCGGTTGCGGTCTTCTGCTCGGGGTTCGTGACAACAGAATAGTCCGCTCAAGAGGGGATAACACCAGCCCTACCAATAGAGGCAGGCTCTGTGTCAAGGGACGCTTCGGCATCAAGTTTGTAAATAACGAAAACAGGTTGAAAAAACCACTTGTAAGGCGGGAAGGCATTTTCATCGAAACAGAATGGGATGAGGCGTTAGACCTTGTAGCTGAAAAATTTGCAGCCAGTAAAGGGAGCCGCTTTGCAACAATTGCTTCTGCCAAATGTACTAATGAGGAGAATTATATAGTTCAGAAGTTTACAAGAACCGTAATGGGCACAAACAACATAGATCACTGTGCCCGCCTCTGACATGCCCCGACCGTGGCCGGTCTGGCCACTTCTTTGGGCAGCGGGGCAATGACAAATTCCATAGCAGAGCTTGGCGGAGCATCTGCCATTCTTGCCATAGGCACTAATACCACTGCGGCTCATCCTATCATTGCTCTTCAGGTAAAAGATGCAAAACGAAGAGGCGCAAAAATAATTGTCATAAATCCCAAGGTAATTGAACTTTGCAATTTTGCAGACATATTCCTTCAGCACAAACCAGGCTCTGACCTTGCCCTGCTCATGGGCATGATGAAGGTCATCTGGGATGAGGGTCTCTACGACAGGTCTTTTATCGAGAGCCGCTGTGAAAATCTTGAGACTTTTGTGGACTCTCTTACCGGCTTTGATCTTAACAAAGTTGAAATGATTACTGGCATTGAGAAAAATAAAATTGCAGAAGCTGCAAGATGCTATGCAACCAATAAACCTGCATCAATAATATACTGCATGGGTATTACCCAACATGTTCATGGAACTGACAATGTTCTTGCCATCAGTAACCTTGCCCTTCTTACCGGAAATATCGGAAAACCGTCATCAGGCGTAAACCCGTTGAGGGGCCAGAATAATGTACAGGGTGCATGCGACATGGGAGCACTTCCTAATGTTTTCCCGGGATATCAGGCCGTAACAAATAATGATGCCCGTGAAAAATTCCAGGCGGCCTGGGACTGTGAACTTAGTGACTCTCCAGGCCTTACCCACTTAGAAATATTTAATTCCGTCCATGATGGAAAAATCAAAACCCTCTATGTTGTTGGTGAAAATCCAGTTCTAAGTGAGGCAAATGCCAGTCATGCCACCGAAGCCATGAAAAAAGCCGATTTTCTGGTAGTTCAGGATATTTTCCTTACTGAAACTGCGATGCTTGCAGATGTCGTTCTGCCGGCATCATCTTTTGCAGAGAAAAATGGCACTTTCACAAATACGGAGAGAAGAATCCAGCTCGTAAGACAGGCAATCGAGCCTGTTGGAGACTCCAGGCCCGACCTGTGGATAACCTGCCAGATAGCAAAGAAGCTCAATGCGAAAGGCTTTGATTTTGCTTCCCCTGAAGAAGTCATGACAGAGATATCTTCACTCGTTCCTGCTTACAAGGGGATAACATACGCAAGGCTTGCAAGTGGAGGAATACAGTGGCCATGTCCGTCGATCGATCATCCTGGAACAAAAATGCTGCATACAGAGCGGTTTTCAACAGACACCGGCAAAGGTAAATTCATACCCCTAACATATAGAAAACCTGCAGAAGAACCAAATGACGAATATCCGCTGTTTCTGACAACTGACAGGAGTCTTTTCCACTTTCATGGGACGATGACCCGAAGATTATATGGCAACAATATCCTTGAAAAAGAAGAACTTCTGAGGATTCACCCTGAAGACGCGGTAAGATTCGGTATTATGGATGGGCAGATGGTAATTGTTACATCCCGCAGAGGAAATGTAAGGGTAAAAGCAAGAGTCACTGATATTTGCCCTTCAGGGACAGTGTCATTGTCTTTCCATTTTGCAGAAACTGCAACCAATGTCCTGACCTGCTGCGAACTCGACCCTGTGGCAAAGACACCTGCAACAAAGGTATGTGCTGTAAGAATTACGGGAATATGATCGAAGGGCGCTGACGATTATAAAATATCTCAATCTATCTTGACAAATCATAAAAAATCAATAATTAGGTTGGGATAACAAGCTATCTTTTATGAATTTTTTGTATAGTTTGCTTGCAACATCGCGCAGTGCCTCATCAGCCTTTTGACCTGATATATTGGTCTTAACGACTATCGC
>JBBIWB010000055.1:0-16590 GCA_037439445.1 Desulfobacteraceae bacterium | reverse complement strand
TGCCTGCGGCCTTTTTACAAAGCCGTCCGAATATTGACTTTTTACGAGTTCATCAATATTGATGAAGTCGTAAAAAGCCAAAATTGAGATGACAACTAAAAAGTTTTCAGAAAAGGCGCACAAACCCTGTCTATTAAGCATACAGTACGCTGCAATGACAAAGGATGTAGTGCACTCCGCATACGGAGTTTTTATAAAACCATCAATATTATGTTGTCAGCGATAGCACGTAATGATAGGATTCTAAGCCGTGTGCTTGGCTGAGAGACATCCTGAATCCAGCTTTTCCCCCGATCTATGTGATAAAGGAATACCCTGACATGAAAAGAAAAAGGAAGACAAAAATAGTCGCCACTATTTCAAATCTTAACTGCACCCCTGCTTTTATTAAACGCCTTTATATTGCCGGGATGGATGTTGTCCGCCTCAATACGGCACACATGACTCATGATGATGCACTTGAAATAATCAGAAACACCAGACAGGTATCTGACAAAATAGGAATTCTCATAGACACAAAAGGGCCTGAAATACGCACATGCGATACAGAAGAACCACTAAAGGTCGAACATGAGGATTATATCAGAATAAAAGGTGATCCGTCGAAAAAATCATCCAAAGATATCATTTACGTCACTTATAAGAATTTTGTAAATGATGTTCCCATAGGAAGTTCCGTACTGATTGATGACGGTTCAATTGCTCTTGCTGTCATGGAAAAGGACGAAGAGTATCTCTACTGTTATGTCGAAAATGACGGTGTAATATATGGAAGAAAGAGTATTAACATACCCTCCGTGCATGTCAAACTGCCTGCTTTGAGTGAAAAAGACAAAGGGTTTATAGAGTTTGCAGCAGATAACGACGTTGATTTTATAGCCCATTCCTTTGTAAGGGACTCAGATGATGTTAAAGCTGTTCAAAACATTCTGGATAAAAAGAAGAGCAAGATAAAAGTCATTGCAAAAATTGAAAATAGCAAGGGCGTTGAAAATCTGCATGAAATATTGGATCATGCCTATGGAATCATGATTGCCAGAGGCGACCTGGCTGTTGAAATACCAACTGAACAGATACCTATGATCCAGAAAAACATTATCAGAACCTGTATTGAAAGAAGAAAACCAGTGATTGTTGCAACCCAGATGCTCCATTCCATGATTTCATCCCCCAGGCCAACAAGGGCTGAAGTCTCAGATGTTGCCAATGCCTGCCTGGACAGCACTGATGCACTGATGCTCTCAGGTGAGACCGCAAATGGTAAATATCCTGAAATAGCTGTCAGGACTATGGGAAAAATTGCTGAAGAGGTTGAGGCGAAAAAAAGCAGTTTTATTAACAGCCCATACACCACTGATAACAAAATAACCGCCTATCTGGCCAAGGCGGCTGTCAAAGCCGCTTTAAGACTGAATACCAAAGCCATTGTTGCTGATTCTGTCACAGGCACATCTATTCTGGCGCTGTCAGCCTATAGAGGGGACAATCCCATTTATGCCCAGGTCTATGATAAAAGGGTTTTGCGGCAGCTCTCATTGTCATTCGGTGTTCACGCTGACTATGTTACCCCTGAGATAACCTCTGTTTTACCCCTTCGGAGAGCCATCTGCCGCCTTATTGAAGATAACTGTTTTAAACCAGATGATCTGATCATTATTCTGGCGGGGCATTTTGGTGTAAATCAGGGGGCTTCTTTCATAGAAATATCGACAGCAGGAAATCTTATGGAAAAATGTGGCTGATTCTATTATTTCCAAATTTCTTGCAATCAAAAATAGTAAAAAGTATAATTTCTAGTTACATATCATGAATTCTAATTGCAGGTAATTTCCAGGATAATTCGGCTTTGGAAAAATTGATGCAGTTTTGGGAAGAGGAAACATAAATGGCCAGCAATACAGACAAAACCGATGACAGCATTGCAGGATATCTGGTTAAGAGAATAGAGCAAATTAAAGAGCTGCGGTGTATTTTTTATGAACTAGAGCATGTTGAAACAGGTGCCAGGCACATCCATATTCAAAACGATGATGCAGAAAATACTTTCGGAGTTGCTTTCAAAACTGTTCCAAGAGATTCATCAGGGGTTGCCCACATTCTTGAGCACACTGCTCTTTGCGGCTCTTCCCGGTATCCTGTCCGTGATCCTTTTTTCTCCATGCTGAAGCGCAGTCTGAATACATTCATGAATGCTTTTACTTCTTCAGACTGGACAATGTATCCTTTCTCAACTCAGACCCCAGCGGATTATTACAATCTTATGGGAGTTTATCTTGATGCGGCATTTTTCCCAAATCTGGATGAGCTTAGTTTTTTACAGGAAGGGCACCGTATAGAAATTGAACCAGGCGGTGGAAGCAATGCAAAGCTTGTCTATAAAGGGATTGTCTATAATGAGATGAAAGGAGCCATGTCGTCTGCCGATCAGGTGATGTCAAGGTCAATTCTAAACGCCCTTTATCCTGACACAACATACAGGTTCAATTCAGGCGGCGATCCTGCTGTAATCCCAAGCCTTACCTGGGAACAGCTTAAGCATTTTCATGCCAGGCATTATCACCCAAGCAATGCGTATTTTTATACTTACGGAAACCTTCCCTTGAAAGGACATCTTGAATATATACGGAACAAGGTTCTTGACCATTTCAAAAAAATCGACCCCGGTACTGATGTACCACAGCAGCCGAGGTGGGAAAAGCCAAGAAAGGCAGTTTATTATTATTCTCTGGATAAAAACCAGGATCCATCAAAAAAATGCCAGGCCTGTATATCATGGCTGACCTGCGATGTAACTCAGACCTATGAAGTACTGGCGCTGTCACTTCTGGGAGAAATTCTTTTAGGAAATTCAGCTTCACCACTCAGAAAAACATTGATGGACTCAGGGCTTGGTTCATCCTTAAGCGATGGAACCGGATTTGATGCAGATTGCAGGGACTCTTTTTTTTCCGTCGGCCTTAAGGATGTCAGGGCAGAAGATGCAGCAAGGATTGAAGCAATTGTCCTTGAGGTTCTGGAAAAACTGGCAAGAGACGGTATTGATAAAGACATAATAGAGGCAGCAATTCACCAGATTGAATTTCACCGAAAAGAAGTTACCAACACTCCCTATCCATATGGACTGAAGCTTCTCATGGCATTTTACGGAACCTGGCTTCATGGAGGAGACCCCGCAGGGATACTAAAACTTGACACTCATATGGACAGGCTTAAGGCAGCACTTTCAAAAGAGCCTTTCCTTGAAAAATGCATTCAAAAATATTTTCTTGAAAATCCTCATCGCATTCTCATCACCCTGGTTCCCGATCAGGAATTTGAAGAAAAGGATAATCTGCGGGTAAGAGCAGAGCTTGAAAAAATTGAAAAAACCCTGACAGATCAAGACATTCAAAAAATTTCTAAACACTCCCATGATCTTCAGGTCCGTCAGGAAACAGCAGAAGATGTTTCCTGTCTGCCTACACTAGGAATCGATCAAATTCCGGTTGAGGTCAGGGTGATTAAAGAAATACCTGCGGAAAAAGAGTCTTCCGCTCTCTATTACGACCAACCGACCTCGGGAATCGTTTATCTTTGTGCAGCCTCTGAAGTCACGAGGCTTTCTGAAGACATGGCTTCACTTGTCCCTTTTTTTTGCTATGCCCTGCCGAAAATCGGAACAGATCTTAAAGACTATACTGAAATCGCCAGGTATATAGATAGATTCACAGGAGGGCTTGTTTTTTCTGCCAGTTCAAGAACAAGGTTTGACGAAACAGGTGAATGCCTTCCCCTGATAACTATAAACAGCAAGTGTCTGGCAAGAAACCTTGATCGCATGTTTGAGATTGTCCAGGAGCTAATCAGCCATTACAGGTTTTCTGATCTCGGACGTTTGAAGACCCTGATTCAGGAATATCAGGCTGGAATGGAATCCATGATAGTACATAATGGACACAGACTTGCAATTTCTCTTTCTTCCAGAAAATTCTCAGCTTCCAGTGCCCTTAACGAAACATGGCATGGAGTGCATCAGCTTAAAACCATACAGAATCTGACCAAAGATCTCTCAGACAAGGCTCTTGACAGATTTTCTGAAAAACTGTCTGAAACAGGAAAGGCCATTTTTTCAAGAAACAACATGAAGCTATCAGTCATAGGAGAAAGACAGCAGCTTTCCGCTGCATCCAGATGGCCTGATGAACTTATCAAATCTTTGCCTGAAACTCCTGCAAAACCTTATCTAGTTCCCAAGAAAAATGATCTGGATGCTGCACTTCCTTATGATGGCTGGTCAACTTCTTCAGCCGTATCTTTTGTGGCCTTGACTTTTGAAACAGTTAGAATGTCTCATCCCGATGCTCCTGCTCTCATGCTTATAAGCAAGATGAGCAAGTCTCTTTATCTTCACAGGGAGATTCGAGAAAAGGGGGGGGCTTATGGTGCAATTTCTGTTTTCAGTCCTGAAGACGGCATCTTCGGTTTTGCTTCCTATCGTGATCCGCACATAATCTCAACCCTGGAGGCTTTCAATAGGGCAATGAATTTCATGAGTTCAGGCAATTATAACGAAGAAGACGTAAAAGAGGGGATCCTTCAGGCCTGCTCTGATATTGACAAGCCCGACCCTCCTGGGCCTGCTGCAAGAAAGGCTTTTTACCGTAAAATCATATCGCTTTCAGATGACTTGAGGCTCAGGTTCAAGCAAAATCTCCTTGCCCTGAACCGTAATGATATTATCAGGGTATCACAGAAATATTTAGATCCAGAGAACATAAGAAAAGGGATTGCTGTAATTTCAGGTGAGGAAAAACTGAAATCAGTCAACAAGAAGCTTTTGGAAAAACCACTTTCATTGTATCGTATATGAATTGACGGCATGAAAAAATCCCCATACAGCGCGCCTTACCTGCGGTCTTTCTACAAAGCCGTATTAATTGTAACTTTTGATGAGTTCATCATTTATTAATCATTAACAAGGAGAAAGTTTTTTTATGAAAGATGTAGTTATTGTATCTGCCTGCCGAACAGCCATTGGGGCTTTTGGCGGAACACTTAAGGACGTTATTGCAGCGCACCTTGCCAGCATTACCATGAAAGAAGCGGTTAACAGAGCTGGAATCGATCCTGTCATTCTGGATGATGTAAGATACGGCTGCTGCATGGAACCCGAGGACTCGCTGAATGTTGCCAGGGTAGGCTCATTGCTTGCAGGAATTCCTGATACCGTGCCCGCTGCAACCATAAACAGGGTCTGCATTTCCGGAATGGAAGCCGTTCTTTCAGGTATGGCCATGATTCAGGCAGGAATGGCAGATACTATCCTTGCAGGCGGGGTAGAACACATGTCTGGAGTTTCCTACAGCGTACCTTCTGCTCGCTGGGGATCAAGGCTTCAGGATCAGGTTTTTGTTGACTCATTAATCAGAGCCCTGCACTGCGGTTCCCATATAATTCCACATCCTGAAGACGGTCCTGTTGATTCAAGCCAGCCGCCCCTTAGCATGTTCAAGGGCAAGCCCTATATTATGGGCCATACCACAGAATTTATCGCCCAGCATCTTGACATAAGCCGTGAAGAAATGGATGAGGTAGCTCTAAGAAGTCAGAACTCAGCAGAAAGAGCAACAAAAGACGGCTCTTTCAAAGAAGAAATTGTGCCGGTTGAAATTCCCCAGAAAAAAAAATCACCCATCATTTTTGATAAAGACGAGCATTTCCGGCCTGGCTTGACAATGGATGATCTTAAAAAACTTCCACCTGCCTTTGTCCCCAAAATTGGAAAAGTAACAGCCGGAAATTCCAGCGGAATCAATGACGGTTCTGCAGGCCTGATAATCATGTCAGAAGAAAAGGCAAGGGCTCTTGGCCTGTCCCCTCTTGCAAGGATAAAGGCAGTTGGAATGGGAGCATGCCATCCGTCCATAATGGGCATGTCGCCAGTACCTGCAGTCAAAAATCTCATGAAAAGGAGCGGGATTGCCTTAAGTGATTTTGAGCTTATAGAAGTAAACGAAGCTTTTGCTGGTCAATATATAGCCTGCGAAAGACAGCTTGGACTGAATCGAGAGATTACAAACATAAATGGGTCTGGGATAGGTCTAGGCCATCCTGTTGGTGCGACAGGCGCAAGAATCATAGTTACATTGATTCACGCATTGAAAAAACACTCCAAGACCCTTGGCCTTGCAACTCTTTGCGGAGGCGGTGGAGTTTCAATGGCCTGCGCAATTGAAATGATATAGGCAGCGGTCGCAAAAGATTTTCCCTTGTTTGCAATCTAATGATCCCGCAGAAAATTTTCTATCGCTTCCAACTTATGATCGAAAGAAGCGTTTCGCCTGATCGGCATCAGACGAAACGCACAAAACATGAATTCAAGGTGGGAAACTACATTGATAAAGAGTTGTTGCTACTACTTGCTTAAGAGTATGGGCATTCCCATTAGCGGCCAGAGTGTAATCAGCGCAATTGCAATGATCACCATCAGGATTATGCTCATGGGTATGCCGTGTTTAAAGAATTCACCAGTAGTAAACTGATTCGACCCGTAGGCAATCGCATTTGGTGCAGCCCCTATGAGCAGCACAAAGGGCATGCCTGCTGTAACAAGAGATGTGTAAAATATAACATCAGGTGCGACTCCTATATATTCTGCAACAACCAGTGAAACAGGTAGCGATATAGCAATAGCAGCGACATTCATGATGAAATTGGTCATGATAAGCACAAAGAGTGCAATGCTGAGAACAAAAAGCATCCATGGAGCCTCTCTGAACATGACAAGCCAGTGTACGGCCATCCACTGTGCAGCCCCTGTTTTCCATAGGCAAAAGCCTATGCTCATTGCACCGCTGAAGAGAAGGATTATGTTCCAGGGTATTTCTTCCAGTTCGCTTACAGTGAGTATCTTGAAGATAAAAAACAGCAGAGTCGAAACAAGCATGATGGCAGCCCTGTCAATACCCTTCATTGCAGGGACAAAGGCCTGCAAGGACATTATTGAAATAATCAGTCCGACAAAAAATATCACAAGCTTCTCATCTCTTGTCATCGGGCCAAGCTCCGATGAAAGCCTTTTTACCTTGGCCTTAAGGCCGCTAATCACCTTCTTTTCAGGCTTAAGAAAGATCATCAGATAAGCCCATATCAAAAAAACCATTACCCAGCCAATGATAAACATAAACTGAGTCAGCTCAAAAAAACCTATGTCTCTGCCTGTAAATTCCTTGAACATGCCTGCTGCTGCCGGGCCACGGGCTGCTCCAAGAAAGGTTATGATGCTTCCGGCGCCTGCTGCGTAAGCCATCCCAATGAAAAGTGACTTGCCGAAGTTCGTTTTGCTGTCCCCTTCTCCGTAGAGGGCATAGACTGCCATTAATATGGGAAATACCGTTGCGGCTGCAGCTGTATGCGCCATCAAATGCGCAAGAAGCGCAACCAGCACCAGGCTGCCAAGAAGAATCATGCTTGTTTTTTCGCCTACAATTCCAAGCATCTTGTATGCTAGTCTTTTAGTAAGGCCTGTCTTTGTAAATGCTACACCCACGACTACTGAGCCGAAGATGAACATGACAGAAGGGTCCATGAAATCTCTGAAGGCTTCCCTTGCAGGACGTATTGCAAAAAGTGCCTGAAAAACACCTATGGCAATTGCCGTTACACCTATGGGAACCACCTCAAACACCCACCAGATTCCAGCCAGAAGAAAAAGGGCTATGGCTGCTTTGCCCTCTCTGGAAAGAGCAAAGGCTTTTCCTGCAGGGTCTATTGCGTCCTGGAGTGGCGGCATTAAATAAATGAGCAGAAAAACTCCGAGTCCAAGTAAAAGAAAAAAGGGTCTTTTCCAGTCAAAAGATGTCTGTTCATGCATTATTAGTTTTCTCCGTTTGTGTTTTCTGAAGAGCAGGTTCTAACTGAACAAAGGTTAAGAATACTTGACAGATGCACAACACCGATTACTACTCCGTCTTTAATTACCGGCATCATACTGACGTCTTTATTAATCATACGAGACAATGCCTTTGTAAGGGGAGCATCTGCGTCAACTGTTATGATCTCAGGAGTAGAAATTTCGCTTAGTGGTATCTGCGAAACCTTCCTGCATTCCATAAAAAACGACTCCTGCCAGAAGACGGATAGAGACTCGTCATACTCTACAGCATATCCTTCATAGCCGCTTGGTTTTTTAATTTGCATAAAATCCAATATCATGGCTTTAAGGATTGACTTAATCGTAAAAACTGAGACAGGAACAAGCTTATCTTGATTATATACAAGCACATGGCGGTAACCTTCATGAAGGTGATTTCTGATCACATTTAGCGCCTCGCCAACTGTAGACGTGTGAGAAATACGCGGATGCTTCTCAAGAGGAACCATTATATCGATGACTTTTTGAATATGTTCCATACCTCTCTCCTATAATGGTAAGTGATACAAGAAAATATCATTTTTAAATCACAACAGCAATTGTCTTGCTTTTAAAAGAAAATATCTGTATTTAAGAAACAAACAGTGTAAAATTAAAGTATTATCTTCTATCCTGACAAAAAATCCTTGTCAACACTTTAATTATTACGCTTGAATCCGGGAAAAGATTCAAGGGGGCATAACGGTGCCTTGTGTTTTTATAGGCATTGATATTTTTAAGTATTATTTTTCTTGTTGGGCTGACTCACAGGTAGGACGTTGCGGATGAATCCTTGGGTTTTTACAGGAAATTCTACTTGAACAGTTCGATTTTTCTTTTTGCGGTTTTTAAAAATCAGTCATGAATTTACGGATTTTTTTCTTAACAGCCACTGGATAATTCTACTTGACTTTTTAGCTATTTCTAGTAAAAGCACGAACACAAAATTTTACATTTAATTTACAGTATGTTCAAGATATTCAATCACAAGATTGAAACAGCTTAATCGTGTAGTTAGGAGAACCTTTACAGATGGACATGAAGCGTGATTATTATGAAGATGTTCAGTTGTTTACTTCCGGAGTTGTCTTTTTTTGGTTTATGCTTTTACTTGTTTTCCTTGGGGCATTCCCGCTTCTTGTAAAGAACTACTATGTGTATATGGCCAACTACATGGCAATAAGCGTAATAGTTGTGATAGGCCTCAACATTCTTGTAGGGTACACTGGCCAGATTTCTCTTGGGCACGCAGGTTTTTTTGCAATAGGAGCATACGGAACTGTCGTGCTCATGACAAAATTCGGTTTTCCTTTTCTTGTGGCTCTTCCTGCTTCGGCTTTGATAGCAGCAATTTTTGGGTTTCTTCTGGGGCTTCCATCTTTAAGGCTTGAGGGGCCTTATCTGGCAATAGCAACCCTTGGTTTCGGCCTTACAATTACAAAAGTAATAGGAAAGATAGAATTTTTTGGAGGCAGACAAGGCCTTCATTCTCCAGATCTTGTAATCGGGCCATGGCATCTTGATACTGATGTCGAATTTTACTATCTTCTCATGATCATTACAGTCATTATGACTGTTGCAGCCCGTAATCTCATAAAAACAAAAGTAGGGAGGTCCTTTGTAGCAATAAGGGATGCTGACATTGCAGCAGAGACGATGGGCGTAAATCTTGTTTATTACAAGACACTTGCATTTGCAATCAGCGCCTTCTATGCAGGAATTGCAGGAGGTCTATATGCTTTTGTACTTCGTTTCATAGAGCCTGAAGTCTTTTCACTCTTCATGTCGATCATGTTTCTTGCAATGGTTGTTGTAGGTGGTCTTGGCTCGTTGATGGGTTCAGTATTGGGAGCATGTCTTCTTGCATGGCTTGATCTTCAGTTGAGAAATATCCTGAACCTGCCCTATATTGGCGAGTGGCTCAGAATTCTTTCGGAAAGCTATTTTTCTATAACCGGTGTTTCAAACATCCAGTTTATTCTGTTTGGTCTGATCATGGTTTTTATCATGCTCTTTGAACCTCTTGGAATATTTGGTTTCTGGATCAGGACAAAAAAATACTGGAAAACATGGCCGTTTTAATAAGGTGTTATTATGCTTGATTTTATTCAGATGATTGCCAGTGGTATTGCTGTAGGAAGTGCATATGCCCTAATGGGCATTGCTATGGTAATAATTTACAAGACTTCGGAAGTCCCGAATTTTGCCCAGGGTGAGATGGCCCTTGTTTCCGTGTTCTTCGCGTACATGCTCCTGGATGGTTACGGTGTTCCAAACTACATAGCTTTTCCTGCAACCCTTGCCTTCGCCGCTGTTCTTGGCTGTGTTCTTGAATTTGCAGTCCTAAGAAGGGCTAAGGAACCAAATATCCTTGGAATGATTGTAATTACAATCGGGCTTGAGATGATGCTTCTTGGCATTATTTCATGGAAATTCGGAGCAGATCAGAAGAGCATGCCCTTTCCCATTTCTCCTTATGAAAGTTTTGCTATAGGGAAAGTTTTTGTAAGCACACTTGAGGTCCTTACCCTTTTTGTCGCACTGATAATGATGGTTTCTCTTTTCATTTTTCTGAAATTCTCAAAGCTTGGCATGGCAATGAAAGCAACACAGCAGAACAAAACTGCTGCAAGGCTCATGGGTATCAGAACAAACCGGATCATGATGCTTACATGGGGCATGTCTTCCTTTGTGGGCTGTGTGGCAGGGCTCCTTCTTTCTCCTGTCACAGTAGAACCCTTCATGATGTGGGATCCAATGCTTAAAGGCTTTGCTTCTGCTGTTCTCGGAGGTATGACGTCTCTTCCAGGTGCTGTTTTTGGAGCATATATTCTTGGCATAGTTGAAAACTTATTTGGCGGTTATGTTTTGGTCGAGTTCAAGTCCGTAGTTGCGTTTTTCATCATTGTACTGATTTTATGTGTAAAACCAAGCGGGCTTTTTGCTCGTCATTATGTTAAGAAAGTTTAGGCTAATTTCCGTTACTACTCAACAAAAGATGTGTGTATACTCTATGATTTCTAACTTGCAAAGGAGGAAAGATGAAAAAGAGATTACTGACTATTGTCGTTGCAGCAGCCATGATTTTCGGCTTTTCTGGTTTTGCCCTGGCAGCAGTGGAAGGGGTAACAGACACTGAGATTCATATCGGGCAATGGGGGCCTCAGACAGGACCTGCTTCAGCCTGGGGATCAGTTGCAAGAGGAACAGATGCCTATTTCAAGATGATAAATGACGAAGGCGGCATACACGGGCGTAAGTTAGTACTTCACATGTTTGACGACGGTTATAATCCCGCCAAGACGAAGGCAGGGGTAAAAGAGCTCCAGGAAGGAAAAGGGATGTTTGCCTGGGTTTCAGGAGTAGGAACATCCACAGGACTTGCCGTTAAGGACTATCTCCATGAAAAAAAAGTTCCGTGGATTGGCCCCGCGTCAGGATCTGAAGTTTGGACAAAGCCCCCAAGTAAATATCTGTTCGCTGTATATCCTTATTATTTTATAGAAGCAAAAGCACTTTGCCGATATGCTGAAAAAACGCTTGGTAAGAAGAAATTTGCCATTGTCTATCTTAACGATGAATACGGAAAGAGTGGACTTGCAGGAGCTGAAGAAGAGATGCGGGCACTCAACATGAAACTTGTGGAAGCAGTTCCGGTTGAAATGGCTGATACTGATCTTAAAACCCATGTCCTGAAACTGAAAAACTCTGAGGCTGATGCAGTTCTCTTGTGGCTTACCCCTTCTCATGCAGTACGGGTAGTCGGTACTGCCGCAGCAATGCAGTATAATCCTCAGTGGCTTAGTTCCAGTACATGTTCTGATTTTCCCTTCATGAACACCATAAGCAAAGGGCTGTGGAAGGGTGTCATAGCAGCGGGTTTTGGCGAGGTTCCGGATTCCACCATCCCATTGATGCAGAAATATAAGAAAGCATTCGAAAAATATGCTGCCAAAGAAGAAAGATGGGGAATTTTCTTCTATGCAGGATTTGGTTTTGTTGAGCCGGCTGTTGAGGCGCTTAAAAGATCAGGGAGAAACCTTACAAGAGAGCGTTTTATCAAGGAATTAGAAGGCATTAAAGATTTCAAGGGAATTCTCGGAACAGTCAATTATGGACCTTTTACAGAGAAATACCCAACATGCAGACAGGGAACAAACGAGGTTTTTCTTGTTCAGAGCACAGAAGGCGGTGGATCTAAGATTTTGACCGACTGGATGAAAATCAATTAGGGATTCGGGGCTTAGCCAGATTTTTTATCAATAAATATCACAGGGCTCTGCTGGCTCTGTGATAAAACAATGAACTGTAAATTAAACTATGTTTCTTTTTAAAGTTAACGGGGTTTCAATTTCTTTTGGCGGACTCAAAGCTCTCGACGGAATCAGCTTTGAGGTAAACAAAGGAGAGATTTTTGCCATCATCGGACCTAATGGTGCTGGGAAAACTACTCTTTTCAACTGTATAAACGGGATATACAAGCCTGATGAGGGGACTATTCTCTATAAGGGCGAAAAGATCCAGGGCAAGAAGCCGGATAAGGTTGCAAGCCTCGGCATAGCCCGTACATTCCAGAACATTGAGCTTTTCAACCACATGAATACCATGGAAAATATCATGCTTGGCCGACATCTTTACATAAAGACAGGCATTTTACGCGGTATATTGATGTGGGGGAGGCGCTCTTTTGCAGGCAAAGAAGAAATTTCTCACCGTCATAAGGTCGAAGAGATAATGGATTTCCTTGACCTGCAATCTTACAGAAAGAAGCTTGTCGGAGCGCTGCCTTACGGCACTCAGAAATTAATCGAGTTAGGAAGGGCACTTGCCCTGGAACCTGATATACTCCTTCTTGATGAGCCATGCGCAGGCATGAATTCAGAAGAAAAACAGGATATGATTTTCAAGATCAAAGACATTCAGGATGAACTCGGTATTACTATGCTTCTCATAGAGCATGACATGAAAATGGTCATGGATATTTCAGACAGGATACTGGTTCTTAATTTTGGAAAATCCATTACTGAAGGAACTCCGGAAGAGGTGCAAAAGCACCCTGAGGTGCTAAAAGCGTATTTAGGGGAGGACTAGGTCGTTGGCAGAAATGCTTGAGATAAAGAATATTGAAACGTATTATGACCTGATATATGCCATAAGAGGGGCCTCTCTTTCGGTTGGAGAAGGGTCTGTAACGGCCATTTTAGGGAATAACGGAGCTGGAAAATCTACTGTATTAAAGACTGTAATGGGCCTGATTGAAGACCAGCCTGACAAGGGCACCATCGAGTTCATGGGAAAGCGAATTGATGGATTGGATACAGAAGAGATTGTCAGGATGGGAATCTCTTATGTTCCTGAAGGCCGTGAGGTTTTTGAGGAGCTGAGTGTTAAAGAGAACCTTCTCATGGGTGCTTACATGAGAAGGGATAAAAAAGGGATAAAAGATGATTTCGAGCGGGTCTATCATAATTTCCCCGTATTGAAAGACAGAGACAATCAATGGGCAGGAACTCTTTCTGGTGGCCAGCAGCAAATGCTTGCAATCGCCAGAGCTCTCATGAGCAGGCCAAAACTTCTTTTGCTTGACGAGCCTTCCCTTGGGCTCTCACCTATTCTGGTCAAAGAGATTTTCAGAATAATAAAGGCGATAAACTCCGAAGGTGTTACTATCTTACTTGTAGAGCAGAACGCAAGGATGGCTCTTTCGATTTCTGATGTTGGCCTTATTCTCGAAAATGGACGCTTTGTCATGAAGGGAAAGGCCAGGGACTTGATGGAAGATAAAGACATCAAGGAATTTTATCTCGGAGTGCGTTCAGAGGAATCTGCAAAAGGATATCAAAGGTGGAAGAGAAAGAAGAAGTGGAGATGACAAAAGTGAGTTACGATACTGTTCCAAAGGTTTTTAATGCTACTGTTAAGAAATACAGCGACAGAGTGGCAATGCGAAAAAAAGAACTGGGGATCTGGCATGATATTTCCTGGTCAGAATACTACCAGAAAGCCAGATATATCGGATCTGCGCTTGCTTCCATGGGTGTTCAGAAAGGTGACTGTGTATCCATAATAGGTGACAACTGTACTGAATGGATCATTGCAGACATGGGAATTCAGGGTATCGGTGCAGTTTCTGTAGGAGTATATTCTACAAATGCCTGGGCCCAGGTTGAGTATGTACTTGCCAATTCCGAATCAAAAATCTTTTTTGTTGAAAACGAAGAACAGCTCGATAAATGGCTCATGTTTAAAGACAGAGTTCCTTTTCTGAAAAAAGTCGTAGTCTGGGATGTAGATGGCCTTAGGTCTTTTAAAGATCCTATGGTCATGACTTTTTCGGAACTTCTCGAGGCCGGGAAAAAAGCCTCCGAAGATCAGCCGGATATTTACAAGAAAATGGGAGAATCAGTTTTACCCGATGACATTTCCGTACTCATATATACATCCGGAACTACGGGCCCTCCCAAAGGGGCCATGCTTAGCCATAGAAATGTAACATGGATGGCAAATGCTGTTGCCGGAACCAATGAAATCTACCCTTCAGATGAAGTTCTTTCCTTTCTTCCGCTTTGTCACATATTTGAAAGAATATTTTCAGTCTTTGCCCACATTACTTACGGATACACAGTAAATTTCGTTGAAAAACCTGACACCGTTACAGACAACATGGTAGAGGTTTCACCTACAGTAGGTTACGCAGTTCCAAGAATATGGGAGAAGTATTATTCTGCCATTCTCATCAAGATGTCTGATGCCACATGGTTCAAGAAGGCTGTTTTTTTCACGGCTCTCAAGATAGGAAAGAAACGGGCATCACTTATGATGGACTTTGTGAAATCACCTCTGTACCTCGAACTTTTATTTAAACTCGCAAGCCTTGTCGTATTCAGAAAGCTTAAAGAAAGAATGGGCTTTGACCGTTTCCGTGTTGCATATTCAGGAGCTGCTCCGATTTCCCCTGATGTCCTTAGCTTCTTTCAGTCCATTGGAGTTAACCTCATAGAAGGATACGGTCAAACAGAAGGTACCGGTGTAACAACAATGTCCAGAATAGGAAAAGTAAAATTCGGAACAGTCGGCCCGCCTCTTCCTGGAGTCGAAATCAAGATAGCTGAAGATGGGGAGATTCTTGTAAAATCCCCCAGTGTTTTTAAAGGTTATTACAGGAATGAAAAGGCTACCCAGGAGACAGTCAAAGACGGCTGGCTCTATTCAGGTGATGTAGGGGTAATTGACGGAGACGGTTTTTTAAAGATCACTGACAGGAAAAAAGACATCATTGTAACAGCAGGCGGCAAAAACATAACTCCGCAGTATATCGAAAACAAACTTAAATCCAGCATATACATAAACGACGCTGTTGTTATCGGTGACAGGAAAAAATTTCTTAGCTGTCTTATCATGATAGATGAAGATAATGTTGTCAAATATGCCCAGGATAAAAAAATCCAGTTTTCTACGTATAAAGATCTTACTCTTGCCCCTGAAATAAGAGAACTGATTCAGGGTGAGGTTGACAAAGTGAATGAAACTCTTTCAAGAGTTGAAAATATAAGAAAATTTGCAATTCTTCCCAAGAAACTTTATGAAGAAGATGGCGAGGTCACCCCAACAATGAAGGTGAAGAGAAGCCATGTGAACGAAGCCTTCAAAGACATAATTGCTGGAATGTATAAATAACGGTTGGATTCTTTCTGCCCCTTTCATCAAAAAGGGGTTTTTTATTCCGAATTTCCAATTTCGAGATATGAGCATTTTCATGGTGGGTTGGCGCGCCCGGCCCGATTCGAACGGGCGACCGACGGATTCGTAGTCCGGTACTCTATCCAGCTGAGCTACGGGCGCGCAAATTATCTGTTTTAAATAACCCAATATGGATCAAATGTCAATGATAACCTTGTGACCGAGCGCTCTCACATTCATTTCATGAAACTGGCACTGGCCGAAGCAGAGGCCGCCTTTCAGGAAGATGAAATTCCTGTAGGTGCTTTATTGTTAACTGAAGATGGGACAATCCTTGCTTCTGCTCATAACAGAACCATAACTCTTTCCGATCCATCTGCACATGCTGAAATTCTTGCCCTTCGCTTTGCTGCCCAAAAGATTCTGAATTACCGTTTGCTGAACACAACTTTATACGTTACGAATGAGCCTTGTATAATGTGTATGGGAGCGATCATTCATAGCCGTGTTAAGAGGGTAGTGTATGGTTCAAGAGATCCTAAATGGGGGGCTGCAGGATCCTTATATGATTTTACGAAAGACAACCGTTTAAATCATAAACCTGATGTGATTGCAGGCATTTGCGAAATGGAATGCAGGCAGATAATCCAGCGCTTTTTTCAAAATAAAAGATCAAGATAGATCTTTTTGGGTGAGAAAAATAATCAATGGCAAAATGATAAGGGATTTTTTGCAGGATGGTGGGAATATCCCCGGATTAAATGAGTTGTGGAATAGCAGAGCAAAGTCACTGTGTTAAAAACTCTGGTAAAAAAATGTTACAAAAAATATGCGTAAAAGTCGGTTTTTTGTTTAAGGACTAATAAATATTGCAAATCAGCCTGTAATAAATTATATTTACACCTTTAATTTTATGAAATGGTTAACTATGATGAACTTGTAAAAAGTCCGTCGGACGGCTTTCTAAAAAGGCCGCAGGCAAGGCACGCAAATCCTTAAGGAATGAGGCGTACTTATGG
>JBBIWB010000054.1:0-18826 GCA_037439445.1 Desulfobacteraceae bacterium | reverse complement strand
TCTTGAAAGGAGTTATGGAAATGGAAGCTAAGATCAGAATCGGAGTCAGTGCCTGCCTTCTAGGGCAACCAGTTCGTTTTGATGGTGGCCACAAACACGACCGTTATCTTACGAACACTTTGGGGAAATACCTGGATTTCGTTCCGGTCTGTCCAGAGGTAGAGTCTGGGTTGTCCATCCCCAGGGAAACATTACGTCTGGTTGGCGACCCAGAATCCCCGCGTCTTGTTACATCCCGTACCAATATTGACCACACCGAACACATGCTTGACTGGGCCAAAAAACGTGTCCTTGAACTTGAAGCGGAAAACCTCTGCGGGTTTATATTCAAGAGCGACTCCCCCAGCAGCGGCCTCATGCGGGTCAAGGTATACAATGCGAAAGGCATGGCGGAAAAGAAAGGAGTGGGGTTGTTTGCCAGAACTTTCACCCAGCACTTTCCCCTGCTGCCTGTCGAGGAAGAGGGGCGGCTCAACGATCCGGTACTGCGGGAAAACTTCATTGAACAGATATTTACCATGAAACGCTGGCGGGAGACTCTTGCCCTTGACTGGAACATGAAAAACCTTGTTGATTTCCACACCCGCCACAAACTGCTATTGCTTTCTCACAGCTCTGTCAATGCCAGACAATTGGGAAAACTCGTGGCTGTTGGCAGGCAGATGCCGATTCAAACAGCTTACGAGCAGTATGAAAGCCTGCTTATGAACACACTCCTGATGAAAACAACAATAAAGAAAAACCTGAACGTGATCGAGCACATTCTTGGCTATTTCAAGAAACAGCTAAGTTCAGATGAAAAGCAGGAGATGCTTGAAATATTCGACTTCTACCGTAACGAGATAGTGCCCCTGATCGTTCCTGTGACTCTCTTGAACCATTATGTGCGTAAATTCGACCAGCCCTATCTGAAACAGCAGGTTTACCTGAACCCACATCCAATAGCATTAAAACTAAGAAACCATGCCTGATAAGAGTGAACAATTGAGATTTTTGACCTGGCTCCATTATAGAAATCGAAGCCGCTCTTAAGGGATATGCTGAAACAGCCTTTCTATAATAGGCCACTGAACGGCAATGGCATGTAAAAAGAACGCGTTATGGGGGCTGTAGCCTAAACTACGCAGTCGGCCGCCTGAAAATTATTAGAAAAAGAGCCTTGAAAAGATGGAATTATGCTGAAGACAACTGACGAGGAGATTAATGATGAATAATGAAAACAAGACTATCACACCACCACCTAACCTTAGATGCCCTGAATGTAGAGCTCTGCTAAAAGAACGGCGAGGCCGCAACTCCAACCCATGTGATCTAGTCTGCGGAGGCTGCGGCAAGGAATTCAACAGTTGCGACGTAGAAAAAGAGATCGACTGAATTGTTATAAAGAGGCACAGGATCAGAAAATGTTTCTGGTTGAAATGCGGAGAAAAAACAGCGGATGAGTCAAGCTATTGCATAATAGGCATGCAATAACTTTAAACATAAAGGGCATCCCCTATACTGCCTAAATGAGGGTAAAGAACTTCAAGAAAATGATGAAAAATCTTTGCTGTAACCCCCCAGACATTTACATCCTGATAAGGATAAATAAGCGTGTATACATCAGGAAGCCTGCCATGATAACCTTTTGTTATGTGAACAGAGATCAAATCCTTCAGAGGGATTGCCAGTATCCTCGATATTTCATCAGGACTGTGCCGTAATTGTCCAGCTCCGTTCCATACGCCTAAAAATGCCTGTATGTCTTTATGGTTGATGGTTTGAAAATGTCCAAGACATCCTACATAGCAAACCTGATCCCTTGAGATATTCAACTCTTCCTGCAGTTCCCTGAAACCTGCTTCAACCGGGTTTGCATCATCAGGGTCTATGTGTCCGCCTGGAAGTGCCACCTGATTGCGCCATGGATAGCCTTCTGTATCTGACTTCTGTATAGCCAGAATATGCGGTTCTTTTTCGTTGAAAAGAAGCATGAAAACACAAGTTGGCTGATAAAGATTACCCTCAGGTGGATCAGGGTGATCAGCCATATCAATAATATTTTTTAACAATGATAGATTAATAAGTCATCCTCCTCTTATCCTTTTTTATTTAAAAAATCCTTGAACTTCATTTGTTTATAACTGTCTGTCTGGATAAATTTCAAGAGCGGAAGCAAGGTGTCAGCAGGAATGAATCCTGGCTGGCCTCCTATCTGCTCCCCTGTTTCAGATAAAAAAAGCGTTGTAGGAAGTCCATTAACCTTGTATTGGGATGTCACCTTTTTTTCCTTGTCAAAATTGACCTTGACAGGAATGAAGTTCTTGTTAAGAAATGAAATCACCATCTTATTTGAGTAAGTTTCTTTATCCATTTTTGTGCAGTAAGAACACCAGTCAGCAAAAAAATTTATAAACAATTTTTTTTGCTGGCTTTTTCCCAGAACAATGCCTTCATCATAAGAATACCATTTCAGGGTTTCAGAAGAAAAGACAGGGGAAGAAAAACTAGCCAATAAAACAATTATTATCCCAAAAATGTATTTTCGTTTCATATATCGCCTTAAATTTTCAGTTGTACTTGTATTTCCATATCAGATTGTCAAAAAAATCAATTTATTGATTATCAGTAAAAACCCTATGATTATAAGCAGAACACCTGCAATACTATTAAAATACCGAAGTGCTGGCGACGCCTTTTTCATGAAAGAAAGCATCGCGTTGATAAAAAATGACATGCCTATAAAAGGTAAGGCAAGACCTGCCGAATAAAGGCTTAAGAGAGCCACTCCTTCCTGACTGCTATCCTTGCTTCCGGCAATTATCAGGATTGATCCGAGAAGAGGCCCTATGCAAGGGCTCCAGCCGGCAGCAAATGCCATACCTACTATATAAGTCCCCAAAAAACCAAGAGGCTTTTTATTAACATGAATGCGTTTTTCAAATTCCAGGGTGCCGAAACGAAACCAGCCTGTAAGATGAAGCCCTAAAAGCATAATAATGACACCTCCAGCAATCCGGATAATGTCACCATAACCGTGGATTAAGCTTCCAAGATAAGAGGCAGATGCTCCCATCAAAATAAAAACAGTAGAAAAACCAGATACATAAGCTATGGTGGAAAAAATAACTTTCTTTCTTTTATCAGCTATTCCCCCGGTAAGCTCATCAAGGGTAAACCCTGTAATAAAGGTAAAGTATGCCGGAATAAGAGGCAGAATACAAGGCGAAAAAAATGATAAAAGCCCTGCTATAAAGGCAGCGGAGTATGTAATGGTTTCATTAAGAATCATCTTGAGCCTAGTTCTCTGGCTCTTTCAGATGCTGCTGCAATGGCTTCAATTATTGCCTCTTTGAAATGCTTTGATTCAAGCACTTTCAAGGCTGCCTCCGTTGTTCCTCCAGGCGTAGTTACCTGTTTGCGAAGATTTTGAGGAGAATCCCTCCTTTCTTCAATGAGTTTAACAGCGCCTTTTATGGTTGTAAGGACAAGCTGAGTCGTATCATCTTGCGAAAGACCTACATTGATTCCAGCCTCTATCATTGATTCTACATAATAAAATAAGTAAGCAGGGCCTGATCCTGATATAGCAGTAACAGCATCAAGAGCATCTTCTCTGAATTCTATTACGCTGCCCATTGCATTTAAAATGCTTCCTGCAGTTTCAAGATCATCGGCACTGGTATATGAATTCGGACTCATCCCTGACATGCCTGCAAGAACCAGAGAAGGGGTATTGGGCATTACCCTTATGATTGGAAGAAGGCTGCGGCTTATATCATCAAGAGCGGAATAAAGGAATTTTTCGATTTTGGATATAGTAATTCCAGCGGCAATGGAGATGACTATTTTGCGTGATGAAATGCCGTATTTTTCATTCTCGGCAATCGTTTGAAGAATTGGGGCAACCTGGTAAGGCTTAACAGCCATAATCACAACATCACATGATGAAAAAAGAGAAAAATTATCTGTAATTTCGATTCCATAAGACTGCTTAATGGTATTGAGACGTTCGGAATTGACATCACTTGCTTTGAGTAGTGAAGCAGAGCTTACTCCTGTTTGAAGAAGAGCGCTTATCATTGCCTCGCCCATTGTTCCAGCACCGATAAAACCAATTTTTTTATTGATATTTTTCATTGATTCCCCGTTATTACATTTTCAGTTACCAAGTTCATCGACAACCTGCTCCAGACTTTTCATGGAGTTTGCCGAATAAATCTTGCATGTACAGTCTTTTGGCAGAATCTGTTTCATCAGCCCGGTCAGAACCCTCCCAGGGCCAACTTCTACAACAGCATCGATCCTGTTTTCCATCAGAAGCTTCATTGATTGGAACCATCGTACAGGACTGCAAAGCTGGCGTGCCATCATTTCCTTGATTTTATCAGGCTCTTGCTCTGTTTCGGCACTGACATTGAATATGACATTTCTCTCAGGAACCTGGAAAGGAAATGTCCCGAGAAAATCCGAGAATTCCTTCTGCGCACCCTCGATCAACTTGCTGTGCCATGCACCGCTGACTTTGAGAGGCACTGCTTTGGCACCTTTCTGGGCAGCCTTTTCTGAGACTTTTTCTACTGCTTCCGGAGCTCCTGTTATGACGATTTGTTTTTCTGTGTTGTGATTGGCAACCGAAACAATCCCTTCTTCTTCGTTAACCATATTTTCGATGGTTTCAAGGCCAAGGCCTACGATTGCAGCCATGGCCCCCATGTTTTCAGATGCCTCCCTGTGCATGAGCTGTCCCCGTTTAAAGACGATCCTGATAGTGTCTTCCATGGATAAGACCCCTGCTGCACATAATGCGCTGAATTCCCCGAGACTGTGTCCTGCAACAAATTTCGGATGAATTCCTTTACTTATGAGAAAGGATAAACAACACAGATTGACTGCTGTAACAGATGGCTGGAGATTAACAGTCCGGGTCAAATCTTCAATTGGTCCTTTAAAGCAGATATCTTTGATTGATAAGCCTGTAATTCCTTCAGCAAGAGAAAAAATTCTGCTTGCCTCTGGAAACCCCCCTAAAATATCTTCTCCCATTCCAACCTTCTGAGAGCCTTGTCCTGGAAAAATGAAAGCTATGTTTTTCATGTCTTATCCTGATTTATTACTGTGTATCGGAATCCAAGTTAAACAGTTTTCTGGTACAGTCAATATAACGCGATTTATCCCCCATGCCTTCATTTTTTTTCAAATACACTGTAGGTTCATGAAGAATTTTATTTATCATGGACTGTGTCATCCTCTGAAGAACAATTTTATCATCTTCGGTAAGATGTTTTAATGACTGAAAAGTTTTCTGGATTTCGGATTCCGCTATGTTCTCCATTTTCGTCCTGAGTGCTACTATGGTCGGGACGGCATCAAGGCTTTCATACCAGTTTCTGAATTTAATTACAGCCTCATCAACTATTCTTTCACCTTTTATGGCTTCTTTTTTCCGGTCTTCAATGTTTTCATCTATTACATTCTTCAGGTCATCTATGTCATAAACATAAGCATTGCCTATGCTGTTAATGTCTGGATCAATGTCTCTGGGAACGGCAATATCTATGAAAAAAATAGGCTTGTTCTTCCTTATTCGCATGATCGATTTGACCTGATCCTTTTTCAATATTAAACCCGGAGCTCCTGTTGAGCTTATGACAATATCGACTTCTTTAAGACATTCAGGAATTTCCTCGAAACGGATGGCTTTTCCTTTGAAGCGTCTGGACAGCTCCAGTCCACGCTCAAAGGTCCTGTTTGCAACAAAAATAATGCCCGCCCTGTTTCTTATTAGGTTCTCAACAGCAAGCTCAGCCATCTCCCCTGCTCCTATAAGAAGGACCTGCTTGTCTTGGAGCAAACCAAATATTTTTCGCCCCAGCTCAATTGCTGCATAACTGATTGATACTGCATGATCGCCTATTCCTGTCTCGCTTCTTACTCGTTTTGCCACAAAAAAAGTCTTGTGCAGCAGGCGATTTAAAATCACTCCTGAAGTTTTTCTCTTTGTAGCCGCAAAATAAGCGCTCTTGATTTGCCCGAGAATCTGCGGCTCTCCTACCACCATGGAATCAAGACTGGAGGCAACCCGAAAAAGATGTCGCACTGCATCTTCTCCTTTATGAATGTAAAGAGCGCCTTCAAACTCTTTCATCTCTATCTTTTTTATTTCAGAAATATATCTTTTTGCAGTTTCAATCGCACGAATCATGTCTGAAGTTATGAGGAGTATTTCAACCCGGTTACAGGTTGAAATCAACATCATTTCTGAAATATGCGGATGACCGGAAAGATCATCAAGGGCAGATTTTATCTGTTCGTCTGAAAATGCAATGCATTCCCTCAGTTCAATCGGAGCAGTTATGTGGTTTAGTCCAAGAAGTAAAATATTTAACATGTCGTATGTGTTATCAGCGTGTAAAAATCTCGTGATGACCTTTTAAAAAGAAATTCACGCCAAGGAATGTAAATACTACTGCACAAAACCCTATAATTGCCATTATGGCAGCCTTACGGCCTCTCCAGCCGAAAACCATACGTTCGTGAATAAGAACGGCGTAAAGAAGCCAGGTAATTGCGGACCAGACTTCTTTTGGATCCCAGCTTAGAAACTTGCCCCAGATCATCTTGGCATATATGAAACCAGTTGCAAGTCCTATGGTAATCAAGGTAAAACCAACAACAACGCATGTATAACCTGCAGAATCCAGTAAATCCAAAGAAGGCAGCCTCTTATAGAAAAAACTGCGTTTTTTGGTCTTGATGGCATTTTCCTGAACCAGGTACATGATGCCGATTCCGCATGCCATGGCAAGGGCAGCTTCACCTGAAAAAATTGCAAGAATATGAAAAATCACCCATGCGCTTCTGAAATTGTTCTGAATCTCAACCGAAGCCTGGGGCATCAGGGCACATACTGCCATGATAAAACCGGACAATGGAACTGTGAATGCACCGAGTGCTTTCAGCCTGAATTTGTATTGAAACAGCATATAAAGTCCGGCCACAACCCAAGCAATTACAGAAAGAGTTTCATGAAGATTTCTGACAGGGATATGCCCTGCCAATACATAATCATACCCTATTTCAGCCGTATGAGTTAAAAAGGCGATAAGGAGTATATAGCCGCTTATACGGTAAATCATGTTTTTTTGCAGGAAAAGATACAGAAGATAACCTGCTGAGCTTGCCAGATACAGGAAAGTAACTAAAATAATTACTTTTTCCATTTGATTGCACCGTAGAATTCAGCCATTTCTTCATCCTTCAATGAGTCAAGAGTGTATTGATGCCCTAAAACAGATTCAAGGAGTTCATTGACCATATTTTTATCACAATTTCTGATGCGTTCCAGAAGACCCTGCTCTATCAGCCGTTCAAAAACAGGCTTGTGTGCTTCAGGATCGTGTTCTTGTTCCAGCAGTTTTTTTCTTACAACCCCCATTAAACTAAGAAAAAAAGCATATTCAAGACCGAACTGAGGCTCAAGCTGCATACGAAGATGTCTGGAATACGCTGGACTTTTTCCGGATGTCGATATGGCAATGATTAAGTCGCCTTGGCGAATGACGGATGGGAGTATGAAGCTGCATAGATCAGGCCTGTCAGAAATATTGCAGAGTTTGCCAAGCCTTGAAGCATCTTCAAAAATTTTTTTGTTGAGAGCTTCATTGCTCGTTGCCCCAAAAACCAGAAAAACATTTTCGATATCAGATGACCTGTAAGGCCTTAGATGAAGAGTGATACTATCTTCTTTCGACAGCCTGCATATATGCTCAGTTGCCTCAGGGCTTACAACGGTGACAAGAGCAGCGCATTTAAGCAGGGAGTTTACTTTTCTGGTTCCAACTGAGCCTGCACCAACCACAAGGCATCGCTGATTAGCAACATTCAAATTTACAGGATAGTATTTCATGACATCACAAAATCCTTCTGATTTTCAAGATCAAATAACTGAATAGTCCCGATGAGGTTAAGATGGGGTTTTCTTTTCGACTCTTTTAATTATCCAGTTCAGGACCCTTGCATTGGTTTTATTGTCGATCACGTCTTCCAGGTTGATAAGCTCTATCTCTGCCCTTGCCATGGTTTTATGGCCACCCGCCGACCCATAGGCGCCAAATGCTTTTCTTGCCAGTTTCCCTGCATCTTTTCTTATGCCGTCATTTCTGAACACTACGATCAATTGCTGAGAACATATCCCTGAAACCACACTCCAGGCAATGGAGTGCACACGCATAAAAAAATCCGCCACAATAACAATAACATCAGGATTTTTTACAGGTCCGATATGTGAGAATATCCTGCTGCCATGTATTTTTTTATTGTTAAGGGCCAAGGCGAAATATTTCAGGAATTCAGGTCTATTCCCTGCATGCTCTATCTTGCTGACAAGGTGAATGTTGGCGTGCTGGTAAAGAAACTGAAAAGCTCTTATGTCTTCAGCTATGGAAGGACGTGAAAAACTGTTGGTATCATTTTTTATGGCATGATAGAGTCCTGTGGCAAGCTTGGATGACGGCTTTATACCGGCAGCCCTCAGATATTCAGTAAGAATACTTGAATTAGCCCCGTAATTTGGCCTGATATCGGAAAAAGGCGCTCTAAGTTTCGATGTTATGGGATGATGGTCAATCACAACATCAAATGGGCAGAATCTTTCAAAAGCCTTGTTATGGTCTGGCTGGGAGTCAACTATCACAAAGCGGCTGAACTGCTTCTGCACTATCTGATCGACATGAGTCATGCTGACATTCAGGAGTTCAATCATTGCAAGATTATCCTGTCTCTTGATGACATTGATGTTGGAAACCGTTACGCTGGCCACTTTATGCCATAACAGCCTCTTCACAGCCATGGCGCTTGCAATTGCATCAGGATCTGCATTTATGACGATGAGCACCCTGTCATCTCCTGAAAACTGATCATAAAAAAGACGTAATTTTCCAGAAGCCGATTTTTTCATCTGCCTGCCTGCTTCCTCATAAAATCATCAAAAAAACACAAGCGCGCTTCATTGTCTGTCAAGCCTGCCTTAAACAAGCCTTTATAAAAAAGCTCCAGACCTCTTATTTCACGGTCCGACAGTCCATATTTCAGGTAGTCATAGTAAGAATAAGCTTTTGTAAAATCAATTCCTATGGTCATTGAAGCTCTTTGGACAAGAATATCAATATTTTTTTTACCAAGGCCGGTTGATTTTTTCAATAACTCCAGGACATTGCATACTTTTTCAGGTTCTTTTTCTGCAAATTCCTTGCGGACTGCCCATACTGCAAAGACAAACGGAAGGCCAGTCATGTTCCACCAGTAAGTTCCAAGATCAAAAACATGTTGGAACTCTTTGCTCCAATTACAAGAAAGTGCCTTGTCTCCTATCACCAGTGCAGCATCTATATTTTCAGGTAAGGGACAGGTTATCCTGCCAATGACAAATTCAGGATTAACCCCTTTTAAATTGAATATCAATCTGCACAGATCTCTTGCGCTAGATGATTCATCAGTAATTAAAATTCTGCGGCCTGCCATATCGTTTATGGCATAACGGCTTACCAGAAGAACACTTAAAACCTTTTCATGGCAAGCTATGGAAAGGTCAGGCAGAATAAGCCAGTCTCCCGCATTTCTAGCGTAAGAAGCAGAAGAAACAGGGCTTACATCAAGCTCTCCATCTTCCATCATCTTGTTGAGGGTATTGGGATGACCGTTTACGAGTTTAAGCCACTTGGGCCTCAGTCCGTTGTCAAGACCGAAATAGACAGGTGCAACATTAATATAGCTTATGCGGCCTAAGTTTACGAGGGTTTCCATTATCTTCACTCAAAAAATTGCATTGACTATAGACTCTACAACCTGGTTGGCCCTTGCCGACTGAACAGGCACAAAAGCCATTCTTCCTTGCTTTCCAGGTGCCAGGGTTCCCATGACCTTATCCAGCCCTAGTGCAGATGCGCCTCCAAGAGTGGCCATGTGAAAAACCTTATCGGGAAAAACCGAGGGAAAGGCTTTGCACATAAACGCCATTTCATCGAACATGTTGAGACTGTCAACACTTGCCAAGCTGTCTGTCCCAAGGCACAGCCTTATTCCTGCCTTTAACATTCCATCAAGATCTGGAAGTCTTTCATGAAGTGCATGATTGCTTCTTGGACATAAACAAACATGGCTGCCTGCATTTTTTATCACATCAAGATCAGACTTATCAATATGAAGAAGATGCACAAGAAGTGTTTTCTCATCGAGAATTCCAAGTTTTTTCAAATAGTTTACAGAACTATGCGCAGGCAGCCCCCACGACTCTGTATCAATTCCTCTTGAAAGAAGAAAATCCTTCCACCGGCTCTTTTCGTTTGTTAAAAATATCATCTCTTCTTCTGATTCGGCAGCATGAATGGAAAAAGGAAGATTTTTTCTTCCTGTTTTTTTCTTTATTTTAACAAGTACTTCAGGCGAAGTAGTGTGAGGAGCGTGTCCTGCCAGAGAAATAAGAACATCATCTGTTCTGTTTTCAAGCAGTTGAGTATCAGGAATGCTGTTTCCCAGAAATTCTCTGAACCAAACACCTGAAAGACCTGATGCCGTAAAAGACTCCAGTGTCAGACCAAGGCTTGAAATCTCTGCTGCTGCCCCGCATCCTGATGCACTCATTTCATCAAGTCCTTTACAGGCTGCAGACATGATGATCTCCTGACTCAAAAGCTCTCTTTTCCGGATCAAATCCATTACCCAGGCCTGGAATCCATTTCCGGTTGAAAGCTGCCCCTTCAATGCACAAAGTTCAAGATGAGTATGGGCATTTACAAAAGATGGAAATATCGCACCTTCCCCGTAATCCGTTATTTCAGCATGTTCTCTTATTGCCCCGCCACCGACTTCCCTGATTATCCCTCTTTCAACAAGAACATGGCCGTTCTCATAAATCGTCAACGGATCAGCCACAACCCATCTTGCCCTGTAAATGACACTGAAAGATTTCATCAATTATGTTCCGTTATGGGATTATAATAACAATCCCTCTGGACAGCAGCATAGCCTGCATCTTTGATCAATCTTACAATTTCCTTAAGGGAAAGTTTATAGCTTGTACCCGCTGCCGCCACAACATTTTCTTCTATCATGGTGCTTCCGAAGTCATTTGCTCCAAAGGCAAGGGATGCCTGAGCAATTTTTTCTCCCTGCGTCACCCACGACGCCTGTATATTTGCTACATTATCCAGCACTATCCTGGATACTGCCAGCACCCTGAGATATTGAACCGAAGAAGCCGCAGTAACCTGAAGTTGAGTGTTTCCAGGCTGAAATGTCCAGGGGATAAAGGCTGTAAAGCCCCTTGTTTTATCCTGCAAGTCACGTATTTTCATAAGATGCTCTATGATATGGGCAGGACTTTCCCTGTGCCCGAACATCATGGTTGCTGTGGATTTAAGGCCATTATGATGGGCCTTCTCCATTACATCAAGCCATTGGCCGGAAGAACATTTATTAGGAGATATTTCATTCCTTAAATCGTCAACAAGGATTTCAGCCCCTCCTCCCGGGATGGAGTCAAGACCTGCTTCTTTAAGGGCGCGGATTGTCTTTTCAACACAAATACGCGATTGCTTTGAAATGAATACGATTTCAGGCGGAGAAAATCCATGAATATGTATTTTGAAATTCGTCTTTATGAACTTCAACATGTCTTTATAGTAATCAAGATCAAGAAGAGGGTTGAGTCCTCCCTGGAGAAGAATCTGTGTTCCTCCTAAATCGAGAGTTTCCTCGATTTTTTTTCTCAGCTCCTCCTTTGAAATCACATATGCATCAGGATGGTGAGGCTGGCGGTAGAATGCACAAAAATGACATTCCGATATGCATCCATTCGTGTAGTTTATGTTTCGATCCACCACAAACGTCACTGCAGGCTCCGGATGAATGTGTTTTCTTACATTCCCGGCAAGAAAGGCAAGGTCAAGAAACTCTGCCCTTTCAAGCAGCAAAAGGGCTTCTTCTGCATCAATTCTTTGCTGATTTAATATTTTTTCCCTGACTTCAAGCATTATGATAGAATGAATCCCTTTCTACAGGCTTAAACCCGGCAGATGTAATAAGATGCCGCAACTGTTCCCTTGTGAGCCCCCTTGGAGAAGTGGAACCAGCATCGTGGGCAATTTTTTCCTCGACTATTGTACCGTCCAGATCATCTGCCCCGAAAAAAAGGGCAAGCTGCGCCAGTTTTTCTCCTATCATAACCCAGTAAGCCTTTATGTGGAAAATATTGTCCAGAAGAAGCCTTGATATTGCTATGGTTTTCAGATCTTCAAAAGCTGTTGTCGGATAAATGTGAGAAAGCCCTGTGTTTGCCGGATGAAAGGCAAGGGGAATGAACGCATTGAATCCTGATGTTTTGTCCTGAAGATCTCTTAGCGCAAGAAGATGGGAAACCCGTTCCTCATAGGTTTCGATATGTCCGTAAAGCATGGTCGCATTACTTGTGAGCCCTGAGCTGTGAGCAATCTCCATGACTTCGAGCCATCTTTTTCCATCTATCTTCAGCGGAAAGAGACTTGCGCGGATCCGTTCGCTCATGATTTCTGCCCCACCCCCTGGAAGCATGGCAAGGCCTGCATCTTTAAGCTTTTTTATGACCTCTTCAACAGAAAATCCCGAGTTTCTGGCAATAAAATCGATTTCAACAGCAGTAAATGCCTTTATTGTTACATCAGGGCGAAGTTCTAAGGCTGTCCTTATCATATCCGTATAGTAATCAAAGGGCAGATCAGGATTTAGTCCCCCGACTATGTGCAGTTCCTGAATGGGCTCTTCAATCCTTGAAAGTATTCTCTCGCGAATCTTGTCTATTGTCCAGGCATATGCCCCTGGTGCTCCGTTCTTTTTGGCATAAGCACAGAATTTACAGTTATTAATGCATATATTGGTGTAATTTATATGCTGATTGATCACATAATAAGCCTTGTAGCCATTAAGCCGTTTTCTTACAATATCTGCAAGCTGACCTATTCTTACGATATCATTGCTGTTAAACAGAAAAAGGCCATCTTCAAATCCAAGCCTTTTCTGTGAAAGCACCTTTTCCTCGATTGTCCTGAAACAGGACTTTAAATCGGATTTAACCATAATTAAAAGACGTTATGTAAGACTGATTATAATGAGTGAGTATTTGCCAAACATACTATTTTAGAACACGGACAGGGTTCATGGCAAGTTTTTTTTATAAATACTGTTGTGCAAACATCATCTTGACAGATCAATTTCATATATGCTATCAAATGATATATGAAAAAACTTACATCACGTCAGAAGCAGGTTCTCGATTTCATCGCCGGTTACTCAGAGTCGCATGGATTTTCCCCGACTTTACGGGAAATTTCAGAGCATATCGGGACAAGCGGCACTGTAACTGCCCTCCGTCATATTGAGGCAATAGAAAAGAAGGGCTATCTGCAAAAAAAAGAAGGTATTTCACGAGGTATTGTCCTTTCAGGAAGAACCGGCAATTCAGTTTCTGTTCCCATTGTAGGAACCGTAAGTGCCGGACTCCCGCAGCCTGCCGTGGAAAACATCGAAGGATATTGCGTTGTTTCTCCCGAATGGGTAAAGGCAGACGGCTGTTTCTTCCTGAAGATAAAGGGAGACAGCATGATCGAAGCACACATCAAAGAAGGAGATCTTGCCCTGATAAGGCCTCAGCCAATAGCCGAAAACGGTGAGATTGTTGTTGCACTGATAGACGGATCTGCAACCCTGAAACGTTTCTACCATGATGGAGACTGCATCCGCCTTCAGCCTGAAAACAGAAACATGAAGCCTATAATTATCAGGGAAAGTGATGCTGAAACTGTAATCATCGGAAAGCTTCTCAAAACCATACGGAGCTATGACTGAAAAATATGTTTCCCAGGGGTGTTCCTGTCCGCATTGCTGTCATATATGAGCCTGGAAAGCGCATAAAACCCGTCTGGTTCGAACTGAACAGGAGGCAGTACAGGATAGTCGAAACCACCTACCAGTGGAAAGACAAGGTTGGCGAAACTTCTTTTCTGCATTATGCTGTTTCAGACGGCCAGAGCCTGTATGAACTTATTTTCAATCCCCTCGATCAGACATGGACTCTCAACACCCAGCATACGGAATAATGCCATGCAGGAACGAATCATTCTTCATGTGGATTTGAACGCTTTTTTCGCAAGCGTAGAACAGCAGTCAAATCCAGGTCTGCGCGGCAAACCTGTTGCGGTCATTGGCTCCAGGGAACGCACTGTCATAACCACTGCCTCTTATGAAGCAAGGAAATACGGCGTCAAGACAGGCATGAGCATATGGGAAGCAAAGAACAGGTGCCCCAATATCATTCTTGTAGTTGGCAACAACCGGAAATACACATATACATCATCTGCCATCTTCAAGATGATGCTTGACTACACTCCTCTTGTGGAGGTCTTCAGCATAGATGAGGCTTTTCTCGATGTCACTCATTCTCTTAAGATTTTTGGAACGCCTGAGCGAATCGTTTACCTTTTAAAAGCCAGGATCAGGCACAGCTTTGGTCTTACCTGTTCCGCAGGCATTGCACCCAACAAGCTTCTTGCAAAACTTGCAAGTGATATGCAAAAACCGGACGGACTTACGATCATCCGTCCTGATGAAGTACAAAATATTCTTGAAAAGATTCCCATAAAAAACCTGTGTGGAATTGGAACGCGGATGGAAAAGCATCTGAGCCTTCTTGGAATTAAGACATGTGCAGAACTTGGCCGTTTTCCTGCCAACATCCTGATAAAAAAATTCGGGGTAACAGGAAAACACCTGCACGAGATGGGTCTTGGCATAGACAACAGCCCGGTTATCCCTGCAGACGGTAAAGACAGGGTCAAGTCTGTTGGACATTCCATGACGCTGCCCAAAGACATATCCAACCGCCAGGAAATTCTGAAGCAGATGCTCATTCTTTCCGAAATGGTCGGAAGAAGGGCAAGACGCTACAGTGTTTCAGGAAAAACGATCAGCCTTTACATACGTTATGCTGATTTTTATTCAAGCTTTACAAGACAGCACACTGTTGCAAGTCCTATGAATCAAAGCCATGACATATACAGAACTGCTGTGGCAATACTTGATGCAGTCGAGCTTCACCAGCCGGTGAGGCTTATCGGAATAAGGCTCTCGAATCTGCGGCATAATGTGAACCAGCTTCCCCTGTTTCCATATGAGCATAAAAAAGCGCTCATGGTAAAGGCAATGGATGATGTGAACAACCGCTACGGTGACTTCACCCTTACCTTTGCAAGCCTTCTGGATGAATCTGAAAAATGCAGCAGAGTAATATCTCCTGCATGGAGGCCGGATGGAATACGCTGTGTAGATGTCAGGTAAATATTAAAACGCAGCGCCTTCTTTGATGCCAAAAAACTTCAGGATTTTTGCCAGAGGGCAAAAACGTGTAATTGCAGACTGAAGCAGATTGGCACCAACCAGGGCTGTAAGAAACAGCCAGTAAGGGCTGTGAACAAGATAAAGAAACAGGCTGACTAAAATCAGGCTTCCTGCAAATGCAAGCACAATACGATCAATTGTCATAATGAATTCTCCTTGTAATTTGTTACGTAGATGCAATCCCCTCTGTGGTTGCCTTCTTGCCGTTTTGTGTATTATGATCAACAGAGGGCAGGGAGGGTCTCTCAGTGGCCATAGCCGCATAATGAACAGATACTTTTTTCTTGATTCATATCCTGAAAAATGAAAAATAACCTTAGATTCTGATTCAAATCCGATTGTATGTTTATATCACAGACATTAAAGAATTTTCCACTTTTAACAGCATTTATCAACTTTTTTTTCAGATCACAGACCGGCAGGAGCAGTTGTTTAAGCAAACGCAGTTTCAGTGGGAGGATGTGTTGGGATAAAAGCAACTCTCTGAAAAAACCACCCTTTTTATGCACAGGAGGCAATAAATGTCCAAATTGTTTGAAAATACCGAAATCAACGGCATGAAGCTACAAAACCGCTTTGTCCGATCTGCAACCTGGGAAGGCATGGCAACACCTGGTGGCGAAACGACTCCAAAACTCATTCAAACCATGATAAATCTTGCAAACGGCGGAGTCGGGCTCATCATCAGCGGCCATACCTACATCAGGCAGGAAGGCCAGGCATCTCCTCAGCAACTTGGTATTTATGACGACAGGCTGGTTCCCGGACTTAAAGAAATATCAAATGCAGTTCATAAGGAAGCCGGGAAAATCGTTCTGCAGCTTGCACATGCAGGTCATTTTGCTGCCGAAAACCTTACGAGGCTTACACCTGTAGTTGCTTCCAATTATGAAGGGCTGAGCAAGAGGGATCGCAAGGAAATGACTTCAGAGGACATCAAAGGGCTTGTTACAGCATTTACAGATGCAGCTCTCAGGGCAAAGTCAGCAGGTTTTGACGGTGTGCAGATTCATGCTGCTCATGGCTATCTCTTGAGTCAGTTTCTTTCACCTGCATTTAATAAAAGACAGGACGGCTATGGTGGAAGCCTTGAAAACAGAGCCCGCATTCATGTTGAAATCATCAGGGCAATAAGACAGGCTGTCGGAAAAGATTTCCCGATCTTGATTAAAATGAACTGTCAGGATTTTGCTGAAAACGGCCTTGACCTGAGTGATTCTCTCGCAGCAGGAGAACTTTTCACAAACGCCGGTCTTGATGCCATAGAGCTCAGCGGAGGGCTTCTTACGGGGGGAAAGCTTTCTCCAAGCAGGGCAGGGATCAGCTCCTCTGACAAGGAAGCTTATTTCAGGGAAGAACTTAAAGCCTTTAGAAAACGGCTCAAAATACCGCTTATTCTTGTTGGAGGAATAAGATCTTTTGAAGTGGCTGATAAATT
Source organism: Desulfobacteraceae bacterium (assembly GCA_037439445.1). GTDB lineage: Bacteria > Desulfobacterota > Desulfobacteria > Desulfobacterales > Desulfatirhabdiaceae > JBBIWB01. The sequence goes on along the minus strand of JBBIWB010000054.1, from coordinate 1,983 downwards.
AGTGGAAAACGGACATGCAGATTATATTTCAATGTGCAGACCCTTGATACGCGAACCTGATCTTATCAACCGCTGGAAATCTGGAGATCTCAGGCAGGCAGAGTGCAAATCCGACAATCTATGCTTTGGGCCAGCACTCGACGGCAGTGGGGTTTATTGTGTCACAAAGAATCGTGAAAAAACATGAATCAGGGCAACACCCACCGGAAGAATCCATGATCTATGTTTTCAGCACGGAATGAATGGCTTCCGGAAGAAAAGACAGAAGCTGAGATATTGAAAAAGCCGGCGATGGATTTGCAAAATATCCCATGAAGCGGTTGGCTCTTGCCGCCATGGAACACGATGCTATCATGGGATATCCTGCAGATAAAAAAGCTGTAACAAAGCCTGTGAGGCTGTCTCCTGTTCCTCCAATTGGCTCCATGGATTCGATGTTTGGCTCTGATACAGTTTCCATGATTTTTCCATCAGAGACAATCCAGTCTGTGCTGCCTTTCACTATGAGGTATCTTGCTGCATTTTCATATTCATAGGCTTTTTTAATCAGATCGGGTACCAGGTTGTCCTCCTGAAGCAGAAAACCCCTTGTATAAAATGGATGAGGGGCTTTTTCATCAGCAAGAAATGCCATTTCTCCAGCATCAGGAGTAAACAAATCATATGAGGAAGCAAAACCGCTCATTTTTGCAACGTACATGTAACCGGCGTCTGCAACAAGAACTGGTTTTTTATCAAGCTCGTCTATGGCAAACATCACCTTGTTATGCCAGTCAACATCAGGAAGAAGATAATGAAAGGTGATGCCGGAATATTCAGAAAGTTTTTCTGAATGATCGACAAGATATTTGTACAACTTCCTGCTGCCGCTGCCATTGCCGGTATCACCACAAAGCAGCGCCCTGGGGCGCTCTGCTCCAAGAACGTCTGCAGCAAGACTTGCTGTTGCAGCAAGAGCAGGTGTGCCCCTGGATATTCTTATGCCTGTATTTCCCACATGGAGAATGTCTCCGGCAACTTCGCAATGTCCTTCAGTAAGGGGAAAATTCTCATTCGGTACTGTACCGCAGATCAACCAGGACATTGGCGCACCATTTCCTCATATGCCAGTTGAAGCGCATAACCGCAGAGAGTCTTTCCCAGGGTTCTTGGCTGGGGCGCTTCATAAAGTGATCTTGATATAAGATTTTCCGCAAGATAAGGAACATCCGGGCATCCACCTCCTGAAATGTTGACTATTTCAAGGTCTGATTTCCGGACGGTTATTTTCATGTTTGCTGCCCTTATCATCAGATAGTCGCCAAAATCCTTGGTATTAAACAAGGATACGGGCTCCAGGAGAATATCGTAAACCGGTACAATTTCAATGGGCTTTATCCCTGCCTCTGAAAGAAGACCGGTTACCTGGAGGTTCAATACAATGGGAAATTGAATCACCAGGTCGCATCCTGTACGAAACTCCGGTGGAGGGCCCATTACTTTTACATCAAGGCCTGCTTTTTTCAGACAGGATTCCGCTGCAATGACATCACCTGTATTATGAAAAGAGATCATCCCCATGGAAGAAATATTCGGTTTTCCGGCACCCGATGCGTTTTCACCCGTTTGTTTCTTAAACAGTCTTCTAAACAGAGAAGGTTTTAAAAAGTTTTTTTTCAGCATGTCATTCTTTCGCCGGTCTTTCTACTACACCTTGATAAATCTGAGACAATAAACATCGCCTTCAAGACATTCCGATTTCGTAAGATTCCAGCCGGAGTTTACGGCAGCGCGAGACACATTTTCACGACTGCATTCATTGTCAATCAATACCTCAATTTCACCCGACTTCATATTGCCTGTTGCCTCCAGAAGCATTAATACAGGCTGGGGACAGGAAAGCCCCCTTGCATCAATTTTTTCCATGTCTTTTTTACCCTTATCTAATTCTTGATGAACTCGTAAAAAGTCCGTCGGACGGCTTTGTAAAAAGGCCGCAGGCAA
>JBBIWB010000053.1:0-18837 GCA_037439445.1 Desulfobacteraceae bacterium | reverse complement strand
GTCAATATTAACAAGATGGATGGTCATTTTATACAAAACAGGAGGTTTTTTTATGACTGCTCAAGAGATTTTAAACAGTGAAGATTTCAAACGATGTGAGTCTTTTCATGGACATGTTTGCCCTGGCCTTACCCTGGGTTACCTTGCAAGCAGGCTTGCCATGAACTGGCTGAAGGAACATAGGTCTGAGGATGAAGAGCTTGTTGCCATTGTCGAGACAGACGCATGTTCTGCAGACGCTGTTCAGGTCCTGACAGGATGTACTTTCGGGAAAGGGAATTTTTTATATAAGGACTACGGAAAGATGGCTTTGACACTTTTCAGCCGGAATTCTGGAAAAGGCGTTCGTGTATGTCTGAGGGACGGAGCTTTCAGGCCAGACAAAGAGCACATGATTCTCATCCAGAAAATTATGGCAGGAGAGGCAACAGATGAAGAACGTAAAGAGTTCGAAAAATGCCACCTCAAACGAACCTGTCAGTTGCTGGAAGCTTCTTCTGATGAGTTGTTTGTAATGACTGAGGTTAAGGCTGCTATTCCATCCAGAGCCAGAATAGAGCCATCTGTTCCTTGCTTCAGTTGCGGCGAGCCAACTATGCCTTCAAAGATGGGAAAAAAAGGTGAAGAAAAGATATGTCGTGAATGTGCATCAAACTCAATAACCGCAGGAAATACATAAATGGATCAAATAGTTTTTAAATTCAAAATTACCGTTCTTATTGCAAATGCGTTCTTAGTCCTGGCTGTATTCAGCCATGTCGGCCTTGCAGGTGATTCTTCAGTGAAAACAGAGACTGAATCAAGACCTGCACGTGCAAACCCTTTGATCATATCTCTTGAAGGAGGTGATATCGGTTATCCAACACCTTACAATCATTATCCAAGAGGGCCGGGACTTTACAAGATGTGTTTGATTTTTGACAGCCTGCTGGAAAGAAGCGAAAAAGGGCATGTCCCCTGGCTGGCTGAGAAATGGAAAATCTCAGGTGACGGCAAAACCTTCACTTTCAAGCTAAGAAAAAATGTCAAATGGCATGATGGCAATATGCTGACCTCGGATGATGTTAAGTTTTCTTTTCAGTATTTAGAAAAAAACCCTCCTGTTTTTGATGATTTATCTATAGATGGCAAAAGCATCATTGAAAAAATAGATATAATCGATACCCACACTATAAGAATCAGGATTTCAAGGCCGTCTGCAACATTTCTGAATAAAGCCGGCCGTACACGTATAATTCCCAAACATATATGGGAAAAGGTAGAAGACCCCAAAAAATTCAACGATCCAAGGGCAGTCATTGGCTGTGGTCCTTACATGCTCAAAGCTTATAACAAAGAACAAGGCTCATATCAGTTTGTTGCTTTCAGAGACTACTGGGGGCAAAAGCCGCTGGTTGATATATTACAGTTTGTGCCTGTAAGTGACCCGATACTGGCTTTTCATGCAGGTGAAATTGATCTTGCTGAGGTGGCACCTGATCTTCTTTCCAGATTTGTCGGCAATCCTGAATTCAAGATAATCCAGAATCCTGCTTTCTGGGGATACAGGCTTATATTTAACTTAGACAAGAGGCAAGAATTTAAGGATAAGAACTTAAGACAGGCTTTTGCACATGCAATAGACAAAGATGAACTGATTGAAAAAGTAGCAAGAGGTGCTGCAGTACCAGGCAGCGGCGGATACCTGCCACCTGATCATATATGGTACAACAAGGATGTAAAAGAGTACAATTTCGATATAAATAAGGCTAAAGCCCTGCTGAGAAACAGGACTCTTTCTTTCAGCCTGACAATTGCCAATACCCGCGACGAGATCAGAATAGCCGAATTGATAAAAATGAGTCTGGCCAAAGCAGGTGTCGAGATTACGATTAAAAGTGTCGATATGAAAACCAGGGATGCTGCCGTCAAGAAAGGAAATTATGAAATAGCCGTCAACGGACATGGCGGATTCGGAAATGATCCTGACATGTTAAGGACTGTTTACTCATCTACCAGGACTTTCGATCATAGTCCCATATCAGATTCCATCCCAGGATACATAAATCCACAAATCAACGGGCTTTGTGAAAAACAAAGCATTGAAATGAACGAAATGAAGCGAAAACAGATTATATTCGAACTGCAGGAAGTCATTGCAGAAGAAATACCCCAGATACCTCTTTATTACACGAGGAAATACGTCGTTTACAGGCCTAGCAAATATGACGGTTGGAAATATATGTTTGACCACCATGAGGTCACTCACAACAAACTATCATATCTTACAAAGAATGAAGGCTTTTAAATGTTGAAATTTTACAGATCCCTTACTGCTTCCGGGAAAATTGCCATAGCCGTCATTGTTGCAATATCAGCTCTCGGAATTTTTTCAGAATGGATTTCTGTTCATCCTTACAACCTGCCTTCAGGAAAGGCACTTCAACCGCCAGGCGCTTCACACTGGCTTGGAACAGATGATCTCGGAATCGATTTATGGGCGCAGATCTGTCATGGGGCAAGACTAAGCCTCCTTGTCGGTATCTGTACAGCTATTCTTGCAGGAATCGGCGGATGTTTGACTGGTATGTTTTCAGGTTATAAAGGAGGTCTGACGGACAGAATAATCATGAGAATAACAGATGTCATGATCATTTTGCCTGATCTACCCATGATGATTGTCTTAGGCGCTTTCTTTGGTCCCAGCCTGATGAACATAATCATAGTTCTTGCTTTTTTTTCTTGGACAGCTCCGGCACGCATAACAAGAGCAAAAATTTTGTCCATGAAGCAGGAAAATTATATCGATGCTGCCAGGTCGTATGGAGCAGGTTTTTTTCATCTTGCCTTGAAGCATTTTCTTCCAGGCATGCTTCCAATAGCCGTGGTAAGCATTATTCGTTTGACAGGACGTGCCATTGTTGCTGAAGCAAGCCTTTCCTTTCTTGGACTCGGGGATCCGACATCGAAGAGCTGGGGGCTAATCCTCAACCATGCAATCAATTTCCGGGGCATATATTTTACGGATTTCTGGAAATGGTGGATCACTGCACCTCTGGTTGCTATTATCATCCTTGTAAGTACAATTGCCGTTCTTGCAAGAGAAAGCGAAAAAATTGTCAGCAGCAAACAGTTGATGACTTCATAACAAGCCAAGATTGATGAACTCGTAAAAAGTCAATATTCGGACGGCTTTGTAAAAAGGCCGCAGGCAAGGCGCACAAATCCTGAGGAATGAGGCGTACTTATGGTACGCCGCAATGACGAAGGATGCAGTGCAACGCAGCATCCGACCTTTTTACGATGCCGTCAAGATTAGGACAATATATCGATAAGCCAGCGCTTAAAATTGAAAATCTGAGTGTCTCCTATGAGCTCGGTTCCTGCAGCGTAACTGCACTTGATGATATTTCGATATCACTTTCAAAGAACATGAGTCTCGGGATTGCAGGAGAATCAGGCAGCGGCAAGACTACCCTTGCAATGGCAGTGATGGGACTACTTAACCAAAGTACTTCAGCTCATGGCAAAATCTGCTTTAATGACATTAATTTACAACTATTATCTGAAAAACAGCGAAGTCTTTACAGGTGGTCAAAGATTGCCATTGTCTTTCAAAACAGCCTCGATGTGTTAAACCCTGTAATGAGTGTACATGAACAGATATATGAATGTCTGATTCATCATACAAAACTTACTTCAAGGCAAGCGGCTGAAAAAGTAGGCTTGCTGCTGGAATCGGTAGGCATGGAGTCAGCTCATGGAAAATATTTTCCGCATCAACTCTCAGGAGGCATGCGTCAGAGGATTCTCCTGGCAATGGCTCTTTCCTGCGAACCGCAAGTTCTCATAGTAGATGAGCCGACAAATGCACTGGATGTCTTAAGCAAAAATGATATCGTCAATTTGATTTCGAAAGTTCATAAGGAAAAAGAATTTGCACTCATAGTGATTTCACATGAACTTAACACTCTTTTAAAGCTGACATCCAGGCTTGCCGTAATGTATAAGGGCCGTATCCTGGAAGAAGGACCTACCAAAGATGTCTTTTCCAACCCACTGCATATTTATACAAGGGGCCTGATCAATTCATCTCCTGATATTAATCCGTACAGAGACATGTGGGGAATCCCCGGAGAAACAGAGCTGCCTGTAAACAGTGGATGCAGTTTTTTTCCAAGATGCTCTCAGGCACAAAATACATGCAGGATAACAACCCCTTCCCTCGAATCAATTCTTCCGGATAGAAAAGTAGCGTGCAACCGCAAGGGTATAGTTACAATTCTTAAAGGCAGCGGAATCAGCAAACAATTTGGGTTAAACGGAAAATTTGTTCATGCCTGCAAAAACTGCTCTATAGAGATACGATCCGGTGAAACTGCTGTTCTCATAGGAGAGTCAGGCTCCGGGAAAACAACTCTGGCCAAAATTTTATCAGGTGTCTTGGATTCAACTACCGGAGAAATACTCTTTGATGAAGAAAAAATAATCAAAAACAGCGCTACAAACCGGAAAAACGGTTTGCAGTTAATTTTCCAGGATCCGTATTCTTCTATAAACGAGAATTTTACTGTGGAACAGGCAATAAAAGAACCCCTTGATATACTTGGTCAGGACTCACCTGCAAAAAAAACAAAACATCTTATTGAAGTCATCAGAGCCGTGCAGCTTCCCTGGGATGAGGATTTCAGGAGAAGAAAATGCCACACAATGAGCGGCGGTCAACGCCAGAGAATAGCTATTGCAAGGGCTCTGATCATGGAGCCAAAGGTTCTCATAGCTGATGAAATAAGCTCTATGCTTGATCCTTCCACACAGGCAAACATCTTAAGGCTTCTCAAGGGTCTTCAGAACCAGACTGGATTTGCAATGCTCTATGTTACCCATGATCTTCCTGTTGCACAAAAAATTGCAGATCGCATCTACGTAATGCATGATGGAGAGATCATAGAACATGCCGATGCCCAGAAAATTTTTACAAACCCCGTGCATGGCTATACTAAAAAACTGGTAGCACAGGGCCTCATAAGGAGTGAGAATTGATCAAAAAAATTGTTGAATACATTCTTACTTTTTTTTGTATCATTACTCTTAATTTTTTTCTTCCAAGACTCATGCCTGGTGATCCATTTACTTTTCTGTCATCAGATACAGGCGAAGTGACAGTTAGCTACACAGAAGCACAAATAGAAAAATATAAATCCTATTATGGACTCGATTTACCCCTTTCTGAACAATATTGTCGTTATGTGGGCAATATTTTCAAAGGATATCTTGGCTACAGCATCTACTACAACGAGGATGTCCTTGTTATAATAGAAAAAAGGGCATACTGGACAGTAACTCTTGTGGTATTTTCACTTATTATCAGCAGCACGCTCGGGACTTTCCTGGGAAGTCTTTCTGCCTGGTACAGAGACAAGCTTTTTGACAGAACAGTTTTCATGTTCATGGTCATGTTTTCTGAAATACCAGCTTTTCTTATAGGCCTCCTGCTCCTTTTTATAGGAAGCGCATGGTTGGGCTGGTTTCCCCTGTCAGGAGGAACCCGCCCCTTTGCAGTGTTTCCTTCTGTAATCTATAAGTCAGCAGATTTGATGCACCATGCTGCAATGCCTCTTCTTGCCCTTGTTTTGACAAGGTTCGGTAATTTTTATCTTCTTTCAAGAAACAGCATGCTGACCGTTCTTTCAAAGGATTATATGAGAACTGCAAAGGCAAAAGGCCTTGGGAAACATCGCATCATTTTCGGTCATGCCTTAAGAAATGCTGTTATTCCAGTTATTACAAGAGCATTCCTAAGCCTTGGGACAGTATTCGGAGGTGCAGTACTGGTAGAAAACGTGTTTAATTATCCGGGACTCGGAAAACTCATGCGTGAGGCTGTGATGGTAAGAGATTATGTCCTGATACAGGGAATTTTCATATTTGTTGCAACTGCAGTGCTATCAATGAACCTGATTGCCGACATCCTGACCAGGAAACTTGACCCAAGAACAAATTGATGTAATAACTGAAGTAAGAATTCAGTGGAAAAGCAGTAAATTCATTTTCATATGCCAGGATAAGCCCGTCAGGATGATTCATGAATTTTGACAATTTCTATAGTTCCTTCATCATGGCGATTTCATCGCAGTCCGGAAACTTTACGCAGTGAAGACAGTCTCCCCATATTTTGAGAGGAAGCCTTGCCCTGTCTATCCGGACAAAACCCAGTCTCTGAAAAAAATCAGGTCTATATGTCAGGGTAAAAAGATGAGTTATCTGATACTGTCTTGCTTCATCAATGGCAAAATTTGCCAGCTTTGAACCTATGCCTTTGTTTATATATTCAGGTATTACGGCCAGAGACCTGATTTCAGCCAGATCTTCCCAGCAAAACTGAAGAGCGTAGCATCCGACTATTTTATCATCTTCAGGCAAGACAAAAACCGAAAAATCCCTCAGGTGATCATATAGCCCGCTCAATGGCCTGGGCAGAAGGATTCCATCGTTTCCATAGTATTGAAGAAGGCTGTGTATGGGTTTTATATCTTTAAGCGTGGCTTTTCTTATCATGTTTTCTCCAGTATTCCATCCTCTGTTTTATCGTCTTTTCATATCCTCTGTCCGAAGGAAGATAAAAACGCTTTTTTTTAAGCTGATCAGGCATATATTCCTGATATACAAAAGCATCCTGAAAATCATGGGCATACTGGTATCCATCACCATATCCTATTTCTTTCATCAATCTTGTCGGTGCATTGCGGATATGATAAGGAACTGGAAGAGAACCTGAATCTCTGATAATTTGCTTAACCTTTCCTATAGCGGAATAAACGCTGTTGCTCTTGGGTGCTGTGGCCAAATAAACTGCTGCCTGAGCAAGGGCCAGTTCTCCTTCAGGGTGGCCCAGCATTCTGAAGGCCTCTGTTGCCCTGAGAGCAATATCAAGTGCGTAGGGGTCGGCATTTCCGATATCTTCCGAAGCAAAACGAATCATACGTCTTGCGATATAAATCGGATCCTCGCCTGAAGAAATCATTCTTTCAAGCCAGTATAAAGAGGCATCAGGATCACTTCCCCTCATGCTTTTATGAAATGCGGAGATAAGGTTATAGTGCTCCTCTCCTGATTTATCGTAGAGAACGGCTTTTTTCTGGACAATTTTTTCAATGTCCTGAACTGTTATTTCCCTGGAACCTGCCTGTTCATTTTCGCAGCGGACAAAATCGGCTACAGCCTCAAGACTGTTCAAAAGGCTGCGGGCGTCTCCATCTGCAACCCGCACCAGATATCCAAGTGCATCAGATGTTATTTTAAGATTTGTCCTGCCAATACCCCTTTCTTTATCTTCTAGGACTTTTAAGGCTATGGATTTAAGATCTTCTGGAGAAAGCGCTTTTAAAATAACTACCCGGCAGCGGGACATGAGTGCAGGGATCACTTCGAAAGACGGATTTTCAGTGGTTGCCCCTATAAGAGTGATAAGGCCGCTTTCAACATGAGGCAAAAAAGCATCCTGCTGGGCTTTGTTGAATCTATGAATCTCATCCACAAACAATATGGTTTTTTTTCTGTGGTGTCGCTTCTGATCATTGGCAATCTCGATCACAGACCTTATGTCCTTGATTCCGGAAAGAACTGCCGAAAAATGAACAAAATGGCATCTCGTTTCACTGGCTATGATCATGGCAAGGGTTGTTTTACCGCATCCTGGAGGACCCCAGAGAATCATTGAAAAGATTCTGTCATCAGAAATGGAATTTCTCAGAATCATCCCCTCCCCTACTACATCACTCTGACCAAAAAACTCATCCAGTTTCCTGGGCCGCATGCGTTCGGCAAGAGGTGGATTTATTTCATCTTTTTGTTTAACTGAAATATTCATCATCATTTTTTGGGGGTTCTGCTGCTTCGTTCCCTGAACATCAACCTTATTGGAGTATGCTTAAGTCCGAATGCTTCCCTGATCTGATTGACAAGATAGCGCTCATAAGAAAAATGGACTCCTTCGGGTACATTGACAAAGGCTACAAAAGCAGGTGGTTTTGTTGCAACCTGAGCAGCATAGTAAAATTTCAGGCGTTTTCCCTGATACATTGAAGGCTCCTTGTCCTGAGTTGCCTGTTCAAATAACTTGTTGAGCCTTCCTGTACCGATTCGTTTCGCATACTGAGTGTAAACTTCTTCCACTTTTCCCAGAACCGAATCTACCCTCAGACCAGTTTTGGCTGAAATGCTGATTGCAGGGGCAAAATTTAAAAATTTGGCTTTATACCTGAGATCATCCAGCAAGAGTTTGGCAGCTTTCCTGTCTTTTTCAATCATATCCCATTTGTTAAGAAGAAAAATGCACCCACACCCTCTTTCAAAGGCATATCCTGCAATATGAATATCTTGCTCAGTTATGCCCTCATTAATGTCCAGTACAACAAGGGCGACATCACATCTGTCCATTGCCTTGAGGGATTTTATTATGGAAAATTTCTCTATTTTTTCATCTACCTTCGATTTCCGGCGTATGCCGGCAGTGTCGATTAGAAGATAGGACTTGTTTCCCCTGTAGCATAATGAGTCAATAGCATCCCTTGTTGTTCCTGGAACTTCGCTTACAAGAAGCCTTTCCTCTCCTAAAAGACGGTTTATCAAAGAGGATTTCCCGACATTTGGTCTTCCTACAACAGCAATTTTTATGGCTTCATCAGAAACAACTTCATTTCTGCTATCTTTGGTTTTGCATGGAAATACCTTGACAAGCTCATCCAGAAAATCCGGAACGCCGTAATTGTGTTCAGCAGAAACAGGGTAGATGGTATCTATTCCGAGAGCGTAAAACTCAAAAAGATTAACCTCACGTTCGAATCCGTCAATTTTATTTACAACATAGAATACAGGCTGAGATACATTTCTCAGAATATCAAGAAGTTCTTTATCATAAGGTGAAACTCCAGATTTTCCATCGAACACCACTACAATAGCATTAGCATCCTCTATTGCCTGTAGTACCTGAGCGCGAATGAGAGGAGAGAATTCATCCTTGTCAGAAGATAAAAAACCACCTGTATCCACAACCGAAAATTTCACATCTTCCCATATGGCTTCTCCGTAATGACGATCCCTGGTTACTCCCGGGAAATTGTCAACCAGAGCATTCCTTGAGCGGGTTATACGGTTAAACAAAGTTGATTTTCCGACGTTTGGCCGGCCAACAAGAGCAACAACAGGCTTCATATGATTTTCCAATATTTTCACACTCTAAACAGAATTCCCCAGGCTTTCCATGAATGGCCAAAACTCTGCTTGATTACTTCTTAAACATTTAAAGAATCATTCAAAACATATTAAGATTAAAGAAATTTTGTAATCCTTGCAATGATTATATTCAAAATTAAAAGGCTTAAATTCAGTTTTCATTCTTTTTATTGACAACAAAGAGATCAGATGATAAAAAAATCATCTCAATACTTCAAAGGCACGTAGCTCAGCGGGAGAGCACTACCCTGACACGGTAGGGGTCGTTGGTTCAAACCCAATCGTGCCTACCAAAACAATCAATGGGTTATGACAAAAATCATAACCCTTTTTTTATCTCTGAATGATCTTCAAGGAGCTTTTTAATGCATTACGAAGGAATGATTATCCGTCCACCCAGCGAAGCAAACAGCATACTGCTCCAGGTAACAGTGGGCTGCTCCAGAAACAAATGTACATTCTGTGGAACTTATGCTGGAGAGCGCTTCAGGATAAAATCAGATGAGATTATACTTGAAGACATAGCTTTCGCATCAAAATATTGCCAAAGGCAGCGCCGGGTTTTTCTTTGTGACGGAGATGCACTCATTATTCCACAAAAAAGACTTGAATTTTTTTTATCCGAGATAAAGCGGCAGCTTCCTTGGGTTACCAGGGTTGGAGCTTATGCAAATGCAAAGAGCCTGAAACTGAAGTCTTCTGATGAACTTGAAGTTCTTGTATCTTCAGGTCTTGGCATTTTGTACATGGGACTTGAAACAGGAGACGACATAAGCTTAAAAGCCATAAATAAAGGGGCATTGTCTGATGAGATGATTCAGATGGGTCAAAAAGCAAGAAAAGCCGGTTTTAAGTTGTCAGTTACAGTACTTCTTGGCATTGCAGGAAAAGACAGATCGCAGATTCACGCCAAGGAAACAGGAAGAGTTCTGTCTGAGATAGATCCCGAGTATGTTGGCGCCCTAAGCCTCATGCTTATCCCCGGGACCCCGCTTCATGACGATTACAAGGCAGGGCTTTTCACACTCATTCAACCCGATGAAATGCTTCAGGAATTAAGAACCATGATAGCAAATACCCATCTTACCAGAGGACTCTTTCATGCCAATCATGCATCCAACTATCTCCCGATCCGTGCAAGACTTCCGGGTGAAAAACAGGCAACACTGGAGTTGATCGATCGGGCACTTTCGGGCAAGATTGCCCTGAAGCCGGAACACCTGAGAGCATTGTGACTTATGATGTCGAAAATATACATAATTGATATAACAATGTAAAAAGTCAACTGGCAAGATTGATGAACTCGTAAAAAGTCCGTCGGACGGCTTTGTAAAAAGGCCGCAGGCAAGGCACGCAAATCCTGAGGAATGAGGCGTACTTATGGTACGCCGCAATGACGAAGGATGCAGCGCAAGCGCTGCATCCGGCCTTTTTACGATGCCGTCAAGATTATGGATTAAGGGTTACAGGCTATAGCGTTAAAGGCAGGCATTAAATATGGATATTAAACTGTTGCTGACAACATTTGGTATGGTCTTCTTGGCTGAACTCGGAGATAAGACACAGCTTGCAACTTTTTGTCTTTCTGCTGGATGTGATTCAAAGCTGTCTGTTTTTCTTGGGTCTGCCGTTGCACTTGTCTTGAGTTCTCTGCTGGCAGTACTTCTTGGCGATGCCATCAGCCGCCTGATACCACTCATCTACATTAAGATCGGTGCAGGTCTTTTTTTCGTGGCTGTCGGAACCTTCACACTTTTTTCGGCAGCCAGGTCTTTATAGGCCCTATAAGTAAACCAGAAGATTATTCCAGGCTATAGCCCTACATAGCCTGGATCAGGTTCAAAAAACTCTTTTTGCTCATTCTTACAGGGTGCCTGGCAAAAAAGCAATCATCCCGATTTCATTTATTAATCTTTTCTCTTAACACTGATGAGCAACGGAAGGTTACGACTCTTCTCTTGTCAAGCATCATGTCATCCCCAGTAGCCGGATTTCTGCCCCTTCTCTGGGACTTCTCATTAACACAAAATTTTCCAAACCCGCTGATAAGGACATCATCTCCTTTTTCCAGCGACTGCTTGATTATTTCAAGTAAAGTCTCAATGACTTCAACACTTTTTTTAGCAGGAAGCCCTATCTGTTCATTAATTATTTCAACAAGTTGAGCTTTTGTGAGAGTCATAGGCGGCGTTCTCCCGTAACTTAGTCATTTTTTAATAACGTCTCTGGCCCATTATTATTTGGACAAACTGTGTGCTAAATACGTCTATGTTTGTCTTTTGTCAAGAAATTAAAAAAGTTACATTAGTAAATTCTCAATCATATCTTTTTCACTGCACTCAAGACTGAATCATAGTCTGGTTCCTGTGTAACTTCTTTTACTATCTGGACAAGCCTTATAATTCCTTTCCTGTCCAAGACAAAAACAGCTCTTGCCAGAAGACGGAGTTCTTTTATCAAGGTTCCGAAGGCAGACCCGAAATCTGCATTGCGGTGATCTGAAAGAGTGATAACCCTGTCTATTCCTGCCGCCCCACACCATCTCTTCTGTGCAAATGGAAGATCCATGCTGATGGTAAGAATGACCACATCCGGACTGAGCCTGGCTGCTTCAGCGTTAAACCGTCTTGTTTCAATATCGCACACAGGTGTATCAAGAGAAGGAACAGAAGCTATGACGCAAATTTTACCTTTGAACGAAGAAAGCTTTACAGGCATAAGATTGTTGTCAAGAACTTCAAAATCCGGTGCAGCCTGTCCAACTTCAGGCAGACTCCCCATTAACGTCAAAGGGTTTCCCTTCATTGTTATAGCTCCATGATTTTCTTTCATACAGCTTATCTCCTTTGTTTTATTTGTCTGTTAGATATACCCTGCCCTCTTGCCTTACAGCTCAATATGTACTCCCAGCTCCACGACTCTGCCAGGCGGAATCCTGAAAAAAGCCGCAGCACTGTTGGAGTTTCTCGACAGGAACGCAAAAATATGCTTCCGCCATATGCCCATTTCTGGTTTACTGGTAATAATCAGTGTTTCTCTTCCCAAATAATAACTTATGGGATGCAACCATTTTAAGATTTCTTTCTGAAATGCATTTTTCATGATTCCTGGCACATTCGGCGTTTCCATAAAACCGTAATTAGCAATGATGTGATAACAGCCCTGCCCTAATGATTGGAAGTCAAACTTCTCATCTTCCTGAATAACCGGAATGTTTTGTGACTGAATGGTTAAAAAAACTACCTGTTCGTGAAGAACCTTGTTATGTTTAAAATGATGAAGCAAGGATGGCGGTGTAAAATTTACCGATGAAGCCATAAACACAGCAGTTCCTTTAACCCTGTAAATTTCATGTTTCGATAAATCGTTAACAAAAGCATCTAAAGAAATCATGCCTCTTGTCAGTTTTTCATATAAAATGGCCCTGCCGTCTTTCCATGTTGACATAAGTACAATTACTGTGGCTGCCACTAAAACAGGAAACCAGCCCCCGTCATATATCTTAAGGAGGTTCGATCCAAAATAAGTAATATCAAATATCAGGAATAATATGACAAGGGGAGCAGTTTTTAAAGCCGGCCAGTGCCAGTTTCTCGTAGCAACATAATAGTAGAGAATGGAAGTGATCATCATGTTGGCTGTTACAGCAATTCCGTATGCAGCAGCCAAACCGCTTGATGATTGAAATACAAGGACAAGCCCGATGCATACTATCATCAATATCCAGTTTATTTCAGGGATGTAAATCTGGCCTTCTGTGTCTGCTGATGTATGAATGATGGTGACCCTAGGACAATATCCCATTTGAACAGCCTGTCTTGTCAAGGAAAAAACACCTGAAATCATAGCTTGCGACGCAATGATCGTTGCAAAAGTGGAAAGTGCAACCATAGGATAGAGAATTGGTCTTGGCACAAGACCATAGAAAGGGTTTAAGGCCAGCTCCGGGTGATCAAGAAGCAGTGCTCCCTGCCCAAAATAATTCAGGAGAAGGGATGGAAGCACCAGCAAGAACCATATGAGTCGAATGGGTTTACGGCCAAAATGACCCATATCGGCATAAAGGGCTTCCCCTCCTGTAATACAAAGAACGACTGATCCAAGAACTACAAGTCCATGAAAATGATTTTCTACAAAGAACCGGTAAGCATAAACAGGATTGATCGAATCTAAAACATGAGGATTTTCAATGATCGATCTTGTTCCAAGAATCGACAGCGAAACAAACCAGACAATCATAAACGGACCAAAAACCTTACCAATACGCGCGGTACCGTAATGTTGGGAAAAAAATAAAATAAAAAGAACAATACAGGTAAGGGGAACCACGATTTTATCAGCAGCATGAGTTGCAACATTAAGCCCTTCTATTGCAGAAAGAACCGAAATAGATGGGGTGATGAAGCCATCTCCATACAATAGAGATGCACCAAGCAGTGCTGCAAAAACTGCAAAAGAGCGCATTTTTGTGGAAAGTTGTTTTTGAGAGGAAAAAATGAGGGCAAGAAGTGCAAAAATACCTCCTTCTCCCCTGTTGTCGGCTTTCATTATAAACATCATGTATTTGATGGTTACTACGATGATTAACGACCATGTAATGAGTGACAAAACTCCAAGAATATTGGTTTCGGTAGTTGAGATGGCACGTATTCCATGAAAGCATTCTTTTAAAGCGTAGAGAGGGCTGGTTCCTATGTCTCCGTAAACAACCCCGAGAGCTCCTATCATGAGTTCCAGCCTGCGAGATCCATTTGAAGTTGTTTCAGTCAGATTCTGCATTAAAAAATATCCCTAAAGAAAACCTGAGTTAAAAGAAGCCTGTAAAAAGCCTCCACTGAATTTGGAAGAAGCCGTTTTATGGGATTTTCAGCGGAGGCTGCGAGCAGGAAAAACTGGTTCACAGCACTTCCTGGACCCTGGTTCTATCCTAACAACAATCCTTTGAAGAGTCAATTCTGTCGATATTTTTCATCGGACGGGATAGTGCGTGCCACAGAGCATTATCCGGTCATGAGATCGTACGATACGTGATTTATGTAAATATTCTTACCAAAATATTACAATAATGATCGTGACATGGCAATTTTATGCGGATATAAAGACTCAGGATAGCTTCTGGAAAAGCTGTATTGTTTATGGAAGGAATGATAACGGTATAGAATGTTGAAACATTTTTTTTGCTTGTACTAAAAACAAGGTCATACATGTCAACAAAAAAATCATTTGCCGTTGTTATAAGCGGCACGGGTCTGTGGACCCCGGAACACATCATCACGAATGAAGAACTCGTGGAATCTTATAATGCCTGGGCAGACAATTACAATATGAAACATGCTGCTTCGATCCAGGCCGGTGAACTTCTTGCCAAACAGAAATCCTCGGTTGAATTTATAATCAGGGCATCAGGCATCAGGCAGCGGTATGCATATATCAAGGATGGCATTCTGGACATTGAACGCATGCGACCAGCGATACCGGAGCGTTCTGAAGATTCACTTTCCGACCAGGCCGAAATCGCGCTTCATGCCGCCCGAAATGCTATGAAAGCTGCCAACAAAAGCGCTGCGGACATCGATGCTGTAATAGTATCTTGCGCTTACACCCAGAGGGCCTATCCAGCCATTGCGATCGAGGTCCAAGACGAGCTGGGGATCAAGGGCTTTGGCTTTGACATGCTGGTAGCATGCTCTGCTGCCACATTTGCCCTGCATCGGGGTTATGAAATGGTCTCTGCTGGTACAGCACGCTGCGTACTGCTGATCAACCCGGAACTGACATCTCCTCAGGTCGACTACTGCAACCGCGACAGCCACTTTATCTTTGGAGATGTTTCAACCGCAGTCATTGTGGAACGCTCCGATACATGCACAGCACTTAACAGCTATGAAATCCTGAGCACGAAGGCAATGACCCGGTTTTCCAGCAACGTCAGATCTAATTTTGGTTATGTCACCAGGTCAAACGATGTTGATCCTTTCAGCTCTGACAAGCTTTTCCACCAAAACGGCAGGAAGGTTTACAAGGAAGTCTGCCCCCTTGCGGAACAGCACATCAGGAGCCATCTGGAAAGCCAGAACCTAACGGTTCAGGCAATCAGGCGTTTCTGGCTTCACCAGGCCAATATCAACATGAATGCCCTGATATCGAGCAGGCTCTTTGGAAATGAATCGGACAGCGATTTAGCACCCATTGTTCTGGATCAGTTTGCAAATACTGCTTCCGCCGGTTCGATAATTGCCTTTCATATGTACAATCATGATCTTGCCAGCGGCGATATCGGTGTTATCTGTTCTTTCGGGGCTGGATATTCCATAGGCAGCCTGATCGTCAGAAAGATTTAAGGAAAAAGTGTGACCTTTTTCGGGTCAATAAAGACGGCTTTTTACACAGCCGTCTTTATCCCTGGTTTTTATGAGACGTATGACTTTGAATCAAAAAAAAGCGAATTGTTATTGATATATTCCATTTTTCAGGATAATAAAAAAAAGATTTTTCATCATTCAACTTTTTTTAGTTTCAATAATCTTGTATTTTAACATTCAAAATTCATTTATGGTAACAAGCCGATGCCAAATCAAAATATCCTTCATTTCCTCCTGAACAGCAAGTCAGTATTTTTCAATGAATTCTTAAAACATCCGCTCCAGATTGGATCCATAATTCCAAGCTCTCGTTTTCTTGAACGAAGGGTTGTGGAGGCTGCAGGAGTCAGTTCTGCAAAAACCATTGTAGAGCTGGGCCCAGGCACTGGCGGAACCACCAGGGCCATACTGCGCTCGATGCCTCAGTCTTCAAGGCTGCTGAGCATTGAAATTAATCCAAGTTTTCATTCTGTTGTCAATGAAATGGGGGATGAACGGCTTATTGCTCATCTTGGAAGTGCCCATGAACTAAAAGAGCTCATTCAGGCTTACGGACTTTCTGCGCCTGATGCTGTAATCTCAGGCATTCCTTTTTCAACAATGAGCTACAGCATTGGATCCCAAACCATTGAGGCAATTTCATCTGTGCTTGCCCCAGGCGGACGTTTCGTTGCATATCAGGTGACCAAAAGGGTCAAATCTCTGACCCAGCCGGTTCTTGGCTCAGGCAAGGTTGAATTTGAGCTTTTCAACATACCCCCCATGAGAGTCTGCCGATGGGAAAAAAATGGCAGGTAAAGAGGAAGCATCCGAAAAGATCGGGCAATAATCATAGTTGACTTGATCCAAAACCCGGGCTTCATGTGTTTCCAAAAAGTCATATGCCCCCAGGCTCTCACATGCCAGGGAGCATATACCTCTCTCTCTCTGAATATATTGACGAGAGTCTTATCAGAACTTCTTCAAATCACCGTCATCCATTGGAATTATGTCGTCAGGGCTTACTTCTTTGCTATGCTGAAGAGCGTTGCGTTTTTTCTTGACTACAGGAAAAGCCTGTTTCAGATTCCCGGCAACCGCTGGTTTTACAGAGAGCAGATGTTTTTCAGCATCATAATAATCACGAGCCGATGCTTTTGACGACCCTTCCACCATTTCCATCAGCTCGCTTACAAAGCCCTTCAGTTCTTCTGCCTGTGCGTTCAGCTCTTCTGAGGCTGATGCTGATTCTTCGGCATTGGCTGCATTCTGCTGGGTTACCTTATCCATTTCGGTTACTGCTATATTTACCTGCTCTATGCCCTGTGCCTGTTCGCTGGAAGCAGCGGCAATTTCACCGACAAGTTCTCCTACCTTTTCAGCGTTAAGCGCCACTTCGGTGAAAGCGTCATTTGTGGTCTTTACCAGAATGGAGCCGTCGCTTACTTTTTTTACCGTTCCTTCTATGAGCAAAGCCGTGTTTTTGGCCGCATCCGCAGCCCTAAGGGCAAGATTTCTTACCTCATCCGCCACAACGGCAAATCCTGCTCCAGCTTCTCCTGCCCTTGCAGCCTCAACTGCGGCGTTCAGTGCAAGAAGATTCGTCTGAAAAGCTATTTCATCTATTGTTTTAATGATCTTGGATGTTTCCTCGCTTGCCGTTGTGATTTCCTGCATGGAAGCAGTCAGTTGATTCATGGAGTCACTGGCCTTGTTCACGACAAGATTTGTCTGCTTCATCAAGGAATCTGCCTGTCTGGCATTATCTGCATTTTGTTTTGTCATGGAAGACATTTCTTCAAGAGAAGATGACGTCTCTTCTATTGATGCCGCCTGCTGGGATGCTCCTTCTGCAAGGGACTGGCTGGCAGAAGACACCTCGGCAGCAGCAGAGGCAACCTGTCCGGATCCGTCACTGATACCAGAGGTTATTCTCTTAAGAACACGGGCTATGGAAAAGCTGAGGTAGATTCCAAAAAACAGGGCAAGTGCAAATCCTACGAAAGTTCCTGAAAAAGAAAGGGCTTGCGCCACGAAAGAGGTTTGCTCGGCCGACTTCTGATTAGAATGGGCTGCATCCGTAATAAGTTTTAGAAGTTTTTCTGTAAGAGCCTGGCTGTCGTTCATCTTCTGCGCCAGATCGTTCATTGCAAGCCGGTTCATTGCAAGGTAAAGATTTTCCGCCTTTAAAGCTTCCTGCTTCATGACTTCAAATTTTTTAAAAACCGCCTCGGCATCGTCTTTTATGGTTATCCTGTAAACCGCTACTGCTTCATCACTTTTTGCCTGCCTCATCAAGGCTTTGGCATTTTTGACATTTTCGTGGAAATTATCATGAGCCTGCTTGATTTCCTTCATTTCCCTGATTACTATAGGGTTTTCGATTTTTACATCTGACATCCACCTGCCAAAGTTACACGCAGTTGCATCTTCCCCTCCTTCAAACATGGCACTTGTTACAATGAGCTCCAGTGTCCTGTTCATGAGACTGTAATGATCTCCCCTGAAGGCTTCAAGTTTCTGGACAAGGGATACCGGATTTAATATGCCTGTCTTATCCAGTTCTTTTGAGCTGGTTAGAAAATTCTTTCCCATTTCATCATATTCTTTCAAGGCAGCGGCAAGCTCACGCCACAAGATGGCTTCATCTGAAGTTTTGGAAATATTTTCATAGTCAGAAACAGCCTTTTCCTTTTTGAGAAGCTCTGCCTCTATAATCTTGTACTGCCTCTCGCGTCTTTCGAGGTTTATCTCGGGATTCAGGAGTGTTCTCTGTGCCCTTGCAATTGCAGTATTACTTACCTTGATCTCAAGAAGGTTTTCAACCGATGGAAGGTCGTTGGTTGCAATTTCTTTTAACCCCCTGTTTAAAGAGCTTACGCCATAGATACCCACACCGCCAACGATCAATGTAAGAATGGCCGCCAGTGAAAATGCCGCCAGTAATTTTGTACGAAGCTTTAGCTTTAAAAACATTTCATTACCCCCTTTTAATGAAAAGAAAGACTGTCAGGCATAGTTGTTGATGTTTTCCCTTAACCTTTTAGCATACCTTTCTTATCGGCTTTTTTTTGAAATACTTTAATAAAAAAAATCATAGACTCGAATATTGACGGCTTTTTTACGAGTTCATCAATATTAAAATGATTTTAAAGATATTCTTTGCTCTGGTATCAGGATGGGGTGGTGTTTTTACCTTAACTTAATCGTCAATCCCTGGTGTTTCGAAAAAAACACAGAGAGGCTGCTCCCATAAGAGCTGCTCTGGAATTCATAATAACGT
>JBBIWB010000052.1:0-19689 GCA_037439445.1 Desulfobacteraceae bacterium | reverse complement strand
TGCTGTGTTGCGCTGCATCCTTCGTCATTGCGGCGTACCATAAGTACGCCTCATTCCTCAGGATTTGCGCGCCTTGCCTGCGGCCTTTTTACAAAGCCGTCCGAATATTGACTTTTTACGAGTTCATCAATTTTAATAAAAAGGAGATTTATCATGTTAAAAAAACAACTGTTAGTTATTTTTATGGTATTTGGCTTTGCTTTTATAAGCAACACTGCACTTGCCCTTGTTGAGTTGAATCTTGACACCACTTACACAGGTGCCAACATGCATGCAGAGACATGCCGCGAGTTTGCCAAGAGGATAAACGAGGCGCTTCCAGGTGAAATCAAGATAACAGTCCATGAAGGGGGAGCACTTGGACTCAAAGACGAAGACCGCTTTACTGCTGTAGCAGACAACATAGTACCCATTCAGAACATATTGATGGGAGCAGCAGTAGGAACATCACCGATTTTTGGATTGAGCACATCTCCTTTTTTGATAAAAAACTTCAAAGAAGCCAAACTCCTTCATGATATAGCCAGACCCTATTATGAAGCTGAGGCCAAGAAATTCAGCCAGTTGATTCTATACACTGCCCCATGGCCGCCCAGCTCAATTCACGCCAACCGTCCAATAAAGACATATGAAGATTTAAAGGGGCTTCGTATCAGGACTTTTGACAAGAATGGCACGGAAGTTCTTAAGAAGGCAGGTGCCAATGCCGTGGTAATGTCCTGGGGAGATGTCTATCCCGCTCTTGTCACCAAAACTATAGACTCGGTGCTTACTTCATCACAGAGTGCTGTTTCGGGAAAATTCTGGGAAGTGCTTACAGATACAACCCGTGTCAATTTTTCCATACCTCTTAACATGGTCAACATCAATCTGGCCACATTCAACAAGCTTACCCCCAAACAACAAGAAGTCTTTATAAAGATCGGGAAAGAAATGGAAGTCCGTCAGTGGAAAATTGCAGAAGATGCCATGGTTACGGACGAACAGAAGTGTGCTCAAAACGGGATGAAGATAACAACCACTATCTCGGATGAATTGGCAGGAAAGCTGAGAGCAAGCGGACAGGATGTAATAGATGATTTTGTAAAGAAAATCGGGAAGACCGGAAAAGACATCATGGATAAATTCGAGGAAAAGCGCAAAGAACTGAAATAAATAATTTAAATAAATTTTTTTGGATGTTGCCATGACGACTGAATCATCAGGGAAAACCAGTCCTGTTTTAAGATTTTTATTGAAATGCATAGACAGGCTCTCCGATTTAGGGGCTGTCATGTCTGCTTTGATATTTTTCTTTATGACCCTTCTCATCATTGCAGAAGTTGCTTTAAGGACTTTCTGGGGAAAATCCACAGAAATTTCAGGAGAGTATTCAGGGTATGCACTAGCAGCCATGATTTATCTTGGACTTGGATTTTCCTTCAGGGAAGGTGCTCATATAAGAATAACTTTTGTGCGTGAACGGCTTAGGGCCACTGCGTTTTTTATTCTGGAAATATTCTGCCACGTTTTCGTTCTTGTCATATCTTCTTTGTCATGCATATTTGTATGGGACCTGGTTATTACTTCAAAAGCCAGAAACCTTACTGCTTATACACCGGCTGAAACACCTCTTTATATACCTCAGGCAATCATATTGGCAGGCATGGCCATATTAACGCTTCAGATCATCAGCCGTCTGGCAGCTCTGATAATGGCAAGACCCAGCAATGCCAAAGCTGCTGATACTTCTTCTGGGAGCCTTTAATGAATATATCTATACTTACTGTATTGATACTTCTCTTGTGCCTGCTTGGCTCAAGTGTCTGGATTGCCATGTCTCTCTTAGCCACTGCAGGCATATCCTTATCTCTTCTGACAGAAATGCCTGTGGCAAAAATCTGGGCACAGTCTATGTGGAACAGTCTTAATAGCTGGTCTTTGGCAGCTCTTCCCATGTTTATTTTTTTAGGCGAGATGATTCTTAGAACCAGGATGTCAGGACTCCTTTTTGACGGACTGAGACCTTTTGTACAAATGATACCAGGCCGCCTTCTGCACATAAACATAATCGGGTCTGCAATATTTGCAGCAGTCTCAGGATCATCTCCTGCAACTGCTGCAACAATTGGAAAGATAACCCTGGACCAGTTGAAAAAAGACGGATACGACAAACAGCTCAGCCATGGTTCTCTTGCAGGAGCCGGCACTCTTGGTCTTCTGATACCCCCAAGTATAGTCCTCATCATTTATGGCGTTCTGGCTGAAGAGTCGATAGGACAGCTTTTTATAGCAGGTATTGTTCCGGGGCTGATGGTTGCAGGACTGTATATGAGCTACGTCATAGCAAGGGTCATGATCAGCCCGGAATTAGCGCCTGTAAAAAGGGAAGGCTTTGATTTAAAGACAAAGCTTATGGCATTTGTAAAACTTCTGCCGGTTTCAGTCCTGATTTTATTCATTTTAGGCTCAATTTATTCAGGAATGGCTACGCCATCAGAGGCTGCTGCCATAGGAGCACTTCTTTCAGTCATTGCTGCAGGGATTCTTGGTGATTTAAAATGGTCTAATCTGGTAGGAGCCATGAAAGGCACTATTAAGACATCCGCCATGATCTGCTTTATCATAGCAGGGGCAAGTTTTCTTGCAGTAGTAATGGCCTATCTCAAAATTCCAGCTCAGGTTGCAGGTTTCATTGGTTCACTCGAATTAAGCCCTTACGTCTTGATTGCGATTTTAACTTTGTTTTATGTTTTCCTGGGTTGTTTCCTTGATGGTATATCCATGATCGTAATGACCCTTCCCATCACTCTGCCCCTGGTTGTCCAGGCAGGATTCAATCCTGTATGGTTCGGAATTTTTCTTACAATGGTCATTGAAATCGGTCAGATTACACCTCCTGTAGGGTTTAATCTTTTTGTAATTCAGGGACTTACCGGAGATAAACTGGAAAATATAGCCATGGCAGCGATTCCTTTTATGTTTCTAACCCTTTTGGCAGTGGCCTTGATCACTGTATTTCCGGTCATAGTTACAATACTGCCATCCAAGATGATAGTATAAGCACATTGTATTACTAAGGCATTTTCTGGCCGAATGGCTAAAAGCCTTCAGTTGGCTGACTAAAAACCTGATTCGTAATTTATAAGGAGGATTGATGCCTGGGAAAAGAATCGATATAAACAGTGATATGGGAGAGAGCTTCGGGGATTACAGGATAGGAATGGATGAGCAAGTTATTGCATACATTTCGTCTGCAAACATAGCCTGCGGCTGGCATGCAGGGGACCCAATGGTCATGGACAGCACAATCCGGATGGCAAAGGCTCATGGAGTAAGTCCAGGAGCACACCCAGGATACCCGGATCTCATGGGCTTTGGCCGAAGGGCAATGAGTTTGACCAGAGATGAAATAAAAAACTATCTCATATATCAGATAGGAGCCCTGCAGGCATTTTGCATGGTGCACGGTCTCAAGCTTGGGCATGTAAAGCCTCACGGGAGTCTTTATTTGTCTGCTCTCGATAACGAGAACATTGCAAGAGGCATTGCAGAAGCAATCACACTCGTTGATCCTGATCTATACTATGTGGCTCTTGCGGGCCGTAAAGGCAAGCTCATGGTTTCTGTTGCGAAAGAAATGGGACTAAAGGTGATACAGGAAGCATTTCCTGACCGTGCCTATACTTCAGATGGAACCCTTGCGCCAAGAAGCTATGAAAAATCTGTGATAACTGATCCTGACGAAGTTGCCAGAAGGGCATTGATGATGGCAAGAAATGGTTTTGTTGAATCAATTGACGGAAAAGAAATTTCTCTGGAAGCTCAAACACTTTGCGTTCATGGCGATACTCCGGGAGCTCTTGCAATTGTACGCAAGATAAGGGAAACTTTCGAAAAAGAAGGCATAACTGTCATGCCTTTTTCCACTCCTGATTGAGGATATAAGGGGAAAAGAGATTTGAATCCTGTTATCTACGACATTCCTGAATTTCGCCTTGCTGGTGACAGGGGGCTTTTGGTTGAATTCGGGAATGCCATTTCGCCTGAGATAAACCAAAGAGTAAGGGCAATGACTATTGCCCTGGATAAATCTTTTCTTCCAGGTGTTCTTGAAATTGTGCCGACATATCGTTCGGTAATCGTTGTTTACGATCCACTTATGACAAATCCTTCAAGGCTTCAACCCGATTTGCTCGCATTAAATGCAAAACTTTCACAGATAGAAATTCCTCAACCTTCTGAAATAGTCATTCCAGTCTGTTACGGCAAGGAATTCGGTCCTGATATGGAGTTTGTTGCCAGACATAACAACCTGAGAGTTGAAGAAGTCATAAGTCTTCATTCTTCACAGCGCTATCTCATCTACATGCTGGGGTTTTCTCCTGGTTTTCCATTCCTGGGGGGACTACCTGATAAACTCCACACTCCGAGGCTTTCAACACCACGCACCCTTGTTCCGGCAGGATCAGTAGGCATTGCCAACAATCAGACAGGAATATACCCTGTTGCAAGTCCCGGTGGATGGCAGCTCATAGGGCGCTCACCTGTCAAGCTCTTTGATCCTGAAAATGAAAATCCTTTCCTCCTGAAAGCAGGTGATTATCTGAGGTTTGAACCTGTATCGGAAGATGAATACAATAGGCTTGCAGGTGAAAGAAGGCAATGACAGATATTTTTAAGATTTTGGAGCCAGGAGCCTATACAACGGTTCAGGATGAGGGGCGTTTTGGATGGCAGAGATTCGGAGTTCCTCCTGCTGGAATTCTGGATAGTTTTGCAGGAACTGTTGCCAACATGCTGGTTGGAAACACTGTGAATTCCGCTTTGCTCGAGCTTACCTTTACAGGGCCAAAACTTGAAGTGCTCTCAAGTGCCGACATTGCTGTCACAGGTGCACTCATGCCCATATTTTTGAACGGGATATCAGTTCCCGGCTGGCAAACTCTGAGGGTTTTTTCAGGTGACATCCTGGAAATTGGAACGACTAAGAGCGGGTGCAGAGCATATCTTGCAGTATCCGGAGGGATAGACGTTCCTGTGGTCATGAACAGCAGATCATGTTATGTAGGCGCTGCAATAGGTGGATTCAAGGGGAGGGCTCTGCAGCAAAACGATGTGCTGAAGCATGGAGATGGAAGAAGAATCGAGCATATAAGAAAGATGCCTTCCAGGCTTATTCCTTCCTATACTACAGAGATCACACTTAGAGCTATCCCAGGACCTCAGGATGAATTCTTCGATGAAGGGCTGGCAGTTTTCTTTGGTGCGGAATTCAAGGTGTCTCCAAAAGCCAATCGCATGGGTTACAGACTTCAGGGGCCAGTCATTTCACAGATAAAAGGAATGCCACAGAGCATCATTTCAGAACCAAGCCTTCCAGGCGGGGTGCAGATTCCTCAGGATGGCCAGCCCATTGTCCTGCTGACAGAACAGACAGTAGGAGGCTACACTAAGATCGCAACCGTTATTTCAGTTGATATTCCAAAAATAGCTCAGGCAATGCCTGGAGACACAGTCCGTTTTGTCCGTACAGATATTGAAGCAGCACATGAAGCCTGTAAAGTGCAAAAAACTCTCCTGGAAACAATCATGGAAGAAATGACAGAGACCGGATGTGTCATTCGTCCTTATGAAAGACGGTCAATTGACTGGGCTTCAGAGGAAATTGTGTCAAAATTAATTTCCAGCCTCAATCAGATATGATGAACTCGTAAAAAGTCAAAATTGTGATGGCAAAGTAAAAAGGCCGCAGACGAGGCGCACGAATCCTAAGGAATGAGGCGTACTTATGGTACGCCGCAATGACGAAGGATGAAGTGCAACGAAGTATCCGGACTTTTTGCGAAGCCATCAGATATGATGTTACCGGTGAATCGGAATTATTACGAGGTCATCAAATTTTATGGGCTGGCATAGAAATTTATTCTGACAGAGACAATATCCTTGGGCCGTCATTTGGATTCAGCAAGTGAGTCAATTTAACCGATGCTGCCCCTGTAATACTGGTGATTGAACCGTCTGCCAGCAGCCTGAAGGCTCTGTCGTGTCCAGGAACAATTTCAATGGCATTAGCCCTTATCCAGTCATAGTTTTTGAGGGCTGCCTTCTGACAATAGAATGCTGATGGACCAACATTGTTAATAAATTCCCATGAGTTTTTAACCCCGTCTCCTGCAAACAAGATTTTTTCCCCGGAAAGAAAAAGGCCTGAAAGGCCTGGTGTGTGACCAGGAAGGGCTACCACCTTCAGGCCGGGAAAAATTTCACTGCCGTCTTGAACCAGATGGAAACGATCCCTCAGATGCCTTATCGTTGTAAACGGAATGAAAGGATCTTGAAGTTTCTCAAATTCACCATCAAGAACGTAGGAAAGCTCCCGTTCGTTTAAATAAACTGGAATATCCTGGAACAGTTCGATATTCTGGCAATGATCGTAGTGCAGATGAGAAATGAAAACAGCATCTATTGCTTTTTTGTAGAATCCCATTTCCCGAAGCCTTTGCAATAGCAGCACTCGATCCCCGCAAGATCCTGTATCAAAGAGAATCTTCCTGCCTTCTTTTTCAATAAGCGACACAGTGCACCAGCCTAGAGCGCCCCTGTCAGAAGTCACAGGTACACCTTGAAGAACTGTGGTGTAACATTTTTTTGTTTTATCCTTATGGTTATTTTGATCATAAGTTTGGTATTGCATTGTTTCCTCGTTAAAGAATGTCTTGATTGTCTCATCCTGAACTACTATAGTCAATTCAAACAAGTATATTATCCCTTGTTTTAAAATTCTTTATAAAATTTATCAAATAAAGTAAAATAGATAAAGGTATGAAAGGTTAAAATTAACTAACAGGATAAAAGGTAATTCACTTGAGACCACTAACCAAACTTATTTTCTGTATTGTGCTGTCACTTTTTTTATCGAATAGTTCTATTGCTGCTGGCAGGCAAAGTGTACTGGTTTTACCCTTTAATACTCTGGGAGAAAAGGATCTTTCGTTCCTTCGAAAAGGCATTTCACAGATGCTCATCACACGTCTTGGTTCAGACGGTTCAATCAATGTCATAGATATGGATGCTGACAGCCAATTTGCCGGGAGTCTTCCCAAGCATATCGGTGAGCAGGATGCCGTATCCCTTGGCTTGAAATTTAAAGCTGATTACGTGTCTTTAGGCAATTTGACAGCAGATGGCAAAGGCGTTTTTACTGAAGCAAGGCTTTTAAGGACAGGTGATGGGAAAAGCATTTTAATGTTCAGCCAGACGGGAAAGAATGAAGGGGATGTCTTGCAGCATGTAAGATCTTTTGCAGCAGAGACTCTTAAAACACTTGGTGTTAGTGTAACTTCACTGGTAAAACCTATTCCCATGAAGGAATCAGCTCAGCAGGTTGTTGACGAAAGCAGGCGTCATCCTGATACCTTGTGGACAGGATCAATATCCACAGGGGCAGAACCCATGAGAACAATGGCTTCTGATGGCAAGACTTCTGCTTCAGTCTGGAGGAGCATCAAGTTTGATTCAGATATCACAAGCCTTGCTATTGGCAATGTTCTGGGAATGAAGCAGAATGAACTTGTCATAATTAGTGATTATACTGTTGCTTTATATCGCTATGCGGAAGGCAAGCTGCAACTCATAGATGAAGTAAAAAGCGAAATAAATCATACCCCCATAAGGCTGGATGTAGCAGATATTAATCAAAATGGCAGGGCCGAAATCTTTGTAACCAATACCTACAGAGATTCACAGGTGAAATCTTATGTTCTTGAATGGGACGGATCAAAGCTAGTTAAAATTGTGAGAGATGCTGAATGGTTCTTCAGGGTAATGACCATGCCTGACAAAAGTTCGGTTCTTCTTGGCCAGAAGCAGGCGTTTTACGATCTCTTTGAAAAAGGGATTTTTCAGCTTGAATGGCAAAATAATCAATATCATGAATTCAAACCAATATCAGTTCCTCAAGGGCTTTCCCTCTATGCGTTTACTTCAGGAAATGCTTTAAACGATGGGAAAGATGTCATGCTTGCCATTACGTCCGGTTTGAACCTGAGGGTTTTCAATAAAGCAGGAGATGCAGAATGGACGAGTTCGGAGCGTTTCACCGGTGGTGGAACTTATCTACAGTATCCATCAGAACAAAGAGAGAGAGCAGTTGGCAATGAAAAAAATGTCGCCCGTTACTATCTTCCCCAGCGCATTTTTATAGAAGACATTGACAAGGATGGGAAAAATGACGTAATTTTCATTAATAATAAAGACTTGATGGCCAATTATTTTCCGAATCTCAGGATATTCAGAAGCGGACATGTTCAATGTCTGCAATGGGACAATACGGGCTTTGCACTGAAGTGGAGAACTACAGAAATGACCGGACAGATAAGTGACTTGGTCATTGGTGATCTTAAAAATGACGGGCAGGACGAGATCGTTTTTTCACTTGTGGATTTTCCAGGCACTGCACTGAACAAAGGCAGCAGTTATATTGTTTCGTGGACAATAGGAAAGTGAACAGATTTTATGAATACAAACTTCCAGGAGACTGGACTGTAATGGCAGGAAAATCAGATGAAGACAATGATATTCTCAGCCTTGAAATCGCAGATTACAATGACTGGTGGTTCCATGTCAGAGGAATGCCTGGAACCCATGTAATTCTTAAAGGAAAACCGGGTGAGGATCCGGACAAGGAAACGCTCAGGAAGGCTGCTGCAATAGCAGCATATCACAGCAAGGCCAGAAGTGCCGGAGTAACTCCGGTGTCTGCTACACTTGCCCGTTATGTAACAAAACCAAAAGGCGCAAAACCCGGTACAGTAAGCATTCGAAAAGAAAGGGTCCTGAAAGTCCGTCCTGCAATTCCGCTACAAGAAAGTTGACGGCTTCTTACAAAGCCGTCTAAAGTATAGTTTTTACGAGACCATCAGACTTCATGACCGATGTCATTCTGGTTCAGCCTCCTATAAGAGATTTTTATCTTACAGCCAAGCGCACCATTCCATATGGGCTGGCCGGAATAGCATCTTCGCTTAAGGTAAATGGTTTTTCAGTAGACATTTTAGACGGGCTTGCCACATCAAAATCAAGGATCATTGATCTTCCTGAAGCAATGAGTTACCTTAACAATTTTTATGGACGAGCCGATTTTTCACCTTTTTCTTTGTTTCATGGGTTCAGGCATTTTGGCTACAGTTTCGAGCATTTGGGAAAGAAGGCCAAAGCATCAGGCGCTTTTCTAGTCGGGATATCCTCCCTTTTCACGGCCTACAGCCAGGAAGCTCTCCAAACTGCAGAAGTAATCAAAGCCTGGCATCCTTCCTGCAAGATAGTTCTTGGCGGCCATCATCCAACAGCCATGCCGGAACATGTCATGCAATGCCCTTCCGTAGATTATGTCATTCGAGGCGACGGCGAAGTTTCAATGTCTGCCCTGTCGGCTTGCCTGAAGAACAAAATCGAGCCGACAGAGGAAATGCTGTCTAAAATACAAGGACTTGTTTTCAGAAAAACAGATGGTTATCTTCATATCGGTGAACCTGTATGGATGAGAAACCCTGATGATTATCCGCTTCCGGAAACAAGCCTCATACGTTCGAAGTATTATCAAAGGTGGAAAAAGGCTTCGTCTGTGGTTGTAACAAGCAGGGGCTGTCCCATGGCCTGTACGTACTGTTCTCTGGGGAAAAACTCTCAAGCCCCTTATCGCAGAAGATGCATAGATGCTGTTATTAAAGAGATGGATAGGGCTGTTTCAGGTGATAATGCAGGGTTTATTGATTTTGAAGATGAAAATCTTTCCTCTGAAAGAACCTGGTTTATGGCTCTTCTATCAGAGATAAAAACAAGGTTTAAGGGGGCAATGCCTGAGCTAAGGGCAATGAATGGCATGTTTCCTGCTTCTCTTGATAAGGAAATGATTTATTCCATGAAAGAATCTGGTTTTAAAACCATAAATCTTTCTTTAGGAACAATATCTGAAAAACAGCTCAAGCGATTCAACAGAAAGGATATGAAGGCAGCATTTGAAAAAGCCCTTGGGTATGCTGAAGAATTTGATATGAATGTAGTCAGCTATATTATTGTAGGTGCACCTTTTCAAGACCCGATTGATTCCGTAGAAGATCTTCTGTATATGGCAAGACTTAGAACGCTTGTAGGGGTGTCGGTATTTTATCCTTCTCCTGGAAGCTATGATTTCAATTTATCCGGAAAGCTTGGCCTTCTTCCGGACAATCTGTCGCTTATGAGATCGAGTGCTGTTCCTATATCTCATACAACTTCAAGGCTTGAGACTGTCACACTCATGAGATTGGGACGCCTGCTTAATTTCATGAAGTCATTGAAAGATCAGGGCAAGGAAATAAAAAACAATATTTCAGGATGTGCTGCCGATAAATTGACACTTGACCAAAGATGGAAGACAGGGATTGATCTAGTGCATATGTTTTTATCAGATGGAAAAATAAGAGGGGTTTCCCGAGACGGGACTATCTTTATTCATGATACTGCCCTGAATTTAACAAGGCATTTTGCTGAAGGGATAAGACATGGATTACGGGGGACAATGATTTAATGAACAGTTGATCATTCAGTAAATAATCTTCAATAATTTTTTTTAAGATGAAAAATAATGCTTGTAAATTTAAAAAAGTTTTTATATATGGCAATAAAACTCAGAAAAAGACATCACGTTACACAAACTCTTCGTAATCACGATGAATAATTTTTTTAAAAAAATTATTGATAAGCCCGTGAAAGCTATTAAACTTGCGTTTTACTGGCTGGTTAAAATAGAGGGAGATCCTCGAAGCATAGCCCTGGGCTTTGCTCTGGGTATCTTCATAGGAATGACCCCGACAATGGGGTTTCAGATGCCTATAGCCGTATTTTTTGCCATCCCCTTCGGGCTCAACAAGATTTCTTCTGCTGCAGGTGTATGGATAACCAATCCTGTCAGCGCACCCATTATTTATCCTATAAACTATTTAGTCGGGGTTAAATTATTCAGCATCGATATTTCAGGTGAAATGTTTGTTGATTTAAGCTTGAAATCACTGAAAAGCCTGCTTCTCGAGACTCCTGACATTTTTTTAGCCGCAACACTAGGTGGCATAGTGCTGGGCACTCCCATAGCTATTGCCGGGTATTATATTGTTTATGCCGGTGTAAAAAAATATCAAAGGCGCACCAGAAAGAAGAAGTTCTCTCCACCGGAGTCTCAGGATTAGTCCTTGCCTCCAAGCTGGTATTTTCTGACAGCATCCAAGTGTTCTCCGAATGTTCTTGAAAATTTATGCGTCTTGTCCTTTCTGGATACAAAAAAAAGATAATCCGTTTGGGCAGGATAAACGGCAGCCATGAGCGATTTTGCGCCAGGGCTTGCTATAGGCCCGGGGGGCAGTCCATGACGGGTATATGTATTGTAAGGGGCAGGTGTTGACAGGTGCTTGCGGGTAAGATTTCCGTCAAAATTTTCTATACCATAAATTACAGTTGGATCGCTTTCAAGACGCATTCCTCGCTTCAGGCGATTGTGAAAAACGGATGAAACTATTGCCCGCTCGTTTTCCGAGCCTGTTTCTTTTTCGATGATGGAAGCAAGAGTTACAGCTTGATGAAGAGATAATCCTTGTTTATGTGCCTGCTGAATCATTTCGGGAGTAACCACCTGCTTAAACTGATTGATCATCGTTGCAATGATTTTTTCAGCGCTGATTCCTTTAGGAAAATAATAGGTATCCGGGAAAAGATATCCTTCAAGCGAATCTGTTTGTGTTTTTAAGCCGGAGTCGAGTTTAAAATTCTTTGCAGCATTTAAAAAAATAGATTTTTCTATCAATCCCGATTCAGCGAAAACATCTGCGATTTCTTTCAGATTATATCCTTCGGGGATGGTAATTCTATGCAGATAAACTCTTCCGGAAGCAAACATGTTCAGTATCTGAAAAGGTGTCATGGAGGCGGAAAGAAGATATTCTCCTGACTTGATACGTATCCCATAGCCTGTTATCCTGGCATATATATAAAAATACAAGGGCTTTTGGATGATTCTGTTCTGATATAGGAGATCTGAAGTTGTTTTCAGCTTCTGCCTGGGCATAACCATGACAAGAGCGTCTTTTGTGTCAAATCCTGAAGGGGTGTCAGCATATTTGACTATATCAAATGCCGTCCATATTCCAAGAACTGATAGAATAAGCAGAAGATTAGATGTAATAGCTAAGATGAAATTTTTCAAAATCCTTGAATCCCGTTATCCTGTCTGCCATGATAACTATAATTCAGTCAATAGATCAATAGATTTATCAAATTTGAATTATATCTTGAATAAATCTCTTGTTTGATATAGAAAAAAAATGTATTAAATTACTAATTTATCATAATAGAGGAGTAATTATGTTTTTTTTGCAAAGGCTCTGTAGAGCCATTGACCGGCTCAATTTCTGGATTGGCAGCGGAGTCGGATGGGTGTCTTTTATCATTGTCCTTGTTGTTTTTACAGACGTTGTCATGCGTTATGTTTTCAACAGAAGCTATGTGTTCGTGAGAGAGCTTGAATGGCAGTTGTTTTCCTTCATATTTCTTATGGGAGCAGGCTACACTCTATTGAAAGATGGCCATGTTCGTGTTGATGTTTTTTATCAGAAACTAAGTGCAAAAGGCAAGGCATGGGTTAATTTATTTGGTGTATTGTTTTTGCTTCTTCCAGGCTGTTTTCTTGTCATTTCCACTTCTGCAAAATTTGCCATCACTGCCTGGCTGACACTGGAAGGATCTTCAGATCCTGGAGGAATTCCATACAGATTTGTAATTAAATCGGCCATCCCTTTAGGTTTTCTTCTTGTTGCTCTTCAGGGCATATCCATAGGCATCAGGAGCTTTCTTGAAATAAAAGGCTTAACTTTGGAAAGGAAAGGATAACTCTGATGGAGTATTTAGCCTTATGGATGTTTCTGGCCATGAGCATAATGCTTTTGGTAGGATTCCCGGTTGCCTTTACACTTCTGGGAACTTCAATGGTTTTTGGTTTGATAGGTTTCGGGTTGGGTTTTTTTAACCTTCTTCCATTGCGCATTTGGGGGGTAATGAACAATATCACCCTTCTGGCTGTTCCCTTGTTTGTTTTTATGGGAGTGATGTTTGAACGCTCAGGGCTTGCAGAAGAACTGCTTGACACTATGGGAATTCTTTTCAGCAGGATAAGGGGTGGACTTGCTGTTTCAGTTGTTATGGTTGGGGCATTGTTAGGGGCATCTACCGGAATTGTGGGTGCTACTGTTGTGACCATGGGATTGATAGCTGTTCCAGCCATGCTGAAAAGAGGATACAAGAAAGAACTGGCCACAGGAACAGTAGCAGCCTCAGGAACCCTTGGGCAAATCATTCCTCCGAGCATAATCCTGGTTCTTCTTGGAGACATAGTAGGGGTTCCTGTAGGTGATCTTTTCATGGGCGCAATCATTCCTGGGTTTTTGCTGGTTTTTCTGTACGCCGGTTATATTTTTGTTGTATGCAGAATTTATCCGGAATGGGCTCCGAGAATGCCTCAGGAAGAAATTGACAATGCAAAGTCGAAAGAAGCTATAAAGAAAACACTTAAAGTTTTTTTACCACCTCTTTTTTTAATAATTGCTGTTCTGGGTTCCATGTTTGCAGGCATCGCATCTCCAACAGAGTCTGCTGCTGTAGGGGCCGTGGGTGCTACCATTCTGACGATAGCCAATAAAAAATTCAGCATTTCTATTCTTCGCGATGTATCGCAGTCCACCATGATGCTTACAAGCATGGTTTTTATCATTCTTGTGGGGGCCACAGCTTTTGGGCTTGTTTTCCGTGGAACGGGAGGAGATCAACTTGTAAGGGATTTCTTAACCGATTTTTCTCATTTGCACGGAAAATGGGCGGTTCTGATAATGGTAATGGCCTTGATTTTTATCATCGGTTTTTTCCTTGATTTCATAGAAATCACCTTCATTTATATTCCAGTGCTTGCTCCCATAATGATTGAATTCGGATTCGATCCATTATGGTTTTGTGTTCTCATGGCAGTAAATCTCCAAACGTCTTTTCTGACTCCGCCTTTTGGTTTTTCCCTGTTTTATTTAAAGGCGGTTACCCCCCCTGAGGTCGTGACAGGAGATATCTATCGGGGCATCATTCCTTTTGTAATACTGCAGTTGATCGGTTTAAGCCTAACCATCGCTTTTCCGATTCTGTCCACCTGGCTACCGAAGGTTGTTTTTGGTCCATAATCATTCATATCTAAAAAGGAGAAACTAAGATGGAACGACGAGATTTTCTGAAAAGCGCAGGTGTCGCTGCTGCCGGTGCTGTTGCAGCCACTGCTTTGTCAGCGCCTTCAATTATGGCTTCTGAAAAAACGTACAACTGGAAGATGGTCACAACCTGGCCGCCAAATCTTCCTATTCTTCAGACAGGTGCAGAGCGCTTTGCAAAGAGGTTGCAGGAAGCCACGAACGGAAGAATAAAGATTCAGGTCTTTGCTGCAGGTGAACTTGCTCCTGCCATGGGAGTCTTTGATGCTGTTTCAGACGGCACAGTCGAAGTAGGAAGTGGGGCTGCATATTACTGGCCTGGTAAAGTTCCTGCTGCCCAATGGTTTTCATCTGTTCCCTTCGGCTTGAACGCTCAGGGCATCAACGCATGGTTTTATAGTGGAGGCGGGCTCAAGCTGTGGGAAGAAGTCTATGCACCTTTTAATGTCGTCCCCAGACCACAGGGCAACACAGGTGTACAGATGGGTGGCTGGTTCAGAAAAGAGATGAAGACGCTTGACGATTTTAAAGGGCTTAAAATGAGGATACCCGGGCTTGGCGGAAAAGTTATTGCAAAAGCCGGTGCTGCTGTCACACTTATGGCGGCAGGGGAGTTGTTTACTTCTCTTGAAAGAGGTGTGATTGATGCTCTGGAATGGGTTGGACCACTTCATGATTTGCGGATGGGTTTTTACAAGGCTGCAAAGTATTATTATTATCCGGGCTGGCATGAACCAGGAACCTGCCTTGAAGTAATTTTTAATAAAAAAGCATATGACAGCCTGTCCAAAGACCTTCAGGTTATAGTAGATGCCATCGCAATGGAGACGAACCTCTGGAGTCTTTCCGAATTTGAAGCAGGAAACGGGGCTGCCCTCGAAGAACTGATAACAGTTCATAAGGTCATGTTCAAGGAGTTTCCTCCTGATATGATGAATTCACTTAGAAAGCTTGCCGGAGAAGTTCTTGAAGAAGAGGCTGCAAAAGATGCAATGTCCAAAAAAGTTCATGAGGCATTCAAGAAATTTAAGAAGCAGGTAGGGGTTTGGGGAACTACATCAGAAAGTGCTTACTTCAATTTGATTTCCGAGAAATATGCACTGAAATCCTGATAATGCTGAGGTTGATAGATAATAGGTTTTTAGACTGCAGGAACCTTTCATAATGATTTAAAACAAATGTTTATAAGACTTGGAACAGACTTCGGTCTACAGTCTAAAAACCTTTTACCGGAAGAATTTATGAAATCATTAATTAAACTTTTGTTGATTGCATTCCTGTTAGCAGCCACTCCCTTATCTTCCATGGCTCAAGACAGGAGCACTCAGAACCTGACGTATTTTCTGCCCAAAACGGAGTTCGTCTTTCAAACTGTTGTAGAAGGTATCGAAGTTGTTCATGAATTTACAATCATCAATAAAGGTTCAGATACTCTATCGATTCTTGATATAAAAACAGACTGAGGCTGCACTGCTGCCTCTTATACGAGGCAGATCCCTGCCGGTGGCGAGGGAAAAATAACCATAAAGGTCGATACGAACGGGTCAGGAGGAACATTCCTGAAAAAAAATGCTGTTGTTGAAACCAGCGCTGCAAAAGAGCCAAATTTTAACCTGGTCATAAAGGGCCATGTTGAGAAATTCGCAAACATTGTACCAGGCAAGTTGTTTTTAAGAGCTAATGCAGGTGAGTCATTATCAGGGACTGTAATCATAGAGCAAGACCCTAAATATCCATTCAGAGTCCTGGAAACAAAACCCAGGATAGGAACCGAAATTACTGCAAAGACTTTTGAAAAACAGATTGGAAATGTAAAATCCTATATTTTAACTGTAGAGAACCTTAGAAAATATCCCGGTCGTTATTACGATGTGGTAGTCCTAAGAATAGACAGTCCAATAAAACCAGATATCCAGATAAGTGTTTATGGACAGATACTCGATCCTCCCAAAAAGATACAGTAAGAAAAAACAATGGAAAATATCAGAGCTGTTGCCTTTGACTGTGACGGTGTCATGTTTGATACAGAAGATGCCAACAGAGCATATTACAATCAGATATTGTTTTACATGAACAAGCCTGGGCTGACATCCGAACAATTTTCTTTTGCTTACATGCACACTGCAGATGAGGCCATTTTAAACCTGTTTCCTGACAAGACAGAAGCAGAAAAAGCCAATGCATACCGCAAAAGTATGCCATATCTGCCTTTTTTGGAAAAAATGGCGATAGAGCCTTATCTAAAACCCCTACTTCAAAGACTGAGACCCTTATATCGCACGGCAATAGCCACCAACAGGACAAATACCATAAAGCCGGTACTTGAAGCACATGGACTAGTGGATTATTTTGATCTCGTCGTAAGCGCCTGGGATGCGGCCAGGCCAAAGCCCTATCCCGATCCACTGATAAAGATTCTCGAGCATTTTCAGATTGAACCCTGCCAGCTCATCTATATCGGCGATTCGGAGCTGGATCAAGCGGCAGCAGAATCTGCAGGAGTCACCCTGATTGCTTATAACAATCCTTCCCTGAAGTCAGCTTTTCACATTTCAAGCCTGAAGGAAATAGAAGACATTCTTTCAATATGAGGGATAAGATCAGTGAGGGCTGTTATTGTTGCCAATGGAATTCTAAATAACTCCTTATCAAAGCTTAAGGATGAAGACATTGTCATTGCAGTTGACGGAGGGTATCGTCATTGCCGTAATCTTAACATACGTCCAGTCATAGTCATAGGAGACCTGGATTCACTTACACCTGAAGAACTTGGCGAAATAAGAACGGCTGGAATTCCCTTGTCCCGCCATCCTGTGCACAAAGATCAAACCGATATGGAACTTGCAATGGATCATGCAATAGAACTCGGGGCGGATTCTATGCTGGTTTATGCTGCACTTGGTGCAAGGTGGGACATGACCCTTTCCAATATAATGATCCTGGCTTCCCCGCTGCTCAGAAGATGTCATGTCCGAATCTTTGATGGCAATCAGGAGATCTGTCTTCTAAGAGATAAAGAAGAAAAGCATTTCACAGGAAACATTGGAGACACGCTTTCTTTAATTCCTCTGAATAAAGATGTAAAAGGAGTCTCTACAAGAGGTTTGAAATATCGTCTCGATTGTGAGCCGCTTCATTTAAGCTCTACCCGTGGAATAAGCAATGTCTTCTGTGAAAAAACTGCATCGGTTTATCTCGAAGAAGGTCTGTTGCTCTGTGTAGTTAATCATCATTTGTGATGGCTAAAAAATGGATGAAAATTTTAGCCAGAAAGTGAAGGTTAAGGCAGAAAACAAGGTGGTAGCAGATACTGTAGCAACTGCGAAATCCACATCACCGTCTATTTCATGTGCCATAACCACTGCAACAGTGGCAGTAGGGGTAGCAAGAATGATGAGCCCGGGAAGGTAATCCTGAGGCGATACATCCAAAAAACTGTAAAACAAAAATCCCATACCTGGAAGAACAAGAAGCTTTACAGCACTTGCAGCCAGTACGGATCGGATTCTTATTCGAACAAGATCGAAAGTCAAAGACGCTCCTATGATCAGCAGTGCCATGGGAAGGGCAAGGCCGCCAATGATTTCCAGAGTCTGATTCATGACCTTTGGTATGGGAAGCTGAGTCATAGAAACCA
Organism: Desulfobacteraceae bacterium; assembly: GCA_037439445.1. Taxonomy (GTDB): domain Bacteria; phylum Desulfobacterota; class Desulfobacteria; order Desulfobacterales; family Desulfatirhabdiaceae; genus JBBIWB01. Next base: position 1,800 of record JBBIWB010000052.1, on the reverse strand, counting down.
CAATTCCGGCAAATGATGCCACTATGACTGGATTAATCAGTATCTTGACAAGGGACTGCCATAGGTTTCCTTTGACTGCAGGATCAGAGGAGTAGTATTGTAGAATGAATATTGCAAGAAGATTCTGGAGAATGATCACAAAGGCAGCGATTATACTTGTTCTTGCCAATCCGTCATTTCCAAGCACGTAATAGGCAATTGCCAGGGCAATGTAACCGATATTGCCGTGAAATGAACTCTGAACAAAAGCCCCTCTCTGGCCCTTGCGCCCTGTCTGGATAAATGTGGCAGAAATCCATGTGAGTCCAAAAATGACAAGAACTGCCAACAGGGTACTGAGAACAACTTCAATATCAAACTGACTCGTAAGAGAAGCATTGGCAACTGCTCTGAAGATTATTGCCGGAATAGCCAGATAAAAGACAAGACGATTTCCAGGGCCAATGAACTCTCTTGGAAGAAAGCCTCTTTGATTAAAGACCCATCCAAGCAGGATGATCAGAAATATTGGAAGAATCGTTGCAATTATTGTCATGATTGTACTACAGCATAAATAGGATTTTACTTCAACATTAAACTGTTCGGTACTTACTCAGTCAGACTTAAGGCTTTTAACCTTCAGAGCTCATAGCTTGAAGCCTCTCTGAGCATCTTACCAGTTACCTGTTTTGTCAAAAGAGGAGGTGCTGACAATGAGAATTTATCCAGACATTGCTCAAACTACAGGATTTACCCCGTTAGTCCGCCTTAACAGGATAAGCGAGGGGATTAAGGCTGAAATTTATGCAAAGCTTGAATTCTTCAACCCTCTAGGCAGTGTAAAGGACAGAATTGCCAGAAGCATTATAGATGCTGCCGAAAAAGAAGGATTGATTAATCCTGATACCAGAATTGTAGAACCTACAAGCGGTAATACCGGTATTGCACTTGCCTTTATCTGTGCGGCAAGAAATTATCGCCTTTGTCTGACAATGCCGGATTCCATGAGCATTGAACGAAGAAAACTCCTGAAACATCTTGGTGCAGAATTGATTCTGACTCCTGCTTCCAGAGGAATGAGAGGGGCAATCGATGCTGCTCATGAAATTTCAAAAGCAGGAGTTAATGCCTATATGCCAAATCAATTCGAAAATGCTGCAAATCCTAAGGCACATCGCGAAACAACAGCAGTGGAAATCTGGAATGATACTGATGGCAAAGTGGATATGCTTGTTGCAGGAGTTGGAACAGGCGGAACCATAACAGGAATTTCTCAGATAATAAAACCAAGGAAACCGTCTTTCCGGTCAATTGCTGTTGAACCTGCCGATTCACCCGTATTATCAGGAGGAAAACCAGGGGCTCATAAAATTCAGGGCATTGGTGCAGGTTTTGTCCCGGGAGTGCTTGACCGGTCTGTCATAGATGAGGTGATAACAGTAACCAATGATCAGGCATTTGAAACATCCAGAAAAATGGCATTAGAAGAAGGCATTCTTTGCGGAATATCATCAGGTGCTGCTGTATGGGCAGCTCTGGAAGTAAGCAGGCGAAAGGATTCTGAAGGCAAAAGCATTGTTGTCATAATCCCGAGTACAGGGGAAAGATATTTAAGCACCCAGCTTTTTTTGGAGTAATTTTGATGAGCTCGTAAAAAGTCAATATTCGGACGGCTTTGTAAAAAGGCCGCAGGCAAGGCGCGCAAATCCTGAGGAATGAGGCGTACTTATGGTACGCCGCAATGACGAAGGATGCAGCGCAACGCAGCATCCGGCCTTTTTACGATGCCGTCAATTTTTTTCTGAGGCTGAAAAAAAAGGA
>JBBIWB010000051.1:0-20371 GCA_037439445.1 Desulfobacteraceae bacterium | reverse complement strand
CCCATTATTATCGGGTCATGAATGACTTTTTTCTGTATGAACGCCAATAAATTGTATTCTTCAACTTTTTATTTAATAAACTTAAGGAGAAAGAAATGCTTAAACAAATTGCAACCATCATGATTTTGATAATTTTTTCAACAGGGGTTTCATTGGCAGCACATCCTTTGATCACTGATGACGCCGGAACCATGGGAAAAAGAAATTACCTTTTTGAAACCTATTATGAATATTCCAGTGACGACAGCAAAGGCACCAAAACATCCATCGACAAGATTCAGTTACTGCAAAGCATTGGAATCACAAATGAAATTGATCTCGTAATAACAGTTCCTTATCAGTATATAAACACAAAAACAGATGGGGACAGCAATAAAGAAGATGGTTTTTCAGACATATCTCTCGAGGTCAAGTGGCGTTTTTATGAGAAAGAAGGCCTGAGCTTTGCCATCAAGCCAGGAATTTTGCTTCCAGCAGGAGACGAGAAGAAAGGACTTGGGGCCGGAAAGACAGGAGCAAGCCTTTTCTTCATTACTACAAAAGAGATCGAGCCCTGTGCATTTCATTTTAATTTAGGCTACCGTTTGAATGAGAACAAACTGGATCAAAGAACAGACATATGGCATGTGTCCATTGCTGCTGAAAGAGAATTAGGAAAGTGGGTAAAGGCTGTTGTAAATATTGGTGGAGAAACAAATCCTGACAAAGAATCAAATACACAGTCTTCCTTTGTTCTCGGCGGGTTGATTTTTCCTGTTGCAAAGAATCTTGATCTGAGTGTAGGCATAAAACGCGGTTTGACAGGGCAGGAGCCGGATTATTCGGTTCTTGCAGGAATTGGATTTAGTTTCTAGTCTTACACGATGAAGACAGGGTTTGCTGCATGGTTTGGTACGTATCAAGGCTGACCCTTGCCTCTGGACAAGCGTGCATATGACGGGAACATGCACGCTTGAGACGCGTTAGATCTTTACTCCCCTATCACATGCCAGTTCAGATTATCAAAAATTGCCTTCTATCCCAAGGCGCACGGCTCTTCCAGGCATGGGAAAACCCTGCACAAACTCATAGAATTCATTCGTCAGATTATCAACTGTCAAATATACAGTGAAATGTTTCATGGGTTTTACACTTAAACGGGCAGCATATGTTGTGAATTCTTTCTTGTCTATGGCCATTCCGTAAGTTGGAGAAGCCCAGTCCCTCCAGTCCTGAATTATTTGAGGCCCGTTGTAAACAGATGTCAACTGAAGATTTACTATCTCGTTCAAACCAAGTCTAAGGCCTCCTGTAAGATTATATTTGGAAATATACGGCAGGACTTCTGAGCCAAGGGTTCTTGCATAATTTTTATCGTCGATCTTTCTTTGGGTGTAATAGATGAAATCAGCAAAAGGAGTAATGACTAGTTTGTTGCCCTGCCAGGATAAGGGAGCTTTATATTCAAGGCTTCCTTCTATGCCTGAAAGGGTTCCTCCATCGACATTTCCATACGTCCTCCATGTGCAGTCCCCATCAATGCAGGTTCTGAAGCCTCCTGTAATGCGGTCTGAATATTTCGTATGGAAAAAACCCAAAGCGGTTGTAAGCCCTGCATATTCCGAATCGAGTCCAACTTCATATGTTATGCTTGATTCAGGCTTGAGGTTCGGGTTTCCTGCGATCCTTGACATCGTATCCCTGTAACGCCCTGCCAGTTCATCAGCAGCAGGTACTCTGAATCCTGTCCCGACTGCTGCCCTTGCAGAAAGCCAGTCTATCATGAAATACTTCGCTCCTGTCCTCCAGCTTAAATGATCAAATTTCTCTTCTTTTGGAACAACAGTCAGCCCTTCGGTTGTTTTTATGTTTTCTTTGAAATAATCATAGCGAAGCCCCAAAAGAAATGAGACTTTTCCCAGGTCAATCTTTTCTTCTGCAAGTACAGCATAGTTATCATAGCTGCTGTTTGGGTTGTAAACAAAGCCAGATGGTTTTGTAAAGCCGGTTACAGCAATATTGTCCCAGTCAAAACCAACGAGCAGCTTTCCAAATGAAAAGGTCGGGAAAGTGATGTGGCTTCTTATGCCCTGTGTGGATGTTTCAGTTGTGCTTGAGTAATAGCCCCAGGAAGCAGTCGGAAAGTTCCAGGTGCTTCTGTCGTAAACATTATTGTAACTGAGATGCCACCCTATGTCTCCTCCAGAAATTTTTCCATCATAGGCTATTGACCCATAGCCTCTCTTGGCATCCTTGTAATCAACGGATTTCAGCGCATCATAAGTTGGGTTAGGAAGTCCAACATCCCAGCCACGGTAAAAATGCCCTGTAGCAAAAAAAGAATGATTCGGAAAAGGTGTTGCAAGAAGACTCATGGCATAAGCCTCGTCGTTGTATCTTGTGTTTTCGAACTTCTCCCCGTCCCCGGAAACATAGTCCTGCATTTTGAAGTTTCGCGCAGTAAGAGAGATTCCTATCCGATCGTCTGAAAAACCACTCGATAGCCCTGCCGTTTTTTTCACTTGCTCCCATGAGCCATATTCGATTCCTGCATTGACAGAAGTCTTTCCTTTTCCTCTTCTAGTAATTATGTTGATGACCCCACCCATTGCTGCAGATCCGTAAATGACTGAGCCGGGGCCGCGAACGATCTCGATCCGTTCCACATTTTCAAGAGGAATCACGGATATGTTTCCTGTTCCCGCCCTGTGTCCATCAATGAGTATGGCAACCCTGCCTTTTATGTCAGCACCGGTCGTGTCGGATCTGAACCCCCTGATTTCAACCGATGAAAGAGCCCCTGGATATTTGTGATAATGCCCTGGAAGTTTTTCAGTGAGAAGTTCAGTCAGATTTTGGGAGCGTGACTGCTCAATGTCTTTTCTTGAAATCACAGTAACTGTAACAGGCAGTTCTTTTAATGGGGATTCAAGGCGTGTTGCAGTAACAACTATTTCATCAAGTTTTGTTGCTTCCGGTTTTTCAACTGCAAAAAGCATTGATGCGGGAAGGCTGAAAATAAATACAGACAGTAACAGAATCGGCTTAAACATGTGATCCTCCTTTTTTCATGTTGTGCTGAACACCAAAAAAACTATGCCTGTTTCAAAAGACTGATGGCTGAATGGAAAGGCCTATAAGGCGGGAGATGGGGGTTCAAGCTATCATCAGGGCAAAAAAAATCCTTAGAGCCTGAACAAAAAGCCCTAAGGATTGCACCCTGATTCACTTTGTCCTTACATTTGCCCACACGGCATTACCACGCGCCCCTGTGTACATAAACTGCATCAGGCAGGTCTTCTGACTTACGGGTCATTCTACTTTCCTAAGCCTTCCCATCCAAAGACAGTGGCTATACTTAAGATTTCGTCACCGTTTACAGCGGCGGGACCGCTCCCGAATCTCACGGGATTCCCTATTAAACTGGCTTGTACCTGATGAGTATCAAAAAATTTATTTTGAGTATAAAATACATGAGTTATTTTTCTTGTCAAGCAAATTCATCTTTGCGCAGCATGAGCCGGAGAATTATCGTAGAAGAAAGGTTGCTTAGGATCAAGGCAGCAACTCCCATGAGGTTTCCGGAAACTTCCATGGACAGCATGATTGTGCCTGTTATCAAAATAATGGCAAGAAAAACGGCCTGTCCAATGACTACAAGACCAGGTTTTTTCGCCAAACCTGCAAGCCCTTCCCCCTGAGCGCGGATGGCGACACAGACGGGATAAAATGTCAAAGCCAGAGCCGTTTCAATTACAAGGGGCAGATTTACTGGGTCAAGGTTTTGAAGCTGTACATAATACAGATCAGAAAGTCCAGGCAAAATGAAGATCAGGGGCAACAGGCCGAGCGTTGCCCCGGCACCGAGTGCAAAGCTGAGAGTACTGTAGTCTTTCTTTGAGGAAGGAGGAAATGCATATACAACTTCAGTGATACGGGTGGATGAGTAAGCAAAAGGAGTAGCCAGTCCAAGGGCAAGGAAGTAAACCGGCAGCACAAGTTCGGGACTGGCAGCACGGGATATGAAAGCACCTATGATTATACCTGACATGGATTGGAGATGAGCCCCTATTGAAAGGGGTGTGCTGAACATGAATATATCCTTTTTCAAAGGAGGCGGTATTTCTGAAGGCTTTAATCGAGTCAGATATGGCCTGGCCAGAAAGGCAGAAGCTGCAACTTCAAGAGCTACTGGCAATGTTAAGCATACAACTGCCCAGATTGTACCTACAAAACCGGAAATGCTGAATAAAGCCGACAGCATTAAAGTGAGAATAATGCGAAGCATGGTTGCCATGCTTGCCGTGCCTGTTGCTAGCGCATTGTACATGGCAACCTGGAAAGGAATCCTCAAGAAAAACAAAAACTGAAGCGGAATTGTGGCAAGAAGAGTCAGTGCAGCAGGACGTTCAATTGATGGGGGAAGACCTATTAAATCTGCAAAGAAGAAATGCGAAACCAGAGGGATGCACAGCACTGACTGAACAAAGGCAACCAGAAAGCCTATAATAATGCAGACAGATTTGAATCGCTGAAAACCCTCAAGTGTCCTGGCAAAAACCATTCCAGTGCTTACCAGTCCGAATCCGAGGGTGCTCAGCATGAATATTACGGCGCTCGACTGTGCAAGACCCGCCAAATTCAGAGTTCCGCCAGGCCCTCTCGAAGCAACCATTGCCACAAGAGGGTAGGTAAGAGCCTGTGATGCGGCCTGAAGCGCCAGAGGAACGAAAAAACGGATGTAAGCCGGCAGCTCCCGGTTTTTCGATTTACCTGATGACATCGTCATAATTAAAATTCACAGCAGTTAAAAATCTTGACTTTTGGGCTTATAAAATAGAAGAATAAAAAAAGCTTACAGGCAATTGCCTGTAAGCTTTTTAATGCAAATGGCACGCCCGGCAGGACTCGAACCTGCGGCCTACGGATTCGAAGTCCGGCGCTCTATCCAACTGAGCTACGGGCGCTCTGGCTTTAGGGTAGAAATGGGGTGAGTGAAGGGGATTGAACCCTCGACAACCGGGGCCACAACCCGGTGCTCTACCAACTGAGCTACACCCACCACAGTTATTCTGTGGTTTTTATACAGAATTGTTTGGTTTATAGCAAGCTTTTTTAATAAAATCATCTATAGAGCGGATATCTGTAATTGAAAAAAATACGAGTTGAAGAAGCCGTCGGCTCCGTTCTGGCGCACGACATCACAAGGATTGTTGCAGGTGAAACTAAAGAAGTAGGCTTCAGGAAAGGTCATGTTGTCAAGGACAACGATATTCCCGAACTGATAAAACTTGGTAAGAGGAATTTGTTTATTCTGAAACTCTCTGAAAACGAACTTCATGAAAATGAGGCTGCGTTCAGAATTGCAAGATCCATTTCAGGAGATAATCTCAAGCTGACTCAGCCTGTTGAGGGCAAGATCAATGTCATGAGTTCTTGCGACGGATTGCTGAAAATAGATTTTGAGAGGCTTCTTCAGATAAACAGGCTGGACGATGTCATTGTTGCTACTTTAAAGACACTTACCCCTTGCAGAGCTGGACAGGTTGTTGCAGCCACCCGGATCATTCCGCTTACCATAGATTCTAAAAAAATCGAAAAAATCGTAGATATCTCGGCTTCAGACCCTTTAGTCAAAGTGAAGCCATACAGAAAGCTTCGGGTTGGCTGTGTTGTAACGGGATCAGAGATACTGGAAGGTCTTGTAAAAGACGGTTCAGACGAATTTGTTATTAGCAAGGCCAGGAAAATGGGGTGTGAAATCGTAAAAAAACACGTTGTCTCAGATGACTCATATGCCATTTCCATGGCTATTTCAGATTTAAAATCAAATGGCTGTGAGCTTATTCTGGCAACAGGCGGTCTTTCAATCGACCCAGATGATGTAACTCGGATCGGTGTTAAAAATTCAGGTGCAGAGATAATTAATTACGGATGTCCGGTTCTTCCCGGCTCCATGGTTCTTTATGCCAGGCTTGACGGTATTCACATTCTCGGACTTCCTGCCTGTGTTTACTATCATCAAACTACGGTTTATGATTTAATACTGCCACTAATCCTTGCTGATGAGCCTGTTACACGTGATTACTTTGCTTCAATGGGACACGGCGGGCTTTGTCTGCAATGCAGTGTTTGCCGTTTCCCTGATTGTTCTTTCGGTAGATGATTTAAAACTCTTTATCCTGGACAGGCATCTTTTTTAAAGAAGCGCAAGGAAGCCTTCTCCAGCTGAAAACCGGTATTTTTTTTATTCTCCTGCTTACATAGATCAACGGAATGAGACGAAGGTAACACAGGAAAGGTTTTTTTGAGAATGTTCATAGACTGGAGAGACAAACTGAAACGAATCGGAAGCAGGGTAGTATTCTGTGATATCCCGATTGCCATGCACTGTCATCACTATAATATAAATCTGCAGAAAATGATTGAAGACACTTTAGGTCATGTTGGGATATGCCAGATTTATAAGGCTGCAGAAGAATCAAACTACTCTGCCTGTAAAAGCATGTTTGAGAGTTTTCAGCAGATTAAAAGTAGCAAGTCGAAACTTGAATTTGCTGCAATAATATACCAGCATTGTGGACTTGGTGTCATCAATTTACAGAACATAGGACAGGCAGGCGGCAGAATCACAAGCACTTTCAGTCATCATGTAACAGGATGGCTTGCAAAACATGGAATTAGAAAGACACCTGGGTGCCATTTTACGAGGGGATGGGTTGCAGGTGTTCTTGAGGCAATTTATGATCTTCCGCTTGGATCTTTTGAAGTGAAGGAATTGAGGTGCAAAATGATGAGGGATCCTGTCTGTGAATTTGATGTAAAAAGGAGCTCAGATGGCTGTTGATGGTTTGAGGATAGTTCGCGCTATAATGGAAGGAAGTAAAATCAGAGACTCGAAAGGAATCATCCCCTTGTTCGGGGTTTATTTGTCGTTGTATTTCACTTCATATTACAACACGGTATCTTTTGATTTTTTATCAAAGATGGGAAAGCATAGAAACAAGGAAGCTGAAAAACTGCTTATTGGAGCAGCTCAGGAATGTGGATATACTACTTTTCATGGCATTAGGCAGTCCTGGGAATGGGAAGAGCTGGTAAAGCCAATGTTGGAATCAATGGATGATAATATTGAAGGTTTTATCGCCATTGCCCTTGCTTTCGGATGGGGAGGGAAAATGGAAGTAATTGAAATGATACCTCAAAAAAGACTTCATCTCCGTGTGTATGAATCTTACGAGTCCATCGGTTATTTGAAAAGATGGGGCATTTCTGAAAGCGGAAAATGTTACATGTTAAGAGGCGTTGCAGCGGCTTTTATGGATCTTGTCTATGGAGATCCTTATCCCGACGGATGCTTTGCTTTTTCTGCTGAAGAGACTCTTTGTTGTGCCAGAGGAGATGATTTCTGTGAATTCGTTGCTCAAAAGTCATCGGTATAAAAGCCGTAAAAAAACATTTGAACAAAAAAATCTAACCTGCTGGGAATATTTCAATTGTTCGAAAGACCTTTGTCCTGCACATGGTTCTAGTAAAGATGACTGCTGGTTGATACCAAAGACATTGTGTTTTAAACATACAGGGGAAGATTTTCATCATAAAATCTCCTCCTGCCTTTCCTGTGTTTATTTCAGGGAAAAAGGATCACGCCATCTTGAAGGGTGGGAGGATTTTCTTTTAAGCCATGTCAAACGCCATAATTATAAGATTCTTGAGCAAATCTATCAGAAAGAGGAAAGTTTTGTAGAAATACTGAACCGCATTCCGGATGGGCTCTTTACTACGGATAAGGAGCTTCGAATTACCTATTTCAATCCTGCCGCAGAAAAAATCACGGGTTTTTCCGCACAAGACGCTGTAGGGATGTATTGTAAGGATGTTTTTAAAAACAGTGTGTGCGAAACAGACTGTGCTTTGAAAAAAGCCTGCGAGATAGGAAGAGACATACATAACCGTGAATATGTGATCACAAATATAGAGGGCAGGAAAATACCTATCATCTGTTCTACATCAGCTTTTACGGACAGTTCGGGAAAAATCATAGGTGGACTGGAGATTTTTAAAGATGCAACAGAAATCCACAAACTGAACGAGGAAATTGCAAAAAGTGAGAGGAAATACAGGCGCGTCTTCGAAGGCAGCCATGATATGATATACACCACGAACAACCAGGGGAAAATACTTGAAATAAATGATGCCGGTGTGGAAATGCTTGGTTACGGCAGCAAGGAAGAAGTCCTTGCCCTTGATCATGTGAAAAAAATTTATCGCAATGCCAAAGACCGCGACAAGTTCATAAAAATTGTAGAAACCGAAGGATATGCAAAGGATTACGAAATCGATTTTATAAAAAAGGATGGCTCAATAATACATATTCTTCTTTCAAGTCGCAGATATGAAAATCCAGAAACAGGAGAAACGGAGTTTGAAGGAATAATTAAGGATATTACCAAGCGTAAACAGGCGGAGCAGATAATCAAACAAAGAAATCTGGAACTGTCCATACTGAACAGTGTTGCAGTAGCGATCAATCTTACGATGGAGATTCCAACCATTCTGAATGTGACTTTGAAAAACGTGCTCCGTTCTCTTAAAATAACAAGCGGGGGGGTTTTTTTAATAGACCAGAATAACCGCACAGCGAGGCTTGAAGCAAGGCTTGGCCTGTCTCCCCAAGACGTTGATGCAAAAGATGGGGTTATCTTTAAGGATAAAGAACTGCGAAAACATCTTCTAAATCCAGTTAAAGCACTTGATCCTGAGCCGACTTTTCCAATTTTTAAAGTCAGATATAAGTCAATGGACGGGCAGCAGGTTCCCTGGCTTTCCTGTATTCTGATTTCTTTTAAGGGCAAAGGAGTTGGATTTTTTTGCCTTGATATTCCCTCTGATAGAATTTTAAGCATTCACGAGCTAAACCATCTTGGGTCAATAGGAAATTTTCTGGGTGGAGCGATCGAAAATGCTCAACTCATGAAAACCATTCAGCTTCATCAGCAGGAATTGAGCCGTCTGACCAGGATGCTTTTTTTGAACCAAGAAGAAGAAAGGCGAAGAATTGCAAGAGAGCTTCATGACGAGGCAGGTCAGGCTCTGACGGCAGTAAAGCTCAGCCTAGAACGTCTGGAACAAGATATTGCCGAAAACCCTGATAAATTACATGAAGAAATATCTGACATCATAACATTAGTGCATGAAACTTCTGCAGACATAAGAAGACTTTCATACAGACTGCATCCTACCCTGCTTGTCGATCTTGGGTTAGAGCCGGCTCTTAATCTTTATTTCAAGGAAATGTCAAAGCGCTCCAAGCTCAACATTGATTTTCGCATGATAGGATACGACAGCAGGCTCAGGCCTGATCTTGAAATCATTTTATACCGTTTTTGCCAGGAAGCACTTACCAACACTCTAAAGCACTCTCGTGCCAGGCATTTCAGACTTTCCATAATAAAAAGCTATCCTAAAATCATTTTTACAGCAGAAGATGACGGGATAGGTTTCGAAACTAAGGTTGGTGCAGGCGACAAAAGAAGTCTCGGATTGATAGGAATGAGGGAAAGGGCTTCTTTGCTTGGCGGAACTTTTACTCTGAGTGCCAGGGCAGGGCATGGAGTGCGAATAAGAGTTGAGATACCTTTTGATGGAGAGATCTTAAATGACAAAACCAATTAAAGTCCTGGTAGCAGAAGATCATACCATTGTCAGGCAGGGAGTAGCTCGTCTTTTGTCTGATCAGGCTTCAATTGAGGTAGTAGGGGAAGCGGTAAATGGACTGGAAGCTTTGGAAATGTCTGAAAAATTGAAACCTGACATAGTGCTGATGGATATAGCCATGCCAAAGATGAACGGCATAGAAGCATCCAAAAAAATCAGGAAATTGCTGCCTAAAGCCAAAATAATCATCCTTTCTATGTATTCCCACGAACACTATATCCATGAGCTTCTTGGGGCAGGCGTTTCAGGATATCTTCTTAAAGATTCTTCCGGACGCGATATTGTCAAGGCCATAGATGATGCTATGAAAGACAGGACATTCCTGAGCCCTTCCGTTTCTAAAATAGTGGAAGAAAGTGACATAAATTACAGAAAAAATTCATCCAGGGAAGATCGTTACAAACTGCTTTCAAACCGCGAAAGGGAGGTTTTTCAGCTCATTGCTGAAGGTCATTCAACCAGGGCAATTGCCGATAAACTCTATGTCAGTATCAGTACCATCAAAACGCACCGCTCTAAAATCATGGAAAAGCTTGGCCTGAACAGCCCTGTCAAACTAGTCCATTTTGCCATTCAACTTGGTTTGGTAGATCATGAGATATAGCTTGTTAATATCTGTTTTTGTGAATCCAATTCATTTTTAGTAGATATTTCTTCCTGTTGTTTGAAAATCATCCTTTGGACTATTTTCAAACAAAAATTCATTCTCTATTATGCAATCATTACTGTTAGGTTTATTGCCTGAACCTTTGACAAGACATATGCGGGGATGTCCTCCGCTTGGTAACAATAATTCCAGGAGGTAATCTATGTTTCAGTTTGATACAAAGCAGAAAGTATGTGAGGTTGGGGGCGTGAAATTTGGAGGCCAGCCCGGGGAGTATCCTACAGTGGTATGCTCTTCCATTTTTCAGAAAGGCGACAGAATCTTTGAGGGTAAACGCAAGGAAGGCTTCAACGAGACAAATGCTGCGGCATTGTTAAAGACACAGGAAAAACTTTCCATTGAAACTGGTGTTCCTGGTATGGCAGATATAGTGGCCAACACAGGAGAAGAATTTAGGCGTTTCATTGATTTCGTTGTTTCCAATACAACAATGCCATTTTGTATAGATGCATGGGTCGTAAAACCCAAACTGGAAGGTGCTGCCTACTGTGCTGAAAAAGGGCTTCTTGACAGAATGTTCTACAACAGCCTGACTGTATGGGAAAAGGATATTGAAACAGAAATAAGAGAGATTGCAAGCATTGGCGTCAAACACGTTCTGCTGGTTGCATTTGACGATGTAAATCAGATGCCTTCTGGACGAATCGCGGGGACACAGAAATTATTAGATGCCATTGAGAAAGTCGGCGCCAAGTTTGAGAGTATCTTTGTTGACACATCTGTGATGAATGGTCCTGCCACAGCGTTTTGCGGTCTTTCAAATAAACTGATCAAAGAAAAATGGGGATTTCCTACTGCCTCTGCCCCGTCCAACGGTTCCTACATGTGGAAAAAAGCGCGAGAAATGTGGGGCTTTAAAGGATGGGCCGCTGCTGATGCCGCCCTTGAAGCACTTTCAGCATATATGTACCATGATATGATTTTCTCCGGGCCTATGGCTGGTGCTGAACGGATCATTCCTGCTGTGGCCATGGCAGATGCTTTTCTGGCCACTGCTGTCTACGCTGAAACAAAGCGGCTTCCTGCTGATCCCAATCATCCTCTGTTCAAAAACTTTCCTGAATTTGTGGAACAATTAAAGGCATTGTAAGGAATTTGGATGACTTTTTTACAATTTGACATAATTTGAAAGGAATTATCATGGCAGAACTTACTTCCAAAGAAAGAATTCAAAAATTTTTTAAAAGAGAACCCATAGACACCATGCCAGTTTTTTCAGGTATGGGAACAGTGGTAATCCAGGCAGTTAATGAAATGGGCATAAAATTTTCACAGGTTCACACTACAGCAGAACACCTGGCAGGATCGGCCCTTAAATCGAGTGAAATGTGCGGATTCGATTCTGTTGTTGTCCCTTATGACATGGCGACCATAGCCGAGGCCATGGGCCGCGGGTTGACCCTGTATGAAAACTCCTCAGACATACTCTATCCCACGGTTCCGAATAAATGGGAAACTCTTGAAGAAGTAGAGATTCCTTCCGATTTCATGAAAAGAGCAAGAATGCCGATGGTAGATGAGGCATTCGAAATTCTCCTCAAAGACGGCAGGTACGGTGTTGGTGCATGGCAGCTTGGTCCTTTTACTCTGGCAGGCCAGATCATAGAATTGGGTCTTCTCTTAAAAGGGGCCAAGAAAAACAAGGAAGCTGTCGAGGCATTTTTAACTAAAATGACAGACGTTGTCATTGAAAACATTAAACACTACGAAAGTCTTGGGGTCGATTTTCTGAACATCCGCGAAATGGGATCAGGTACGGATCTGCTTTCTCCTAAAATGTGGAAGGAGCTGATCAAACCGCACATAGTAAGAATTTTTAAAGAACTTAAAATTCCTTCTGTTCTGCACATCTGCGGCAGCACGGATATGATCGTTTCTTTGATGAATGAATGCGGCGCAGATGCGCTTTCCTTTGATCAGAAAAACACTCTGGCAAAAACAAGGGAAGTGGTCGGAAACGATGTCATTGTTCTCGGTAATTTTGACCCTTATGGCACACTGGTTCAGATGGAAAATCCTGTAGATGTAGAAACGGTAGTCAAGAAGTGCATTGATGACGGTGTTGATGCAGTATGGCCTGGATGCGACTTATGGCCGGATGTGAAAATGGATAATGTAAAAGCCTGGGTCAAGACATCAAGAGAATACGGGAAAAAGCCTTCCCCTGCTATAAAACGTCTTCAATAAACCTGGCATTGATTAGCTCGTATAGAGACATGATTTATAGAACTTTTTAAGGTGCCGTCAACATAGATAAATTCATAAAAAATAAGATGATTATGTAAAAGGAAAATACCATGGCAAAAACAAAAGAAGAATTGTTAAAAGGTTTAGCAGAAGCAGTTGTTGAATATGATGAAGATGCAACAAAGGAACTGGCAAATGAAGTTCTTGAAAACCCTGAAGTCCTCACTCCCATGGAAGCAGTCATGAACGGGCTTGCCGCAGGCATGGAGGAAGTAGGCCGGCTCTATGATACAAATGAATATTTTGTTCCTGAAGTCCTCATGTGTGCAGATGCTCTTTATGCAGGGCTTGGAATTTTACGACCGCATATTCCAAAAGCCGAAACAGGGATCAACGCCCAGGTTGTAATTGGTTCTATCCAGGGAGACGTTCATGATATTGGGAAAAACCTGGTCAAGATGATGTTTGATGTTGCAGGATGGGGAGTCCATGATCTCGGCCGCGATGTTCCTTTGGAACAGTTTGTGGAAAAACAGCTAGATACAAACTCCGAGGTAGTTGCTATGTCGGCCATGATGACAACCACCATGCTTGGCATGAAGAAAGTTATAGCAATGATAAAAGAAAAGAATCCGAATTGTCTCATCATGCTTGGGGGTGCTCCTGTGACCCAGGATGTTGCAAATCTTTTCGGTGCGGACGGTTATGCAGAATCCGCAGGAAACGCTGTTTCCGAGGGAATCAAGATGATTGCACGCCTAAGAGAGTTTCAGGCAGGCAAAGAATGACGGTAGGCTATGCCCTGAATCCTTTTTGTGTAATTACGGCGGCTATATGACTCATCCCTTGGGATTTGGGCGCCTTGCCTGCGGGTTTTTTATAAGGCAGCATAAATTTTGACTTTTTACGAGTTCATGAAGAATATTTGCTATATAAGTATGGATTTGTGAGCGAGGATATACGGTCTGTGGTGTTTATTGCTCCGCAGGCCTTCATTCTACATGAGATTTTAGAGGGACGAGGAGGTATTTGAATGGATGAAAATAAGGCTATGGTGATCTTTCAGCCATCAGGCCGCAGAGGCGAAATTTTAAAAGGAACCAACCTGATCGAGGCATCCAGGCTTTTAGGCGTGGATATTGAGGCCCTGTGCGGTGAGAAAAAAGTATGCGGTAAATGCATAGTCCGTATCGAAGAAGGTCATTTTGAAAAATATGGCGTTGTCTCTACAATAAAAAACACGAGTCCATGGCAGCCGGAGATAGAGGCTAAATTCATCAATTCCGAGAATCAGGCCAAAGGCTATCGCCTTGCCTGCGCTGCTAAGGTTGAAGGAGATGTTCTTGTCTTTGTACCTGAAGAGTCGCGTGCAGGAAAGCAGGTAGTTTCCAAGGCTGCCCGCGATATCAAAATCGACTGGGATCCGGCAGTAAGGTTGTATTATGTTCAGGTCAGCAAGCCGACTTTTCATGATTGTCTTGGAGACTTTGAACGAATATGTCTTGCCTTGTCCAGAGAATACGGACTGCCGGATGTGTTGGATGTTGACATCAAAACCCTGAGAAAGCTTCCTGGAGCATTAAGAGACGGGAACTGGTCAGTAACTGTCAGCGTCTGGAATGAAAAAGAAGTCATTCGGGTACAGCCTGGGAAAGTGGAGAAAGCTTATGGCATTGCAATAGATGTGGGTACCACAACAGTGGCTGGCTATCTTTGTGATCTAACCACTAAGGAAGTCATCACCACTGCTTCGATGATGAATCCCCAGTGCAAATACGGTGAAGACGTAATGGCAAGGATTACCTTCCATATGACCACCCCTGACGGCCTTCAGCGCATGAGTGATGATATAGTGGAAGGGGTCAATGAATTGATCGCAAAGGCCATAGCCGATACATATCCTCCGCTGAAAAAAGTGAAGAAGAAAAAAGGAGAGGAAGGCCCTGACGAATTTATAGAAAAACCCGAAGAAGGCAAAACCTATTTGCGGATCAAGACGGAAGACATTGTAGACATCACCATGGGTTTCAACACGGCAATGCATCACATCTTCCTGGCCCTCGATCCGCAGTTTGTGGGCCTTGCTCCTTTTCCGCCTGTTATCCACCACAGCATGGACATAAGGGCCCGTGATCTTGGCATTAACATCAATCCGTCGTCTTATGTATTCGTTCTTCCCAATGAAGCAGGTTTTGTTGGAGCAGACAATGTAGGCGTGTTGATATGTGAAGAACCGTACAAGGGCGATGACATTCAGCTTATCATAGATATAGGAACCAATGGCGAGCTTGTGCTTGGCAACCGTCAAAAGCTCATTTCATCATCATGCGCCACAGGGCCTGCGCTGGAAGGTGCCCAGCTTTCCTTCGGAATGAGAGCAGCACCTGGTGCAATAGAACGAATCGATATCGAGCCCGGGACATTTGACGTTAATTATAAAGTCATTGGCCGTGATGCCTGGCGCAAGTTTTCAGAGCCTCATGAAATGAAGGCAAAGGGTATCTGCGGTTCAGGTATTCTTGATGTTCTGGCAGAGCTTTATAGGTCAGGCGTTATAACCAAAACAGGCGTTTTCAATAAGAAGCTTCTAAAGGATCATCCCCGCTTCAGGAAAAATGCGGATACAGGTCAGCCTGAGTTCATTCTGGCGTTCAAAGAAGAATCTTCGATTGATAAGGACATAGTAATAACCCAGAAAGATATACGTCAGATACAGCTAGCCAAGGGAGCCCTTTATGCCGGCTGTAAACTTATGGTTAAAAGAATGGGGATTGAAAAAGTAGATCGTGTAAAAATAGCAGGTGCTTTCGGAACCCATGTTGACAGAACAAAAGCGCTTGTCATGGGACTTTTCCCTGACTGCGAAATAAGCAGGATAGAAGGAGTTGGGAATGCAGCAGGTGATGGTTGCCGTGCAGCGCTCTTAAATGTAAAGAAACGAAGGGAAGCAAACTGGTGTTCCCGAAATGTTGAATACATTGAACTGACAGTTGAACCTAATTTTGAACAGGAATTCATGGGTGCCATGCAGTTGCCGCACATGTCAGATGAGTTTTTGCATTTGGAAGGAGTTGTGCCACCTGAAATTCTTCATCAGGGGAAAAAGTAAGGATGTGTTTTTGTGGAAAAAGAAGATTTGACTGATGGAGATAAAGTCTGTGTTCGGGTTGATCCTGGAATTTGCGGTTTTAAATGCAGTGTATGCGCCCGGAAGCTTGGAGCCCGAACAGCAGCTTTATCCATTGAAGGCTCTGAATGCAAACAGATTATGCGGTTTTCAGAGTCTATCACCAAAATAGGACTAAGAGAGCTTTTTTTACCGATAACAAAAAATCCGGTCTTTATTAGTGCAGAAAAGGCCGGGTGTCATCCGTCATGCCCTGTTCCTACGGCTGTCATAAAAGCAATAGAGGCGGCTCTCGGGCTGGCGTTGAAGCGAAATGTAACTATCCAATTCTAATGAACCCGTAAAAAGTCAAAATTGTGGTGGCAAAGTAAAAAGGCCGCAGACGAGGCGCACGAATCCTAAGGAATGAGGCGTACTTATGGTACGCCGCAATGACGAAGGATGAAGTGCAACGAAGTATCCGGACTTTTTGCGAAGCCATCAATTCTAATCATGAAAAAAGGCATATCAGGGCATGAAGTGCTATAACTCTCCAGAAATCAGGAATAATGTCGTAGAATTCAGAAGCAACAGCGGTATTTCCCATTCCCTAATAAGGGATCTTCTGAAAAAAGGGCAAGAATATGGCATCTCATCGATTATTCCATTTGGTATAGATAAAATCATCATAAAGGATTGGGTAAACCTGAAGTGTCGTTACGGATGCAGCAAGTACGGTACAAGCTGGTGCTGTCCACCGGCTACTCCTGAACCTGAAAAAGCGAGGTCAGTTTTAACAGAATATACCACAGCGCTATTGTTGACAGGGCAAAGGCAATGCACAGGTTTTTATAAGGATAACCAAAGAAAAAGAATGGATGCTGTAAGGTACTGGAAAGGAATTGTAAGTACCGAAAGGCTTTTGTTTTTGACAGGATATTATAAGGCGTTTGCACTGGTGAGCAGTGTATGTTCACTTTGCAAGAGATGTGCATACCCAGAGCCATGCAGGTTTCCACAGGAAAAAAGACCGGTGATAGAGTCTTTTTCAATAGATGTCATAGGAACTTTACAAAATCTTGACTGCCCATCCACTGTTGCAAACAATACTGAAGAGGTGTTCAACTATTACGGATTGATACTGCTTGACTGAACAGAAAGTTTTTTATTGAATAAAATTTATAGTTTTATTTTCTTATAAATTGTGTATAGTATTCATCAGAAGCGATTTTTATTGTATTTTTAATGCTGACAGGCAGTTAAACTGACTGAGAAGTTACATTTTTATGCGAATGAAAGGGGGTGGTTCGGGTTATTTTCGGGTAAGTGTTTCATGTTTTTTCATGTAAAACATAACGCACAAAAAAAGGAGTAAACTATGGCAAAACAAATGTTACTTGACGCATACAGGGGGAAAAGAACTGAATATGCGCCATGGGTGCCTTACGCAGGAGTGCATTGCGCCCATTTAATCAACGAGCATGCGGATAAATTTCTCCAAGATCCCGAGCTACTCGCCAAAGGAGTTGTTGCTGCCGCCAAACGATATAAGGCTGATGGCATTCCATTGCTCTTTGATCTGTCTGTGGAGGCCAATGCGGTCGGATGCGAACTGAAATGGTGGCAAGACAATGTGCCTTCTGTAACTACACATCCATGCTCAGGCAAAACACCCAAGGAAGCCGGTCTCAAACTTCCAACCAAAGATTCAGGGAGATGGCCGATTCTTTTCAAGGCTGCAAAAATTGCAAAGCCGCAACTGGACGACCTGGACTGTGCTATGATAGGCGGTTATTGCGGTCCCTTGACTCTGGGGGCTCATCTGGCTGGTGTACGTCTTTTTACGGATGTTTACAAAAACAAGGACTTTGCTGCTGAAGTCTGCAAGTTTGCTGGTGAAGTAGGAGCAAGGTCTGCTGAATTTTATGCTGAAATGGGATGTGATATTATAGCCATTATAGATCCAGTTGCATCTCAGATCAGACCTACAACCTTCAAGGAATATGTCACTCCAAACTGTCAGTCCGCAATTAAAATCATTCATGATGCCGGCATTACATCATCTTTCTTTATCTGCGGAGATGCTACAAAGGTTATGGATGAAGTCTGCCAGATAGGTACGCATGGATTTGCAATCGATGAACAGTTGAACATGAATTTTATCCGCGACATTGCTCGCAAATACGGCAAGGGTTTTGGGGGTAACCTCAAGCTGACGCTTGCATTAAGTCTTGGGCTTCTGTCGCCGCGCGAAGATGCCATAGTGAGTCTTGCAGCAGGAGGACAACATGGATTCACCTTTGCGCCTGGCTGAGACATGCCTTACGATGTTCCGGTGGAACATATGGATCAGGCAATGGGCGCAAGAGATTGGTACAATCAGTACTATGCCAAGTATCCGGCAGGTCTGTAAGAACAAACCCGATAAAAGGACTCTTTAAAGGAGGGTTTGAATTATGTCAGATAAGATAAATATAGATGTGTTAACACTGGACAGTGTTCAATGCGCAGCATGCGGTTATATGATGGAATCCATAGCCGCTCTGCCCGAAGATGTTCAGGATATGATAGTATACAAGGAATGGTCGGTCAAAAACAAGGAAGGGGTGGGAAAGTTCATAGAGCTTAAGGGCAGGGTGCTTCCTACCATATGCATCGAAAGAGACCTCGTTTTTGAAAGCATTATTCCGCAATATGAAGAGCTTATCGATGAAATGGCTAAACGTGCCCCAAATGAGAATATCCGCAAAAGGATTTTGTCTCTAAGAGAAGTTGGTTTCAATTTCGACGCTCTTCAGGAAAATCTCACAAAAGCAGGTTCAGGCTTGAACACCCGAGTGGTTTGATAGTGTTATATACCCTTGTTTAGAGTAACAAGGTTGCGGAGGAGTGAGGAGTAATGTTTCTGGGTTAGCTCCTCCCTTCTCCTTGCTTCAACGGGCTTTCTTTGTGAAAGGAACTGGCTGATGAAAATCGAGGTTCTTGGAACCGGCTGCAAGGCTTGTGAAAATCTTTATCAGTCTGTGGTGGATGCTGTTGCAGGAATCGGCTCAGAAAACGAAATTTTTGTGGAAAAGGTAAACGACATTATGTATTTTGCAAAAATGGGGGTGTTCATGACCCCTGGTCTTGTAATAGATGGCAAGGTCATATCTTCTGGCAAGGCTCTAAGTACTGATCAGATCAAGTCGAAAATCCTGGAAACATTATCATGAAAGACATCACTCGCGTTTATCTGATTACAGGTTTTCTGGGCTCCGGCAAGACGACTTTCCTGAACCGGATTATAGACAGTTTCCCGAAAAACCGTAAATTGACGATTCTCATGAACGAATTTGGTGAAATCGGTATCGACGGCACGATCGTCGAAGGTGAAGATATCGATATGATGGAAATCAGCCGTGGATCGATTTTCTGTGTTTGCGTCAAAACGGATTTTATCAAAGGGCTGTATGAACTAGCCACAAAGGTAAAGCCGGATGTCCTGATAATCGAATCGACAGGTGTGGCCAACCCATCCGATCTTAAGCGGGATCTTCAGCTTCCCATTTTCGCAAAACGGTTTCATTTTCAGGAACAGTTCTGTACAATAGATGCCGGGCATTTTCTGGA
This sequence comes from Desulfobacteraceae bacterium, assembly GCA_037439445.1. Taxonomy (GTDB): domain Bacteria; phylum Desulfobacterota; class Desulfobacteria; order Desulfobacterales; family Desulfatirhabdiaceae; genus JBBIWB01. The sequence continues at coordinate 1,103 of JBBIWB010000051.1, read as the reverse complement.
TGCCTATCAGGCATATGCATCTTTGGAAAAACAGATAGCATCATCGAGCGTCTTTATTATAAATAAAACAGATCTTGCCAAAACAGGAGAGATTGGGGAAATCAAGAAAGTGATTCGAGCGAGCCACCCTTCTCCTGTATTTTATGAAACCACGTATTCAAACATTCCTTTTCAAGAGTATTTTCCTGATATGATCCCGTCCGCTGATACAGCACAACCTGATGTAACTGTTGATTCAAAAGGGATGACTGATGCCGAACTTGATGCCTATGTTGAAGAACTTCTGAACAGTCCGGATCTGGAAATTACTCCCCCGGATTTGCTGGTGTCGGCTGTCTACTCCTGGAATGGTTCAGATTTGGATGAAGTCAGAAAAATGGCGGTAGACCTTCCAGCGAAAGTGATTCGCAGCAAAGGGTTTGTTGGAGAGGAGAATGGTGAGTGGTACATATTTTCCTATGTCATGGGCACATGGAGCATTGAAAAAACCAATGTTCCGGAACACCGGATCAAAAATAAGAATGCTGTCGTTTTTATCTGTCCGCCTGATGTGATGCCTGGAATAGAGCAGGCGCTTAAAAATGGGAATTGGACAGGCAGGGGTGTTTTCCAGCCATTTTCCAGGAAAGAATCAACAACCGCAGGCTTATAAAACAATCCGTTCAGGTTTTATTTTTCTTGTTATTAAACCGGAGTAACAACTTATGCAGAAAATCAAAATAGATGTCTTATTAACCGACTTTAAGCAATGAACCGCATGTGTCTATATGGCGGAATCGGTAAGGGCTTTACCGGACAGAATAAAGGATATGATTGAAACCAGCGAATGGGACATGCGTACACGAAAAGGTGTTGCACGATTTATGGAACTGAAAGCAAGGTCTCTTCCAAGCATAGCGATCGACGGCAGTCTGGTTTATGAGGCAATTATTCCTGGCCAGGAAGAGCTTATTGAAGAAATTAAGAACCGGTTCAAGGAAAAAAATCCTCATGTTGCAGAATAAATGTTCTATTGAAGCTTAATGACAGTTGCTCAGTGTGCAGTCATTAAGCTTGACGGCATCGTAAAAAGGCCGGATGCAGCGCTTGCGCTGCATCCTTCG
>JBBIWB010000050.1:0-21721 GCA_037439445.1 Desulfobacteraceae bacterium | reverse complement strand
GCCGTCAATCTTAAACGGGGATTAGATAAAAAGGAGACCAAAAATGAAAATAGTGTCTTTGCTGGGAAGTCCAAGGCCTAAGGGTAACAGCACGACAATTGCAAATCATTTCTGTCAAACTGCAGAAAGAAAAGGCGCAGCAACACAGACTTTTACCCTGAACAATCTCAGTTACAGGGGATGTCAGGCCTGCATGACTTGCAAGACAAAACTGGACAGATGCGTCCTTAAAGATGACATGACCGGAGTGCTTGATTCCATAAGGGATGCAGATGTTCTTATAATGGCAACCCCTGTTTATTACGGGGAAGTATCAAGCCAGATGAAAGGATTCATTGACCGTACTTTTTCTTACCTCGTTCCTGATTATATAACAAATCCAAATCCAAGCCGCCTTCCTCCGGGAAAACGTTTGGTTTTCATTCAGACCCAGGCTCAGCCTGATGCAAAACAGTTCTCCGATATTTTCCCAAGGTATGATTATTTTTTCAAATGGTATGGATTCAATAATAATATACTTATAAGGGGACTGGGTTTGATGAATACGGGAGATGTGGAAACCAGGATCGAGATCCTGGGTGAAGCCGAAAACGCAGCAGACATGCTGACCATGAATATTTGATTCTTATGAAGATAGAATTTCAGAACATTTCATATCATTATCCCCAAACAGATGTTTCTTTGTTTGAAAACATTAGCTTTAACTCGACAGGACCTGGTTTTAATGCTCTTTTCGGTCATTCGGGAATAGGAAAAACCACTCTTGCAAGGATTATAGCAAGGGAGTTATCAGGTTATTCAGGCGATATAGTGTATGATGATATAGTTGACGTTCTATACACTCACAACATGGAGAGATTTCCGGGCTGGGCAAGTATAGGAGAGCTTATCTCTTTAACGACTTCTCCTTCAGGACTATCAAAGCTGGATTCCCTTGCTGAAATCTTTGGAATGGTGCCTCATATGAACTCAAGATTCAGCCAGTTGTCTTTAGGCCAGAAAAACAGGGCAAACCTGATCCGTTATCTTCTCCAGGATTTTGATCTTCTCATAATGGATGAAAGCCTTGCCAATGTGGATGAAACAACAAGAGGGAAAATTATAATTGCCCTTAAAACCCTTTTTCCTGAAAAAAGCTTCCTTTATATTTCACACAACATGTTTGAAGTGGCAAAATTCTGCAATCAGATAACAGTGCTAAGAAGCATTCATAAAAAGCCCCAAGCCTTAACTGTTTCGGGGCACAATCTTATGAGCGATGATTTTTTTTCAATGCAGGATCTGGAGCAAACCATGCTGGAGATTGTTCATGCTTCATAGGAGGTTACAGCAGTTTGTCCTTGTTTATTTAATGGGACTCATGTTTCTGCTTGCAGTGAAATATCTTCTTAACCTTTCAGATTATATCATTCCAGGGCCTGCAGAAATCTGGCAAACCTGTAAAACAGTATTTTTAAGATATGCCTACAGTGTTGCAGATACCCTTTGGGTGGCAATAGCCGGGCATATCATTTCGATAATCCTTGCATTTATAGTTGGAATCATCGCAAGGCAGGAGTCATGGGCAGGATCACTCATAAAGGCTGCAGCCTACAATATCCAGTCCTATCCGATTGTGGCAGTTGCTCCAATCATATTTATTCTTCTGGGCGATGGTTTAATGACAAGGCTCATTATTGCAGTTCTCATATGTTATTTTCCATTGCTTCTTTCTGTAATAAGCATCTTGTCCGAGCCTGTTGACAGTATAGAACATTTTTATGTGGCAACCAAAAGAATGAACTGGAGACTCCAGGTAAGGATAAGGGCTTATGAAAACATCAGCAAGCTTACAACTGTGATCGTAGGAAGTGCAACAATGGCAATGGTAGGAACAATAGTTGCCGAATTCATAGCAGCAGACGCAGGTATCGGATACAGCATAAGGATCGCACTTTATCAAAGCGATATGTCAAAGATTCTTGCCGCTCTTTTTCTGATAGGCATCAGCACTTCCTTTTACCTGACATGTCTGGAATGGATAGGTCGCGTGATTCAGAAAAAGATGCAGGATTAAGCCAAAACTTGGGAGAAAGAAGAGATGAAACCTTTTAAGCTAATCGTTTTGAGTTGTTTCTGGATTATTTTTTCGAGTTCATCCGGATACTGCAAGGAAGTTACCCCTGTTTCCTACAGGCTGAAGTGGCTCTTCAACACAAGTGTCGTGGGAGACCTCTATGCCAATGTACACGGGGCTTTCGCAAAACAAGGCCTTAAGGTGAAGGTAAAAGAAGGGGGGCCTGAAAGAGATGCCATCAAGGAGATAGAGCTTGGCTATGCACAGTTTGGTGTTGCATCTGCAGACCAGGTGATCCGTGCTGTTTCCAAGGGATCCCCTATTGTTGTCATTGCCCAGCTCTTTCAGGTTAATCCTCTTCAATGGGTGTACAGGCCTGAGAAGGTCACAATTAAAAATCCCGTTGATTTTACAGGCAAGGTACTTGGGATTACATTTGGCGGAAATGATGAAGCCATCATGAAAACCCTTCTGGCAAAATTCGGTGTAAGCGAAGCCTCGGTCAGTCTTTACAGTGTCAGGTATGACTATACCCCGTTTTATGAAGGAAAGGTTGATTTGTGGCCGGTTTATCTAAATGCCCAGGGCATCATCATTCAGGAAAAACTCGGGAAAGCAGGTGAAAGAGTCGATTTTTTCAATCCAGATGCTTTTGGTGTTAAATTTGTGGCCAATTCAATAATTTCATCCAGGAAAATGCTCAGTGACAGTCCCGGGATCGTAGAGAGGTTCCGAAAGGCAGTGATTCAGGGATGGCAGGATGCAGTGAATCCTGAAAACAACGAAAAGGCAATTGCCACACTTCAGAAATTTGATAAGGACACTCCAGAAGGGATAATTTGGAAACAACTGGCTGCAACCAGAATACTAATAAAACCGACTCAAGAGAGTGTCGTTGGAAAGATCGATGTTTCTGCATGGAAACAGACCGAGCAGATAATGTTTGAGCAAAAACAGATTTCAGCGCCTGTAAATGTAGAGAGCATATTGGTAACGAGGTAATTGCAAAATTTGCCCTGGTTTTGTAACTATTGATTATTTAAAAAGGCGATGGAGCATAAAATGAGCTGGCATCAGAAAAGTGTGGATGCGATCACAGATGAGTTAAAAACATCGACTCACGGACTTTCCTCTCAGGAAGCGGCAAAAAGATTAGAAGAATATGGCCTCAATGAACTGAAGGAGAAAAAGAAGATGTCCCTTTTCATGATGTTTCTTGACCAGTTCAAAGACTTCATGATCATTGTCCTTATTGCTGCTGCAGTCATTTCAGGGTTTGTCGGCGATCTTGTCGATACAATTGCCATCATTGTAATTGTTGCACTCAATGCTGTCATAGGTTTTGTCCAGGAATACCGAGCTGAAAAAGCGATGACAGCTCTCAAAAAAATGGCAGCCCCTTCTGCTTCCGTCATCAGAAACAGCTCCATAGAAAACATAGATTCGTCTCTTATTGTACCAGGCGACATTGCATTGCTTGAGGCAGGAAATATAGTCCCTGCAGACATGAGGCTTATTGAGGCTGCACAGCTGAGGATTGAAGAGGCGGCACTTACCGGGGAGTCGATAGCTGTTGAAAAACATTCAAAAGTCGTAGAAGATCAAAGGCTTCCTCTCGGAGACAGAAAAAACATGGCTTACAAAGGCACGATTGTGTCTTATGGAAGGGCCGCAGGAATAGTAATTGCAACAGGGATGCAGACAGAGATAGGAAAAATTGCCTCAATGCTCCAGGATGAAGAAGAGGGAAAGACTCCTCTTCAGAAAAGGCTCATAAGTTTCGGCAAGAGGCTTGCGGTTGCAATCATGGCAATATGTGTCATTATTTTTGTCTTTGGCCTGATGAGGGGCGAACCCCCTTTGCTTATGCTTCTTACCGCCATTTCCCTTGCAGTTGCAGCAATACCGGAGGCCCTTCCTGCGGTCATAACCATATCCCTGGCTCTTGGTGCAAGGAAGATGGTTAAGCAAAACGCACTCATAAGAAAACTTCCCGCTGTTGAAACCCTGGGCTCTGTAACATACATATGCTCTGATAAGACAGGCACACTTACACTTAACAAGATGAGTGTTGAAGAGATTTATTTGAACGGCCAGATCATATTTAAAAATGAATCTGAAAAAATCTCGGCACTTTCTGATTCCATGTCAATGTTTTTTTCATCACTTGCACTCAGCAATGATGCACAGATGGATTCTCTTGGAAAAATTATTGGTGATCCGACTGAAATCGCATTATATGAGCTTGCAAAGAATACCGGATTCAACAAGAAGGAACTTGAGGAAAGGCTTCCGAGAATAGGAGAAATACCCTTTGATTCAGAAAGAAAATGCATGACCACTTTTCATAAAGGAATCTTGGGGCCTGAATCAGAAGGAAGGGATGAAATAATATCATTCACTAAAGGGGCAGTGGATGTTCTGATAGATCAATCTACATACATGTTGACATCAGAAGGTCTCAGGCCGATAGATTCAGAAGAGATTTTAAGAATATCTGAAAAAATGGCTGCTGACGGTTTGAGGGTTCTTGGCATTGCTTTCAGGAAATGGGATGAGCTGCCTGATACAGCACTTTCTGAAAATATCGAAACGGGACTCACCTTCTTAGGCCTTGCAGGAATGCTGGATCCACCCAGACAAGAGGCAAAAGAGGCTGTCTTTTTATGCAAGGCTGCCGGCATAAAACCGGTAATGATTACAGGGGATCACCCTCTTACAGCTAAGACAATAGCTCAACGGCTCGGTATAATTGAAACCGGCTCAAATGCTATGATCACAGGAAGAGAGCTTGAGAAATTATCCCTTGAAGAATTTGAGGAAAAAGTTGAACATATCAGGGTATATGCGAGGGTAGCTCCTGAGCAGAAATTGAAAATCATAAAGGCTCTTCAGGACAAGGGTCAGTTTGTTGCAATGACAGGAGACGGGGTAAACGATGCTCCTGCATTGAAGAGGGCTGACATTGGAGTTGCCATGGGCATTACAGGCACAGATGTCTCGAAAGAAGCGGCCCACATGATTCTTCTTGATGACAATTTTGCAACAATAGTAAAGGCAGTAGGAGAAGGAAGGCGGATATTTGATAACATCAAGAAATTCATCAAGTATACGATGACAAGCAATTCCGGTGAAATTTGGGCTATATTCCTTGCCCCTTTTCTTGGCCTTCCCATTCCACTTCTTCCAATTCATATTCTATGGATAAATCTTGTTACCGATGGTCTCCCGGGCCTTGCCCTTGCGGCAGAGCCTTCGGAAAAAGGTGTCATGAAGAGACCGCCAAGACATCCGATGGAAAGCATTTTTGCTCACGGTCTTGGGATACATATTATCTGGGTCGGGCTTCTCATGGGTTTTGTATCAATCTTTACACAATACTGGTCTATCCAGACAGGACATGCCCATTGGCAGACAATGGTTTTTACTGTCCTGTGCTTTAGCCAGATGGGTCATGTCCTTGCCATAAGATCAGATATCGAGTCAATTTTTTCCTATGGCCTTTTCTCAAACAAGCCGCTTATAGGCGCATTTCTTTTAACATTTGTCCTTCAGATGGCAACAATTTATGTTCCGTTCTTAAATCCGGTTTTCAAAACAGAACCCCTGACTCTTGCAGAACTGGCAGTTACACTTGTTTTGGCATCTGTTGTTTTCTTTGCGGTTGAGATAGAGAAACTCATCAAGCGAAGAAAACTAAAAGCTTGATTGACAGTTTTTGGTAAAATAGGTTATTAAAATAAATTTATGATAAAAGCGGGCATAAAGAGATTGCCTTGTCTTATGTTTTTTAAAATGAAAAAGGAGATTTGTTATGGGAGGCGATAAAAAGAAAATAGTAAAAGAAAAACCTCTGGACAGGATGACAGCAAAAGAGCTCAGAGAACTTGCAAAAGGGTCAACTGAAATCACGGGGGTTTATGGAATGAACAAGCCGGAGCTGATCTCTGCCATAAAAAAAGTTCGGGGCATTGTTGAAGAAGCTACAGGAAAAACTGACGCCACTGTCCGCGAAATAAAGAAAAAAATGCGTGAACTTAGAGTGGTTAAGGTTGCCGCACTCAGTGAAAACAATCTTAAAATGGCAGCAATTTACAAGAAAAAGATTAACAGGCTGAAAAAACAGACAAGAAGAGTATAGCAGGGCTGATGATAGATCCACATTCCATAGCATTTGATTTTGACGGGGTCATCGCTGATACCATGACCCTGTTTATAGATATTGCCAGAAACGACTATAATGTTCACCACATTCGTTATGAAGACATTACCTGTTATTCTGTTAAGGATTGTCTGAAGATAGACGATGATCTCATAGAAACTATTTTCAGGCGTATTCAGGACGGAAGCTATACCATACCCCTTACACCCGTGGAAGGGTCTGTTGAGGTATTGGCAAGGCTTGTAAATTTCAGCAGTCAGGTATTGTCTGTAACAGCCAGGCCTTATGCAGGTCCTGTTCAGGAATGGTTTAAAAATATTCTGCCCATGGGCAATGGTGCAGTTAAGCTTATTGCTACCGGATCTTTTGAAGGGAAAGCAGACATACTGATTGATCAAAATATCACTCACTTTGTTGAAGACCGGCTTGAAACTTGTTTCCAGTTGAAAGAAGCAGGGGTTGAGCCTATTTTGTTCAGGCAGCCATGGAACAGGAAGAGCCATCCTTTTCATGAAGTGGGTTCCTGGCATGAAATCAATTCATTGATCAACTGGAAAAAGGAAGATCCGTGAATTGGACCTGGTGAATGAACTGATTCCACATTTCATAGAGGCCATTTCTTCAGAAAAAGGCTATTCAGACAATACCTGCCGTTCTTATACACATGATCTTGAAGAATTTCTTGCAGTAAGCGCAAGGCTGTCGGGAACAAATTCCAGCGGTCTTGGCATTAAAGAGCTGGACGGCCTGTCACTGAGGCGTTATCTTGGTTTTCTTCATAAGAAAAACAAGAAATCATCAATAGGAAGGAAACTGTCTGCCATAAGGTCTTTTTTCAGGTTTCTTGTAAAGAGGGGCCTCATGGAGGTTAATCCTGCGGAGGCTGTCTCAAATCCGAAAACTGAAAGTCCTATACCGGTGTTTCTCCCTGTAGATGAAGTATTCAGGCTTCTTGATTCCATTCCCATGAACTCCATTGCTGATCTCAGAGACAGGGCAATCCTTGAGCTTCTTTATTCTGCAGGTATCAGGGTATCGGAGTTGACATCTCTAAACGTCTTTGATGTGGATCTTGAGAGGTCTGTGGTGAGGGTTTTGGGGAAAGGGAAAAAAGAGCGCATAGTTCCGGTTGGCAGAAAAGCCATCATTGCCATTAAAGCCTACAGGGAAAGCCTTGGGAAGAAGTCCGGTCTGGAACTGAATAAAAACGGGCCTCTGTTTTTGAATCTTCGTAACGGGCGGCTGACTTCAAGATCTGTTGCAAGAATACTTGATAAACGGGCAAGGCATTGCAATATTTCAATACCAGTGTTTCCGCATGCCATGCGCCACAGCTTTGCGACTCATCTTCTTGATTCAGGAGCGGATTTGAGGTCTGTTCAGGAAATGCTCGGGCACAGGAGCCTTTCCACGACTCAGAAATATACACATGTCAGCATGGACAAGCTTATGGAAGCCTATGACAAGGCTCATCCAAGAAAATAGATGGGCTGAAGAGATCACGGTCTTGGGTTCGACAATCTGAATCACTCAAAGATTTTTACATAATACTAAAGAGACGGAAAATATGGCTCAGTTTCACGGAACAACAATACTGGCTGTGCGTGCCGGTGAAAAAGTGATTGTCGCAGGGGATGGTCAGGTAACGCTCAATGCCACCATTGTAAAGCAGCGCGCTAAAAAAGTCAGAAGAATCTATAATGATCAGATTATTGTGGGTTTTGCAGGGGCTACGGCAGATGCCTTGCATCTTTCAGAAAAACTGGAAGGAAAACTTGAGCGCTACAATGGCAATCTTACAAGGGCAGCAGTGGAGCTTGCAAGAGAGTGGCGGACTGATAAATATCTGAGGCGGCTTGAGGCAATGATGATTGCGGCAGACGAAACGAGAACCTTTCTGATATCAGGAAACGGTGATATAATTGAGCCAGATGAAGGGGTAATAGGTATCGGATCAGGAGGTGCTATAGCTCAGGCTGCAGCGACTGCTCTTGTTCAGAACACCGATCTCGGACTAAGGGAAATTGTCGAAAAATCCATGGCCATAACAGCATCCCTTTGCATATACACCAATACGGATATATCCATTGAAGAAATAAGGAATAGTGACGATAATCCATGAATTCACTTAAACCATCTGAAATCGTTAAAGAGCTTGATAAATATGTTGTGGGGCAGAATCGTGCAAAACGCTCAGTTGCAATTGCCCTGAGGAACCGGTGGCGCAGACAGCAGGTTCAGGATGATCTCAGGGATGAAATTGCGCCTAAGAATATTATCCTGATAGGTCCTACTGGTGTTGGAAAAACTGAGATCGCAAGGAGGCTGTCCAAACTGACGGATTCACCGTTTTACAAGGTTGAAGCATCCAAATTTACTGAAGTAGGATATGTAGGACGTGATGTTGAGTCCATGATAAGAGATATTCTTGAGCTAACAATAAACGATCTGAAGAACAGGGAGCAGGAAGCCATAAAGCCGAAAGCCAGAGCAATTGCAGAAGACAGGATGCTTGATTTGCTGCTTCCGCCTAAGCCCAGGCCTCATCAGGGTGAAACGGGAAAGGAAGTTCAGCTTGAGGTTGTGATAACAGGTACTGATGAATCCTTTTCAACCCGTGAAAAACTGCGCGGAATGCTCAGAGCCGGAAAACTCGATAACCGTTACGTGGATATGGATGTTCCTGACAGATCAATTCCTTCAGTAGAAATCATTTCCAATGTCGGGATCGAAGAGATGGGCATAAATTTCAAAGACATGCTCAGCGGATTTCTTCCGAAAAACACAAAGCGCAGAAAAGTCAAAGTCACTGAAGCGCTTGATATAATTGCCCAGGAAGAGGTTCAGAATTTACTCGATATGGATAAGATCATCCGCAATGCAAAAGAAAGAGTCGAGCAGTCAGGGATAATTTTTCTTGACGAAATAGATAAAATAGTAGGAAAAAACTCCGGTCAGGGTCCTGATGTTTCACGCGAGGGTGTTCAGAGAGACCTCCTGCCGATAGTTGAAGGCTCATCAGTCAATACCAAATACGGGCCTGTAAAAACAGATCATGTTCTATTCATAGCATCTGGGGCATTTCATACCGTTAAGCCCTCTGATCTAATTCCAGAGCTTCAGGGGCGTTTTCCCATAAGGGTTGAGCTGGATTCTTTGAACAAAAGGGATTTTTTCAGAATACTTACAGAGCCTCAAAACGCATTGGTGCTTCAGTATAAAGAGCTTTTGAAGACAGAAGGCATAACAGTTTCTTTTGACCGGGGCGCAATTGAAAGAATTGCTGCAATAGCAGAAGATGTGAATGGCCTTACTGAAAATATAGGGGCAAGACGCCTGCATACTCTCATGGAATGTCTTCTTGACGATATTTTATTTGATGCTCCTGATTTAAAAGAAAAAAACATTTTGATAGATGCTAGTCACGTTGATCTGAAGCTTCAGTCCATAAAAAGCAATGAAGACCTGAGCAGGTATATATTATGACACCTAATGTTGCAGATATTCTTGTCGAATCGCTTCCCTACATCAGGCGTTTTTCAGGGATGACCATAGTAGTAAAATATGGCGGCCATGCAATGGTTGATGAACAGTTGAAGGCGGATTTTGCCAGAGACATTACTCTTCTTAAATTCATAGGGCTTAATCCTGTGATCATTCATGGGGGAGGTCCCCAGATAAATCAGGTTCTGAAGTTGATGGGCATTTCTTCCCAGTTTGTCCGGGGCATGAGGCTTACAGATGAGCCAACAATGGATGTTGTCGAAATGGTTCTGGGCGGAAAGCTTAACAAGGCAATTGTAGCCCAGATCAACCAGTTTGGAGGAAAAGCTGTTGGGTTGAGCGGAAAGGACGGCGGTCTTATTACTGCTGAAAAACTCCGCATCCTCTACAGGCCTGATGAAAACAGTCCTCCTGAGATAATAGATCCAGGCCTTGTGGGGCAGGTAATAAACATAAATCCTGAAATCATCCACACTCTTGCCCAGCACGGATTCATTCCTGTAATTGCACCGGTTGGAGTTGGCGTAGGTGGAGAAACTTACAACATAAATGCTGATCTTGTGGCAAGCCATGTTGCCAGAGCTCTTTCTGCAGGAAGGCTCATACTTCTGACAGATGTCGATGGCATACTGGATTCTTCGGGAAACCTCATATCTTCTCTTGATTCAAAGCTTGCAGCCAGAATGATCCAGGAAAATACCATTTCAGGCGGGATGATACCCAAGGTTGAATATGCCATAGAAGCCATTCAAAACGGGGTTCAGAAGGTACACATCATTAATGGAACGAGGCGTCATTCCCTGCTTTTGGAACTCTTCACAGATAAGGGTGTAGGAACGGAGGTTGCTCTATGACGGAAACCAAGATGGATAATTACCATACAGATCAGTGTATGGCCCTGGCTGACCAGGTCATGGCTAAAACATACAAGAGATCCTCTGTTGTTTTTTCCAGGGGAAGCGGATGTACGCTCTGGGATACTGAAGGCAGGTCTTATATTGATTTTGTTGCAGGCATTGCAGTGTGCAATCTTGGCCATGCTCATCCAGCCATATCAAGGGCTCTTGCGCAGCAGTCAGAAACACTGGTTCATGTATCAAATCTCTATTATACAATTCCCCAGACTATGCTTGCTTCATGGCTTGTAGACAACAGTTTTGCGGACAGGGTTTTTTTCTGCAACAGCGGGGCTGAAGCCAATGAAGCTGCTATAAAGCTTGCAAGAAAATATTTCAAGGACAGGGGAGAGCCTGACAGGTACAGAATCATTTCCATGAATCAGTCCTTTCACGGCAGAACGTTAGGCACTTTGTCCGCAACAGGACAGGACAAGATCAAGGAAGGGTTTTCTCCTGTACTTGAAGGGTTTGATTTTGTAAACTTCAATGATGTTGAGGCATTGAAGCAGAAATTAAGCGCTTCGACATGTGCTGTTCTTCTGGAGCCGGTGCAGGGAGAAGGAGGTATTCGCTGTGCAGACCCTCAATATCTCAGGGAAGTTCGCAATGTCTGCAATGAAACAGGAACACTTCTCATTTTTGATGAGATTCAGACAGGAATAGGGAGAACAGGAAAGCTCTTTGCTTACCAGCATTTTGACATTCAGCCTGACATCATGACCCTTGCAAAGGCTTTAGGAAATGGTCTTCCAATTGGTGCCATGCTTGCAGCAGAATCTGTTGCCTCTGCCTTTGTTCCAGGGTCCCATGCTTCTACATTCGGAGGGACCCCTCTTGTGACAGCAGTCGCATTGAGTGTTTTGAAGACAGTTGCTGATGAGAAAATATTAAATCATTGCGCTGAAACAGGGAAATATTTCAGGGCCAGGTTGATGGAATTAAAAAGCAAGCATTCAGTTGTCCGGGATGTTCGGGGAATGGGGCTAATTATAGGAATGGAGGTTGACATTGACGGGCTGCCTCTGGTTCAGGCCTGCCTTGAAAGAGGTTTTGTAGTCAATTGCGTTCAGGGCAATACATTGAGGTTTGTTCCTCCGTTAATTATCCGGAAAGAAGAAATTGATAAATTAATCCTTTGTCTGGATGAGATTCTGCCTTAGAGGTGAGATTTTGAAAAAAGATTTACTTACATTGCTTGACCTGAGAAAATCAGATTGTGATTACTTGTTTAAAAGGGCAATCGAATTAAAAGGAATGCAAAAAAAAAAGATCAGCGAAAAAAGGCTTTTCGGTAAATCACTTGGTTTGATTTTTGACAAGCCTTCCACAAGAACAAGGGTTTCATTTGAAACAGCAATGATTCAGCTAGGTGGTACTCCTATCTTCATAAGCTCAAAGGACACCCAGATTTCACGAGATGAACCTGTTATGGATACTGCAAGAGTGCTTTCACGCTATCTTGATTGCCTTGTTATAAGGACTTTTTCGCAGGATATCCTTGAAGGTTTTGCAACCTATTCAACCATACCGGTCATAAATGCCCTTACTGACCTTTATCATCCTACCCAGGTCTTAAGCGATATCATGACCATCATAGAACAAAAAGGGGGTTATGAAGGTTTAAAAATAGTATGGGTTGGCGACGGCAACAATGTGTCTCATTCGTGGATAAATGCCGCTGCAGTGCTTAATCTTCATCTTGTCATAGCTTGTCCTCATGGATATTACCCGAAAAAAGCCATTTTACAGAAAGCACTTGAAAGAGGAACAGGTAAAATCAGCATTACTTCAAATCCGACTGAAGCAGTTCATCAGGCAGATGTGATATATACAGATGTGTGGGCAAGCATGGGGCAGGAAAGCGAGCACATTTCAAGAAAAAAAATCTTCAAGGCCTTCCAGGTAAACCGGAATCTTGTTGCCTCCGCCAAAAGTGATGCAATTGTAATGCACTGCTTGCCTGCACACAGAGGAGAGGAAATAAGCAGTGAGATCATGGAGAACCCTGATTCTGTCATCTGGGACCAGTCTGAAAACAAAATGCACATGAACAAGGCAATACTAGAAGCTTTTATATCAGGAGAAACAGAGATATGCCCGAACAAATAAAAAAAGTAGTACTGGCCTATTCAGGAGGTCTTGATACTTCTGTTATTTTGAAATGGCTCATTGAAAACTATGATTGTGAAGTTGTGACATTTTCAGCAAACATCGGTCAGGATGAAGACCTTGCACAGATAAGAGAAAATGCTTTAAACACTGGGGCATCAAAGGCCTATGTTGAGGATTTAACCGAAACATTCGTGAAAGACTATGTGTTTCCGGCATTCAGGGCAAATGCCATCTATGAAGGCCAGTATTTGCTTGGAACATCTCTGGCAAGGCCGTTGATAGCAAAAAGGCAGATCGAAATTGCCGCTCTCGAGAAAGCAGATGCAGTTAGCCATGGCTCAACCGGAAAAGGCAACGATCAGGTTCGTTTTGAACTCACCTATTATGCAATGAATCCTGGCATCCGGATCATTGCACCATGGAGGGAATGGAGCCTTACCTCACGGACCGCCCTCATGGAGTTTGCGAATAAACATAAAATCAGGATTCCCACCACTCCTTCCAAGCCATACAGCTCTGATGCCAACCTCCTGCATGTAAGCTATGAGGGGGGGATTCTTGAAGACCCTTGGAATGCGCCTCCTGATGATATTTATACCTTGAGTGTTTCTCCAAAGGATGCTCCTGATGAAAAGGAGATTCTTGAACTTACATTTGAGCAAGGCGATCCTGTGGCTTTAAACGGCAAGACACTTTCTCCGGCAAATCTTCTGAGGGAATTGAACCGTATTGGAGGGCGAAACGGAATAGGAAGGGCGGATATTGTTGAAAACAGGTTTGTAGGCATGAAATCACGAGGAGTGTATGAGACTCCAGGCGGAACAATTCTGAGGGCTGCCCATATTGCAATAGAATCACTAACTCTCGATCGGGAGGTCATGCATATCCGCGATGCCCTTGTTCCAAAATATTCTGAAATGGTTTATTATGGATTCTGGTTTTCACCTGAGATGCGTTTGCTCCAGAACCTCATTGATGACACACAGAAAAATGTTGGCGGAGCAGTACGTCTTGAACTCTATAAGGGCAATTGCAGGGTCATTGGAAGAAAATCAGAGAAGTCTTTGTATCGCATTGATTTTGCCACTTTCGAAGATGATTCGGTTTATCAACAGAAAGACGCAGAAGGTTTTATACGTTTAAATGCATTGAGGCTCAGGATTCAGAACATGTTAAACAAAACCCTTTAACAGAGACTCTAAGACATGGATTCTCTGCGACTAAAGAATTAATGAAAAGAAGGTGTTCATGGCCGAAAAACCCTGGGAAGGACGATTTGCAGAAAAAACAGACAGGGGCGTTGAGCTCTTTACCTCATCAATAGATGTGGACAAGAGGCTTTATGCCCATGATATAGATGGAAGTATAGCCCACTGCAGGATGCTTGCCCATACCTCCATTATCACTCAGGAAGAAGCAGAAAAACTGATAGAAGGGCTTGTAGCAATAAAAAGGGAAATCCAGAGAGGAAAATTCATTTTTGAACACAGCCTCGAAGACATCCACATGCATATAGAGGCAAGACTGTTTCAGGAAGTTGGCAAGATTGCACAGAAGCTTCATACTGCAAGGAGCCGCAACGATCAGGTGGCTCTTGACTCAAGGATGTACCTGAGGGAGGAAACCAGAAATATCATAAGACTCATAGATGCATTGAATGAGACCATAGTATCTCTTGCAGAAGACAACATTGATGTCATAATGCCAGGATATACCCATCTTCAGAGGGCTCAGCCCGTCTTGTTCTCTCATCACCTCATGGCTTATTTTGAGATGTTTCAAAGAGACAGGGCAAGGTTTTGCGACTGTTTCAAAAGGATCAATGTGCTTCCTCTGGGAAGTGCGGCACTTGCAGGCACCACTTATCCTATAGACAGGCTTTATACAGCAGGTCTTCTTGATTTTACCGATGTATCTGCAAACAGCATTGATTCAGTTTCGGACAGGGATTTCATGATGGAGTTTCTTTCCTGTGCAAGCATAACCATGGTTCATTTAAGCAGATTGTCGGAGGAAATGATTTTATGGTCTTCGTCGGAGTTTGGTTTCATTGAAATTTCTGATGCGTTTTCAACAGGAAGCAGCATAATGCCTCAAAAGAAAAATCCTGATGTCCCAGAGCTTGTAAGAGGAAAGGCAGGCCGGGTTTTTGGAGACCTTTTCGCAATGCTTACCCTCATGAAATCGCTTCCTCTTGCATATAACCGTGACATGCAGGAGGACAAGCCAGCTCTTTTCGATGCTGTTGATACATTGAAAGCTTGCCTGGATATTTATTCAGCAATGCTTCCAAAGCTTAAAATCAACAAGGAAGTCCTTAATAAGGCAACTGAAAAAGGTTTTTTAAATGCAACTGACCTTGCTGATTATCTTGTCGTTAAAGGGCTTACATTCCGTGAATCACATAGCTGTGTTGGAAAGGCCGTGGGTTATGCACTGAGCCGGAATAAAGAACTTCACGAGCTTTCCCTTGATGAGATGAAGTCATTTTCATCCCTCATAGAAGAAGATGTTTTCGATATCCTGAGTCCCGAGCAAATGATAAACCGGAGGAAGTCTTTCGGTGGAACAGCAGCCGAGAATGTAATGGTAGCAATTCAGGCAGCCAGACAGCAAAAGGCTGATTCCTTTATCCCTTGAAAAGACATATAAATACAATGCCTGTAAGAAAAACTGTTTTAGCAGGAATCATTCTTTGCTTTCTTGCAGCCGGTTGCGGGGTGAAAGAATGGCCTTCTGTGCCCATGCAGGTCGTGCCTGAGGCCGTAAGACTAAGTATTGAAACTTCGGGCAGGAGAGTGAAACTTACCTGGACTGTTTCTCAGGGTTCTTCTGTCCGGGTTGCAGGAACCAGGGTGTTTCGCTCTTCGGTTCATGTCTCTGATGACTGTAAAAACTGTCCGGTTGCCTTTTCTAAAGTTGCGGATATTCCATATGATAATGCAACGATGATATACACAGACATAATGGAAAAAGATTACCGGTACAAGTATAAGCTTGTATGTTATACTGACAGGGGGGTTTTCGGCAAAGATTCAAATATAGTTGAAGCAATCGGTGAATGACAGGGAGGAGAAAGGCTTAGATAATGCATTATTTTCAATATAGAAACGATGAAATGTACTGTGAAGGTGTTCCTGTAAGAACAATAGCAGAAAAAGTGGGTACTCCTTTCTATCTTTACAGTCATGCAACTCTTTGCAGGCATTTTAAAGCCTTTAATGAAGCTTTTGATGGGCTTGACAGGCTCATTTGCTTTTCTGCAAAGGCAAATACTAGTATGGCTGTCCTGAAACTTCTGTCAAATCTTGGAAGCGGGCTCGACATAGTATCCGGAGGAGAGCTCTTCAGGGGTCTAAAGGCAGGTTTTTTGCCTGAACAAATCGTGTATTCAGGTGTTGGGAAAAAAGTCGATGAAATAGACTTAGCCCTGAATACAGGCATTCTCATGTTCAACATTGAATCTCTTGAAGAGCTTGAGCTCATTCACCAAAGAGCAACTGTATTAAAGAAGCAGGCTTTTATAGCCATCAGGGTCAATCCTGATGTTGATCCCCAGACCCATCCTTATATTTCAACAGGACTCAAGAAAAACAAATTCGGAATCGATACTGAAAATGCAATTCTTGCCTACAAGAAAGCATCAGGCCTGTCCAATATCAGCATAGTGGGGATAGATTGCCACATAGGCTCCCAGATTACCCAGATTCACCCTTTTGAAGATGCTCTGAAGAGTCTCAAAAATCTTGTTCAGATACTTGGGGAAATGGGGATTGAAATAAAGTACCTCGATATGGGAGGAGGGCTTGGTATCACTTACCGCGAAGAAACTCCTCCCCATCCTGTAGAATATGCAAGGGCAATTTCTGATGTGCTTGGGGATTTGAAACTAAAACTTATCCTGGAGCCAGGAAGGGTAATAGTAGGAAACGCAGGTATTCTTGTAGGAAAGGTTTTGTACAGGAAAAAAGGCATTTCCAAGGAATTCGTCATAACTGATGCCGGCATGAACGATTTGATGAGACCGTCTCTCTATAATGCTTATCACGAGATTCTTCCTGTAGTGAGGAAAGCCGGGAATCCTTTTACAGCAGATATTGTGGGGCCTGTATGTGAATCAGGAGATTTTCTTGCACATGACCGTGAAATTGCCTTTGTCCAGGGCGGAGATCTTCTCTCGTTCATGAGCGCAGGGGCTTATGGCTTTGTCATGTCTTCCAATTACTGCTCAAGGCCAAGGGTTGCGGAGGTAATGGTTAAAGGAGACAGATTTTCGGTTGTCAGGGCAAGAGAAGAATATGACGATTTGATTAAAGGCGAATCAATTCCGGAATTTATATGAGATAAAGAGCAGGAATAATTAATGAACCCAGTTTTTTTTTACAAGATGAGCGGCAGCGGCAATGATTTCATAATAATAGACAACAGGGAAAAATCCTTACCTGAAGAAAATCTTTCAAAGTTTATAATGGCAGTATGCAGAAGAAGAATCTCAGTTGGTGCAGATGGGGTTATTCTCATCGAAAAATCGGATATCGTTGATTTTAAATGGCGGTTTTTCAACTCTGATGGGAAAATTGCGGAAATGTGCGGAAACGGTGCCAGGTGCACAGCCCTGTTTGCCTTTCTTAACGGCATAGCAGGGTCTGAAATGGCTTTCGAGACCCTGGCAGGAATAATTCATGCCTCGGTTCTGCCTAATAATCTTGTAAAGATAAAGATGACAGATATCAGGGATCTCAAAGTGGATTTTCAGATTGAAGGAGAAAAATCTACTCTAAGCAGCCTCAATACAGGGGTTCCACATGCAGTGATGATTGTAGACAACATTGAAGATGTTGCAGTTAAAGAGCTTGGAAGAGAAATCCGCTTTCACAATGCCTTTGCTCCTTCAGGGACAAATGTCAATTTTATTTCAGTTTTGCCTGATCAAACCGTTGCAGTGAGAACTTATGAAAGAGGCGTAGAAGATGAAACCCTTGCCTGCGGAACAGGCTCAGTTGCAAGTGCCATGATCACGGCAATTAAATTCGGACTTGTCTCCCCTGTTAAGATACTTGCCAGAAGCGGTGAGACTCTCAGAATCTATTTTAAACAGGACAATAACACTTTTTCTGATGTATATCTTGAAGGTGATGCAAGGCTGATATATAAAGCGCAACTCTGCGAAGATGCCTTGAAAGGATGATTTTATGACAATAAAGATTGAAAAATCGAACAGACTTAAAGCCCTTCCCCCTTATCTTTTTAAGGAAATTGACCGCCAGAAGACTGAAGCAAGAAATAAAGGCGTTGATATCATAGATCTGGGAGTCGGGGATCCGGACATGCCTACCCCTGCACATATAATTGAAGCTCTCAACAAGGCTGCATGGGATCCTGCAAATCACAGGTATCCGTCTTATTCGGGGATGGGCGCTTTTAACGAGACAGTGTCAAGATGGTACAAGAAACGTTTTGGGGTTAAGCTTTCACCTGAAACAGAAGTCGTAACCCTGATAGGATCAAAGGAAGGGATTGCAAACATTCCCCTTGCCTTAATTAATCCTGGTGATATCGGGCTTGCAACCAGCCCGGGATATCCTGTTTACAACACGGGAATTCAATTTGCCGGCGGCAGAACCTGGTTCATGGATCTTCTAAAATCAAACCAGTTTCTCCCGGATCTTTCCGCAGTTCCGGATGATGTTGCAGACAAGGCAAAGCTCATGTTTTTAAATTATCCCAATAACCCGACGGCTGCAGTTGCAACTTCCGAATTCTTCAAGGATTTGGTGCGGTTTGCGGAAAAGCATAACATAATAGTATGCCATGATGCAGCCTATTCAGAGATGGCTTTTGACGGATACCGCCCCCCAAGTTTTCTTGAAACAGAAGGGGCAATGGATGTTGGTGTTGAATTTCATTCTCTTTCCAAGACCTATAACATGACAGGATGGAGGTTAGGTTTTGCAGTAGGAAATGCTGATGTCATCCAGGCTCTCGGACAGATCAAGAGCAATATAGATTCAGGAGCATTCCAGGCTGTTCAGATTGCAGGAATTGCAGCCCTCGACGGTGATCAGAGCTGTTTAGAGAAAATGAACATTGAATATACTGCCAGAAGAGATATTCTTGTGCAGGGACTCAAGGAAGCAGGACTTGAAGTTGAAAAACCAAGGGCAACTTTTTATGTATGGATTGAGGTTCCAAAAGGGTATTCTTCTGTAGCCTTTGCCTCTCATCTTCTGACCAGGGCAGGAATTGTTGCAACCCCGGGAAACGGGTTCGGTACACCAGGAGAGGGATATGTAAGGATGGCCTTAACCGTTGGAACAGAAAGGATGAAAGAGGCTGTAGCAAGAATCAAATCCATAGGGTTCTGATATGTTTCCACACATTGCCTTCATAGGTGTAGGCTCTAATCTTGGGGAAAAGCTGGACAACTGTTTGAGGGGTATCAAGGCGTTAACAACAAACTGGCACTCGAGGCTCATGGATATATCAAGAATATATAAAACAGAGCCTGTTGATTTTCCGGATCAGGACTGGTTCGTAAATTGTGTGATTAGGATAGAAACAGCTCTTGATCCTTTAAGTCTTCTTGAGGTATTGCAGGACATACAGAAAAAGGCAGGCAGGGTAACAGACAGTATCCGTTTTGGTCCGAGAATTCTTGACATGGATATTCTCTTGTACGATGAATCCGTCATTCAGGAAAAGGATTTGACCATTCCTCATCCAAGGATGCATCTCAGGCGTTTTGTCCTGAAGCCGTTATGCGATATTGATACGGAGCTGCATCATCCGGTCTTAAACCATAGTGTAAAGTATTTTCTGGATAATCTGAAAGATGATGGACAGGGGATAGTTGAATTATCATGATAAAGACTATAATCCTCATCATTATCGGGTATATCGGATTTAGGGTCTTGAAATCCTGGTTTTTAAGGCATATAAGAGGAAACATGCCTGATTCCAGACAGCAATCCGGTGAAATTGAAGATATAATGATTCAGGACCCTGTCTGCAGGGTATATTTTCCTAAAAGAAGTGGCGTTCATCTGAATGTTGATGGTAAAACAATATATTTTTGCAGCAAGGAATGCAGGCAAAGATATATGACCGATAACAAGTTGCAATAAACCAGGTCATGGATCAGGTTTCTGGACAGGCTTTTAACAGATTCTATTTTTAAGGAGAAACCCAGGTGAAATTTTTTATTGATACTGCAAACATTGATGAAATCAGGGAGGCATATAGCATGGGTATGGTGGATGGTGTTACCACCAACCCAAGTTTGATAGCCAAAGAAGGACGCGATTTCGAGACCATTATCAGGGAAATCTGCGAAATCGTAGATGGCCCCATAAGTGCAGAGGTAATAAGTCTCGACTTAGAGGGCATGCTGCAGGAAGCCCGCCATCTTGCGGCAATTCACAGAAACATAGTGGTAAAGATTCCCATGACCGTAGAAGGAATAAAGGCAACAAGAATTCTTTCCAAAGAAGGAATCGATACCAATGTTACTCTGGTATTTTCTCCTCTTCAGGCTCTCATGGCTGCCAAGGCTGGAGCGACCTATGTAAGCCCTTTTATCGGGCGTCTGGACGATATTTCTATAGATGGAATGGCCCTCATTGAACAGATAGTGCAGATGTATCAGAACTATTCTTTTCACACCCAGATAATAGTTGCAAGTGTCAGAAATCCCCTCCATGTGCTTGATGCAGCCCTGCTTGGCGCGGACATTGCAACCATTCCCTTTAATGTTCTGGCAAAATTTGCATCACATCCGCTCACTGATAAAGGTATTCAGTCATTTTTAACCGACTGGAATAAAACAAAAAAATGCTAACAGGCAGACTTAGTTCAAAGACGGTCAGCTCATTACTGAGACGTCCAAATTTTCTCACTGTGTGCAGGGTTGCTGCAATCCCAGGTATTGTCATTCTAATGCTCTATCCCAACAGACTCTGCTCTTTTTTTGCAGCACTTCTTTTCAGCACCGCTGCAATTACAGATTATTTCGATGGCTTTTTTGCACGAAAGAGGGGAATGACCTCGGATTTCGGGAAACTGATGGATCCACTTGCAGATAAGCTTCTGGTTGCATCAGCTTTTATAATGCTGGTTTCTCATGGATGGGCACCTGGCTGGATGATCTGCATAATAATCGGCAGGGAAATCGCTATTACAGGGCTTAGAAACCTGATAGCTGAAAAAAAGGAGGATGTTTCAGCATCCAGTCTTGGGAAATATAAAACAGGGTTTCAGATTGCTGCCATAATTCCATTGCTCTTTCATTACCCATATTTCGGAATAAATCTGCACGGCATAGGGATGTTTTTTTTGTGGGGAGCCCTCGTTTTTTCAATATGGTCAGGTCTTGATTATGTTTATCGTTTCAGGCATCTCTTGAAACAGTTATAAAAAAGGGTTGACATCAAGTTAAGAAAAAGTTAGATATACAGCGCTTCTGAGCGGGAATAACTCAGCGGTAGAGTGCAACCTTGCCAAGGTTGAAGTCGCGAGTTCGAATCTCGTTTCCCGCTCCATTTTTTTTGGCGGCATAGCCAAGTGGTAAGGCAGCGGTCTGCAAAACCGTTATTCTCCGGTTCAAATCCGGATGCCGCCTCCATAAAGACAATTCGTAATGGCCGGATTTTTAATTCGGCCTGAGCTCAACCAGACACCGTGATTCCAAATCATAAAAGGTGTCATCTTATTTCCACAGTTTGAACTTGAAGACTCTTTTCTGAACCCTTTTCCATAATCCTTGAACAGGATGGAGCAGCATTTCCAGTTTTGAAGTGACCCTCCGCAGGCATGATCCTGCACGTTACAGGCCGGCTGTCTTAAAAGATGGCCATCACCCCTTCAACAGTGATGAACTCGTAAAAAGTCAATATTCTGACGGCTTTGTAAAAAGGCCGCAGGCAAGGCGCGCAAATCCTGAGTAATGAGGCGTACTTATGGTACGCCGCAATGACGAAGGATGCAGCGCAA
>JBBIWB010000049.1:0-23039 GCA_037439445.1 Desulfobacteraceae bacterium | reverse complement strand
AATTAGGAAAAACAACATGAAGCCATGTGTTGCAATTGTCAGGTATGAAAGACCGGCTGAATCAGTGCGGAAGGCGGTTGAACTCTCTGGAGGACTGGAACGTCTGTCAAGGGGTGCCAGGGTCTTCATGAAGCCTAACATAGTCTTCTGGACTATGGCAGTGCCATTTCCGAAATGGGGTGTAATCACCACATCGCGTGTGGTTGAAGACATGGTTGTCCTGCTAAAGGAAATGGGAATTGACAAGATAACCATAGGAGAAGGCATGGTGGTCATGGATCCAAAAGATTCCAGGACTCCTTCCCATGCTTTCAATACACTTGGTTATGAAAACCTGAAAAAACGATATGGAATTGATTATGTCAATCTCTGGGACAGGCCGTTCAGGAAAAAATCCCTTGGAGATGGTTTCAGCCTGAACTACAGCGCTGAAATACTCGACAGTGATTTTGTAGTGAATCTTCCTGTGATGAAGACTCATAATCAGACTGTGGTAAGCCTTGGCATAAAAAACATGAAAGGGGTCATAGACATTTCCTCCAGAAAAAAATGCCACAGCATGGAGCCTGGAGCAGATCTCAATGTTCTTGTAGCACGCCTTGCAGACCCGCTGCCAGAGATGTTTACACTCATCGACGGAATATTCACCAATGAACGGGGGCCCAGCTTCGACGGAAAGATAAGAAGAAGCAACATACTGGTAGCCTCATCCGATGTTCTGGCCGCAGACATGGCTGGGGCATCCCTGCTGGGATATTTACCCTCTGAGGTTCCGCATCTTGCATATGCAGCAGCAAGAAAGGAAATTCCTGCCTGTCTTTCCGGCATTGTGCTGAAGGGAGAGGCTTTAGAATCTGTATCATCTCGACATGAATATGATTTCAAGTACTCTGAGGAACCGAATAATTCCTTGCCCCTGCCTCTTGCAAAGATGGGCATGAAAGGCATATCCTACAGAAAATACGATCTTTCTATGTGCACGTATTGTTCAGGGGTAAACGGCTTGATCCTTTCAGCCATCCGATACGCATGGAAGGGAAGGCCCTGGGATGAGGTTGAAATCCTGACAGGAAAATCGATGAAGCCGACCCCGGGAATGAAAAAAACCATACTTCTCGGCAAATGCATGTATAAGCTCAACAAGGATAATCCTGACATCAGGGAAGCCATTTCCGTGAAGGGATGCCCTCCCAAGACATCTGATATAGTAAAGGCCCTGTATAAGGCAGGAATAGAAGTTGATGCCAGTCTCTTTGAGAGCATGGATTTACTCCCTGGCTTTTTCATGAGCAGATATGAAGGCAGGCCCGAATTTGATGAAACCTTGTTCAGGGTTTACCCTCATGGTACAATTTATTAGAAACAGAAATAATCAATGAAAATAGAATCACAGGACACATATAACAACTATATAAATGCCCTCATGGATATAAGCAGGGCAATTACATCTGATATTTACCTTGAAGATTTGCTGAAACTGATTGTAATGGTTACAGCCAGGGTTACTGGTGTTGAAATATGCTCCCTGTGGCTTATAGATGATGGTGTTACTCCACCCAAGATCAGGCTTAAGGCTACCCAGGCAATAGATCCTGAATATGTGAAGGACAGGGCTTTGAGCCTCAATGAAGGAGTGGTAGGCTACGTTGCAAGGTACAAGCACCCTCTTACAATAAAAGATGTTCTGAAGGAGCCCAGGTTCAAGGAAAAGGAAATGGCCTGGAAGCTTGGGCTTGTATCCATGCTTAGTGTTCCCCTGAGGGTAAAAGAAAAGGACGTAATTGGTGTCCTCAACTGTTTTACTTCAAAGCCCCATGATTTTTCCCAGACGGAAATTAACCTCATAACCACTGTCGCAAACCAGGCTGCCGTGGCAATAATGAATACTGAGCTTATTATCAAAACGAAAGTAATCCAGGAGGAGCTCGAGTCACGCAAGATAGTGGAAAGAGCCAAAGAGGTTCTTATGCTTCGCAGAAACAAAACAGGAGAGGAATCATACCGCTGGCTGCAGAAAAGAAGCATGGATACCAGAAAGACTCTCCGTCAGGTGGCTGAAGCCATATTGCTTTCGGAAGGATAGGGGGGACAATAAAGGAGAAACATGATAATCTTGATGAACTCGTAAAAAGTCCGTCAATCTTGACCCTTAAAAATGAATGGTAAAAATAAAAAATTTCACATAAGATAAAAAAACACTTGACAAGCCTGAAAAAGTCTGTATAATGTAATACAAAAAAATACAAAGTAACTGTAATTATTAGGGATTTAAAAAAAGCCATAATCTGAAAGATGAATCAGAGAAAAAGTTAATTCTTTACAGCCAAACAGATGCCAATAGGAAAACTAATTTAGTTTAATCCTGAAAAAGCCAGCCTGTTTATTTGGGTAACAGGTCGGAAAGCCACGGGTCGATTGATAGCCGAGCTGCCAGGAGCGATAGGAAAGCTTATCGCCGGCAGCTTTTTTATTTTTGTGGCATGGGGCATCTTTCTTTATAATCTGAGCCGACAAAATTAGAGGAGGTGATTCGGTAGTAGAAGAACAGCCTGGTGATTTCATGTAAATAACTTTTTTAACTTTTTAAGGAGAGATACAATGAAAAAAATAATTTTACCGGTTCTAATGGCTTTTATTCTTTTAGGGTTTGCCGGCACTGCGAGTGCTTTGAATGTGGATCCACCCAAAGATTTGGGGAATAACCCGCTGCATGTCTTTTCCTATGACATGCCTTCTGGTTTGCCTGACAACGGGCTTTATGAAGGAAATGACGCTAAGATACAAACCATTGATGGAAAAGCTGTCTTTAAAGTTTTTAAATATACCCCGACGGTATCGGGTCTTTCGGCTGGCTCATTGTCAGGTATTTTTAAGTGGCCTTATGAGTTCTATTCAGTCAAGTTCGGTAACTATTTCTTCGTTTTCAAGGGTGCTGATAACCCCTTTGGTGATGATAAATGGGAAGTGCCATATGTTTGGGTTCCACAAGGTCAAAGCTATGTGTGGAAGGATTACGGACTGTCTCACATTTCAGGGTATAATCCTGTCCCGGTTCCTGCTGCTGTATGGCTGCTTGGAGCAGGTCTTGTTGCTCTTGCCGGTGTAAGAAAAAAGATGAATAAATAGCTTATAAAAGCAAAAGATGAAAATGATTAATAAGAGCAGAAGGTCGCATAGAGAGAGAGAGGTTTTAAGTTCTCTATGCGACCTTTCTTCCTGCATGGATAGGTTTTCTTGCAGGCAAGAAGTCCTTATCGGGATTTTCCTGTCTCCTTCTCTGTCCCCCCAAAGGTTTCCAGTGATCCAAAAAAGAGCCTTCATCTCCTGTCAAATGTGAGGGCAAATCATCAGAGCGGTGCTGCAGTTTCTCTGTCCCTTCTTTTGACAATTGCCAGGGTAAATCCACCTTTATTGACAAAACAACAGTTTCAGGATATCATCTAAGATAACTCTGCCCAGCTATACAGCCCCCAGGCTGCGCGTTTTTCCGGGCATTAAAAAGAGAGCTTAAGGCCTGAACACCTTACCAATGGTTTTAAAATTCCATAACAGTTATGCCATCAGATAAGATAAAAATTTTTTTTCTTGCCGGCTTGAGCGCAATCCTTCTGACTGCTTCTTTTCCCGATGTTGAGCTTTGGTGGTTAGCCTGGATTGCCCTGGTTCCTCTTATGTCGGCGCTTAAAAACCTTTCAGTCAGACAAGCCTTTCTGGTTGGTTTTTTTTCTGGCGTTGTTCATTATCTTACACTCATGTACTGGCTTGTCCATACATTGACGACTTACGGGAATCTTCCCTTCTATTTAAGCTTTCCGGTTTTTTTTCTGCTTGCTGCCTATCTTGCTCTTTACCATGCTGTCTTCGGAGCCGCTTTTTCATGGATTTCGACTAAGCCATCAGGTTTTATGGCATTATTGCCTGGAGCCTGGGTTTCTCTGGAATATATAAGATCATTTTTTTTATCAGGTTTTCCATGGGAATTCCTGGGCTATTCTCAGTACCAGAACCTCATTTTGATTCAGATTGCTGACATTACAGGAGTGTACGGGCTATCTTTTTTGATTGTGGCAGTAAATACCGCTCTTTTCATGTTAAGGAACCAGGGCCAGGAAAAGCATTCATCATCAGGTAACCAGCTCCGCTTTGCCATTTCATGCACGACCATCCTTCTGGTTATCCATGTTCTTGCCTACGGGCAGTGGAGAATGGATTATATCGATTCTAAGGCTGCTGCCTCCGATTCTTCAAAAATAGCAGTGGTTCAGGGCAACATCGACCAGACAATCAAATGGAATCCGGAATTTCAGATTGCAACAATCGAGAAATACCTCTCACTTTCCATGTCGGCAAAAACCTTGGGTCCTGAGCTGATCGTCTGGCCTGAAACATCAGCGCCTTTTTATTTTATGAGTAATGTTATTGCGACCAGAATGGTCATCAAGGGAGTCATGGAAACGGGGACAGATGTTCTTATAGGCAGCCCTTCCATTACCCGGGTTGATGAAAATCGTACGGATTACTTCAACAGCGCCTTTCTTATAGGCGCTGATGGAAATGTGAAGGGTAAATACGACAAGGCACATCTTGTCCCTTTTGGAGAGTATGTTCCGTTTCAGAAATGGCTTCCTTTTATCGGAAAGCTTGTTGAAGGAGTCGGTGATTTTGTGCCCGGGAAAAAAGGTCTGACCCTTGCCTGGGACAAGCACCGGATAGGAATCCAGATCTGCTATGAAATGATTTTTCCAGGGCTCTCAAGGGAAATGGTCTTAAATAATGCCGCCTTGTTAATCAACATGACAAATGATGCATGGTACGGCAGAACAAGCGCACCTTATCAGCATTTTTCCATGGCAGTATTCAGGGCTGTTGAAAATCGCAGATCTGTGGTAAGATCGGCCAATACAGGGATAAGCGGATTCATTGATCCTAACGGAAGAATCATGGCATCCACCCCTCTTTTTGAAGATGCTGTATTAGCCGGCGGACTTCCGATACTTGCTGTCGAATCTTTCTATACAAGGTACGGCGATGTGTTTTCCATGGCCTGCCTGGGGATCACTGTTATCGCGTTTTTTTTATTAGCCGTCAGAAAAAAAAGAGCCTGCAGGTATATTGATTGACCCTGCCATGTTAAAAATGAGCATTGGCAGACCCTGAGGTTACCCATTTATATAAATCAAGAGGAGGCCGGACATGTCTGTTGAGATAAAGCAAGCAATCAAGGAAATGGATCAAAAACTGGAGCCGCTCAAGGAGTATCTTTGACCTGGCAAACAAGGAAAGAAGGCTCAAGGAAATTGAAGCAATGATTGCTTCAAAGTCTTTCTGGGACCACCCGGAACAGACGACTTCCGTCTTAAAGGAGCGCACTGTGCTGACAACATCGATCAGAAATTTCTATTCCCTTCACAATGATCTTGAAGAATGTAAAATCCTTCTTGATCTTGCAATTGATGAATCGGATGCTGAGACACTGGCCGAGGTTGCTGATCAGATAAAAAAGATTGAAAAAAGAACCCATGATCTTTCCCTGAGCCTGATGCTTGATGGCGAAGACGACATGAATAATGCAATTGTATCCATAACTGCAGGAGCAGGCGGCACAGAGGCCCAGGATTGGTCTGAAATGCTTTTCAGGATGTATGCAAGATGGATCGAGAGAAAAAATTTCAGGATGGAAATGGTTGATTACCAGCCAGGAGATGAGGCTGGCCTTAAAGGTGCTACCTTTACGGTATCGGGTTCCTTTGCGTATGGATATTTGAAATCTGAAAACGGTATCCACCGCCTTGTGAGAATTTCGCCTTTCAATGCCAACGGAAAGCGTCAGACATCATTTTCGTCTGTTTTTGTTTATCCTGAACTCAGCAGCGAAATTGTAGTCGAAATCGATGAAAAGGACTTGAAGATAGATGTTTTCAGAGCCAGCGGCGCAGGAGGCCAGCATGTAAATAAGACCAGCAGTGCTGTGAGGATAACTCACCTGCCTTCGGGTATAGTAGTTGCCTGTCAACAGGAAAGGTCACAGCACCGCAACAAGGACATGGCAATGAAGGTGCTTCGCTCGAAGCTTTACCAGCAGGAAAAACAAAAGCAGGACAACAGACTCCAGGAAATACATGATACAAAGGATGAGATCGGCTGGGGAAGGCAGATCCGCTCATATATCCTTCATCCTTATCAAATGGTCAAGGACCACAGGATTGACCTTGATATAGGAAATGCCCAGGACGTGCTGGACGGGGCATTGGATCCGTTTATTGAAGGAGTTCTGATGTCAGGGAAATCAAAGGCAATAAGATGAACCCATTGGATGTCATAACCCTGCACTACAGGCCAGGATCTTTAGCCTATGAAATCCTGGTCGAACACAGCTCTCTGGTGACCCAGAAAGCCCTTGCAGTTGCCTCTAAACTGAGTGGGCTGAATCCGGATATGGAGTTTATCAGGGAAGCTGCAATGCTTCACGACATAGGCATATTCATGACAGATGCTCCGTTGTTAGGCTGTACCGGAGAGCTTCCGTACATCTGCCACGGTTATATCGGCAGAAAGATTCTGGAGCAGGAAGGACTGCCTGTACACGGACTCGTGTGTGAAAGACATGTTGGAGTCGGAATCACAGTCGAAGACATTAAGACCGGAAATCTTCCCATTCCTCTTCGTGACATGACTCCGCAAAGTATTGAAGAAAATATCATATGCTATGCCGATAAATTTTTTTCCAAAAACGGGATCATGAATCCCATTGTTGAAAAATCCACGGATCAGATTTTAAAAGAGCTTTTGCCCTACGGTCAGGACAAGGCCGAGCGGTTCCTGTACCTCAGGCGCAAATTGGAAGGTACTCTGTGAGGGATTGATAAGCCTTCATGAAGAAGAGCCCCCCACAGAGAGAGAGTGTGAGAGAGAGGTGCTTGACCTATAAGCCCCCAAACGATTTTTCATGTATTTGTACAGCCTCATCACGGCATTGTCTGATTGCCTCCATTTTCCCTGCTGTTATCGGAAGCAGGGTATGTATGAAATATGCCGCTGTTTTAAGCTGTCCATCATAAAAAGAAGCCTGTCGATCGTTTTCCATAATTGCAGTCAATTCGTTCCGGGATGCATTCTGGATCAGTTTTTCAAGTTTTGGCGCCGCAACCGATGCCCTCCAGAGATGCATCCAGCCCATGATAACATCTCCCATAACTTCCAGGAAAGGATGTGATGCAGCAAAAGCTGATCTTATCTTTTCAGTCATTATGGAGCTGGTCAGAAGACCTGCGATTTCTTCCAGCCCTGATATTGCAAAACTGAGAGCAGTAGCCATATCAGAGAGTGCCGGAATGTTTTTTGCCCTTTGAACAGAAGATTTCATTTCTGCAAGGAGGTATTTGAAGGCAGCGCCGTTTTTCATCGTAAGTTTGCGGCCGAGAAGATCCATTGCCTGGATTCCATTCGTGCCTTCATAGATTGAGGTTATTTTACAGTCTCTTAAAAGCTGTTCGACAGGATATTCACGCGTAAACCCGTAGCCTCCATAAATCTGTACAGCCTGAGTGCAGACATCAAATCCCCGTTCACTGCAGTAAGCCTTCACCACAGGAGTCAATAATTCTGTCAACTGCGCATAACGGTCTTTTTCTTCAGGAGAAGATGAGCAGTTCTTGAGGTCGAAACATCTTGCAATGTAATAAACAAAGCTTCTCATGCCCTCGATATATGCTTTCATCTGTATCAGCATGCGCCTGACATCCGGATGCCTTATTATAGGAACCTGAAGAGAATCAGGGTCTTCTGTTATGTCCCTGCCCTGGAGTCTTTCCTTAGCGTAGTTAAGGGCATAGAGATAAGCAGCAGAAGCATGGTTGAAACCCTGTGCCCCTGTATCAAGCCTTGCTTCGTTCATCATGTGAAACATCACCTGCATGCCTTTATTCTCTTGTCCGAGAAGCACTCCCTTGCATCTGCCTTTTCCGCCGAGGGTTAGACTGCATGTCGGACTTGCGTGAAGTCCCATTTTTTCTTCCACCCCTGTGCAGACAACATCGTTTGGCTCTGCAAGGCTGCCGTCGTCATTTACCCATATTTTTGGCACTATGAAAAGAGAAATGCCTTTTGCTCCCCTGGGAGCTCCTTCAATTCTTGCAAGAACAGGGTGAATGATGTTTTCGGTTAAATTATGGTCTCCGTTAGTAATGAATATTTTGTTCCCTGTTATAGAGTAGGTGCCATCAGGATTTTTTGTGGCTGTCGTGGTGAGAGCTCCGACGTCAGAGCCTGCGCCTGGTTCGGTTAGAAGCATTGTGCCGCCCCAGTGACCGGAATAAAGATTCGGAAGATAAAGCTTTTTTTGCTTCTCCGTTCCATAAAGCTCGATGAGTTTTCCAGCACCATGTCCCAGAGTTGCAAATGCAGTCAGGGCAAAATTTGCTCCTACGAAATACTCGAAGGCAGCCCTGGAAACAACATGCGGAAATCCCTGACCGCCTACTTCAGGATCGTCCTTGATGGAAATCCAGCCTCCTTCAATAAAGAGCTTGTGGGGTTTTCTGAGGCATTCAGGGACAAATACTTTTCCATCTTCAAGCCTTACACCTTCTCTGTCCCCTGCGGCAAAAGTCGGAAGGATTTCCTTGATTGCCAGGTTTCTGGCCTCTGAAATGGTAATGTCGAACATCTTGCGGTTGAATTCTCTGAATCTCGGATGGCTTGTCAGTTCTTCTACTTCAAGTTGTTCATACAGGACAAAATCAATGTCTCTTCTATCTGCAATAATCTGCGGCATAACAAACTCCTTTTTGAACGTTATTCGAGTATTCTCACCAATACAATGCAGTTTTTTTCTTGAATGATTTCATGAGGTCCTACCTCAGGCAGTCTTGTTTTTTTTGTTATGAGCAAATCACCTGAAGCAGGATTCCGGATTTCAACAAATTGCCTTGAATAGAACATGAAGCTTGGAAGAAAATGTCCCCACATTACTACAGGCTCAGGCTTTCTTTTGATTGTCTCGGCAGCTTCTTTAACAGGAGACTGCATAAGTTTTCCGATTCTTGGCATAAGCAATGGATTTACAAGCACGAGGAATGCCAGTGAAACAACGATTGCAGGCATTAAGAGTCCAGCAGAATGTCTCTTGAAGAAGAGAAATATCACTGCACTGGCAAGCACGGCACAGACCAGAAAATAATCTGATCCAAAGAGCGGTGTTGCTGCATTCATGACACAGGCAGCAAACTTGTCGTGTACGTAAGGCAGTAACAGCGGGATGGCGAGAGGGGCAAGCATGAAAACAACAAGAAAAAAAGCCGGCAGGAACAAATATGTCTTAATTTTTTCCATGCGCTCATAAACGCTTCCGTAAAGGATGAAAAGAGGAGCAAAAGCACTCATGATATAATGAGGAAGCTTGGTGCCTGCAAGTGAAAATAAAATAAGCACTAAGCCTATCCATATTAAACAGAAACGGTAAAAATCCTGCCTGAATAATTTTCGTATTTCACTGACAAGGGGCAAGAGAAGGCCGCTATGCGGAAGGGTTCCGATTATTAAGACAGGAAAATAGTAGAAAAATGAGCCTGTATGTCCTTCAAAAGCTCTGGAGAAACGTTCTAAATTGTGTTTTAGAAAAAAATCCTGTATAAACACCATTCCCTGATCCATGTATTCGAGAATATACCAGGGCAGGGCAATGGAGGAAAAGATGAGGATGGCTATAGGGTTGAATATCATTTTTACCCAGATATCCATCTGTCTCTGAAGAAGGCAGTAAACAAGGCTTACTCCTAAAGGGATGACAACTGCCACAGGCCCTTTTGCAAGAAAAGCCAGCCCGGCATAAAGGGCTGCATAATAAATCTGGTGGTTGCGTTTCTGAAGATATTCATACAGGTGAAACATGCACAGGGTAAGAAAAAGGTTGAGAACCGAATCTACGATTGCGGCCTTGCCTGTAATGGTTATCTGGATAGCGCTTATGAAAAACAATGCGGCAAAAAAACCGCTTGAAGTTCCTATGTTTCGCCTTGTGAAATTGAAAATTGCAAGCATCCATAAAAAAGTTGCAACAGCAGATGGAAAGCGAACTGCAAACTCGTTTAGGCCAAAGACGCTGATGCTAAAAGCCTGGAGCCAGTAAATAAGAATAGGTTTGTCATATTCGGGCAAGCCGTTGACATGAGCGGTTAAATAATTGCCTGTTTCGAGCATCTCGCGGCTGGCTTCGGCGTAATATCCTTCGTCCTCATCGAACAGAGGAGCTGATCCGAGAAGGGGGAAAAGACTTAGTAAGGAAATGATTACAAGAATCCATATCCTGTGATCATGACTGAAAAAGCGTAAATTATGTAGATTCATATATTATCCTGATTCTCGATATATGCGGTATAAAGAAAAAGAAAACTATCATGTTTCCAGAAAAATGAAAAGCTGTTTACGAATGACAGGATTTGTAATAAAAAAATGACTCGAATGAAAAAACGCAATTTATATAACAAATGGATCATTACACTTTTATGCCTGGTTGTGACAGCCGGTGGGATATGGTGGCATATAGCCATCAACTCGAGGTTTCATACGGTAATAGATGGGAAGATTTACAGAAGTGCGCAGCTTACAGTGTCACAGCTTGAAAAAATAATCCGTCAATATAAGATAAAAACAATTGTTTCACTGTTAGGTCCTGAAATCGGGAACAACTGGTATGACAACCAGAAAAATGTTGCTGAAAAAAATCAAATTGAGATGATAAATATAGGGTTCGGCTCCCATGTGCTGCCACAGCAGGCAAGGCTCAAGGAATTGATAAATAATCTTCTTGCAGTGGAAAAACCCGCACTCATTCACTGCTACAGGGGAGCAGATAGATCCGGTATGGCAAGCGCCATTGTTCTCATTCTTTTTCAGGAAGCAGAGCTTGAAACAGCAAAAAGGCAATTTTCATGGCGCTATGGAGTAGTTCCTTATACGGATTCCATAGGGATTCAGCTTTTCAGTATTTACGAGAATTGGTTGCAAGCAGCAGGAAAAACTCACAGCAGGGAAAACTTTCTGGACTGGGTGAATAATCACTACTGATGTTTGATCTCTTTTTAAGAAGTCATATCAATTTTGACTTTCTGCTGGCTCATAATTTTTGATTGCAGCTTCATCTTTTCTGATACAGGTATCCAAGATGAATATAGGCTGAGCGGGCCGCGCGCCTGCCTGAAGAAGTTCTAAGTATCATGCCTGTCTTCAGCAGATAGGGTTCTACCACATCCACAAGCGTATCTGTTTCTTCCTGAAGGGTTGCAGCAATGGCTTCAATCCCTACAGGCCCGCCATTGTAATAGTCAATTACTGTTCTGAGATAACGCCTGTCGAGATCAGTAAGTCCTTTTTCATCTACTCCCTCGAGCTTCAGGGCTGAATTTACAGTTTCTACCGTAATGATGCCATCTGCTCTTACCTGGGCATAATCTCTCACGCGCTTCAGGAGACGATTGACTATTCTTGGCGTTCCGCGGGATCTCCTTGAAAGCTCCATTGCACCAGCCTTGTCAATGGCAATTCCCAGGATTGATGAAGAACGAAGAGTAATATAAACAAGCTCTTCTTCACTGTAAAAATCAAGGCTTCGAAAGATTCCGAATCTATCCCTTAAAGGCGATGATAAGAGGCCGACCCTGGTGGTGGCACCAACCAGACAAAATTGTTCAAGCCTTATCCTGTGGCTTCTGGCATGGGCACCTTTATCGAAAACAAAGTCAACTGCAAAGTCTTCCATAGCCGGATATAAAAATTCCTCGACCTGTTTTGGGATACGGTGTATTTCGTCAACAAACAATACATCACCATGGGCTATGTGGGTCAGAATGCCTATAAGTTCTGCGCCTTTTTCAAGGGCAGGCCCTGATGTGACGGTAAGATTTCCTCCCATTTCCTTGGCTATTATGTGAGCAAGAGTTGTTTTTCCAAGCCCTGGAGGGCCATGCAGCAAAACATGATCGAGAGGTTCATTTCTTATCTTTGCAGCTTCAATTGCAATTTTTAAAGTTTCTACTACTTCAGCCTGCCCGATATATTCACAAAGACGTTCCGGCCTCAAAGACAGAATTTCGGCTTCTGTATCTTCCGGCTGGCAGGATCCGGTTACAATGCCATGAGTCAGCGAAGAATTTTTCTGGACTTTTACCGTCATTTTGGCCTTGTACGAAACACTTCTTCAAGAAGGGCTTCAGGAGTTATGATTGAAGGGTGTATATTTAAAGTATCTGCGACCATTCTTCTGGCTTCAACTAACTTTAACCCTAATTGTCCGACAAGAACATCTATAACTGGCTGAACCAGTTCATCATGTTCAGGTTTTGGTTGAGGTGTTCTAAAAGTTATGGGAATGAATCTTTCAAGCTTTCCTGCAAGAGATGCTATAATTTTCTGGGCAGTTCGTTTTCCAATTCCTTTAAGCCTCTGAAGCTTCTCTATGTCATTTGTTTCTATTGCTTTTGCTATCTCGTGAACAGGAACGGTCAGGGCTTTTGCCGCTTTCAAGGGTCCTATGTCTTCAACTGTAATGAGCTGCTGAAAGAAATCTTTTTCAATATCTGTATTAAATCCGATGAGAACTGGTTTGGGCTGTTTCTCAGTCTGATGGAAGTAGATATAAAGCCCTATTGTGTCATTTCTTGCTCGTCCATTCAATGATTCCATGACAATGGTCGGAATAAGCACTTCATAGCCGATGTTGCCTGCTAAAATCAGAATCCTGTCCTGGTCTTTTTGAAGAAGTCTGCCTTCTATGTAACCAATCATTCTTTCAAACCCTGAATACTCTTATAAGCTGGTGGTAAAAGCTCTTGGTCATGGTTTTACAGCCGCCAGGTCATTATAACGCAGAAAACCGATAATAGCCAGACCCAGTGCATCTGATGCATGATTTGGGCTGATGGGTATATCTATTGATAAACGGCTGCGTACAGATTTTTCCAATTGCTCTTTGCTGGCATTACCATTTCCTGTAAGGATTTGTTTGGCCTCTCTCACAGGGATTTCTTTCACGGGAATATTATGAATGGAAGCAGCAAGAAGAAAGATGCCTGAAACCTTTCCTAAAATTATGCTGGAGCGAGGGAA
Source organism: Desulfobacteraceae bacterium (assembly GCA_037439445.1). GTDB lineage: Bacteria > Desulfobacterota > Desulfobacteria > Desulfobacterales > Desulfatirhabdiaceae > JBBIWB01. The sequence continues at coordinate 9,938 of JBBIWB010000049.1, read as the reverse complement.
TTTCTCTATGGAAAAGACATCTTCAACAATCATGATGTCAGGCTTTTCTGAAGACAGAATGTCAAGAAGATTTGAATAAAGATGGTGCAACCTTCGGGGCAAGGGTGAGTTGGCATCTGAATTTATGCTGCCGTAAGAATAACCGGTTATTTTAATTCCTTTGCCGGAGACTATCCCAATTCCTGTTGCAGCCAAACCAGGATCTATGCCTATAACCTTAATCATCTGTCATGGATAAAGTTTTTCCATATACCGTAAAGACAAAGGGTGGCTATGGTTAAGAGCCTTCAAGTTTTTGTTTGGCAATCTTGGCTTCGTTGCTTGTTGGGTATTTCTTGATGAGTTCTTTTAATATCAGGTTTGCATTGGCTTTGTCACCAAGATTAAGGAAAGAAAAACCCTGTTTCAGAAGAGCTGCCTGAATTTTATTTCCTTTCGGGTAGGTTTCTATTACTTTTTGGTATTCTAGAATGGCTTTCTCATACCATTTCTGCCTGTAAAAAATTTCTCCAAGCCAAAACTGGGCACTATCTGCAATTGAAGATTTTGGAAATCGTTTCATGAATTCAGAAAAACCGGTTCTGGCCTGCTCGAGATTCCCATTGTCAAAATCCTGTTTGGCCTTTGCGTAAAGGTCATTTTCAGACATTTCAGGCAGAGCGTCAGGCTTATCCCTGGCAGGGGTTTTTTCCAGGGTTTCTTTTCCTGAAAAGGGTTTCTTCGGAGGCACTTCAAAGGCAAGATATTCTTCTATTCTCTGGAGTCGGTCCCTGACTGAAACAGATGCCTGTTCCAGAGCATTGATTTTGGGCTCGAGGTTTTCGGCAGATACTGAACCTACCTGTATTTTCTGTCTGAGCTGGTGGTCTCTTTCTTCAATTTTGCCGCCTAACATCTGAATCTGTTCCTGAAGCCGGTCTAATGCAACGTAAAGCTCGGCATACTGGCTTCGGATATTCTGTTCTTTTTCAAGCTGATTTTTCCGGAAATCTTCCATCCGAAGTTGAAACTGTTCTCTTGCTTTTTCTGCTTCAGCGTTTTGGCGTTCTAAATAAAAAATCCTGCTGTCAACCCTTGATACATCCTGCGTGGTTGCACACCCAAGGCTCCATAAAAGAGATAAAAAGACTATAAATCTTATAATGCCGGATTTCATGGTATCAAATTCACCTATAAAAGATTCACGAAGTTGTCTTTTAATGATGAAATGGCAGGCAACACCATCTTGAATGTGCTGACCTGCCATTGGCTAAGAACATAAAAGATACTGCCGGTTATTTCAGAACAAAACGTGCCCGTCTGTTTTTTGCATAAGCTTCTTCTGTTTTGGCAGGGTCCAGGGGTTTTTCTTTCCCGAAGCTGATCGTAGTCATTCTGGCAGCAGGAACGCCAAGGTTAACAAGGAAAGCTTTAGCACTTTCAGCACGTCTTTCGCCAAGAGCAAGGTTGTATGCTACAGTACCGCGCTCATCGCAATGACCTTCGATAGTAACTGCTGCAGTCGGATTCTTCTTCATCCAGTCGGCCTTGTTTTTCAGGATTGCCTGGGCAGTGGCATCTAACACAGAGCTGTCGAAAGCAAAATTCACATCCTGTTTCTGGAATCTTTCACGAGCTGCAAGTTCGTCAGCTTTTGATGTGTCAACCACAGGCGCAGTCATTGCTGGTGCTGGAGCAGCTGGAGCCTTGGCAGCTTCAGCAGCTTTTGCTACTGCAGCAGCAGGTTTTTCTGCTACTTTCTTTGCACATGAAGCAGTTAACAATAACCCTGGTACGACTAATAACATTGCCAAAATAACCAAATACTTTCTCTTCATTTTTCTTCTCCTTTTAATAAATATAATTAGTTTGTCAGACCCTGTGACCATTTGGGTTCTGACTGCTTACCCGGCAAGTCCAGCAACTTTCGCTGATCTGCCCCGTAAGCTGTCATTACATAAACTCTCGATGTTCCTTCTCTCGTAGAGCTGAAAACAATCATGCTTGCATCGGGTGACCATGAAGCTGATTCATTGTCCCCCTGTGAACGTGTAAGCTGTATCAGGCCATTGCCGTTGACGCCAATAACAAAAATATTGAAATTGCCGCCTTTTTCAAGCCCGGTGTAAATAATTTTATCGCCTTTAGGCGACCAGTCTGGTTGAGTATTGTTATTTCCCTGAAAAGTAAGTCTTTCTACCGCCCCTGAATTCATATTCTGAATGTAAATCTGGGGAGATCCGCCTCTCCTTGAGACAAAGGCCATTTTCTTGCCGTCAGGAGAAAAACTTGGGGAAACATCGATTCCTGTATTATCTGTTAACCTATTAATAATTTTTCCCGTTCCGGTCAACAGATAAATTTCAGGATCCCCAGAAAATGACAATGAAGCAGCAAGCTCAAATGTGCCTGGAACCCATCCTGGAGATATGCTTGTCCCTTTTTTGTCCACGACAAAAATCCGGTTATCCGAGACATTGTGAATGTACAAATCCGGTTTTCCCTTGGCATAAGTTGTATAGGCAATCCATTTTCCGTCAGGAGACCATGCCGGAGTAAGATTTATGCTCTTGTTGTTTGTTATCTGTGCAGGACTATGTCCATCGAAGTCACAAGTATATATTTCTTTGCTTCCAGTGCCTGAAGAAACAAATGCAATCTTGCTGTCAAACAAACCGCTGCTTCCTGTAAGAATACCCATTATTTCATTGCAAAATCTTCGTATCATGGGGCGCAGGTCATTTACATGGCCAGAATATTTCTTGCCTACAAGCTGACGTTCATTGTAAGCATCAAAGAGTCTTAATTCCATTTCAATCTGTGAATTGTTTAAAGCAACGGCTCCAGTTACAAGAAGCTCAGCCCCTACGGTTGTCCAGCCGCTGAACTGAGGCGAAGAAACATCTGTTTTCTGAATATCAATTAAAAATGATCCCCTGTCCAGTATTTTAAAATAACTTGTAAAAGCAAGTGTGTCTGAAAGAAGTCTGGAGCCGCGCTGTGAAACCTCTTCTTCAGAAGAACTTCCGTTGCCGACCTTGAAAACAGGTATCGCGATTGGAATTTTTTTCAATAACGGGTTATTGATATCAATATAGTCATATCTGCTTGCACCATAGGACGTAGTTGTCCACAGACTCATCAGGGAAGCGAACAGAAAGGCACAGGCAAGCTTAAATGAAATTATTTTTACGGAATATCTGAAATTTTCAATCATTTTAACTCCGCTTAAGTCCTTTAGGCGTAAAAACCAGTCCAAGCTCATAAAAAGGCCTTGTGTATTCCTTGGGTAATGGTGGCATAGGGTTTGATCTTTTTACTGCCTTGTATACAGAATCATCGAAATAACCGTTCCCTGATTTCTTTTCAAACCATATATCTGCTATATTACCATTTTGCATGATTTTTACAACAACAACTGCAACAAGGTCTGTGCGTCCCCCTACGAAATTTTCATTAAAAACCCAGTTTTCTTCAATATGATTCGGGATTAAAGACCTGTAAAAATCTATGGCTGTAACACCTACAGGGCCTGTTCCACCACTGCCGCCCTCACCGCCGCCGCCACCACCAGCCTGCCCTGTGCCCTGGCCTTTTGCCCCTGAAGCTTCGCTTTTTTCAACCTGGCTCTTGATTCTATCCAGAGCAGATGCCAAGGAATCGGTTTTCCCGCTATCAACCTGCTTTTCAAGCCTGTTTATGGCACTCTTGATAGCCTCTCCTGATTTAAAAGTCTCTTTTTTTAAAGAGGTCTTTTCTTTCGGCTTTTCGTTAGAAAGCGATATAACATCTGTCTGCTTTGCAGGTTCTGGCTTTGATTCAGGAACCGGTATTTTTTCAGGTTTCGGTTGTTCGGGTTTTGGCTCCTGATGCTTTGGCTTTTCAGCTTTTTGTTCCTGGACTCCCGGCTTTTCAGCAGGAGGTTTTTCAGCCTGAGGTGCCGGCTGTTCCTTGCCCGGAGGGCCTGGTTTTCCGGCTGAACCAACTGGTGCAAGGGTAACCATGTTCACCATGATAACCGAAGGCCTGAATTCTCTTTGCGGCATAAGTTCTGGCAAATATGTCAGGATGAAAAAGAGAGCAATATGCAACACAAAGGAGACACCCGCGTACCAACTTATAGATGGTGTTCTGATGCCGGAAGAAGGCAATAAAACATCACTATCATGCCAGCGTTCACGCATTTCTACTTCTTTTTATCAGTCTTTTTATCGAGCGGAACAGTCACCATTCCAAGCTTGTCTATGCCTGCTGCCTTGATTTCGGCCATAACACGAACAACCGTGCCATAAGGAATATTCTTGTCTGCCCGGAGATAAGCCTCTTTATCAGGTTTTCCCTCAAGTATTTTTGACAGTTTTTCGCCGAGAGCATCTACTGAAACCTGGAATTCGTTAATAAAAACCTGGCCTCCAGGATCAATGCTGATAACAAGGTGTTCTTTTTCTGCTGCAAGGGGCTCAGATGTAGTCTCAGGAAGCGCTACATCCACTCCTTGCATCATCATTGGAGCCGTAACCATAAAAATAATAAGCAAGACAAGCATTACGTCAACCAGCGGCGTTACATTTATTTCAGACATAAGCTTGTCATGATTTCCGCCCATGCTCATGGCATATTCCCTTTGCTGGTAAGGATATCCCTCTCGATTATATTCAGGAAATCGGCTGAAAAACTCTGAAGTTCTGTCTCTATGATTCTGATTTTCTGCATGAAATAATTAAATGCAATGACAGAAGGTATTGCTGCAGCCAGTCCTGCAGCCGTAGCTACAAGAGCTTCAGAGATGCCTGGAGCAACCACTGCTAAAGTTGCAGACCCCCTGAGCCCTATGCTGTGGAAGGAGTTCATGATGCCCCAGACGGTTCCAAAGAGTCCTATAAACGGGGCTGAATTTCCTGTAGTTGCAAGAAAAGGCACTAAATGCGTGAGTCTGGTTATTTCGGTACTGGTTGCCCTCCTCAGTGCCCGGTTGACATTATCAATCCCTGCAAAATGAGTTCCTGCTGCAAAAGTTTCCTGACCGGGAGAATGGTCTTTTGGAGGTGGCCCAGACTGGCTGACCTTCTTTAGTTCAACGTATCCTATGCGAAACACCTGGGCAATGGGACTGCTTTGAAGCTGTTTTGCCTTTAAAAAAGCTTCTGAAAGATCGCGGCTCTTCCAGAAATAATCAGTAAAAAGAGCTGACTCCTTAAAAGCCTTTTTTATATATCTGTATTTGATAAAAATGATTGCCCACGACATGACTGAAAAGAAAAGAAGCAACAGCAGGACAAAGTTTACCATCAAACCAGAACTTCTGATCATATGGATCAAATCGAATTCTTGTGAAAGCATTGAAAAACTGCTCCAATCATTAAATTATTAATACAGCGCTATAGAATTGCATAAAGTGAATCGACCAGCAATCCAATTAAGAAATCATTATTCTAAAACCATTTTCCATGTTCTGTCAAGAAATTTGACAGCATCGTCACGTTTTAATTTGAATAATATGATAGCCGGTTGAATCTGGAAAAAATATATGAAAGGTTTGATGCTGTTTCAGTCGGGGTCATTGGCTGAATCTTTTCCTGTCTTTTTTCCACGGTATTTCTTTTTTTCTGCCTCTTTTTTTATACTCTGGTTTTTCGTTCTTTATTTCAGGAAAATAGCTTCCTGGTGTTTTGGGTTTTTCTAAAGAAGGTTCATTCTTTTGATGTTTCGATTCTTCTTTTTCCAAAGACAGTGCAGGTCCTGTGAAACACTGCAAGGGAATGCAGTCAGCGGTAAACAAGGTCTCTCCTGCTTGATAAAAAAGAACCCCTTCTTCAATGCATTTCTTTGTCAAAACTGTAAGCAGAACAGGTTTAGCATCTCTTCTTCTTCCCATGCGTATGGCCATGTCCTTGTCCGAACTGAGGATGACCCGAGGATGTACTGAAGGCAGTATGCCTTTGTCAAGAACATGTGCATGGGAATTTTGCCTTACACATACATATAAGAGCTTTGGGGGACTGGATAAAGGGGAAAGCTCAGGAACATGTTTTCTGTCAACAGAACGGATGCGGTTGCCGGAAATCTCAAAACCAGGATCAGGCTCTTGGAGAAGAATCTCCTGGATGTGAGACATCCGGACAAATGCCCAGTCTTTTTCCTCTGAGACTGCCTTTATTAAATTCCGTATGGAAATAAACCCTTCATCATCCAGTACAAGCCCGAATTCATCAGGCTTTCTTCCAAGGACATAGGTCAGAAGTTTAGACAATTGCCTGAGCCTGCTGTTCATCCCTCATGCATCTCCCTGATCTTCATTTCTTGATCAGGCGCTGCAAGGCAGCAGCAGCTTCCATCAGAGTCTCTGAAAAAGTAGGATGACCATGAATGATTCTTGCAATATCTTCAGAGCTTGCCCCTGATTCCATTGCAAGTACGGCTTCAGGGATTATTTCTGAAACGCCGTGGCCTATCATGTGTACTCCAAGAATCCTGTCTGTTCTTGAATGAGAAATGATTTTGACCAGCCCTTCTGTTTGCTCTGTGCACCTTGCCCTGCCGTTTCCGGAAAAAGGATAAGAGGCTGCGGCATAAGGAATTTTTCTTTCTTTAGCCTGCTCTTCAGTAATTCCTGCTGCTGCCACTTCAGGTGAAGTATAGATTATATGAGGCATTGTATCGTAGTTGATATCTGAAAAAGTGCCGGCCATTGCCTCAACTGCTGCCTTTCCCTCTGCTGAAGCCTTATGGGCAAGCATTGGACCATGAACTAAATCTCCTGCCGCGTAAATGGAAGCAACACTTGTCCTGAAGTCGGGGCCGATTATTACATGGCCGGTCTCCCGATCTGTTTTGACGCCTGTTTCTTCGAGCCCAAGTTCATTCGAGAGGGGTTTCCTGCCAACTGCTACAAGAACCTTATCGAATTCCCTTGTTTCTTCTTTGTCCTCAGTCACAATTGTCAGCTTTACCCCTTTTTGTGTTTTGTCAGCATGAGTCACCCTTGTTTTAAGCAGAAAAGAAATGCCTTGTTTCCCGAGGGCTCTCTTTAAAGCTCTTCCGATCTGGCCGTCAAGACCTGATGCGATCTGTGGAAGCATTTCGATCACAGTGACTTCAGAGCCAAGTCTCTGCCAGACAGAACCTAGTTCGAGTCCAATATAGCCGCCTCCTATGATTCCAAGGCGTCGCGGAGCCTCTGAAAACTTCAATGCACCAGTAGAAGAGACTATCTTCTTTTCGTCGAATTCAAGACCTTGAATGGATGAAGGAATGCTGCCTGTGGCAAGAAGAATGAATCTGGAATTTAAAATGTGCTTAGTTCCGTCATTTCCTTTGACTTCTACTCTGTTTTCCCCTTTAACCGTAGCAGTTCCATGAATGATGCCGACACGGTTTGCTTCCAGTAATTTTTTTACCTGGGCTGTCAGTTCGGAAACGACTTTGTCCTTTCTTGCCATCATGACATCAAGGTCAAGCTTCAAATCGCCGACGAGAATTCCATGCAGGGATAAATTCTGTCTTGTAATCGAGTAAAGCTCGCTTGAATACAGCAGAGCCTTGCTTGGAATGCATCCGACATTGAGACAGGTTCCGCCTGGATTCCGGTGTTTTTCCACACAAACAGCCTTCAGTCCGAGCTGAGAAGCTCTTACAGCCGCTGAATAGCCTCCTGGACCTGCACCTATTATGACAAGATCAAATGATTTTTCTTCAGTCATGATTAAATCTCCATCAAAAGTCTCTCAGGTTCTTCCATGCATTCCTTGATTCTCTTCAGGAAGCTGACAGCACCTCTGCCATCCACAATCCTGTGATCATAGCTTAATGCAACATACATCATGGACCTTATTACAATTTCATCATTTACTACTACAGGGCGTTTTTCAATTTTGTGCATTCCCAGGATCCCGCTTTGAGGAAAATTCAGGATAGGAGTGCTCAGAAGAGAGCCGTAAACCCCGCCGTTACTTATGGTAAAAGTGCCGCCCTCGAGTTCTGAAAGGGTAAGTTTTCCGGTTTTGGTCTTATCCACGAATTCCTCTATATTTTTTTCCAGCAATGCAAAGCTTAGCCTGTCTGCATTACGAATTACAGGGACAACAAGGCCGCGCTCACCTCCTATGGCTATGCCTATGTGGTAGTAATCGTGATAAATTATATCCTTGCCGTCCACATAAGCATTGATTTCGGGGATTTCTTTCAAAGCGGAAATGCAAGCCTTTATGAAAAAACTCATGAATCCGAGGAATACCCCGTGTTTTTTCTGAAATGTTTCTTTGTATCTGGCTCTTAAGTCCATGACCCTTGTCATGTCAATTTCATTGAATGTTGTAAGCATTGCAGTCTGTTGTTTTGCTTCAACCAGCCTTTCTGCAATCCGCTGACGAATAAGAGTCATTGGTTTGCGTGTAGCCTGTTCTTCAGTTCTTGCTATTTTGTGGTCGGCAGTTTCGGATTTCTTTTCTGGGATAATAGAAGGCAAGCCTTCTATATGCAGGAGAACATCTCCTTTGGTAATTTTTCCATCAGGACCAGTTCCTTGAACTAAGTTCATATCGACATTTTTATCAAGAATTAGCCGTCTCACCGAAGGCATTAAAGTTTTTATGCTTTCAGAATCCTTTACCTGATCAGTCGGAAAATGAGGAAAGTACTCCCTGCTTTCTGATGTAACATCTTTTGCCGGGTGTTCATTTATTTTTATCTCTGTAGTTGAAGCCTTTATCGCCTTGAGGGATTTTTTTGCGTCTGAAGCATTATCCTGGTTGTCTTCAGAAATTCTAATGATGCCAACTACAGAGCCTATTGGGACAACCTGTCCTTCCTTAACATTTATTTTAAGGTATCCAGTGGCTTCGGCAACCAATTCCAGTGTAACCTTGTCGGTTTCAATGACAAGAATCGGCTCATCTTTTTGCACGATATCCCCGTCCTTTTTAAGCCATTGAGCAAGGACTGCTTCCTTTACAGATTCACCTGCTTCAGGAATTTTAATTTCTATGACCACTTTTCCTCCCTCATTTTTTTAGTTTCAGCAAATCAGCCAGATCGGCAAAAGGCATGTTCCCTGAATGAGCATCTGAATCTTCGAGTGGATAACCCCTCCACACATTTTGCTCTTGACAGATAGGGTTTTCTATAAATAGACCGGTATCCCTTGTTTCTGCAAATACTCCTTTACTTCTTTGATGCGAAATGTTCTGAAATGAAATACTGAGGCTGCAAGAAGGATGGCAGCACCTCCTTCTTTTACACCGGAAAGGAAGTGTTCAAGCTTGCCTGCTCCACCGGATGCAACAACCGGAAGTTTTACGGCTTTCGATATTGCGCTTGTAAATTCAAGGTCATAGCCTCCCAGAGTGCCGTCACCGTTCATGCTTGTAGGAAGTATTATGCCTGCACCCCTGGCTTCGCATTCTTTTGCCCAGGTTACAGCATCCTTGCCAACAGGCTTTGTGCCACCTGAAACTACAAGCTCAAAGCCAGACGGCATTGCCTTGTTTCTCATGGCGTCTATTGCTATGGTAATACTGGCAGAACCGAATTTGCTGGCAGCATCATCTATCAAGCCAGGATTCTTTACAGCAGCGCTGTTCATGGAAACTTTTCCAGCCCCTGCTGCCAGCAGCATGTCTATGTCTTCTACGCTGTTGACACCGCCACCTACTGTGAGGGGTATCTGGATCACCGCTGAAACTCCTTTTACCCATTCGAGCCTTGTTTTGCGGTTTTCAAGAGTGGCAGCAATATCAAGCATTGCCAGCTCATCCGCACCTTCTTCCTGATAGAATGTGGCATGCTGGACAGGATCCCCTGCATCTCTTAACCCCACAAAGTTTACACCCTTAACCACACGGCCTTCCTTCATATCCAGACAGGGCATGATCTTAACTTTTTCCATCTTAAACTCCTTGAACTTATGTTTGACGGCATCGTAAAAAGGCCGGATGCTGCGTTGCACTGCATCCTTCGTCATT
>JBBIWB010000048.1:0-23501 GCA_037439445.1 Desulfobacteraceae bacterium | reverse complement strand
AAGTTAAGGACGTCACCAAATGACACCTTACCATATGGTTATTTCTAACCGAGATGAGGGGCGGGGCAATCTTTTCGCACATGGTTTCTGCCATGTGGCAGCGATTCCTGAACCTGCATCCTGTCATAAGTTCGCCGGGAGAAGGAACCATACCAGAAATGGCTGACAAATGGGTTTTTCTGGGGGTTTCAAGTCTGGGGATGGATTCAAGAAGTCCCTGCGTATAAGGATGAGCAGGATTCCCGAAAAGTTCCCTGACCGAAGCAGATTCTACAACTGTTCCAGCATATATCACAACCACGTCATCAGAGATGTCTGCTATTACTCCAAGATCGTGAGTGATAAACATCATGGCCATTCCGTTTTCATCCTGAAGGGTTTTCATCAGATCAAGAATCTGTGCCTGTATTGTGACATCAAGTGCAGTGGTGGGTTCATCTGCTATAAGAATAGCAGGTTGAACCGCCAGTGACATGGCAATCATGACTCTCTGGCGCATTCCCCCTGAAATGAGATGCGAATATTCTTCCATTCTTCGCCGAGGATCAGGAATTCCAACTTTATCAAGCAGTTCTATGGATCTCTTGTGAACTTCACGTTCATTAATCCAAGGTGCATGAAGCTGAAAAACCTCGGCAATTTGATCTCCTATCCTGTGTACTGGATTCAAGGCAGTCATGGGTTCCTGAAAAATCATGGAAATATGGCGACCTCTGATAGACCTCATGTCCTCCGTGGTTATCCTGAGAATGTCCTTTCCTCTGTAAAGAATCTCACCACCAAGAATCACCCCGGCAGGCTTTGGCAGTAGCCTCATTATGGAAAGGGCTGTAACACTTTTACCGCAGCCTGATTCCCCTACGATTCCAAGGGTTTTTCCCTGCATGATATTGAAACTGACATCATCTACAACCTTGAAAATACCTGCTTCAGAATGAAAAGCGGTTTCAAGTTTTTTTACTTGCAATACGGCATTATCATATTCTGAAGAGCCTTCCAGGGATGAACAATTCATTTTTTCTATCTGCTTTTCATGAAAGTCTTGTCAATCACTACCTCAGGCATGAAAGACTTGCCTGTTTTCATGGCTTCTTGGGTTTCATCGTATAATTTTTTATCGTACCAGAACAAGCCACCTGCTGAACTGTTGAAAGGGTCAAAGAGGCTGCCTGAATGCTTGGTTCCTGGAGGGCTGGGAAGCCTCAGCCATCGCCAGTAGGCCTCACGGACATAGGGAACCATGAATGTTGGGACAAACATTCCTATGTCATGAATCTTCTGTTGTATTTCCAGTGAGAGCCTTATCCTTTCTTTTTCTTCGAGGGAACTGCGATACCCTTCAATGAGTTTGTCCATTTCCGGATCATCTGTATTTGTGATGTTGTTGGTCTGGGGTTTATGGGCATTGATTGAATGAAAATGCTCCCAGTATTGGGGTCTTAATGATGTGCTCCATCCCATCCAGGCAACATCGAAATTCTTTTCAAGAAATTTCTTGAAGGCAGCAGTAGGATCATTCTGCTGAAGCAAAAGCTCCACCCCTGCCTTCTTGGCTTCTTCTTTGAGAACAACAAGCCTTGGAGTGTGTTCTTCAAATCCGTATGTGACTTCAACTGAAAAACGCTTCCCGTTTTTTTCCCAGATTCCATCGGAGCCCCTCTGCCATCCTGAAGACTTCATGAGTCGATCTGCCATGTCAATATCAAAACGCCTTGCCTTTATGGTTTCATTTGTATAGGGGCCATATCCCATGAAAGCATGTTCCAGTCTGAAATAGTCTCCGCGCAGAACCTGTTCGATCACTTTTTCAATGTTCATTGCATGGCTGAAGGCATAGCGGACATTTCTGTCCTTGAATATTTCCCTGTCCTGATTCAACCAAAGACCCATGGCAGATTTCTGGGTATCATTAAAAAACCATATCCTGTTGACGTATCCTTTTTCGAAGACCTGGGTTTTCGTCTTTTCATGCCAGTACTTGGGTATGGTCAAAGAAAAAACATCCTGCTTCCCTTTTTTAAAATACTCCCAGAGCATGTTAAAATCACGTACTACAGTAAAGTGCACCCTATCCACATTGAATCTGTTCTTAAAATACTTTAGATCCTGTGCCCACCAGTCTTTTTTCCGTTTAAAACGAACGTATTTACCTGTCTGGAAATCATCGATCTGGAAGGGCCCTGTATTGGGGATAACCTTCCAATTATATTTGGCTACGAAATCCTTATCGAGATTTCCGTAAAAATGCCTTGGTGTCGGACTTATTCCAAGCTTCAGATGAAGGTCTGGTTCTGCTTTTGTTCCGACAACAGCAATCGTGTAATCATCATAGATGACAACTCTGTCGATCTCCTGTGTATAATAGTCGTTGTACCAAGGAGCTACAATGTGTTTTGAACGCATGAATTCGAGTGTAAAGGCATAATCATTTGCTGTGACAGGTTGTCCGTCAGACCATCTGGCTTTTTTGTTAAGCTTGAAATACATTGTCTTCCTGTCTTTTCCGAAAGCCCAGTGAGTTGCAAGCTCTGGAATAACGTTCATGGTATTGGGGTGAATGTTTATCAGGCTAAGCTGGTTATCCAGGATTGCACTTCTGAAGCTACCGTTTGAATCTGGCCCAACGGTTCTGAAAGTCATTGGAAAATTCATGATTGCAGTGTTCAGGGTGCCTCCCTTCACCGCATCAGAAGAAGCGTAGACAGGGTCAATATCATTGGTCAGCCACTCTATGTCATCCGGCAATTTTGGCGAGGCTGTCGCCATTCCTGCCAGGCTCAGAGCAACCAGAAATCCGGAAAGAATTCCCAGAATTTTTTTGATCATAGTCATTTCCTCTATCTATTCGTATGTTGTATGCATCTTCGGATCGAATGCCTCCCTTACCGCCTCTCCTATGAAAGATACGAGCATAAGGGTCAATACCATTGCAAATATCACTGAGCCGACAATCCACCATGCATCCATGTTGTCGGATCCCTGCTGAAGAAGTTCTCCCCAGCTAGGCGTAGGCGGAGAAAGTCCGAACCCGAGGTAGTCGAGTGATGTCAGAGCAACTATTCCCCCTGAAACAGAAAAAGGAGCATAGGTTACTATAACTGAAATGGTATTGGGAATTATATGTCTGAAAACAATTCGTGAATCAGATGCTCCCATTGCTTTTGCCGCAAGAACATATTCTCTTGCCCGCTCCTTATAAGTAACTGTTCTCATAGTCCAGGTGAGAGACGTCCAGCCGAAAAAAACCATGATCAGTATTAAAAGAAAAAAGCTTGGAACAACTATGGAAGATATGATGATTATGACATAAAGAAACGGGATATTCGACCATATTTCAATTATTCTCTGAAATAGAAGGTCAAACTTTCCTCCAAAATATCCCATTGCACATCCTACGGAAATACCGACCATGTAATTGACAACAAGAAGGGCAAGGGAGAAGAAAATGGCTATCCGGAATCCGTAAATGAGCCTTGCAGCCACGTCTCTTCCGGCAGTATCAGTGCCAAGAAAATGTCTCTCATTAAGTGATGGCGCAAAAGGAGGGTATTCTTCCTCCCGAAGGTCATTTTCATAGGGATTGTAGGGGATAATGGGCATGATCAACCAGTTGCCCCTGCCTTCTGCTGCAAAGCGCTTCGAAAGTTCCCTGTAGTTTGTTTCATAAGGATAATCAAGCCCGAAAAAATTTCCAGGAATCATATCCCTAAAAACAGGGAAATGATACTTGCCTTGGTAAAAGACGACAAGTGCCCGACTGTTTACAATAACTTCTGCCATCAAAGAGGCGACAATCAAGAGCATAAAGACAAGAAACGAATAATATCCACGTCTTATGGACTTAAAGCGCTGAAGCTTCTTGCGGGTAAGAGGATTCACACTACAGCCTTTTCCTTTATCTCTCGTTGCTGAACTGAACTCGCGGATCAACTAGTGCCACGCAAAGATCAGAGAGGATATTGCCTATCATGAAAAGCAAGGAGGAAATGACAAGAATTCCCATGACAACAGGATAATCGCGGTCAATTATAGATTCATATCCTAAAAGTCCCATCCCGTTGATATTAAAAACCTTTTCAATTAGAAATGAGCCGCTTAAGACAATGGACAGATTGTTCCCGAAAGTTGTGGCAATTGGTATGAGGCTGTTTCTGAGAGCATGCCTGAAAACAGCCTGTTTGAAAGAAAGACCTTTTGCGATAGCAGTTCTGACGTAATCTGCGGCAAGATTGTCCATAAGGGAATTTTTCATCAGGAATGTCATGACTGAAAAAGATCCCAGAACATAGGCAGTCAAGGGTAAGGCTGTATGCCAGATGATGTCTCCTGCCTTCTGGATGAGTGTAAACTCTTCAAAATCATCGCTTACCAGTCCGCCAAGAGGAAAAAACTCCCAGTGAGAAGCCAGGATCAAAAGCAGAAGAACACCCACCACCCATCCTGGAATGGCATAGCCTATGAATACGACTACTGAAGTAACATTATCATATGGGCTCTTGTGGCGAACGGCCTTGGAAATCCCAAGCGGGATACAGATACCGTAAATCATGAACATCGAAAAGAAACCAAAATAGAGTGAAATGGGAATACGGTCTAAGATCATATCCCAGACCGGTTCGTAGTACCGGGTGGACATCCCGAGATCTCCACAGAGAATTTTTCCCATCCACTGACCATAACTTACAAGAACCGGTTTGTCGAAACCATAATAGGCCTTCAACAACTCTATCTGATCAGCAGAAAGGGGCTGGCGCTGACTATCGCCTCCTGATCCAGCCCTTGCGCCGCCACCTTCTTTTGCCTGCATTTGCTGAGCCTCAAGCATCATCCTTTCTATGGGGCCACCTGGTACTACACGTGTAATGGCAAAAACCAGTATGGTAATTCCCAGAAAAGTCGGAATGATCAACAGGATCCTACGGACAAAATAGGCAGTCACAGATTATTTTTCCTGAATCCCTTCAAGCTTCCATGCCTTTGATGAAACCGGTCTGGCAAATGTCCAGTATTCCTCGAATTTTACAGGTTGTGTGGCATCTCCCTTAATCACTTTCCCGCTTGCCTCTTCAACAGTGTAATCGAGTAAATTGGCTGTAAACAGCACTTTTATGAAAACTTCCTGACCTTCTACACCTGCGTCCACAATTTCAATATTTCTTACTGCGATGTTTTCCATCCTGTTGATATGGCCTTTTTCTTTAAGGACTTCAAACTGCGCGTCGTATTCAGATTTAAGCTGCTCGCCGAGAAGTCCTGCAACTGTAGAAGTGTCTCGTCTCATCCAGGCAGCCTGAACTGCGAAAAACACATCCTGTGCAATTTCCTTGAATCTTTCAGGATCAAAATCAGGCTCAGACTGTTTGATGAGCTGAAAAGCATCTACTTCAGGGTTTGTTTCCCAGGCAGGCGCCGAAGCCTGTCCCATAAAACCTGCCTGCTGGGAAGAGCCTGCTCCTGAAAACTGATTAAGAGGAGAAGGATTCTTCAGAGCCATTTTTGGTTTTATGAACTTCTTGTAGAGAAAAAAACCAAGTCCTCCTAAAATTAGAAGTTCTATAAAACCGATTCCGCTTCCCCCCAATCCTCCTGCGCCTGCTGCATGCCCCATGCCTCCAAAAAGCATGCTTCCAAGCATTCCGCCTACAAGACCTCCTGCAACGCCTCTCATGAAACTGCTTCCACCCATGCCTGAAGATGGTGGCATTGAAGGACTGGTTGCAGGTCTGGATTGGGTTCCGCTGAAACTGCCACTCTTTGAGCTGCTTCCAGAACCTCCGAATGATCTACCACCGCTACCCGATCTCGCATCAGCAAGTTCTGACAGAACCATAATTGAGCCAAAAGCAAGTAATATGAGAAGCACTGCTCTCTTTAACCAATTTTTGTTTGACATTATTGCCTCCTTTGTTGTTACTGCTGATTATAAAATATGTTCAATGAAAGAAAAACAGTCTCTATTCAGTATGAAGAATCATTTACGAAATCATGACCTTGATAAGCAATATTCATACCGTGTGATCTTCACACAACTCTGTAATAAGTTGCATCTGTCATAGGTGAGCATGCAGAGCTTCTGTAAAAAGGAGTTATTCAAAACCTCTCAGAAACTCTTACCGTATTTCAACAACTGTCCTGTTAAACGACTTGCCGTCTGAAGACAAATTAGTTTTGTGTACCAGCTTTAGCTTTTTTTCAGCAAAAAGCTGAATGCATTCGGGATATAGTATCCACTCTTCAGTCAGCCCCTTCTTCTTGACAGTTTCAAGTGTATCTCCTGGAAGAATAGAAAAAGACCTCTGCCCTATGATAGGCCCCGAATCTTCGCCGTAATCAACGAAATGAACTGTGCACCCCCCAACCTTGCATCCATATCTAAAAGTATCTCCGTACCCGTCTGTTCCGGGAAATGCAGGAAGTAAGGCAGGGTGGATATTCATTATTCTCGGTTCGTCCTTGACAACATTGATCCTGTCTATGAAATAAGGACTTAGATTGCGCATGAATCCGGCAAGAACGAGCAGATCAAACTCATGCAAGGCCATATGCTTCAGGAGTTGTGCTTCGGCAACAGCACGTGATTTCAGGAAATCCGCAATGCGTTGAACAGGAGTATCTTTTGAGAAGAAACGCTGTTTGCTGAGGCAGTCCTGCAGATTAAAATCAGCCGGCAACCCTGACTCAAATGAAACATTTTGGCATTTCCTAATAATGGCTTTGTAGTCCACAACAAAATAGGCAATGGCGTGTTTTTGTGCTCTTGCAAGCCCGCCGGCAGATGGATTATCTGATCCTACGAAGACAACTTTACCATGGATTGCTTTTGTTTCGCAAGCATTAATTATGGACTGGAGATTGGTTCCTCCTCCTGAAATGAGTGCACCTATACGGATGTTTTGATTCATCAATTCCCTCAGTGTCGACATTTTTCGTAAATTATCAAAGTTGACATTCTTTGTTGATAATACTATAGTTAATACGGATAATAAATCATTTTGGGAAAGGAAACAAGATATGGCAGAAAATGTAATTGAAATTGATGACAGCAGTTTTGAAGCCGAAGTTTTACAGGGGAAAATACCTGTTCTAGTTGATTTCTGGGCCCCTTGGTGTGGTCCTTGCAGAGCTGTGGCTCCAACAGTTGAAGAACTGGCAAAGAAATTCGCTGATAGGGTAAAGTTTGCAAAATGCAATGTGGACAACAATCCCATTACCCCTTCCAAATATGGTATTAAATCAATTCCTACCCTCATTTTTTTCAAGGATGGAAAGGTTTATAACCAGGTTGTTGGTATGGTTGCAAAAGCCAAGCTGGAAGAAATAATCAATAAAGTTTTGACATAAAACAGCCATGAAATATAAACTAGTCATATCTTTCCTGTCTATCGTACTCATCTCGGGTATGTTTACTTCAGGTTGTGCCTATTTGTTTGGCAAAAAAAAAGATCAAACTGCCCAGGAGCTGGTAAATGATGGAATGGAAGCCTTTAACCGTCAGAGGTATCGCTCGGCGCTTGAATCCTTCAACAAGTTAAAGGACTGGTACCCTTTCAGCAAGTATGCGATTCTGGCAGAACTGAAAATTGCTGACTCACATTATTACATAGATGAATTTGATGCAGCGATTGCCGCATACGAATCTTTTGAAAATCTTCATCCACGAAATGAAGCCACCCCTTATGTGATTTTCCAGATTGGCTTGTGCCATGTTGCAAAACAGGAAACCATTGACAGGGATCAGACGTCTTCAAAAAAAGCCATAGAAACGTTCAACCGCCTTAAAAAAGCGCATCCTGATTCAAAATACTCAGTCCAGGCAGATCATTTTATCAGGCAATCCCAGAAGAATCTTGCAGGGCATGAGTTTTATGTCGGTGAGTTTTACTTCAAGAGCAAGCGCTATAAGTCAGCTTTGGAAAGATTTAAATCTGTTGTATCAAATTATCCGGATGTTGGTCTCAATCAAAAATCTCTTGAGTATATTGCAAATTGTGAGGCCGAATTATCCCAAAAAAAAGCTGCCTCAAAATAGATTAATTACTTTGTTAAAAACCTAAATACTGCAAACGGAGAATTTATTATGTCCAAGATGTGCGCAATCTGTGGGAAAAAACCTATGACAGGCTGCAATGTAAGTCATGCCCACAATGTAACAAACCGCAGGTTCAACCCGAATCTTCAGCGAGTCCGCTCATTGAATAACGGAAGTGTGAAAAAAATAATGGTATGTACCAACTGCATTAAATCGGGCCGTGTTGTAAAAGCCCCCTAAGTGGTTTCGCGAAAAACATCCTGGATGGCCTTTATTTTCCGTATTTCAGAAATCAGCTTGTTAAGATGATCTGTGTTTCGTACTGAAAGGACAAAAAGGCTGTCCACGAGGTTGTTTTCGCCAATTTTTGAATCGACACTCTGTATGTTTGCACTGCATTTAGATATGCTCGATGCTATGTCTGCAAGAAGACCAACCCTGTCATATGCTTTGACGTTAATTACCACTGGATAGGTTTCCGTTATTGCTTCATCCCATTCCACGTCTATCTGGCGCTCCGGATCCGTTTTCAAGGTATTGATGCAGTTAGTCCTGTGAACTGTAACTCCGAATCCTTTCGTGATATAACCTGTTATAGAATCTCCTGGAACAGGGTTGCAGCATTTTCCGAATTTTAAGAGAATATCATCCAGCCCTGTAACTGTGACTCCCCCGGTCTTTGGTTTTTTCTTTCTGACCTTGCCGATCAGCTTATCTATAAAATTTTCTTCACTGTCTTCCTGGTCAGTTTTTAATGAAAATCTTCTTAAAACCTGAAGAGGGGTGATTTTGCCGTATCCAACGTTTGCATAAAGATCATCCGCAGTCTTAAGCCCGAAGTAATCAATTGCCTTATCCATTTCCGAAGATTTTGCAGCATCATGAAAATTCATCTTGTTTTTGCGAAAGGCCTTTTCACACATTTCGCGACCAAGACTTATGCTGCGGTTTTTTTCCTGAGTCCTGACCCACTGCTGAATTTTTGAACGCGCCTTTGCTGTACAGACAAAGCTCAGCCAGTCTTTGCTTGGAAAATGGTTTTTAGTTGTGATGATTTCGATGGTGTCGCCTGTTGTCAACTGGTGATTGAGCTGTACAATTCTTCCGTTGACCTTGGCCCCTGTGCATTGTTCGCCTATGTCTGTATGAATCATATAGGCAAAGTCAACAGGAGTCGAACCCTTGGGAAGTGTCTTTACTTCACCTGTAGGGGTAAAAATATAGACATCGTCAGGGAAAAGGTCAAGCTTGACGTTTTCCAGAAACTCATTTGGATTGCGGATATTACTGTCTTTATCGATAAGGTTTTGAATCCACCCGAACTGCCTGGTGATTTTTTCGTCAACCTTCTTTCCTTCCTTATAGCTCCAGTGAGCAGCAATCCCTGCTTTGGCTACTTTATCCATTTCCCACGTCCTGATCTGGATTTCTATCCTCTTTCCTTCAGGGCCTATGACTGTGGTGTGAAGGGATTGGTACATGTTGGATTTAGGCCTTCCGATATAATCTTTGATCTTTGAATCTATGGGTGTCCAGATTCCATGGATGAGTCCAAGAGCGGCATAGCAGTCTGGGATCGAATCAAGGATAATCCTGAACGCTATTATGTCATAGATTTCTTCGAAGGGAAGGGATTGTTTCACCATCTTGTTATATATACTGTACAGATTTTTATATCGACCCATTACCTCGCATTTCATGTTGTTTGCGGACATCTTCTCCTTGATCAGAGTCTTGACCTTTTCGAAATAGCTTTCTCTTACAGCCATCTCCTTGTTGAGCAGATGTTTGATAGTTTCATTTTTTTCAGGATACAGATACTGGAAAGACAAATCCTCCAATTCGTTTTTTATCCAGTATATACCCAGTCTTGATGCAATAGGAGCATAAATATCGAGTGTTTCCTTTGCTATTTCGCGTTTTTTTTCCTCGCTTCTGTGATATTGAAGGGTTCTCATATTGTGGATGCGGTCAGCCAGTTTGATCAGAATCACCCGGATGTCATCTGCCATGGCCAAAAGCATTTTTCTGATGTTTTCAGCCTGTCTTAACTGTGAAGAATCAAAAGATACAGAGCTCAGTTTTGTGACACCTGATACAATATGAACAACATCCTGACCGAAAGCTTCCTTGATTTCCCGTTCTGTAGCATGGGTATCTTCAATTACGTCGTGAAGAAGGCCTGCGGCTATACTGACAGTGTCCAGCTTCATGTCTGCTAGAATGCCTGCGACCTCAAGAGGATGGGAAAGATAAGGCTCACCATTAAGACGTACTTGGCCGTCATGAACTCTAGCTGAATAAATGTAGGCCTGCTCTACCAGCCTGACATCGGCATCTTGGTCATAATCGGCAATCTTGTCTATTATGTCGTTGATCCGTATCATGTGTTTTTAGTATGCCTTGGCAAAAACTACCCTTCGTCTGCTTTCGGAACTACAGCAGACGCAAGAGCCTTGTTCTTCTTTCGCACCAAAAGGGATGCAGCGGATAGTGACACTAAGATCATTCTTTATGGTTGATTCGCACTCCGGATTCCCGCACCAGTGAGAGAGTGCAAAACCGCCATGGATTTCCGGCTTTTCAGAATTTTTCGGGGTAAAAAAATCATAGAAAGCCGTTTTCCCATCTATGGTAAGAGTATGCTCATCCTTATAATTAAGGGCTCTATCATAAAGTGTCAACTGAATGTTATCGAGTATCTGAGGGATTTCGGCCAGGAACTGTTCCCTGCTCATGGATATCTTTTCCCTGTGATCCCTGTCCCTTCTTGCAAATACCAATGAGTTTTCAGCCATGTCTCTCGGGCCTATCTCAATACGGATGGGAATCCCTTTTTTTATCCAGTCCCATCCTCTTGCTCCACCTGTGTCCCTGGCATCAATTTCAACCTGAATCTTTCTATTGTGATATTCTATGTCCCGTAATTTGGAGGCAAGGCGAAGGGTATAGGACATTATTTCTGAGCGCTCATCTTCATTACGTATGATGGGAAGCAAAACAACTTGCGAAGATGCAATCCTTGGAGGAAGTATAATACCATTATCGTCTCCGTGAGTCATTATAACCCCTCCTATCATCCTTGTGGAAGCACCCCAGGATGTCGTCCATCCAAATTCTTCGGTTTCTTCTCTTGTCTGAAATTTTATCTGTGAGGCTTTTGCAAAATTCTGTCCTAGAAAATGTGAAGTTCCTGCCTGAAGAGCTTTTCTGTCCTGCATCATAGCTTCGATGCAAAGGGTTTCAACTGCTCCGGGGAATGTTTCGGCAAGTGTTTTTTTGCCTTTAATCACAGGAATAGCAAGATACTCTTCCACAAATGTTGCATAGATATTCAGCATCATCTTGGTTCGTTCGTATGCTTCTTCTGAAGTTGCATGAACTGTATGGCCTTCCTGCCACAGAAACTCGCTTGTCCTCAGGAATATCCTGGTACGCATTTCCCAGCGCACTACGTTTCCCCACTGATTCAGAAGCATCGGCAGATCGCGATAGCTGTTGATCCATTTGGAGAAAGCATCTCCTACGATGGTTTCTGATGTAGGACGAACAACGAGGGGCTCGTTAAGTTTGCCGACAGGGCTGAGTACTCCTTCAGAGTCTTTCTCTAGTCTGTGATGGGTAACAACTGCGCATTCTTTGGCAAAACCCTCGACATGATCGGCTTCTTTCTGCAGAAAACTAAGCGGGATAAACAGAGGGAAATATGCATTCTTAACTCCCGTTTCCTTGAACATTTCATCCAGAACCCTAACCATGTTTTCCCATACAGCATATCCCCACGGCTTTATCACCATGCAACCCCTTACAGGCGAATTTTCGGCCATATCAGATGCTTTTACAACCTGCTGATACCATTCGGGATAATCTTCAAGCCGTGTTGGGCTTATAGCAGTTTTTTCCTTTTTTGGCATACACTTCCTTTCTTCTTTCCAGAGTCATTTTTGTTAACTTTTGGATTAATTCTGGAAATTTCATCAAGAAGCACTTCCACTAGTTTTTCCTGTGGAAGCTGCTCAACCACCTTGCCCTTCTTGAATAAAATTCCCACTCCATTGCTTCCTGCTATTCCGATGTCTGCCTCACGAGCTTCTCCGGGACCGTTCACCACACAACCCATGATGGCAATCTTAATGTCTATGACACTTGTTATGAGAGCTTTTTCCACCTCTTCTACTATATCGAACAGATTAATGCTGCACCTTCCGCAGGTCGGGCATGAGATGATCTCAGGGCCTCTTCTTCTGATATTGAGGGCTTTGAGAATCTCATAACCTGTCCTGATTTCTTCTGCCGGATCCCTTGTTAGTGAAACCCGGATTGTATCACCTATGCCTTCATGCAGGAGCATGCCTATTCCAAGTGCTGATTTTACGATTCCTGAATAGATGGTTCCTGCTTCTGTAACCCCCACGTGCAGGGGAATATCCGTTTTTTTAGAAAGGGCTCTATAAGCCTCGACAGTTCTATTGACATCTGAGGCTTTGATAGATACCTTTAACTCATGAAAATCCATGGAGCGGAGCATGTTGATATGCCTAAGAGCACTTTCAACCATTGCCTGAGCATTGACTCCGCTGTATTTTTTTACTATATCCTTTTCAAGTGAGCCTGAATTGACTCCGATACGGATAGAAATCCTGCATGATTTTGCGCAGTTTACAACAGCCTTTATTTTTTTAAGGCCTCCGATGTTTCCGGGATTGATGCGCAAACAGTCTGCTCCGGCTTTTGCTGCGGCAATTGCGAGGCGGTAATCAAAATGAATATCTGCAACAAGAGGAATCGTGATCTGTTTTTTTATCTCAGAAATCGCAGTGGCGGCTTCCATATCAGGAACAGCCACTCGTACAATTTCACAGCCTGCTTTCTCCAGCCTCCTGATTTGTGCAACTGTGGCGATTATATCTCTTGTATCGGTGTTGGTCATGGATTGAACTGTTATTGGTGCCATGCCGCCAACTTTAACTTGTCCCACCAGAATCTGTCGGGTAGGTTTACGCAGGATGGGAAGTGTCATAAATCCATCACATTATTTGAATGAACCAATTGCAAACCTTGCTGATTATTTTCTTACTTCAATTTAAAATTAAAAACAAACATAAAAAGCATATGCCAGGAAGGAGAATCAACCTTGTCCATTAACAATGATAAACAGGATTATCTTAAAAAAGCAGCTGACCATCGGGTTGATCTGATTATGGCCATAGAGCTAAAGTCAAAGAATAAGAGGATATCCTGCATGGAGGCTGCCTTTATTGCATCAGAGTTCGTGGTTTCCTTGTTGGAACTGGGTAATCTTATTGATGAAATGAATCACAGAATCACTCATTGTCAACTCGGGCTCTTTGGCTACACACCAGAAAAAAAAATCATTTATCCTGAAAAAGTGATAAGCGCTGAACTAAGGAGTTTAATTGAAAATGCATCTCAGGAAGGAAAAATCTCCTGTGAAAAAGCATGGGTCATTTCATCTCAACTCAGGATTTCAAAGCTTAGTGTTGGAAATGCGTGCGAAGGATTAGGACTAAGGATCAAGCCCTGTCAGTTGGGGGCTTTTTAAAAAATTCCTGCACTTGCGTAAAAAAGCCATTACAGAATATCGTTAACCTTTTGTAATGGCTTTAATTTCAAGTGGTGCCGAAGGGGAGACTCGAACTCCCACCAGAATACTCCGACTAGACCCTGAACCTAGCGCGTCTACCAGTTCCGCCACTTCGGCAAAAACATCATTGATTTAATATCAGATTTGATTTAAATAGTTTCTTTTGACAATCATGTCAAGTTAAATATTTTACAGGCAATTTTCATGAAACTCATTAAAAATATAGAACATATAAAAAATCCATTTAAGAATGCAGTTATTACCATCGGCAATTTCGATGGCGTACACATCGGACACCAGGCACTTTTTCATGAAGTAATTGAAAAAGCAGAAAAAATCGGCGGAACTTCCATTGCCATGACCTTTGATCCGCATCCTCTAAGGGTATTGAATCATAATAAGGTTCTGTCCCTTATAACTCTCTCAGAACAAAAACTTGAGTTGATTGCTGCCTCCGGCATAGATGTTCTTGTCTGCACTCCGTTTACACGCGAATTTGCAGATATTCCTGCAAGGTCTTTCGTAGAAGATATCCTTGTGAAGCGACTGGGGATGAAGGCCATCATAACAGGTCAGGACTATACTTTCGGAAGAAACAGGGAAGGAAATGTAGGCATTTTAAAGAATTTTGCCGCTGAAATGGGCTTTGAAGTCTTTGTTTCAGACTGGATAAGGACATTTTCGGCAAGGCCGGACAGGATAAGCAGCACCAGAATAAGAGAACTGGTTGCTGAAGGCAGTGTTGATTCCGCCAGACAATTGCTCGGAAGGTTTTATCAGGTCAGGGGAACAGTTGAAAGGGGTCGAAACCGCGGAGGAAGGCTCCTTGGATTTCCTACTGCCAACATAGTGCTTCAGGAAGAGCTTTGTCCGAAAACAGGAGTTTATGCTGTAACAGTCGAGTGTCTGGATGAGAAATTCCTGGGGGTTGCAAACATAGGGTATAGCCCTACTTTTGACGATAAAATCTTCACAATAGAAGTCCATTTGCTTGATTTCAACAAAGATATTTACGGACAAAGAATCAAGGTAAACTTTGTCAAGCGAATCAGGGATGAAATAAAATTTTCCGCAATATCGGAACTTTCGGATCAGATACGCAAGGACATTGACTATGCAAGAAAAGTCCTTTCATGAGACTTAAGGCATCCATTTCATTTGTTCTAGGACTGAGTGTTTCAATAACAGCCCTTTATCTGTCGTTCATGCAGGTTCCTTTCGATGAACTTGTGAACTATCTGAAATCAATAAACTATATATGGGCTATTCCATCCACTTTACTGGTGCTTGCGGCTTTTGTAATAAGGGTTTTCAGATGGCAGCTCATCCTTGGTTCTTCCCAGAGGGTAGGATTCTGGCAGGCTTTTCATCCCCTCATGATAGGATTCATGCTTAACTGCATACTTCCAGGAAGAGTCGGCGAAATCGCAAGACCGGTAATACTTTTTCAGAAAGACAGGGTTCCGTTTTCAACAGGACTTGCAACTGTGGCGGCAGAGCGAACACTCGATGTTATCATTCTCTTGCTTCTTTTTGCGTGGATGATGACAGTGGTGAGGATAGATCCTGCAATGGAGATTCCTTTTGCGGGTTATATGCTCAATAAATCCATCCTTATATCCACTGCAGAAGGTGTTACCCGCCTCAGTATTCTTCTGCTTGCAGGCATTGTCATGGTTGTGTTTGAACCAAGCAGAAGATGGATGAACAAGGTGATTCTTGGTATTCCAAAATTCTTTTTTTTTACGACAAGGTCTTTTCAGCTTGCTGTTCGTCAGAGATTCTGCCTCGTTCTCATTAGCTTTATCGATAATTTTTCGAAAGGGTTTTTACTGATTAAAGACCCGTTGAAAATGGCCGGTTGTTTTGGTCTGTCGCTACTGATATGGGGACTTTCAGCCTTAGCTTATTATGTAATGGCACTTGGGGCTCCAGGCATCGATTTATCCCTTTCGCAGCATGCTGTTGTCATGATAATTGTCTGCCTTGTCATATCGATTCCTTCTGCCCCTGGTTTCTGGGGGATATGGGAGGCAGGAGGAGTATTTGGTCTGGCCCTTTTTGGCATATCGGCCAAGGAAGCAGGAGGGTTTACCCTGGCAAACCATGCTGTCCAGATGTTGCCTGTAATTATAGTAGGAATAGTCTCTGCAATAGTAACCGGTGTAAATGTCTGGCATATCTCCCGTGAATCACAAAAGTAAAGGACTGTATTAATTAACTGCTCAGGTATAGGTTTTTTAGGCCGATGTGCCAACAACCTTCACTCTTAAACGCCTTAACAGTTAGACTGTTTTTTGTATGAGAGAATTATATGGCGCTGCTTAAAATACGAGAATATCCGGATATCGTTTTATCAAGGACTGCCAGACCTGTAATCAATATCGATAGCACCCTTCAGCAGACCATAGACGACATGGCTCAAACAATGTACCATGCGCCTGGGGTAGGGCTTGCAGCAACACAGGTTGGAATAGACCAGTGTCTTTTCGTCTATGACGTCTCCCCTCGCGATGAGGAACGCAACCTTCAGGTCATGATAAACCCAAGAATTGTGTGTAAGGAAGGTGAGATTCTGTCTGAAAATGAAGGATGCCTGAGTGTTCCTGATTTAAGATCTGATGTTATGCGTTTTTCGCAGGTGAGGGTCGAAGGACTTGACAGGAACGGGACTCCTGTTTCAATAGACGCGGAAGGTTATCTCGCAATTGTGATGCAGCATGAAATAGATCATCTGAATGGAATTTTGTTCATAGAACACATAAGCGCCTTAAAGAGAACTCTGTATAAAAAGCGGATAAAAAAGCGACTGAAACAATCATGAGAAATTCCTATCGCATTGTTTTCATGGGAACACCTCATTTTGCGGTTCCTGCACTTAAAAGCCTTTCTGGAAGCAGGCATTCCATAGAATTGGTGGTGAGCCAGCCGGACAGGCCAAGAGGAAGGGGTAAGGTTGTTGTAAGCACCCCTGTAAAACAGGCTGCCCTTGATATGAATTATCCTATAATTCAGCCGTTTTCTGCTAGGACACTCGATTTTCATGATAAAATTGCCGCGTTGAATCCTGATCTGATCATTGTTGTTGCCTATGGTCATGTTTTACCTCAAAGTATAATAGAAATTCCACGATTCGGGGCAATCAATATCCACGCTTCCCTTCTTCCAAAATACAGAGGACCTGCTCCGATTCAGTGGGCGGTAATCAACATGGAAAAAGAAACAGGGGTTACAATAATGAAAATGGATAAAGGCCTTGATACAGGAGACATCCTGTCTTCTTCATCCATAAGGATTTCTTCAGACGATACATCGGAATCCCTTCACTTAAAGCTGTCCATGCTGGGAGCAGGACTTTTGATTGAAACACTTGACTATCTTCAGATTCATCTTAAAAACGCAAAGCCTCAGTCACACGAGCATGCGACTCATGCCCCTCTCTTGAAGAAAGAGGACGGGCACATTAACTGGGCAAAACCTGCAGAAGAAACAGAAGCTCTTATCAGGGGACTCACTCCATGGCCCGGTGCATTTTGCTTCTGCAATGGAAAAAGGCTAAAAATTTTCAAGGCAGCCATGAAATCCATGCAGATCCATGAGCTTCCCGGGACAGTTCTTAAAGGGTTTTCAGATGAAATTACTGTCGCAACAGGAAAAAATGCTCTTGTGATTCAGGAACTGCAAGGTGATTCGGGTAAGAGGCTGCCCGTAAGGCTTTTTTTGCAGGGATATCCTATTCTGCCAGGAACCGTTCTGACATAGAGGCTCTATGAGCAATAACCCGCGTCTGATTTCTCTTGAAATACTGAATGCCCTGGATGAGGGTCAAAAAACCCTCGATAATCTAATGGACCTGATGTTTGAAAGGCTTTCAGATATTTCCCAACTGGATAAAAACCTCTTGATTACACTTGTATATGGGGTTTTGAGAAACAGAAGACGTCTGGATTGGATTCTTTCGCAGTTTTCAAAAACAGGGCTGGAAAAACTCGATCCAGAAGTTCTCAATATTTTAAGAATTGGTCTTTTTCAAATTCTTTACCTTTCGCGCATTCCGTCATCTGCGGCTGTAAATACATCTGTTGAGCTTTCTAAGACCCTTCAAAAACCCTGGATATCCAAATTTGTGAATGCAGTATTAAGAAATGCAGTAAGAGGATATGAAAAACTTTGTCTGCCTGACATTGAAAAAGATAATATACCAGCAATTGCCATAAGGAAATCAATGCCTGAATGGCTGATAACAAGATGGGTTCACCGCTTTGGCGTTTCCGGCACGATTAAACTCTGTGATACAATAAATACAATCCCTTCTATCACCCTTAGGACAAATGATATAAGGACTACAAGGGATGCATTGCTGAAATCCTTGAAGACTTGTGCCAAACTGGTTGTCTCAACTTCTTTTTCGCCTCACGGGATTAGGATGAGTCATCTTCATACTCCGATTTTTTCTCATGAAAGTTTCAGGAAAGGTTTTTTTCAGGTTCAAGATGAAGCAGCCCAGCTTGTTACTTTTCTCCTTGACCCTAAGCCGGGAGAGAGAATTTTGGATGCCTGCGCTGGTCTGGGTGGAAAAACAGGGCACATAGCCCAGGAGATGAAAAATGAGGGAAATGTCCTTGCTGTTGACATAAACCCAAATAAACAGGCAAAAATAAACAAGGAAATGAAGCGTCTTGGAATTTCTATAGTTGAAACGAGGACAAAGGACATCTGTGAGCCAATGGGCTCTGAAAGCATTGGAAAATTCGACAGAGCCCTTCTTGATGCCCCATGTTCAGGGCTTGGAGTTCTTCGCAGAAATCCTGACATAAAATGGCGATCTTCAGTTGATAGGATTAAAAAAGCCAAGGCCCTTCAAATACAGCTTCTGGATAATATTTCCAGGTACGTGAAGCCTTCAGGGGTTCTCGTTTATTCTGTTTGCAGCATGGAACCGGACGAAAACGAAGATGTAGTAGATGTTTTTCTGAAAATGCATCCTGACTTTGTAATCGACAAAAAATTCGACAGACTGCATCAGAATTCTGCATTCCCTGTTATTGAAGACGGGTTTCTGAGAACTCTTCCTCATATCCACAATATGGACGGTTTTTTTGCAGTACGTTTCATTAAAACGGAGGCAACATGACGATTTTAGTTACTGGAGGGGCAGGTTATATAGGAAGCCACACATGCGTGGAACTTCTGTCCTCAGGTTATGAAGTAGTTGTTGTGGATAATCTTTCCAACAGCAAATATGAGTCACTCAAAAGGGTTCAAAAAATCGCAGGGAAACCACTTTCTTTCCACAGGATAGATCTTCTTGACAAGAGCTCGTTATCGGAGGTCTTCAGATCATACAGCATTCAGTCTGTCATTCATTTTGCAGGGCTGAAGGCGGTCGGTGAATCCGTATCATTTCCTCTCCGTTATTATAAAAACAATGTTGCAGGAACCATAAGCCTTTGTGAAGTCATGACTGAAAACAAGGTAAAAAATCTGGTCTTCAGTTCTTCAGCGACAGTCTACGGAGATCCTCCCATTGTTCCTGTTACAGAAGATTCTGCCCTGAACCCAACCAATCCATATGGTCGAACGAAATGGATGATAGAAGAAATACTTAAGGATATACAGATTTCAGATCCTTCATGGAATATTGCTCTGCTTCGCTATTTCAATCCTGTAGGGGCTCATCCCAGCGGGCTCATAGGTGAAGATCCCAATGACATCCCCAACAACCTTCTGCCCTATATCACTCAGGTTGGGATTGGAAAGCTTTCGGAGCTAAAGGTCTTTGGAAATGATTATCCGACAGTTGATGGAACGGGCGTAAGGGACTACATTCATGTTGTGGATCTTGCCATAGGACACATTCATGCCCTTCGCAAACTTCTGTGTGATCCGGGAATCGTGACTTATAATCTTGGAACAGGAAGAGGCTACAGTGTTCTGGAGATGTTAAGAGCATTCGAAGCTGCCAGCAAAAGGACTGTACCCTACAAGATTACAGGCAGAAGGCCGGGGGATGTGGCCAGCAGCTATGCAGATGCATCAAGAGCCCTGAAAGAAATGGGATGGGCTGCCAGGTTCTTCATAGATGATATCTGCAAGGATGCCTGGAGGTGGCAGTCTCAGAACCCTGACGGATATGCTTAAAACAAAGGAAGGTTTTTATGACAGGTGAAAATGACATAGTTTTGATTTATCTCGAAGATACTCCTCTTTTTTTTGCCAGAATCGAAAATATTTCAGAAGATCACAAGCCGGGCTGGAATCATGTGAAACTTCTCCTTTTGCAGGTTCCGCTTCAGGTTGTCACCTGGATACTCAGGGATGCTTATATAGATGGAACGCCTTTTACTATGGATGGGAAAAAAATGAGATTTGAAAAAATAGTTTGCCCCATTGTGCCTGAAGAAGATGATGAGGTTCCTGGAGATGAAAAACCAGAAAAACCTGCACCAGGGTCAAAAGTGATTTCTTTTTCAGATTTCAAGAAAAAAGGATGATGGGCATGAAGCCTGCTGAGTTAGCCTCTTCGGATCTTCGGAATGTTTGCAGGGTCGAGCAGTTTCATTTCATGGATACATCGGAGATAGAGCCCCTTGACGAGGTGATCGGGCAGAAAAGGGCTGTGCAGTCCATAGACTTTGGTCTCAACATGAAAAGCCCTGGATACAATATCTTTGTCACAGGCGTTACAGGCACAGGCAAATCAAGCATTGTAAAAGATATTGTAAGCAGATACGCCGCAGCTCTTCCTGCGCCTGATGACTGGTGCATGGTCAATAATTTCAAAGACGAATACTGTCCCAGGGCTTTAAGGGTTCCTTCAGGCAAAGCTTCGTCTTTGAGCAAATCCATCAGCAGGCTGATAGAATATCTCAAGACTGAGCTTCCCAAGGCTTTTGAAACAAAAACGGCAAGAGACAGGATTTCAGAACTTCAGGCATTATATAATGAACAGCAGAAAACCCTTTTATTTCCTATTGAAAAAAATGCCGAACAAAAAAACATAAGAATCATCAAGGAAGAGACGAGTTTTCAGCCGGTTTTTTTTCATCAGGGGAAACCCGTAACTTCTGAAGACATTGAGAGCTTTTCTTCCGAAAAGAAAGCCGAAATAGAAGAAAACCTCAAAATGATTCAGGCGGAGCTTGAAGTTGCATTCCGGGAAATAAACAGGTTCAGCCAGATTGTAAATGAAAGTGTTGAAAAGTTCATGGATGATGTTGCTCATGAAGTGCTTCAGGAAAGTCTTCAGCCCCTTTTGGATTCATACAGGGATTATCCGGATATTATTGCCTTCCTGAAGTCAGTTGAAGACGATGTAGTAGAAAACATCGACCGTTTTGTGACAATTTCAGATAACGGAGAGCAAAAACCCGATGATCCTGAAACAGGAGCTAAAGCCGAATCTTTTTTTCTCAGATATAACATAAATGTACTGGTAGAGCAGAAATCGGAAAAAGGCGCGCCGGTGATTTTTGAGACGAATCCGACATACCAGAATTTGATCGGCAGGATAGAAAAGAGATCTTATCTAGGTGCTCTCACAACCGATTTTTCCCTTGTGCAGGCAGGTTCTATTTTAAAAGCAGGCGGCGGTTACATCATAATGGAAATCGAGCCTCTTCTCATCAACCCGTTTGTCTGGGAAGCACTCAAGCGCGCTCTTCAAAACAAGTTTCTGGCAATAGAAGACATTCCATCAGATGCAGGGTACCAATATGCATCTATAAGGCCGGAGTCGATTCCTCTGGAAGTCAAGGTCATTTTACTCGGAAGCTACGAACTCTTTGAGATGCTTCAGAACTACGACTCGAAATTCAACAAGATATTCCGAGTCAGAGCGGATTTTGACTATGAGGCGCCTCGTGATGCCGAAACTGTCCAGCAGTATGCAAGATTCATCGCAAGTGTCTGCAGGGAACAATGCCTCCTTCCTTTTAATAGAGATGCTGTTGCCGCTGTAGTAGAGTTCGGGGGGCAGTCGGTTGAGGATAAGACAAAGCTGTCTCTTAGTTTCGGGCCGATCATCGGTCTTCTGAAAGAAGCTGATTACTGGGCTCGTAAAAACAACTCAGCCCTTGTTACCGCTTCTTTTGTGAATCAGGCTCTTAGGGAATACAGGTTTCGTTATAACCTCTACGAGGAAAAGATTCATGAATCTTATATGGATGGCTCTGTTCTTCTCGATCTTGAATCATCCGTCGTAGGTCAGGTCAATGCTCTTTCAGTATACAACATAGGAGATATTTCTTTCGGCAGACCCTCAAGGATTACTGCTGAAACCTTCATGGGAAAACCGGGCATAATAAACATAGAAAGGGAAACAAATTTAAGTGGCAATACCCATGACAAGGGTGTCCTCATCTTATCCGGTTATCTTGGAAAAACCTTTGCCCAGCTTTATCCTCTAAGCCTTACGATAAGCATTGCTTTTGAACAGAACTACGGTGTTATTGATGGGGACAGCGCTTCATCTTCGGAGCTGTACGCCGTCATTTCGAGCCTTTCTGAGTTTCCTGTGTCCCAGGGGATAGCAGTGACAGGCTCTGTCAATCAGAAAGGGGAGATTCAGGCAATAGGAGGAGTCAATGAGAAAATCGAAGGCTTTTTTGAAGTATGCAGGGAAAAAGGGCTGACTGGCAGGCAGGGGGTAATCATACCTTCTTCAAACGTAAAAAATCTCATGCTTAAAGAAGATGTAATTGAAGCTGTAGGTAAGGGCATGTTTCATGTCTATCCTGTAAATCTTGTCACGGAAGGAATAGAGATTCTTACAGGAATATCAGCGGGAACACCGGATGAAAACGGGCTTTATCCTGATGAAACGGTTTACGGAAAGGTCCAGAAAAAACTTAGGACTTTTTTACAACGGTCTTTGGATACAGGCTGCCGACTGGGGATATATCATGCGCCGTTTCTTCATAGATAGCCTTGAGCTGTCCTGTGACAGGCCGGTCATTACCGGCGAGGACTTTAATCACATAAAAAATGTTCTAAGGCTCAAACCCGATGACATCATCGAGCTAATCGATGGCACGGGTGCTGAATGCCATGCAGTAATAACAGGTATAACATCCGGCCGTATTCATACGTCAATAATCAGAAGAAGCGTTCAGGAACAGGCCGAAGCCCCGCGTATAATCATTGCCCAGGCTTTGTTGAAAGACAACAAGGCTGACGGGATATTAAGGCAGATTACGGAGCTTGGTGTTACAGAATGGATTCCCTACTGTGCTCACAGGTCGATTCCTGTTCTGGACAAAAGACAAAGTGCCAAAAGAAAGGAAAGATGGAAAAAAATTGCCATAGAAGCTCTGAAGCAGTGCAGGCGCAGCAGAATCCTTAAAATAGCAGACATGATTACTTACAGGGAAATGCTTCAATACGGCGCCTCCTGCGATCTCAAACTCATATTCTGGGAAGAAGAGTCTGTGTCAAAGCCGCTTGTTTTCCCATGTGAAAAAAGTGGGCAAGTGAAAAGCATCATTGCAGTGATAGGCCCTGAGGGCGGATTTACATCTGAAGAAATTGAAGAAGCCGTTGCCTGCGGCTACGTGACGGCCTCCCTGGGGCACCGCATTTTAAAGGCTGACACTGCAACCCTTGCAGTAAGTGCCCTTCTTCAATATGGTTATGGGGACATGGGTACGCTCTCATCGAATATGCCGTGAAATAACAGAATTATTTGTTGACAAAAAACCTGCTATTTTATAAAAGAGAAAACGTCTGGAGGCCGAGGTAGCTCAGTCGGTAGAGCAGGGGACTGAAAATCCCCGTGTGGGCGGTTCGATTCCGTCCCTCGGCACTTCAAAAATCATTCCATAATCTTTCCTCTGTAAGATCTTTGTGCAACTAATAAAAGGTGAATTC
>JBBIWB010000047.1:20866-23517 GCA_037439445.1 Desulfobacteraceae bacterium | reverse complement strand
GCCTGCGGCCTTTTTACAAAGCCGTCCGAATATTGACTTTTTACGAGTTCATCATTTTTTATAGGAACATCATTTTATATTTTTTTAAAAGGAGAAAACCACTATGGGAAAAATCAGAGTCAAAACACCTCTTGTTGAGCTTGATGGCGATGAGATGACCCGAATCATATGGAACATGATAAAAGACAAACTCATTCTCCCTTTTCTGGATATTGATCTTAAATATTTTGATCTTGGAGTGAAGAATCGGGATGAAACAAACGACAAGATAACTGATGAATCTGCCTTGGCCATCAAGCATTACGGAGTTGGTGTAAAATGTGCTACAATAACTCCTGATGCCGAGAGGGTTCTTGAGTATGATCTTAAAAAGGCTTGGCCTTCACCAAATGGACGGATACGCTCAATCTTGGATGGTACTGTTTTCCGTAAGCCCATAATGTCACGAAACATAATTCCTGCAGTCAGAAGCTGGAAGAAACCTATAATCATAGGCCGCCATGCTTATGGAGATATTTACCGCGGGGTCGAGCTGGTGGTGGAAAAACCGGGGAAGGTGGAGATAGTTTACACACCCCTTAAGGGAGGCACGGAGACCCGCCTTCTTCTTCATGAATTCATGGAAAAAGGAATTGTGATGGGGATCCATAACCTGGAGAAATCCATCCGGTCTTTTGCTCGCTCCTGCATTAATTATGCTGTTAACGAGAAACTGCCCTTGTGGTTTTGTGCAAAAGATACCATCAGCAAGAAATATCATGCCTGTTTCAAAGACATTTTTGCAGAGGAGATAGCTGCAAGGAAGACCGAGTTTGAGAAGGCTGGCATAGAGTACCGTTATATGCTAATAGATGATGCAGCAGCTCAGATAATGAAGCAGGAAGGCGGGATACTATGGGCGCTATGCAATTATGACGGGGATGTTTTTTCAGATGTGGTTGCAGCAGGATTCGGCAGCCTCGGGATGATGACTTCAGTTCTTGTTTCACCTGACGGGAAATATGAATATGAAGCTGCCCACGGTACGGTACGCCGTCATTATTACGAGCATATGAAAGGAAATCCGACCAGCACCAACTCTGTTGCATCCATATTTGCCTGGACAGGAGGCATAAAAAAGCGAGGTGAACTCGATGGCACTCCCGATGTCACTTCCTTTGGCCAGAGACTAGAAAATGCAGTTATGGATTGCATAGAGACAGGCATTGTTACCAAAGACCTGGTGCAATTGATAGAACCAAGGCCGGCAAATTATCTCTCTACAGAAGGGTTCATAGAGGAAGTGGCAGCCAGATTGATTAAAGGTTGACTAATACTTATGGCTGTTTCGAATGCAGATCATCTCAGGGCAGCCCGAAAACTACGCTATCGTGTTTTTTTATTGACCGCCTATTCCATAAGGCTTCTCCTGGAAGAGGCATTGTCCCTTCAGGCTGGTGATATAGATGCCGGACGTAAAAAGTGTTCATATCCGCTTCCCCGATGCAAATGGCAATCTTAAGACCATTCGGCAGGCAACAACTCATATGGACAAAGGCGGTGCACAAAAAGCCATGAAAACGGTGGTCGAAGAATGCGGGATTAAAAAAAGTCCACATAAATTCCCTTCGCCAAGGTTTTGCCGCCCATCTTCTTGAACGAGGCCTGAGCCTTCGCCATATTTAGGCACTGATCGGTCATTGCAGTCCTGCAACGATTGATATATGACCCTATTTCAATCCCTTCTCTTTGAAGAATTGAGAATATTTCATGTCAGTCACTTTGATATGGTTCTTAAGCCAATCACTTAAGAAGTCAATTACTTTAACAGATAAACCAAGTTTCCCTTTTTCAAACTCATCTTTGAACTCAAATACCTTTTTGATAAAGGCAGCATGCTCTTTCTTGTGACTGCCTGTCTCTGGGTATCCAAATCGGGCGAAGTATTTCTCCTCAGTATCGAAATGTGTTGCAGTATAGCTGATTAACACTTTGATAACCTTAGATAAAACATCTTTTCCTTTTCCTTGCTTCATGGCGTCATGAAGCTCATTGATCATTGACACCAGCTTTTGATGTTGTTGGTCAAACTCTGTAACTTTTACGCTGAAACTGTCATTCCATTGAATTAATGCCATCTTAAACTCCTTACGGTCCTTGTGTTAGCTTTGCCATATAACGACAAGCTGAGCCGGAGCGACCCGCGGGGCTGTGATCGGCTCTTTAGCGGCTTGTTCGGCAATGCCGCTTGTGATCGACACCTGTTACATGGACTGCCAAAAGATCATGCAATTGCGTCGTTACCAAGTTTGAGTGGTTGATTCGATTGTAACAGCCAAGGTGGCACGAAGTCAAGTGAATTTCTCTTTCATGAAATCAAAATCGGGGCTGGATGTAATGAAACTTGCCTTTCCTTTGATCAGGAAACCGGCTCCCGCTCCATGCAAACCTTGAACTTTACTGCTCCCTAACGTGATTAATACATTCGGATTGTGGGAGATGTTGGTCTCCGTCTTGTGCATGTAACCAGCGGGGATGAACAACCGTCCATCTTGTGATATTCTGAGGTAGCTATTCCAGGTATTGACCATGCGAGGGCCATCAGGCCCTAATGTGGCGATAGCTACAACTCCGTCCTTCTTCATGACTTCCTGCATCTTCTCTGGTATCAT
>JBBIWB010000047.1:0-20766 GCA_037439445.1 Desulfobacteraceae bacterium | reverse complement strand
TATACCATAGATTATTTTCCACTTATGCCAGTATTAAACAAATATCTATCGAAAATAATGGGTTTAATTTTCCAGATTTGCAGTTTATTATCCAATACCATAGCAACCCTGCAAAAAAACAAAAATTTACCGTCATGTACTCGGCCAGCCGGTTGAAGATCAATCCGATCCGCTCAGAGCCAAGAAATATCGTCGCCATCCGGTGGTCATGACGCGATCTGAAGTTCAAAGGGTATTGGCCAACATGCAAGGGACCATTAACTGATGGCAAAAATCATGTAAGGCGGCGGTCTCCGCTTAATGGAATGTATACAGCCTCCGGGGACTTTGATTTTGATTGAAATTTGCTTTATTTACGGGGCGGCAATACGAACGATACCGAGGATGGCGGCACTTTGATGGGCAATACCGAGCCACAGAGGGGAAGCGGAGTTACACGTGGGTTAAGAATATACTCCAGCGGCAAGGGGAGGTTTCCAATTCCGGATGACCTCTCTTCCATGAACAGAAAAGCGGACATTTCAATTTGCTCTTGACAGAAGGTTCAATTTTGCTTGACATCAAATACTATATTTATTAAAATCAAAACCTTTAAGTTGATACGAATCATGGAGCACTACCATGCTATAACCCGTTAACCCAACTAAGAAAGTGAAAGGAGAAGGTAACACATGTCAGGATTACTCCCACCCCATGGAGGAAAAGGATTGACCTGCTGTCTGCTCGAAGGAGCTGAACTGGCAGCTGAACTGAAAAAAGCACAGGGACTCAAGAAAATTGACGTCAGTCCCCGTGAAAAAGGTGACATCATCATGATGGGCATCGGTGGTTTCAGCCCCCTTACCAGTTTTATGACAAAAGCAGACTGGAAAAGTGTTTGTGAAAAATGTCTTTTGACAGATGGAACATTCTGGCCAATTCCTGTAACCCTTTCCGCATCAAAAGAAGATGCTGCTGCTATTGCAATAGGCCAGGAAATTGCTCTTTTTGATCCAGAAAGAAATGAGTTCATGGCAACCATGAAGGTCACAGAAAAATATGAGATGACCGATGCAGACAAGAAATTTGAATGTGAAAAAATTTACATGGGTGAAGGCACCAAGACTGCCGAAGACTTCTGGAAAATAGCAAAAAATGATCATCCAGGTGTTCAGATGGTTATGGATCAGAAAGCTTACAACCTTGCCGGCCCTATTAAAGTTCTTAGCGAAGCAGAATATCCCACTAAATATGCAGGTGTTTACATGAGACCTGCTGAATCCAGAAAGATTTTTGAAGAAAGAGGGTGGAGTGAAATAGCAGCTCTTCAACTTCGCAATCCAATGCACAGATCACATGAATATCTTTGTAAAATCGCAGTAGAAGTTTGTGACGGAGTATTTATCCATTCCCTTGTTGGAAACCTGAAACCAGGAGATATTCCTGCAGATGTCCGCGTCAGATGTATCGATACACTTGTAAAGAATTATTTTGTTCCTGAACATGTTGTTCAGGGAGGATATCCTCTTGATATGCGCTATGCAGGCCCACGTGAAGCTCTCTTGCACGCTACATTCCGTCAGAACTATGGGTGTTCACGCATGATCATAGGAAGAGATCACGCTGGTGTTGGCGATTTCTATGGCATGTTCGAAGCTCAGACCATTTTTGACAAGATTCCAAAACCGACAGAACCTGGAAAGGCTCTTCTTTGCACACCGCTCAAGATTGACTGGACATTCTATTGCTACAAATGCGACGGAATGGCATCCTTGAGAACATGTCCTCACAGCAAAACAGACCGCGTCATGCTCAGCGGTACTGCACTTCGCAAGGCACTGTCCGAAGGGACTCCTGTTGTAGATCATTTTGGCCGTGAAGAAGTTCTTGATATTCTCCGTGAGTACTATGCAACTCTTGAAGAAAAAGTTGAAATCAAGATGCATACAGCTGCAACCGGTAAATAATATATCAGGATTTGAAGAAAAAAGGAGATGCATGTCATGCATCTCCTTTTTCAGTCAGATGCAAGAGCCATATAACGTATTATTGTAATTCCTGCCTGTTCAACGCTTTCGCCAAAAGCAATTATTCCGTCTTCATGACCCCCCATTGAAAAAATTCCTGTATTTTTAAATCCTGGCTGACTGAAAAGACTGCAAACTTCTTTTGCCATTTCAGAAGTTCCGCAAGAAACATCAGAAGAAGTTGCCGGAATTCCCAGTAGGCTTGACTTATTCCAGATTTCAGGAGAATGTATGTGAATTACAGAAGATAATGATCTGTCAAGACTGTAGAGTATTCCATGAGTCAAGGACTCAGAAGATGGTTTTACAGGTCCTTGTGAAATGACTGTGTTTGAAAGAAGGTCAAAATCTTTCACTAAAGTATAATGTTCTGAAGTCAGTAGTGACAGGCCTCCGGTCTGAGTGCCACTTATGGCAAAAGAATTAAACGATCCTTCCGATTCCATCCGGATGCTTATGTTTCCGAACCCGCGCCCATCGTAACGGGATGGATTCCTGCCTATCAGACCCAGCTTGTAAAGTATATGGCGCCATGCGTTCATCCTGCGCAGATTTTCCGTTTCCACAGGCTTTTCAAGTTGAAAGATCAGGTTAAACCGTATGACACCATCGTGAAGTTTCATGGGCTTGCTTCCTTCTTGTTATTTGAAAATGTTATCTGTTGTCATCATTACTACAAAAGAGATCATGACACAGAAAGTGGCTGATTCTGTTTTTTTCCATCCAACTCCGAATGCAGAGCCCATGTCCTTGTTCAAAGCTTGCTTAATGAGCTTGCCATTACACCCATCACTATGGTATTCTTGATTAATTTTTTTAGAAGATATTACCCCAAAGAGAGCAGGCATGGAGGAAAACCATGACCGTAAAATTTTTGAAAAGAAGCTTTTTCCAACGAATATTTGGTATATCTGCAACACAAAAACCCGAAAACGATGACTGCTGGAGCTATGCCGGCGAAAAACTGACAATCGATCTTAAAAAAGCACCCGAGCTCAAGAAACAAGGCGGTGCCTTGCGATTCGAAGGTAAGAATCTTCCTTTTCGGGTTCTTGTGGTTTATGGGGAAGACAGTAAATACCTTGCTTATCGCAACAGATGCTCTCATTTCGGACGCCGTCTGGATCCGGTGCCAGGCACAGCTACAGTTCAGTGCTGCAGTGTAAACAAGTCTACTTATGATTCAGAAGGCACAAAAATCTTTGGCCCTGTGTCCAAGCCGGTCGCTGTTTATCCTGTTGAGGCTTATCAGGATAAGCTGATTGTGTCTTTGTCTCAATAAAGGACATTTCCGATTGAGCCAGAGAAAAAGGAAATTGGGTTGATCTGTGTGTCAAACTACCTCAGGATGAACCCGTTTTTTAAAGGATCTGCAGGATCTATCAGAAATTCATGCCGTCCTGTAATGAATGCACTTCCTTCTATTTCAGGAATGATTGCATCATAGGGACCCAAGAGAGTTTCTTCCGCCACTTTTCCTGAAAACTTGCTTCCGATAATACTTTCAATGATAATGGTCTGGCCTGCAGCAATTTCTTTTCTTGCATGATGAAGAGCCAGCCTTCCGCTTACTCCTGTTCCTGTCGGGCTTCTGTCAATTTCTCCGTCTGCAAAGACACAGACATTTCTGCTGTGAGATCCTTCTTCAAGGGGAGGCCCTGTAAAAATAATTCCATAC
The DNA here is from genome assembly GCA_037439445.1 of Desulfobacteraceae bacterium. Classification (GTDB taxonomy): domain Bacteria; phylum Desulfobacterota; class Desulfobacteria; order Desulfobacterales; family Desulfatirhabdiaceae; genus JBBIWB01. The sequence continues at coordinate 17,082 of JBBIWB010000047.1, read as the reverse complement.
AGAAAGCCCAAATCCTCTTCAAAAGGATGGACAATGGTATGTTTCCCCATTACCTCATGCTTTATTGCCATTCCAGTTTCAATGAGACGCCGGAAATCTCCAGGATAACAGGTAAGTCCTGCAGATTCAGCCTTTACATAGGCATAGAATGCACCGCCAAAAGCAATGTCGTATCTGATTTCTCCAACACCAGTGACAACTGCTGTCTCATCCATAGCAAGAACAAAAGATGGGACATTTCTGAAATAAACGCTCTTGACCCTGTTTTTTTCTATCCTTGCATGAGCACTTACTCTTCCTGCTGGAGTGTCAATATTCAAAGTGGTTTCAGGTGAAACAACAGGTATTATGCCGGTTTCGATTGCAACTGTAGCGATTCCTATTATTCCATGTCCGCACATTGTGCTGAAGCCTTCATTGTGCATGAATAAAATTCCGAAATCCGCACCCTGAGTGATAGCAGGGGTAAGAATGCAACCGTACATATCTGAATGACCACGAGGCTCTAACATCAGGGTGGTTCTCAAGTGATCGAAATTATCCCTCAGATAACGCCTTTTTTTGAGCATTGTACTGCCAGGAATCTCAGGGAATCCGTCAATTATCACCCTTAAGGGTTCACCGCCCGTATGAGCGTCAATAGTTGAAATTTTATGCCAGTTGTCTGGCGGGTCCCATGATTTCATTCGAATTGTGCCTTTAAAGAAACCTGTATTCCATAGTGCACTTGCGGGTGTGAAGCTCTTCAATGGTTCATGACTACGAGGAAAGTTCTTGTACCAATGATTTTCCAGCTTCAAAGGCTTCACTGAGGTATTCCGGATGTTTCAGTACATCGCCTTCAAAGTCGAGGCCCCGGTATAGCAGGGATTTCCACAATTGGGTATCAAGTACATCGAAAAAATATTTTACAGTAAGAAGCGTTCCATCAAAGAGTTTTGTCCCTTTAGTGGCACCAGCGGCTATAAACAACCCTTTTCGTTTATGATCCTTCTTTCCAACCGGAACTTTGTCAATCCAGTATTTTTTCACCCACATGGATTGGCATCTGTCCATTAATATCTTGGTATGAGCGCTCACAGTGTAGAAAAATATTGGAGAAGCCATCATGATGCCATCAGAAGAGGCAAGCAAAGTCTCAACTTTGTGGAAATCATCATCAATGACACATTTGCCAGTTTCTTTGCAGCCATATATTTCAAGGCAAGGAGAAATGGACAGATTCCGCAGAAATATTTCTGTCACCTGAGCACCTGCGTGTCTTGCGCCATCAACAGCACGGCTTAGCAATATGGAAGTGTTTCCTTTTAGCCTGGGGCTGCCATAGATGGCTACTGTATTCATAGAAGTTTCTCGCTTTCGGCTTACTCTACATAAACCTTCTGCCCGGGAAAAATCTTGCTGTTAGGAGATAAGTTGTTGATACTCAAAAAACGATCAACAGGCATATTATGGCTCGATGCAATGGAAAAAGAATTGTCCCCGTGTTTTACCATGTATTTCTTGAAAATAGGTTCTTCTGCTACTGTCTTGGATGGATCCGGGATCGTAAGGTTCTGGCCAATCACTATATCAGTGGAATTAAGTTTATTCAAATTCTGGATATTTTTAACTGTTACCCCATAGCGCTTTGCTATGTTGAAAAGAGAATCTCCACTTTTTACAGCATGAACTGTCGGTTTTGGAGGCTCGGTCTTTTTTGCAACTTCAGGTTTTTTGGAAACAGGAGATGGCTTTTCAGGAGGTGTCGGGGTTTTTTTGGGAATAAGAAGGACTCTTCCGGGTTCAATATTTTCAGACTTCATTTTATTGGCAAGTAAAATCCCTTTTTTACTTGTGCCATAAAATTTTGCTATGGCTTCAAGAGTTTCCCCTCTTTTGACCTTGTGACTGGCAAGATCGCTGCGATCGCTTTCTTCTCTGGGAATTAATCTTGTTTCTGAAATCTGATCCAGTTTCCCCAGGACAAAATCAGCAGAACCTACAGGAATTTTAAGCGGATAATTATCACCGGGGATGATTCCGTGCCTAAGTTCGGGATTCATCATTTTAAGCGTTGATTCCAGAATCTCGGTTGATTCCGCTATGCTTTTAATGTCCAGTTGACGTGAAACAGGAATTGTTTCAAATTCGAGCGGTGGCTCTGGACTGATATCATCGAGGCCATATTTTTTTAAATTTGAAATTATGTGAAGGGTAGCATGAAACCGAGGAACATAACGAGCCGTTTCTCTCGGCAGCTTAACGTATAGATCCCAGAAATTATCGAGGTAATTGATGTTCTGGGTGTTTATTGTCCTGAGAACCCGACCTTCTCCACAGTTATAGGCTGCAAGCACTGTTTCCCAGTCACCAAAAAAATGGTGTAGTTCCTTCATATATGCAATGGCTGCCCTGGTTGACTTGTACGGGTCGAGTCTTTCATCAATATATTGATCCCTTGAAAGGCCGAACCTTAGCCCTGTTGAAGGAATAAACTGCCACAGCCCCAGGGCTCTTGCAGGTGACAGGGCTCTTACATTAAATCCGCTTTCTACAAGAGGAAGCCATGCAAGCTCAAGAGGAAGGCCTTCTTTTGCCAGTTCTTGTTCTATGTGCTTGAAATACCTGCCTGAACGCTTATATGAATTGATAAAAAAATTTCTTTCCGATCCGTTGGCAAGGGATTCAATTTCGGCCTTTACATATTCATTCATCACCTTTGGAATGGCATTCATGCTTCCCTTTGAAACAACATTTCTTGAGCTGTAAATATCCTGAATCCTTTTGGAAATTAAAAATCTTATGTCTTCTTTCTGCTGAATAAGTTTCGGCCTGTTAAAAGTATCTACTTTAATTACAAGGGCATAAGCTTGATCGAGTGCAGAAAGAGCGTTTTCGAGCTGGCCTTTCTGCCAGTAATTCTGAGCAAGTGTGCACAGTTCAAGCGCTTCATCAAGAATATTCTGCTGTTGTATCCAGGTGCTGAATCTGTCTGCATGTTTGCCGTCGTTTTTTTGCTTTGAAACAGAAGAGATAGGGAAATGATCGGCGTCATCAATCTCAGCGTCCTCTGAAATCCTGTAGGAATGTGGTTTCCGGCGATTCGGTGTTTCAGGTGGAGTTTGTGCAGCATAGCCTGAAATTTTAAGATCATTTTCCTGCAAGGAGTCCTGTACTTTTTCAGTCAGTAAGTTTTTATTTCCATGATGCATACATCCGCCAATGCCCATGGAAATGATTGATATGAAGAGTGCTGAAATATATGCGTATGTTTTCAATGTTATATCCTTATTTTAGGTTCAGAACAGTCTGTAGTTCTCATGGCATATCATTATGTCGTAAGAATTTCATTTGATCTCTCCGGCTAATGTCATAATCCGTAATAAATTCAGCTTAAAGTAAATATACCGGTTCATGTCTGAAAAGACATTAAAACCTCAGACTGTCAAGTCAAAATTTGCGACTTTGTAATGAGTAACATCTTGTAATTATGCTGGATTACAAAATCCTTTGCCTTTTGTCAAGGACTATCATCAATCCTGATGTTCCCTGACGTTAAATTCCAGGCGCCATTTTCTGCTGTCCGCAGTTGAAACACACCAGATTTCAAGGGTTCCGATCTCTGTGGCGCGGGATTCAAGAATGACCGGAATCAGCGGATCAGAATCTTTGCTGAGCATTATTTCAATGGTTGTGATCAGATTTATTTCTCCTTCCCAGCTTTCAACTACTTCTCCTGCAATGTCTTCATGCCTGATCGATGATCCCAAGAAATCAAACTGAGCTGGTTCTCCTACTACAAGTACGAATTCCTGGCCTGAAATCTCCCGTGTCGTTCCTTCTTCCATTCCAAAAGGTGCCACACAAAGAGCTTTTACAGGTGAAGGCATTCCTGGGACTGCCGGCATGGATGCGGCAACGCCTATGTAGTAGGATTTATTGAGGCCTCCTCTTATGCGCACCCCTCCTTTGCGCCTCGAAAGGCCATAGTAAGCTGAACCAAGAGCTACTGAACGATCAAGATCATGTGATGCAAGTTCCCTTATAGCCCCTTCAGATGTTTCATGAATCCAGCCAGTCAGTACTTCCATGATCCGGTTTCTCAGAAGTGGCGCTTTCATGACCCCGCCGTTAAAAAGTACAGCAGTTGGAAGTTTTTTTCCCCCTGACTCATCTGTCCGATTGCTTAAAAACAAGGCAAGATGCTTTGTTATGGCAGGGTCTGATTCATAGGAAAGCCCTATTTCCCTGAAGCCAACTGCTCTTTGCTTTACAGGCTTTGCAGAAAGATCGCATTTTGGTAAAAAACCGTCAAGAAGAACACTGTAAACCTCATCTGAAGAAAGAGTTGTTTTAAGTGTTCCCCCGATAAGGCTCGACCCTCTTCCAAGAATAGCTATGGGATAATCTTCTTTACGTTCATCTGATAATATTTTTTCTTTTCCTTTCCTGCAGACATGACTCAGACCGCGCAGTTGCCACGGGTCGAGTCTTGTTCCTTTTTCAGCCATTTTCTTTGAAACAGTATAGGCAAGAGTCAGATCCATGTTGTCTCCCCCAATGAGCAGATGGTTTCCGACTGCAATTCTCTCCAAAACAAGATCACCGTTTTTTTCAGATACCTCGATCAGGCTGAAATCAGTCGTACCGCCTCCTATGTCACAGACAAGGATCAGGTCCCCTTTTTTAACCATTTTTCTCCATTCTTCTTTTGATGATTCTATCCAGGCATAAAAAGCTGCCTGAGGTTCTTCAAGAAGGGTTACATGGGAAAGGCCTGCAGTTTTGGCAGCCTTAACAGTCAACTCTCTTGCAACTGCATCAAAAGAGGCAGGAACAGTTAAAAAAATTTCCTGGTTTTCCATCATAAGATCATTGTCCATGCCTGTTGAAGTTCTGGCCATTTCGTGATTCCATGCATCCCTGATATGGCGTAAAATGGCAGAAGATGCCATTACAGGCGAGATTTTGAGCTTTTCATCAGGTCCTTCCCAGGGTAAAACGGGCTTGTTTCTGTCGATCAGAGAGTGACAAAGCCATGATTTTGAAGAAGCCACCAGTCGGTGTGGTATTTCAGCACCTCTGTTTCTTGCGAACTCACCTACTGCCTTGTCAGAAGAAATGTTCCAGGGTAATTCAAGAGATTTTGATGGAACGTCACTTTCACCCGGAATCATCACTGCACTTGGAAGAATGTCAAGTTTTTCCACAAGACCTGGCCCGGTAAGCTGAGGAATTGGGAATACCTGAATTAAACCTTCCCCGTTTGCTTTTGTGAAAGACACCACACTGTTTGTAGTTCCAAGATCTATGCCTATAATATACACGGAGCATATTCCTTTCAGATTTCAACTTCTGCAGGAGAAATCAGAGACTTATCCAGGCTTCGGGAGAGGACAGGAAGTTCCAGTTTTTCTGCTTTCCAGCCCTTGTGGCGGATAAGGCCTGTAAAAGGTGGTTCTCCTGTGACATTCCCCACCAGTTTAATGGAAGATGAGTCAAAGCCTTTCTCGATGGATATTTTTTGGCCTTCTGAAGCTTCCAGTACAGGTTTCAGGGAAATATATTTTTCAGTTACCCTTTTGCAGTTTTCATGAATATTTCGCACCGCTGCACCGATCTGATCATCTTCATAATCTTCTAGTTTTTCTGAAAGAAAATCTAGAAATCTGCCTTCTTTCTGCAGCATGCTAAGTAGATGGAGAAAAAGTCGGGCATCCATTTCTTCCCTGGCATGACCGTCTTCAAAAGGCAATGATGACTTTTCATGGGGTAAAACCGTTGCCTGGAATGGGTTTTTTCTTCTAATAAGTAGCCACATAAACAAACTTGATATGAAAATAACCGCAATTATCAATGGTATTAAGTAGTTAAGTAAATCGGACTGAAAAACTGCATACCAGTCTGCAAGAGATTTCATTTCCGGAATATCATGATTGGCTGTGGCTGTCACAATTTTTTCTGAAACAATCCCGAGACACCAGTAACCAGCAGCTATGACAAGTAAACACATGACTACTGCAAACAGAGTTACAATAACAAATGAACGAATTGAAAAAGCTTTTTGTGTATCCATGGTTATCCTTAGTCGGCTCGTTTGATTTAAGGCTTATTACGAGACCATCAAATTTCTTGTTATCATGCAAATCTTGTGATAAAAGAGACTTATATATCACTCTTTGGTGCAGCTTGAATGGACTATATACCAACTAAAAAAAATTATAAACATCGATTCGACTTCGAAATTGGATATCTGGTTAAAAGTCCTTGCCTGGGATGTGAAATCAGAGATGAGTTTCCAGGTTGCATAGAGTCTTGTACCATATTGGACAGGATTCATGAAGTTCTGTCATTTGGGATATCCTGTTCCAACAGGGTGTTATGAACAAGTATCCTCTGCCGAGCTGTTCTCTTAATTCAAATGAAAGGCATATGTGAATGTATATTATAGGTAATTTTTTTATGGCTGTGGCCAAAGTTCTGGATATGGTCTTGACATTATATATGTGGATTGTTGTGGCAAGGGCAGTATTGTCCTGGGTGAATCCTGACCCTTATAATGCCATTGTACGTTTTATCAACGCCCTTACAGAACCGGTTCTGGTTCAGATACGATCCAGGATTCCAGTAAGTTTCAGCGGCATTGATTTTTCTCCTATAATTGTCTTCATGGGTATTATTTTTTTGCAGACATTCCTGGTAAATACACTTATGAGGTTATCCGCCAGCATGATGATGTAAGGTGAACCTGTGCGAGAAGGCATGATTACCCCGATTGATATTCAGCAACACCAGTTCAGTAAGAGGTTCAGGGGGTTTGACTATCATGAAGTCGATGAGTTTCTTGAATTAATAGCAGGAACCCTTGAAACCTTGTATGATGACATTGACAGGCTTATCAGGGAAAATGATAAACTAAGGCAGGAAATTAAAGATATTAAAGCAAGGGAAGAGGCAATAAGCCGTGTTGCCGGCAATTCTGAGAAACTGGCCGGACAAATGAATGAAACTGCAAGGAAATCAGCAGAGTCTATCATTTTGGATGCAAAAAATCAGGCTGAAAGAATACTCAATAAGGCATACAGCCGTCTGTCCCAACTGCATGAAGATATAGTTCAGCTAAATAGCCAGCGAATTCAGATGGAAGCTCAGTTTAGCTCCATAATCGAAGCACATCAAAGACTTCTTGAAATGGGCAGGTCGCAGATGAAAGCCCGTGATGAGGATTATGAGAAAGACAGATTGATATGGCAGCAAGATAATTCAGCTTAGTCTTTTTTTATGTATAAGATGAAGGAGTAAGAATTTCATGGCAAAAATAGATGCTTTTTTCAAATTAATGCATGAACAGGAAGCATCAGACCTTCATCTTGCATCCGGCCAGCCGCCTGTTCTCAGAATAGACGGCACTATGGAACGTATTAAATACAAGGTGCTTGATAATGATACACTCCGTAGCTTGCTCTATGAAATAACTCCTGAAGAGAAGGTCAAGGTTTTTGAAGAAACAGGCGATGTTGATTTCGGATATGAAATTCCTGAACATTCAAGGTACAGAGTCAATTTTTTCATGCAGAAATACGGAATAGCCGCTGTATTTCGTAGAATTCCGACTAAAATTCCTACTACCGAACAGCTCGGACTGCCTGAAGTAATATCCAAACTCGCACTTCTTCCCAGAGGACTGGTTTTGGTAACAGGGCCTACGGGAAGCGGGAAATCGACAACCCTGGCATCCATAATTGATTTTGCAAACAGGAGCCGCAAAGACCATATCATTACAGTTGAAGACCCCATCGAGTTTGTTCATGAAAGTATCGGATGTATAGTAAATCACAGGGAAGTCGGGCTGCATACCAGAACATTCAGTTCGGCGTTAAGGGGGGCACTTCGTGAAGATCCCGATATTATCCTGGTGGGTGAAATGCGGGATCTTGAAACCATTTCACTGGCTGTAGAAGCGGCATCAACGGGTCATCTGGTTTTTGGGACTCTGCATACTTCAAGTGCAGCCAAAACAGTTGATCGTGTTATTGAAGTGTTTCCTGCCAACCAGCAGGAACAAATCAGGTCTACACTTGCCGATGGGCTTAGGGCTGTTATTGCCCAGGTTCTCTTCAAGCGAAAAGACAGAAAAGGCAGATGTGCTGCAATGGAAATAATGATTGCCACCCCTGCGGTACGAAACCTCATCCGTGAAGGAAAGACATTTCAGATTCCATCGTCCATTCAGACGGGCAAACGCTTTGGCATGCAGCTTCTGGATGACTCCATCATGGATTTACTGAACAGAGGACTGATATCTGCTGATGAAGCTTATGCCAAATCCAACGACAAGGGGAAATTCAGGGCTTTACTGAAGACACCGCCGAGGGATTTTACAGAAGCATGATGGATATCCTAGCAGACAGGGGTTGAAATGCGGAAACTTGAATGCGACTATATTTTAAAACAAATCATAGATTATTCAAAAGATATTTCTGACATCAATATAACTGCAGGTAAACCTTTTCAGGTTGAAATTGCTGGTGTACTGACTGAAGTGAAGGTCGATTCTCATTCTTATGAACTTACTGCCTTTCAGACAGAAATATTTGCCCTGAACCTTCTCAACAAAGATCGACGTCTTACAGAGATACTTCTCAAGGAAGGCTCTTGCGATTTGTCCTATGAGCTTGGAGATGAGGCTAGATTCAGAGTCAACATTTTTTCTCAGCAAGGTAAATATTCCATCGTTCTCAGAAAGCTGACTTCCAGGATACCAAGCTGTGATGATCTGAACCTTCCTTCAGCTTTTATAAAAATGGCAGAGGAAAAAAACGGAATTATTTTTGTAACTGGTTCGACAGGCAGCGGCAAAACAACATCCCTTACAGCCATTTTAAATGAAATCAATAAAACCCAGTCAGTTCATGTAGTGACACTTGAAGACCCTCTTGAATTCATACACAAGCATAAAAAATCCACTTTTAATCAGCGGGAACTGGGAAAGGATTTTGATTCATTCGCAAGTGGTCTGAGGGCTGCTCTCAGGCAGGCTCCCAAGGTTATACTTGTAGGTGAAATGAGGGACAGGGAAACAGTTGAAATCGGTTTGACTGCTGCAGAGACAGGCCATCTTGTTTTAAGTACTCTTCATACTGTTGATGCAGGTCAGACTATCAACAGGATTCTTGGAATGTTTAAGACATTTGAAGAGAATCATGTCAGGACCCGACTGGCAGATTCGATTCGCTGGATAGTATGTCAGAGACTTCTTCCGAAATTAGGGGGAGGCATGACGGCAGCATTTGAAATAATGGGAAACAATCTGAGGATAAAGGAAGTCATTTCAAACGGCGAATCCGAAGGAAAAACCTTTTATGAAATCATTCATGCAGGAAAAGCCTTTGGAATGATAACTTTTGATGAATCCATCATTAACTTGTATGAAAAAGGTCATATTTCAGAAGAAACCGCCAAAGCTTATGCTTCACGAAAAGGAATAGTAGGCAGGGCGGTAGATTCACTCAAGAAGCGACGTGGCGAGTACACAGGAGATATTGATAATCTTGAGATTGACCGTCGTTACGGAAAAGACAAAAAACGAAGTATATAAAAGAAGGCATCGTCAAAAGTAGAAACCGGATGGGAAAGCATGATTTGATGCGCGTTCACTCTAAAAAAAATATGCAAGACACGTGAATCATAGGGGATGTCATGGATGTAGTCTGCAATCAATGCCTGGGAAAGTTCAAGATACAAGATGAAAAATTGCCTGCAGGTCAGGTGGTTTTTATTGCCTGCCCCCGATGCAAGAACAGGCTCACCATAGATACAAGAACTCAAATACAGCCGGGAAATAACGATACACCTAAGGCAGTTCCAATTTCAAAGTCAAGTGAAATCCAGTCAGTAATTAAACATGAACGGGAGATAAATTTTGATTTCCTGGTGACAGGAGCAAAAACAGCTCTTGTATGTGAGTCAGATCAGGCAGCTAGATCGAAATTGCATTCAGCTCTTCATTTTTTAGGTTATCATGTCATAAACCCTGTAAATGCAGATGAAGCCCTGAATAAAATGAGGATACATGTTTTTGACATAGTAATTGTAAATGAGCTTTTTGATTGCGATTCACCTGATGATCACCCCATCCTTGATTGTGTTGCAAGGATGGGCATGTCCTTACGCAGGAAAATTTTTGTTGTGCTGGTAACAACAAAGTTTCGCACAATTGATAAGATGGCTGCTTTCAAAAAAAGCGTTAACCTGGTTGTCAATCTGAAGGATCTGGATGAAATTGACAAAATCTTTTCTTTTGCCATCGAAGAAAGAAATGCATTTTATAAAATATTCAATGAAAGTCTGATAAACACAGGCAGGATATAGTTACTATAAAGCCATTGACTCTGCAATCTTTCTTCTGGAACAGATTTCACACAGACATGTCTCTTTAATTTTTATTATTGAGCTTGTTTTTCTGCTTACGTAGTCAAGATATTTTTCAGTTCCAAGGAATGATCCGCAGCCTTCGCAACAGGCTAGTTTCTGACGATTAAGTATTGAACCGCAAAGAGACAGGATTCTTTCACCGTCCCGATCCTCGATTCTCATGGCGTTGGTAGGACAGTTTTCAGCGCAGGCACCGCACAGGATGCAGCGCTCTTCAGTAATTGTGAAGTCAGTCGGCAATGGATTATCAAACTGGATATATCCCATTTTCAAGGCCTCTATCCCCATCTTGTCACGGCATGTCTTCTCACATAGCCCGCATCTTATGCAAACATCGCAGCGAAGGCATCGCATGGCCTCTTTCCTGATATCATGTTCAGGGTAACCTAGTTCAACCTGATGGAATGTTTTACGCCTTCTTTCAATGTTCAGCAAGGGCATCTGCGGGCGTTTCAGACTCATCTTGGTGAGCACAGGCACTTCTGTACAGTCCATCATTCGATGTCTTGTCGGAACAGGCATCATGCTTGGCTGCGGAATCCCTGAAAGGAAGCGCTCTATGGATTCGGCTGCCCTTTTACCGCCTGCTATTGCTTCTATGACAGTTGCAGGACCAGTGACAGCATCTCCTGCTGCAAAAATCCCGGGCAGATTCGTTTCCATGGTGATCATGTTTGTTTCTATAGTATTTCTTTTTGTCCATTTCAGATCCGGGATTACTGACAAACAGTCGTGATCCACCTGCTGGCCTATGGCAGAGATAATTGTATCGGCTTCTATGAAAAAATCGCTGTCTCGAATCGGAACAGGGTATTTTCTTGTGCTTCCTTCCTGAGAAACCATTTCAGCTCTTATACAGTGAAGAGCTGTGACTATGCCGTTTTCTCCCATGATCTCAGCAGGTATGGTTAAAAAAGACATATTGATCCCTTCTTCTATGGCCTGTTCAATTTCTTCATGATCTGCAGGCATTTCAAGGCGGGTCCTGCGGTAGGCCATTGTCACTTCTTCACATCCAAGTCTGATACAGGTTCTTGCAGCATCTATGGCTACATTGCCACCTCCGATTATGATAATTTTTTTCCCTGGGATATTTCTTTTCCCCATGGTTATCTGCCGCAATAAATCAATGGCCTGGATGACCTGAGGGAAATTTTCTTCTCCAGGCAAATTCAGTTTAAAAGACTTCTGAGCTCCAATTGCAAAGAAAAAGGCTTCAAAACCTTCTTTTTTCAGTTCCTCAAGACTGACATCTTTTCCAAAGGCAGTATTAAACCTGAAATCGACTCCAAGATACTCAAGCATCTCTGATTCCAGATCAACCACATCTTTGGGAATTCGGTAACAGGGAATTCCCAACATCATCATTCCGCCTGCAAAAGGCATTGATTCAAGGATTCTGACACCGTATCCATTGAGTGCAAGATAGTAGGCTGCACTCATTCCTGCAGGTCCAGCCCCAATTATGCAAACCTTCTTTCCTTTGTCCGGTTTTTTTTCGGGATTATTGTATTTTCGTTCAGACATTGCCTGTTTTGCAGCAAAGGCTTTCAGGTGCCTGATTGAAACAGGTTCATCTATCCTGCCGCGAACACACATGAGTTCGCATGGTTTGGTACAGACAAGGCCGCAGACCCAAGGAAAAGGATTGTCTTTTCTTATTACATCTATTGCCTCATCATATCTGCCCATTCCAATCAGTGTGACATAAGTTGGTATGTCAAGCCCGGCAGGACAAGTTATCTGGCATGGAGCAGGAGTCAGCCGCAGACAGTCTCCTGCAGCACAATTTCTGGTTTCAATATGGCTTAAGAAGACTTCATGATGTTCCCTGAGAGCCATGACAAGTGATTCACCTGTTTTTCTTGAAATTTCATCAAGGCCTTCACAGATCAGTTCATGAGCCATGGCTTCTATCGAAGAAAGATGATCACTTCCTGCCCTTCCCTCTGCTATTTCTTGAATCAGGATAAGGATTTCATCTATAATTCTGAGGTTTTTAGGGTGTGTCATGGCCTCAGAGGTAATAATCGCCCTGAGGCTTGAAATTGTGGAATTGACCGGACAACTTTTATCAGACATGTTTAACGAGCTCACAAAAAGCCAAATGAGGGATGAAAAAACAGAACAGCGGTGCTTTGCAGCATGACGCTACTCTATTGCCGCAACTGTTGCAGCATGGCGTTCCCGTCTAACCTGAGGTGCTTGTTCACCGGGTACGAATTCCAGACAATGAGTAGTGCAAACAGTAACACAGGCTGGTTTCAGACCTTTATCTAAACGATCCATGCAGTAATCGCATTTGACAGCCTTGCCCTTTTCATTATTCCACTGCGGAGCTCCCCACGGACATGCTGTAATGCAGGTTTTACATCCGACACAAAGGGACTCGTCTATATGAACAATGCCGTCCTCATGCCTCTTTTTCATTGCCCCTGTTGGGCATACTGCCACACACCAAGGGTTTTCGCAATGAAAACACGGGATAAAGACATAAGAAGCCTTAGGAGCACCATCTATAAATTTAGGACCTATGGTTATTATCTGACAGAGTTTCGGGCCACGCGGAAGCATTTTATTGCTTTTACAATTAACCTCGCAGCTCTGGCAGCCAATACATTTTTTTTTATCCTGAAACAGGTAATATTTGCTCATTCTTGTTCTCCCTATCTAACTTACTGTCTGGCAGGTTTCACAGTAACAAATGTATCATGAAGCGCGGGGCTGCCTCCTGTCTTGTCGGAAATATTTTCCTGGAGAATGCTATCCGAAAGCCCTTTTTTGTAACTTCGGGTTGACAGTGTTGCTTCGTGTCCAAAACCATGAATCATGAATACAGCATCCGGATGAATAAGATCAGTGACAAAGGCTTTTATGTTACCTGAACCGCAGGAAGATTTAACTTCCACCAGTTCATTTGATTTTATTCCAAGAGCTTCGGCTTTCCTTGAATTAATCCAGAGCTGATTCTCTGGAAAAATTTCACTAAGATATATGTTGTTCTGAGTAGATACATGGGTGTGAGCGGCAGTTCTTCCGACAATCAGCCTGAAGCTATCATCAGTTGAGAGTCTTACTGGCTGATACTCCGGAAAAGATGGAAAACCGGCATTTTCAAGAAGAGAAGATTTAAACTCGATCTTTCCTGATGGTGTCTTTAACTGAATCCCTTCCAGTCTGTTCCAGAATATCTGATCCTTTCCGTAGGCTACAAAGCCTTTCTGGTCGAAGTTTTCGAGAGTAAAGCCTGTGGGCTCAAGCTGCCATCGCACGAGTTCTTCCATGCTTTCATAAGGAAAGTAATTCCCGATTCCAAGGCTCTCTGCAAGCTGCTTTAAGATCATTGCCGCTTCACGGGTATCATAGCGTGGAAACACAGCCTGCTTCCTTAAATAAAGCTGAGGTTTAAGCCCGTTTGCCTGCTGAACACAATCCATGCGTTCCAGATAAACAGATTCAGGCAGGATAACATCAGAATACCATGCAATATCGCTGTAGTTTATATCAATTGATACGATGAGATCAAGCTTTTCAAGGGCTCTTTTCATCTGGTTGGTGTCAGGAATCGATTTCAGCGGGTCGAATCTGTTGGCAATCAATGCCTTGATCGAATAGGGGTCGTCGTTTAAAATGGCAGGCGCAAGCATCTGAGGAACACCATGATCCGGGTCAGGCAGAGGAAGGTCGGCAGTTCCTACCTTGTCGAATCTTGGAAGAGATATTTTTTCAAATGTCTGGTCAGTTAATTTCCTTGGTGGTTTCTTCCCCAAAGCTCCCGGGCCTTTCTTGAAAAAAACTCCGCCTTTTGCTTCTATGCTTCCCATGAGGGCATTTAAAATTAAGATGGAGCGTCGAAGATAGATTTCATTTACATGATGGGCTCCACGATAACCGAAGTGGAAAATGACTGATGGCTTGTCTTTACTCATTTCACGGGCAAGAGCTATGATTTCAGAAGCTGGAATGCCCGTTTCCTTTTCTGCCCATTCAGGTGTATAGTTAAGGACAAAATCCTGAAGCTCGGGAAGGCCAAGTACCCACCTGTCTACAAATGCTGAATCATAAAGACGTTCAGCAAGAATTACATGTATGAGGGCGTAATTAAGCGCAAGATCGGTTCCGGGTCTTATCATCCAGTAGCGGCTTGCCTTTGTAGCTGTGACAGATACCCTTGGATCTATATATGTAAGCTTTGCACCGGCAGACAAGGCGTCCATGAGATTATTGACTTCCTTGACTGAAATGGCCTCAAAAATGTTTCTGCCATAAAGAACTATGTGTTTGCTGTTTTTCAGATCCATCCCGATTTGTGCGTCGTTTATCCCGAAGAGACTCCTGCAGGCTGTGTTTACTGATCCCTTGCACAGGGCATCATGCGTAAAATGGTTTGGCGAGCCTATGGCCTTCATGAAAGTTTTACTTGCATGTGTGGCAAGATTTGTGCGCTCCCCAAAGACTATGCTTTGAGCACCATTTTTCTCTATTATATCTTTAAGTTTATCTGCAATATATTCAAGGGCTTCATTCCAGGAAGCTTTTTTCCATTTCCCTTCTCCTCTTTCCCCTGTTCTTATCATGGGTGATTTGATTCTTTCAGTGTCATAGAGAAGGGATATGCCTGCAGAGCCTCTCGGACAAAGACTTCCTTCCATGCCCGGAACATGGGGATTGCCCTCAATCCATTTAACCTGTCCAGCTTCTACCAGAACCTTTATAGGACAGCGGATGGAACACATAAAGCACAGACTGTAAATTTCTTTTTCCATAGTACTTTCTCCATGGTTATCTGAAAAAGGCAGAGACGCAGCATTTTGCCCCTCTGCTTTTTACTATGCCATCAAAATATCAATAAAATAGAATCAATAAACCCCAAGCAGGTTCATCGACAGGATTAAAAGCCCTACTACAGCAACTCTTTTTACTACGAGGGGGCTCACCCTCTTTGCTATCTGCGGGGCAATGAAGCCGCCAAGTATTGCTGCTGGAAACATGATACAAAAGAAAATCAGGTCAAAATTTCCGAACTGAAAATGGCGCATGCTACCAATAAGAGTGTTAAAGAAAATAGCCAGAAGCGAGCTTCCGACAACAAGATACATGGGAAGTCCCAGAGCTACTGTCATCAGAGGAACCATGAAAGGCCCGCCTCCGAACCCGAACATGGATGAGACTATTGCTATAAAGAATCCACCAATACAGCCAACAATCATATTAACCTTGAATTCCTGTCCCCAGAATTGTACTATCATGATAATTTCTCCTTAATCAATTATACTTATTTACTTTTAACAGTCGCTTCAGCCTTCTTCTTGAACTCGTTAAGAATTGCCTGTTCCTTCTTGTTCTTGGCTAAATAGCCAGGAGTTGTCTGCCAAAACATCAGGGCTGCAAGTATTAACAATATCCAGCCAAAAACGAATTTATACTGACTCAAGGTTATCATTTCGGTTAGTTTGGGTCCGATGAAGCCACCTGCAACCATTGCAAGCCCTATGCTTATACCAAGTTTCCAGTTAATGAACTTGATTCTGGAGTAATTGAGAATTCCGCTTCCCTGAGAGAAGAGAACTGTAGGCATGACAGTTCCGGCAACTACCGTATGAGGCAGCGGCCAAATCAGCAGTAGCAATGGATTCATTATGAAGCCACCTCCGGCGCCCATAAGCACTCCAAAAATTGCTATTGCCAAAGTCAGGATGAAAGGCCCTAAAAGGTTAAGGCTTGTTCCGGCATTACTAAGATAGACTGTCGGAAAACTGATGCTGTTTTCAAATGTCAGGGGTTCTGTTTTAAGATTCTTGTCAACAGCCGCTGTGATAAAATATTTGCCAGGAGCAAGGCCTTCCCTGATATTTAAGTCCGCCTTGTAAGAGCCGTCGGGACTGATCTGGATATTTGCATTCATAACCTTGTCGAGATCCCTGAAACGGGCTTTTACAAGCTGCATTGAGCGTCTCTTGTTTTCCTTTTCGTCCATCTGTGGCAGAACTTCCCCTCTGGAACCTATTATGCTTCCCATGAGAGTTGCCTGGTACCTGTCTATTTTTGCCTTCGCAGGAACTGAATAGACAGCGGTTGCTCCAGCGTTTGATAACGCCTTTGAAAAGCTCCACTTTGCACCGTCTTTTTTAACATTCTCAAGCGAATCCTTGAAGTCTGCAGGCACAAAAAGTTTGTAATAGGCAGGCATATCGCTTGTCATGTAAAAAATGTATGGTCTCTTTCCAGTGTCTGTATCGACATCAGCGTCAAAACGCGATGCACGCAGTGTTTTTTCTGCCCAGATTTCAATATAAACAGGTTTACCTGCCGGAGCATTGCCTGTAATTGTAATATTGCCGCCGTTATTTAAAGAAGTTTTATCTATATTGGCAGTGATCTTTTCTTCAACAGTTTCTTCAGGCTTTACCTCGGTTTTTTCTTCTGTTATGGGTGCAACAGGGGCATTTTCGGTTTTCTCGGCAAAAGCACCATTTTGATAGAACATGAACAAAGTGGCGCTCAATGCTATAATAACCGATAACCAGTAACGTTTCATAACTTCCTCCTCATTTGATTTTACACATATCTCTTTAAAAAAACTGATGAATTTTTCATCAGGCTTTCAAGACTGATGAACTCGTAAAAAGTCCGTCGGACGGCTTTGTAAAAAGGCCGCAGGCAAGG
>JBBIWB010000046.1:0-24785 GCA_037439445.1 Desulfobacteraceae bacterium | reverse complement strand
CAGTTGCTGTCATCCCCAGCTCCTGAACAGCCCAGCAGATTAGCACGCTTCGCGCTCTTACACGGTGCGGCTGCTTCCCCCGTACCATTAATTCGGATGTTGTAATATCAAACAATTTGTTACCTGCCGCCTATGAACAGAAATTCTATACCGGAAGGAAAACAGCTTGAATGATTTGGTTTCCACTATTGACATCCGACCTCTGCCTCCATCATTCAATCCTTTTTCGTTTTTCCTCCTCCCTGAGCTCTCTTCGAAGGAACTTGCCAACTCTGGACTTGGGCAGCATGTCGCGGAATTCTATATATTGGGGAACCTTGTAAGGGGCAAGCCTTTCCTTGCACCACCTCGTAAGCTCAAAGCCGCTGATCCCCTTAATGTCCTCTCTTAGAACAACGAAGGCCTTTATCCTTTCTCCAACTTTTTTATCTTCAATACCAACCACACATGCTGCTATTACTGCAGGATGTTCCTGCAACACTCGTTCTACCTCTGCGGCAGCCACTCTGTAGCCCTTATGCTTTATGAGATCAACAGAACGGTCGCGGAAATAAAGCCATTTATCCTTGTCTATTTCCACCACATCTCTTGTTCTGTACCAGGTCTCTCCTTCTATCTGAAGAAAGGCCGCGTCAGTTTCATCCGGCTTGTTCCAGTAAGCCTGAACAGCATAAGGTGATGTAACCAGAAGCTCTCCTTGCTCTCCCTGGTTTACTGGGTTTAGCGTATTCTGGTCGACAATTTTAAACTTGTTTAACGGGGATATCTTTCCTGCTGAATTTTCTGGTGGAGTGCCATCTTCTGAATAGCTCAAGCAAATCGCACCGCATAGCTCTGTTGCTCCATAGCCCTGATACAAGGGGGTGCCAAATCTTTCCTGCCAGCGCCTGGCAACTTCCTGGGGAAGAACGTCGCCTCCGGCACCGCAGTATTTCAGGGAGCTGAGATTATACTTATCCAGCCGGTCATGTTCCAGAATCATTCTGTACATCGCAGGAACTGCAAACATTCGGGTTGCTTCATATCTTTCTATGTGATCAAACATGGCATCCAGAACCACACGCGGCATCACTACAAGAGTACCTCCTGTTACAAGCAAGGCGGTCATTGCGTCCATCTGGCCTATGACATGATAAAGGGGGGCTGCAAGTATGGTGACATCTTTTCCTGCAAGGGTAACAGCTTCGGCAGCCCGTGCCCATTCCACAGTTCGAAGGAAGAAGAGACCGGCTGAAAGGGGGACTCCTTTTGGGAACCCCGTGGTGCCGCCTGTATATAGCATGGTGGCCGTGTCTTCTGGCTTTCCCTCATATTGGGGTAGGGTTTCAGGATTGCCTTTCAATTCGCGGAAAGAAACATACTCCTTGGTCTGTGGGATATTGCCGCTTGGCATACGGCCAAATCCCCTCCCGAGAAGCTGCTTCCACCTTGGAAGCAAATCACCCATATTTGTAACGATTACCCTTGAAAGAGGTGTTTCAGAGAATATATCCACAACGTAATTTACATTCGTATCCATACAGAAGATGACCTTGGCACCCACATCATTTGCCATATACTTGATGTCATAGGCAGTATAGACAGGGGCTACCATGACTGGTATGGCCTCTATCCTCTGGAGGGCAAGCCATGCTATGATGGTCTGGGGAAGATTGAAGAGATAGAGAATCACATTGTCTCCCCTTCTTACACCAAGTTGAAACAGTCCTGCTGCTACCTGGAGAACCATAACCTGCAATTCGGAATACGAGTATTTCTCGCCAAGAAAGATCAGGGAATTTTTGTTAGCGTTCTTTCTTGCCACCTCTTCAAAGGCTTTATAAGTTGTGTTGCTTTTAAACTCGGCCATCTCTGTATTCTAAACCCCCATGAATGTTGATCTGACTTCAGGGTTTTCCCTCAGCTCCTGTCCAGTGCCCTGAAAAGCAAGCATGCCATTTTCAAGGACATATCCTCTGTCCACAATCGGCAAAAGCGGGCGTGCGAATTGCTCTGTTACAAGAACTGTTATCCCTTCTTTCCTGATCTGCTTGACGGCTGAAATGAGGCTGCTTTGCATAGCCGGGCTCAAACCAAGCAATGGCTCGTCAAGAAGAAGAAGCTTCGGACCCGTCATAAGAGCCATGCCGATGAAGAGCATCTGCTGCTCCCCTCCGCTGCAAAACCCTGCTTTTCTTTTCTTGAGGGCAATCAAAGGCGGAAAGATGGAGTAAACAAAGTCGAAACTCTTCTTTACACCCGAATCTCTTCGAAGATAAGCGCTTATCCTCAGGTTCTCTTCCACGTCACTTTCTGGAAATATGGGATGACGTTCCCTGCAAAGAGCTATTCCTTGTTTTATCCTGTTTCTTGGCTTTATCTTCAGTATATCTTCTCCTTCATACCAGATTTCACCCATGAGGGTGATTCTCACCCCTCCCTTTCTCTTTTCTTTCACCAGCATGTCGATAATGAGACCAGAGATTGTATTCATGAGGGTGGTCTTTCCTGCGCTGTTGGAACCAAGAACAGTAACTATTTCTCCCTGATGGACCTCCAAAGAGAGGTCATTAATAGCCAGGGCATTTTCAAAAAAAACCATAAGATTCTTTACTTCTAGCATCTTCGTCATCATCATCAACCTTCCACTTCCGTACCAAGATATGCTTTTTGGACCTCTTCCTGCTTCATTGCCTCCTGGGGGGTGCCGTCTGCGATCTTGGAGCCAAAATTCATTACAAAGATACGGGGGGCAACACGGAATAATTCTTTCAGCCTGTGCTCGACCATGATTATTGTTAAACCATCCCTGTTGAATTTTTCAATGATGGGCATGGTGGCTGCAACTTCAGCCATTGTCATGCCGGAAAAAAGTTCATCAAGGATAAGAAGTTGCGGGCGCAGGGCAAGACAGCGGGCAAGATCAAGCCGTTTCAGATACCCGTGAGGAAGGTTTTCAGCCAGTTTATAAGGGACGAAAGAATCCCTCTCGAAGCCCATTTCATCAAGCAGGTCAAGGGCCATATCATCTCGTTCCCCATATTTGCCGCCCCCTAATGCCTTGACTCTTGGGGAATACAACGGTACAATGAGATTCTTGTATGCAGGTAGTTTGTGAAAGACTCTTGCCATCTGGAAACTGCGGGTAATACCCAAGCAGGCAATCTTATAAGGGGCAATGCCGGTAATGTCTTTGCCCATATAGGAGATTTTTCCTGATGTTGGTTTCACAAAGCCTGTAATCAAGTTTATGAGTGTGGTCTTTCCGGAACCGTTTGGTCCAATTATTCCTATGAATTCACCTTTCCTTAGTTCAAAACCGACACTGTCAACAGCCACTACCCCTCCAAAATGCTTGGTCAGATTCTCGACCTTGAGTATAACCTCATTATTCATCCTAAATCCTCACACGCCTTTCAAATTGGTGGTATTTCCTTTCGATATAATGAAAGATTCCCTCAGGCAGGGCAACCAGAGCTCCGATCAAGATGATTCCGTAAAGTGCGATGCGGAGACCGCCCAAGGCGCGCAGCATTTCTGATAGCGGAACGAGGATGAATGTCCCGAGTGCGGCACCTGCAAAACCTCCAGGACCTCCAAGCACAGCTCCTGCAAGGGGCAATATGGTATAGTCGAGGGCGAAGGCAGATCTTCCAACAAACTGGTAGTAATGGGTAAGAAGTGCACCTGCAAGGCACCCTACTGCACTTGCAATAAATATGGCCTGAGTCTTATACCAGTATATGTTTACCCCTGCAGACATTACCACCAGTTCATCATCTTTTATCCCTTTTAACACCAGTCCATAGTCTTCGGTCATGAGCCTTCGAAAACCAAAAAGGCATAGAATAACAGCAAAAACTGCAAGATAACTGGCCAGCAAACTGCTGGGAAAAGGGCTGAGCGACAGGAGTCCATAAGTGCCTCCCAGTATCCCCAGAGTCTCGACGAGATTGGACAATAATAGAGGAAGGACAAGAGTGACCATGGAGAAATATACCCCTCTTAACCTCAAGACAGGGACAAGGATGAGTGTGCATATGAGTGCCCCCCCAAATGTTGCCAGCGGTATGGTGAGGAATATGGGCATTTTCAAGTAGTAATTGAGCCCTCCTGACACATAAGCTCCAACTCCGAAAAACAAGGCCTGCCCAAGAGAGATAAGGCCTACGGAGGCCATGAAATCCCAGCTTAAAGCCAAGAGAGCAAAGATGCAGGCATAAAAAAGAACTTTTTGCCAGTATCCCCCTTCAAGGACAATGGGAAGAACAATGAGTGCGGCAAACGGAAGGAGCCTTGGAAGAAACAGGTAGACCAGATCCCTGTAGGAAGATAACATGTAGATTGAATCACTGCGTACCTTTATTCCCCTGTCAATTCGTTCTATTCTGTATTCAACAGATGAGTTCATATCACACCCTGTCTTCCAGTTCTTTGTATTTACCGAGTATTCCAGAGGGCTTGATTGCCAGAATGAGAACAATTGCCCCCAAGGTAATGATTGTTAACCACTGGGCCTGAAAGAAAGTGGCCACTATAATCTGGGCAAAGCCGAGAATGAAACTGGCAAGAAGGATACCAGGGATACTCTCCAGACCACCTACGATACCAACTGCCAGTGCATAGATCAATATCTCGTAGCCGATTTCCGTGTCTATTGAACCAAGAGGAAGTATGGCTAAGGCTGCAACAACCGAAAGGGAGGAACCTATGGCAAGGCTTAGTGCTGCTGTCCAGTCTGAATCTATCCCAAGAGCTATTGCAGTTCGTTCATTCTGGGCTATTGCCCGGAATGATAGGCCTATCCTTGTCCAGTGGGTGAAGAAATAGAGCAGGGCAATCAGTGCAATGCCTATTACCACCAGGAAGATTCTCTGATAATCCATCCAGACCCCGCCTATCTCGACGCTGCCCTTGACAAATGGTGGAAGAACGTATGTAAACCCTGAAAAGCCCAGCCATCGCAATAATTCTATAATGACTATGGCTGCAGCCAGAGTCACAATAACCTCGTTTATGGCAAGACCCCGCAGGCGGTACATCAGCCCCCAGTAAAGTCCGAAACCAAGTAATCCTACCAAAACTATGGAAATCAGTGCAGACAGGAAAAAGGGGATGCCCAGGTTAATGAGCAGCCAGGTAATGATTCCCCCCAGGAGGTAAAATGCACCATGTGCAAAATTGGCCACTCCGCTGACCCCAAAAGTGAGGCTGAATCCAATTGCCATGAGGGCAAGGGTTATACTGTTTGTAATGCCATAGAAGAAAATCTCCATTTCTTCCTCTCCTTACTTCACCCAAGGGGCAAGAGCTATCTTTTCTTCTGCCACTATTTCAGGGAAAACAGGTACCATCTTTCCGGAGCGCCACTGATAGGAAACTATGATAGCACCTTCGTTAGGATTGCCGTCAAATATTTGCTGATGGCTTGCCTTGTCAAATCTTATTTTTCCTGAAACACCCGTAATGTCAGTGGTTTCGAGGAAACTTACAAATTTATCGGGATCTTTGGAAGGAACAAAGCCAGCTCTCTCTATAGCATCCTTCAGGATATAGACCGCATCATATGCTGAGGAAACTGTCCTCGGATCATCCATCAAAGGCAATTTCTTGTCCCTCCATTTATTGTGAAATTCTATGGATAAGGGTAAAGCCTTGACAGGAGCTCCTGTTCCGCCTGGAAACGGCATGACGAGTACATAATCAAGATCGTCCCCGTAGGTTGTCCAAGCCTTTGCAGAAGTGACCACAGCAAAATCAAGAAAGAGCATAGAGGGGATTCTCATGGACTTCCATTGTTTAAAACATACTGGAAGGGTGGGCATGTCGCCAACAACATAAAGCATCTGGGCGCCGGATGTTCTTACCTTGCTAAGGATAGGTGAAAAGTCGTTGGTGCCGACAGCCACTGGCTCATAACCCACGGTTTTCCACCCCAGACCCTCCATCCTGCTTTTGGCTGCATCTGCTGCCGCCCTTGCCCATGCCGTATCCTGGGCAATAATGAAGAATTTGTCATGACCGAACTGTTTCCTGGCAGCATCCATTGTCGAAGCTGCGGCTGTACCTACATATATTGAGTTCGAAGTTGCCCTGAACCAGTATTTGTATTTGTCGGGCTCACCCTTGTAAATCTCAATAAGCCTTGGAGACTGAGCTATTGTCTGGATAGTGATCATCTTGTATTTTGCGATGAGATCCATTGTTGCCACCATTGCCTCGGAGCGGAAAGGCGCTACTACGAGGGCATCTGGTTTTTCGTCTGCAATCAGCTTGTCAACAGCCATTAGAGCCGCATGCACCGGCGTGCCAGGTTCGCCGCAGCGGGTGTCTGCTGTTACAAGTTTCAGAGGTCGGCTCACTCCCTCATCCTTGACAAAAATTCCTCCTGCCTTGTTTATATCATCAATTGCCATTTCTATGGCAAGTTTGGATGAACCGGTCAGGGGCTGGAAGAATGATGTGGGCATGCCAAGTACAATGGGCTTAGCCTGAGCCATTACAATGGTTGGTAAAACCAGCAACAGAAAAATGATGACACCCGTCCAAACCGTCTTGTTCCTGGAAAGTCTTTTTTTCATAGTAACGCCTCCTTAAAAAGGGTTAATGAATGAGATGCTTATAGTGAACATCGAAGTTGGTGTGATCATGAGAGAATCAGTTTTGCCCTTCGGCTTCAATAGAAATACAAAATATTCTAAACAAAAATAAAATATTTAAAACCCATTCATTTTTTTAATTACAAAAAACAGAATACAATAGTCAAGAAGAATTGTGATATCCAGAAATCTACAGATAGGGCGGTAGGGGATTGTCGTAAGAGCGCGTTAACCCGAATACTCAGGGATAACGGGATTGACATCAGCATCAATGGAAAAGATATTGGAGTGTTATCAGGACAATACAATAGCAGATAGAAACTGTATGCCTGCCCTGGTATTTTCCTTTCCTGGGGTGCAGTTGAAGTGAAGAAAGAGCAGGATCATGGGTTGCCACAATTCTTGAGAATTTGCGAAAAAAATGATAAGGATTGAAATCATGCCAACTGCAAAAATACTTACGATAATACTCAACAAGAGTATTCATCTTGAAGAGATTCCTGAACATCTTTACAAACATCTTACAGCCCAGCTTGAAATCCCTAATCCAAAATGGCTGGAAAATGAGAGGATGGGAAGATGGAACTGGTCAACACCCAAGACACTTTGCTTATATATCCGCACTTCTTCCGGAGGGCTGCTTATTCCTCGCGGATATATGGGAGCCCTCATGCACAGATGCAAGACAGAAGGCATTGGATACAGCATTCAAGACGAACGGAGGACTTTTATCCCAATAGATTATACTTTTTCCGGATCATTGAAACCTTTTCAAAAGATTGCCGTTGATGCCATGCTTGGTAAGCATTTCGGAACACTGGCAGCGCCTACTGGAAGCGGTAAAACCATCATGGCAATCCAGATGATTGCAATCAGAAAGCAGCCAGCCCTTATCATTGTTCACACAAAAGAACTTGCCATTCAATGGGCGAAACAAATTGAGCATTTTTTAAATATACCTGAAACAGAGATCGGTTTTATAGGCTCCGGAAAGAAGAAGTCAGGAAAACAAATAACAATTGCTCTGGTTCAATCGCTTTATAAATGTGCTGAAGAAATTGCCCCTCGGATCGGTTTTCTGATTGTTGACGAATGTCACAGATGCCCGAGCAGGACATTTACCGAGGCAGTCTCAAAGTTTGATTCAAAATACATGATGGGTCTTTCTGCAACTCCATGGCGCAGAGATAACCTTTCAAAGCTCATTTTCTGGTATCTAGGGGATGTCCGGCATTCGATTGACAAGAATCAGCTCATACAAACAGGAGATATTTTACAAGCAGAAGTCATTGTCCGCGAGACAGAGTTCAAGCCTAATCATGATCCTGTAACAGCATACAGTAAAATGCTCTCGGAGTTGACATCTGATGATGTCAGAAACCATTTGATTGCTTCTGATGTGGCTGCTGAAGCAAGGACAAGAGAAGGGATCTGCCTTGTTTTGTCAGACAGGAAAAATCATTGCGAAACCCTCAAAGCAATACTGACCTACAAACATAAAATTGTTTCAGAGCTTATAACAGGAGATGTGGATATAGTCATAAGAACCCAGATACTTAAAAAACTGGAAGAAGGCCGCGCAAAAGTTCTGATTGCAACAGGGCAGCTTATCGGTGAGGGATTTGACTGCCCTGATCTGTCAACTATCTTTCTTACAACACCAGTTCGCTTCAGCGGAAGGGTGGTTCAGTACATAGGAAGGGTTCTTCGGCCTGCACCTGGTAAAAAACAAGCCAGAATCTTTGATTATGTCGATGTAAATGTCGGGGTCCTGGTTGCAGGAGCAAATGCAAGGCAAAAAATGTATCGCTGAATTGCAACGCTACTGCTGCAATTGATTAAACCTGGCTGTTTTCTTTAAAAAGAACTTTTTTCAGCCATGTGATCCCGAAGTTCAGCAATTCTGCATCATCAGTTTTTATTGTTTCAACTACCTGATCCTCAAGAGGATATTTTTTCAGAAAAGAACTGTTGAATACAAAATCGCGAAACGAATCGATGTTATAGCTGACCATGAAAAACAACTGTTTGGCTTTTTCCGTCAGTTGAATATTCTTTGGAAAAGACCGTTTACGAACGACAAGATCAGTCCATCCCGCATTTATTTCATCATGAATATCTACACCCTGATCCTTTCTCCACTCACTCACCGTCCACTTTTTATCTTCCTCAAAACCCCTGCAGTGAGGCTCTTCTATCATTATGTAGAATCCGTTATCGTCAGCCCCCTCCTTATGGCTCAGAGAAGCAACTCCTACGGGATAATACCGGCAGGTGGTGGGACGATCCGAATAGACAAGACATCCGTCGTCTTTCACAAATGGGCAGGACTTTAATTCATCATCCATAAGCCTTAACAAAACAAGTGGAAGGTCTGTTTTCTCGAGGAGCTGAGGAACTGTATAAAGGGCAAGAAACTGTTCTGATGAAAGCTCGAGGCGATTTTTCAGAAGAATGATGTCATAAGGTGTAAGGATGATGTTTATTCCTCTGCAGCATCTCGTAAAACAGCTTACACCTTTATGACACCTGAACCTGAACTGGCTTTTCAGACCTAATTGAATCGGCTCAATTCTGGCCTTCTGGTCATTACAATCAAAATTCATGGTTATTCCTTTCAGCACTATTGTATTTTTCCGCTTTATATAGGAGCAGGTGCCTAAAGTCAAATCATCAATGGCTTCATTGAAAAATGTATGGCTTTATGGTAAAAATTCATTTAATATCTACAAGAGATGTTCTGATTATTAGAATAAGGAGAGCCAAAATCGAGATCATCACTTTAAAATCAGTTATGCAGGCAAGATCAAATTTTATCAGAAGCATAGGTAAAACCATATCTTTTGTTCCAACGATGGGCTATCTTCATGAAGGTCATCTTTCATTGATGAGGGTGGCAAGAAGCATTGCCGATACTCTTGTCGTAAGCATTTTTGTCAATCCCACTCAGTTTGGACCAGGTGAAGACCTTTCTACTTACCCCAGAGATTTTGAACGCGATGAGTCTTTTTGCAGGCAGGAAGGCGCTGATATTCTGTTTTTCCCGAACCCTGAAGAAATGTATGGCAAGAGATTTCAAACCTATGTTACACTTGAAAAACTTCCTTTTCATCTCTGCGGCAGCTTCAGACCCACTCATTTCAGAGGGGTTGCGACAGTAGTGACAAAACTGTTTAACATAGTAAAACCGCACTCGGCAGTTTTTGGTCAAAAAGACTATCAGCAGGTAATGGTTATCAGGCAAATGGTAGATGATCTGGACATGGATATAGAGATAATAAGCAGTCCGACTGTCCGTGAACCGGACGGACTTGCCATGAGCTCTAGAAATTCTTATTTAACGCCTGATCAGAGGCCATCTTCCATTAGCCTTCATGGAGCTCTCTGTCAGACCCAAAAACTTCTGGAACAAGGCGTTACAGAAGCCAAATCCCTCATAATGGCAGCAACTAGTCTCATATCTTCATTTCCTGAAACAAACATTGACTATATTGCGATTTGTGATCCGGACACACTTGAAGATCTGATAACAGTTGAAAAGCCGGCAATAATGGCTCTTGCAGTAAAAATCGGAAGAACCCGACTGATAGATAATGCAATGCTTTTCCCAATACAGAAATAATAATTTCATAAGGAGACCGTATGAGTAAAGAAAAATTCTTTTTTACGTCTGAATCTGTAACAGAAGGGCATCCGGACAAGGTTGCAGATGCTGTTTCTGACTCAATACTTGATGCTATAATGGCTCAGGATAAAAATTGCAGGGTTGCATGTGAAACGCTTGTCACAACAGGGCTTGTTTTCATAGCAGGAGAGATTTCAACCACCTGTTACGTTGAAATGCCTAAAATTGCCAGAGAGACGATAAAAGACATCGGCTACCATTCATCCCAGATGGGCTTTGACTGGAGCACCTGCTCTGTGATTACCAGCATAGATCATCAGTCCTCTGACATTGCCCAGGGTGTTAACATAGGCGAAGGGCTTTTCAAGGAACAGGGCGCAGGAGATCAGGGACTCATGTTCGGGTTTGCTACAGATGAAACTCCGGAGCTGATGCCCATGTCCATAATGTACGCACACAAGCTGTGTAAGCGCCTTGCAACAGTTCGTCACAACGGAAGCCTAAATTTCCTTCGTCCTGATGGCAAGTCTCAGGTGACGATTGAATATGAAAATGGAACCCCAAGACGAGTTGACACTATTGTAATTGCAGCTCAGCATAAGCCCGATGTCTCTTACGAAGACCTGAAAGAAGCCATAATTGAAGAAGTAATAAAGAAAGTTATCCCGAAAGAAATGATTGATGGAGACACCCGCTATTATATAAATGCTACAGGCAGATTTGTAATAGGCGGGCCTATGGGAGACTGCGGTTTGACAGGCAGAAAAATCATTGTAGACACTTATGGCGGACAGGGGAGTCACGGCGGAGGATGTTTTTCAGGGAAAGACCCTTCCAAGGTTGACCGCAGTTCATCTTATATGGCAAGGCATGTAGCCAAAAACATAGTGGCCGCAGGTATTGCAAAAAAATGTGAAATCCAGATCGCCTATGCAATAGGTGTTGCAGAACCTGTCTCCATAATGATCGATATGATGGGAACAGGTCTTATTTCAAAAGAAAGAGTCAAGGAAATCGTTCTTGAAGTCTTTGACTTAAGACCTGCTGCAATCATCGAGTACCTCGATCTTCTCAGGCCAATATACAGAAAAACCGCAGCATATGGCCATTTCGGAAGAAATGAACCGGAATTTACATGGGAAAACACGAGCATATCGAGCCTTCTCAGAGAAAAAGCAGGAATCTGACAAAAACCAACTAAAAAAAACAAGGAGATATAACCGGTGTTGGATATTGATCTTTCACTTCCATACAAGGTTGCAGACATTGCCCTTGCTGATTTTGGGAACAAGGAAATGAAGCTGGCAGAAAATGAAATGCCAGGCCTCATGGCCGTGCGTGAAAAATACGGGCCTTTAAAACCACTCAATGGCTTAAAAATAACGGGCAGCCTTCATATGACCATTCAAACAGCCATGCTCATCGAAACCCTGAAGATTCTTGGGGCAGATCTGCGCTGGGCTACATGCAATATTTTTTCTACCCAGGACCATGCTGCAGCAGCAATTGCCAGAAATGGTTCTGCAGCAGTGTTTGCATGGAAAGGAGAAACGCTTGAGGATTTTTGGTGGTGCACAGAGCAGGCCCTTTTATGGCCAGACGGAACTGGTCCTGATCTTATAGTTGATGACGGAGGAGATGCCACCCTCTACGTACACGAGGGATTTGCGATTGAAAAAAACCCATCCCTTCTTGATAAAGCCTATGACAGCACTGACATGAAATGTCTTATTGAAAGAATGAAGGCGAGTTTCAAAAAAAATCCGTCGCTGTGGACAGGGATTGCAAAAAAAATCCGCGGTGTTTCAGAAGAAACCACTACTGGAGTACACAGGCTCTATCATCTTGCAAAAAAAAGAGAGCTTCTTTTCCCCGCTTACAACGTGAATGACTCTGTCACAAAGTCCAAATTCGACAATCTTTACGGATGCAGGGAGTCCCTTGCCGATGGTATAAAGCGTGCAACTGATATTATGATTGCTGGAAAAGTGGTTGTGATCTGCGGTTACGGTGATGTCGGAAAAGGCTGTGCTCAGTCCATGCGTGGCTTTGGAGCAAGGGTAATAATTACTGAAATCGACCCCATATGTGCACTTCAGGCTGCAATGGAAGGCTATCAGGTAATGACCATGGAAGAAGCAGCAGGAATAGGCGATATTTTTGTAACCGCCACAGGCTGTTATCATGTTATTACCGGAACTCACATGGAAAAGATGAAAAATGAGGCCATAATCTGCAATATTGGCCATTTTGACAATGAAATCCAGATGACCTATCTGGAAGGCAACCCGAAATGCAGAAAAGAAAACATCAAGCCCCAGGTTGATAAATGGACGCTGGAGTCAGGCAGGGCAATCCTGATCCTTGCAGAAGGAAGGCTTGTAAACCTTGGATGTGCTACAGGTCATCCCAGCTTTGTTATGAGCAACAGCTTCACTAACCAGTGCATGGCTCAGATAGCACTTGCAACCAAGCAGCACGAGATCAGGGTATATACCCTTCCCAAGCTTTTAGATGAAGAAGTAGCAAGACTTCATCTTGAAAAACTGGGGGTAAGTCTTACCAGGCTGTCAGCTTTCCAGGCTGATTATCTTGGAGTTCCGGTCGAAGGGCCATACAAACCTGATTATTACAGATATTGAAAAAAGGTAAAGCTTCTCAACAAGCGCCTCCGCCCTGGACACTGATTCAGGGTCACAACGTTATTGAGCTGCATCAGCATCTTTTTGTAATCTTCAAAAAAAATAATTCCTGAGAAAAACATTGACATGATGATAGAAATATACTAATCTTACAAGGTTAATTTTTAGATGTATTCAAACCCCCATATGGATGCTATCTTCCAAATGAGGGGTTTTTTTTTCTTAAAGGCTTTTATAATTTTTTTAAGGAAGTGAGTTCTATGGAAAAAAATATCCAAAAAGTCAGAAACATCGGTATCAGTGCTCACATTGATTCCGGCAAGACTACCCTGACCGAAAGAATCCTTTACTACACCAAGCGTATTCACACTATCCATGATGTGAAGGGAAAAGATGGAATAGGCGCAACCATGGATTCGATGGAGCTTGAAAGAGAACGGGGCATTACCATAGCTTCTGCTGCAACTTATTGTGAGTGGCAGAATCATCAGATCAACATAATTGATACTCCAGGCCACGTTGACTTTACCATAGAGGTGGAGCGCTCCCTGCGTGTTCTTGACGGAGCAATTCTTGTGCTTTGTGCAGTAGGAGGGGTGCAGTCCCAGTCCATTACAGTCGATCAGCAGATGAAACGCTACAATGTCCCATGCATTGCATTTATCAATAAATGCGACAGAAGCGGAGCAAATCCTGCCAGGGTTATTCAGCAGTTAAAAGAAAAACTTGGACACAATCCTGTAGCACTCCAGATTCCCATAGGACTTGAAGCAGATCTTGAAGGTGTAGTTGATTTAATTGACATGAAAGCCCTTTATTTCGACGGAGAAAAAGGAGATATTGTCCGAAAAGGGGATATTCCCGGAAATATGGCGGATGAGGCAAAAAAATACCGCGATATATTGCTTGATGCAGCTTCCATGTCTTCTGATGAACTGACAGAGGCAATCCTTGAAGAAAATGAAATCTCATCGGAACTCATTCTGTCAGCCTTAAGGAAAGCTACCATAGAACGCAAGCTTACCCCTGTCTTTATGGGATCAGCCTATAAAAACAAAGGGATCCAGCCTCTTCTCGACGGAGTCACAGGACTTCTTCCATGTCCTTCTGATGTTGTAAACCAGGCGCTCGACATGAACGACAATGAAAAAGTTGTAATCCTGTCCACAGACACTCAAAAGCCTGTTGTTGCCTTTGCCTTCAAGCTTGAAGACGGTCAATATGGGCAGCTTACATATATCCGTGTCTATCAGGGCTTGATAGCAAAAGGTTCAACAATTATTAATGTCCGCAATGGCCGCAAAGTGAAAGTAGGAAGAGTGGTTCGGATGCATGCTGATCAGATGGAAGAAATAGAGGCCATTTCCGCTGGTCATATAGGCGCTTTATTCGGTATTGACTGTGCATCCGGCGACACTTTTGTTGATCCTGGTCTCAGCCTTACCATGACCTCAATGTTTGTGCCTGCTCCGGTTATATCCCTTTCCATTTTTCCTAAGGACAATAAATCCCAGATCAACATGTCAAAGGCACTGAACAGGTTTACCAAGGAAGACCCTACGTTCAAGTCTCATTACAGCGATGAAACCAATGAAACAATAATTGAAGGGATGGGAGAGCTTCACCTTGAAGTCTATGTAGAGCGCATGAAGCGTGAATACCAGGCAGAAGTCACAACCGGCATGCCTCAGGTTGCTTACCGCGAAACCATTACCCAGAAAGCTGAGTTCAACTATATACACAAGAAGCAAACAGGTGGCTCGGGCCAATATGGCCGCATTGCAGGATATATGGAGCCTTCAGAAGAGCCTTTCTTGTTTGTAGATGAAATCCGAGGTGGAGCGATCCCCACCCAGTATATACCTGCATGTGAAAAAGGATTCAGGCTTTGTCTTATAAAAGGACCAAAACTTGGATATCCTGTTACAGGCGTTAAGATTGTTATAAATGACGGTGCATCCCATGCAGTGGATTCATCTGACATGGCATTTCAGGCTGCTGCCAGAGGCGCATTCCTCGAAGGTTATGCCAGGGCAAAGGCTGTTATACACGAGCCAATAATGAAAGTTGTCGTGGAAAGCCCGACCGAATTTCAGGGTTCTGTGATGGGTCTCTTGAACCAAAGACGCGGGATGATAGTAGGCGCTCAGGACGAAGGGGTGCTTTGTTCGGTCGAAGCACAGGTGCCTCTTGCAGAAATGTTCGGGTTTTCAACTGTATTGAGATCAGCCACGCAGGGAAAAGCCCAGTTTACGATGGAATTTGCTACCTATAAGCAGGTTCCTCAGTCTGTTTCCGAAGAACTCATTAAAAAGGCCTCTGAAAGCAAAAAGAATGTCGCATAACCTGGTGGGTGTTTCAGATATAATGCAGAAAGCTGTTTTTCCCTCAGCCTCTGCTAATGTCATTTATCTTAATAAAAGGAATGTTTCCATGTTGAAAAAGGATATTATGTTGAAAAATCCATTGAGCCTTCTTGGTAATGAAACAGATGATCTTCTTCCTGCAGGAGGTTTTGGGGCAATTCTGGCTTATGCAGGGGTGGGAAAAACTGCGTTGATGGTTCAAATTGCACTGAACGCGATACTTAGAAATAAAAATGTCCTGCATATCAGCCTTAATGAACCTGTGAACAAGGTGGCTCTCTGGTATGAAGAGGTTTTTCGTAATATTTCCAAAAGTTATGAAACACATCCAATGGGTGAGGTCTGGGAAACCATTTTAACTCACAGATTCATCATGACCTTTCAGGTTGAAGGATTCAGTGTTCCAAGGCTTAAAGAGCGTCTCACAGATTTAACAACCCAGGGAATTTTCTTTCCCCAGATGCTTCTTATAGATGGGCTGCCTTTTGATAAACCAGTGAACAGTATTTTAAGCGATCTGAAAGCCCTCGCATCAGATTATCGCCTTCCTGTTTGGTTCTCCATCAGAACACAGAAAGACAAGGAAAACGGGTCAGATTTTTTTTCTTCAGACAATGAAGGCATGGGAGATTTTTTTGATGTGGCAATAAAACTTCAGCCCGAAAGCAATGCCGTTTTCCTGAAGGCAATAAAAGGCGCAAGCCTTACTTCCGGCCAGCCCGTTCTCATCCTTGATCCTTCAACGCTTCTGATCAAGGACAAGGTTGATTGATAATAAAATTCTTACCCCATTCTGTAGCCAGGCCCATCTCCTCCTTCAGGACATGTCCAGGTGATGTTGCAGAAAGGGTCCTTTATGTCACAGGTCTTGCAGTGGAGGCAGTTGGAAGGGTTTAATTTCAGCTCTTTTTTTAGTGTTTTTTCATCCTCATGGATTTCATAAACATTTCCGGGACAGAACCTGGTGCATGGATTTTTGAAGAGATCATGACATTTTGTAATGCAGATATTATGATCATGAACCTTGATATGAGAAGGCTGGTCCTCTCTGTGGAGTGTCTTGGACAGATACACGCCTGTCAGTTTATCCACAACAAGGACACCATCGAAGAGCTTGCTGTTAACTCCTGAATAAATTTGTCCCTGCTTTGCGGGTTTTAAAGTTGAGTGGTCTTCTTTCAAAGGAAGCCTGTCCTTGAAGCCCAGTCCATCGCTTAGATATTGTGCACCAAGATGTAAGAATTTAGCAGGGACTTTTTTATTCAAGGCAGCGGCAAAATTTCTTCCTTCAAAAAGCTCTTTCTTCAGCCAGCTTTTTTCAAAGTGATCCAGGTATTTTCCAAGCGTTTTTTCAGTAAAATCACTTCGTTCAAAAGCAAGGGATATGGCATCTGCTGCCAGCATTCCTGATTTCATGGCTGTGTGAATGCCTTTGATTGCGGGTGAATTGTGTATTCCGGCACATGCTCCTACAAATATCCCGCCGTCAACGAAAAGCCTTGGTATGGTATAATAGCCGCCTATGGACACAGCCCTTGCTCCTTGTTCAACGACTTTTCCACCATCTAAAATACCTGCAACAAACGGATGGAGCTTAAACCTTATCAAATTGTCATAAGGGTCGGTAAAAGGATTCAGGTAAGAAAGTGCAGTCAGGTATCCGACTGCAACATGGTTATCCTTCATTTCATAGATGAATCCTCCACCCGGAGTATTAATGTCAAGAGGGTATCCCATGAAATGAAGATCGTTGCCGTGGCTGGAAGTAAAATAATTGTCATCAGGAAGCTTGATTACCTCCTTTATTCCTGTTTCAAAAACTTCCGGCATTGAACCGCTGGAAATTCCCAGCTTCTTTTGAATATCTTTCATCAGGCTGCCTCTGGCGCCTTCTCCGAACACAGTGACTTTGGCAAGGATGTCAACCCCTGGTTCATGATTGCTTTTTGGAACCATGTCCTTTCCTATTCCCTTGTCACCTGTTCTTATTCCTGCAATTGCTGATTTTCCAGGGGCATAGAGAACTTCTTTACCGGCAAATCCTGGCAGAATGTTTACTCCAAGACCTTCTGCAATTTCAGCAAGCCATCTGCAAAAGCGCGAAAGGCTTATGACATAATAACCCTGGTTTTCAAGATAATGAGGGATGAATGGTATACGATAGGCTTTTTTTGCTGTAAGAAAATAGAATTCATCATCTCTTACTGTTGCTTCAACAGGGCAGCCCATGGACAGAAAATCGGGAATGAGCTCTTTTAATGCAATCGGATTTAAAATTGCACCGCTCAGGCTGTGAGCCCCTACTTCAGAGCCTTTTTCGATGACAGAAACCTCAAGGTTTTGTCCTTTTTCTTTTGCGTTCTGCATCAGCCTGATTGCCCCTGCCAGACATGCAGGGCCGCCGCCTACAAAAAGGACATCCATTTCCATAGATTCATGTTCATGATTCATAACGCATCCTCATTAAGCTATGGAGCCAATTACAAAACAGATTAAAACCGTCATACCGGGATAATCCTGTGTCCAGAACCTATTGAAAAGACTGGATTCCAGGTTTCGTCGGGATGACAGCGACAGACTTTTGCAATCAGCTCTGTAAACTATGCATTTTTCAGTTTTCTAACTTCTTCAGTAACAAGAGGAAGTATTTCAAAAAGATTTCCTACTATGCCATAATCTGCCCTGGAAAAAATCGGAGCCTCTGAATCCTTGTTAATGGCAACAATGACTTTTGATGTCTGCATTCCTGCAAAATGCTGTATTGCCCCGGAGATTCCGCAGGCAATGTAGAGATTGGGAGAGACAATTTTTCCGGTCTGTCCTACCTGATCAGATACTGGCCTCCATCCTTCATCGACTGCAGAGCGGGATGCCCCTACTGCACCATTTAGCAGTGATGCAAGATTTTCAATCACTGAAAAATCCTTTCCTCCCATTCCTCTTCCGCCTGAAACAACGACTTCTGCTTCGGTAAGCTCGACCCTTCCACCCTCATCCATCTGGCGTTTCAGGCAGGCTGTTCTGAGATTTTCAAATCTTACAGGATATTTTTCTAAAAGACCCGGACAAGTGATTGTTTTTGCAGCAAATGCATTTGGCCTGACAGTTATGATTCCGGGACTGCCTTCGAATATGACATCAGAGAGGACTTTCCCGCCGTAAACAGGTCTTGTTGCTGTAAATCTCTCATTTTCAAACCTGATATCAACGCAATCTGTTGCAAGAGGAGCGTAAAGTCGGGCGGAAAGACTTGCAGCAAGGTCTTTCCCCTGGGTTGTTGCACCTAAAAGAACAAAGGCAGGGGATTCTTTCCTTACAACCTCATCAGCAACTGAAGTATATGTTTCTGTTAAATAGTCCTTAAGTATGACATGTTCTGCTACAATAATCCTGTCTGCTCCATATTTTGCCATATATTTTGCAGAATCCTCTACAGATTCTCCTAGAACAAGGACGACTAACTTTCCTCCAAGTAGGTCAGCCATTTGTCTTGCCATGCTGACAGCTTCAAAAGACACTTTCCGGAAAAAGCCATCCACATATTCTGCAACAACCAGTATATTTTGTGACATAAATCTCTCCTTTAAAAAATCACCTCACCCTTATCGTCTTTTTTATTAAATTATTTTAGCTTCTTCATGCAGGAGCCTGACAAGTTCGGCAGCCTTTGCCCCAGGAGTGGGACCGTCGATTAGTTTTCCTGCTTTTCTTTTTTCAGGCGGCCTCATTGCAATAACCCTTGAGAGAGGTTTTAACACTGCCGGATCATTTATCCCCAGATCTGCCAAGGTCTTTGTATCAATTGGCTTCTTTTTGGCTTTCATGACTCCGGGAAGGGATGCATAACGAGGCTCGTTAAGTCCGCGCTGGGTGGTGAACAGAACCGGAAGAGGTGCTTCTATAACAGAGGTTCCGCCTTCAATGCTTCTGTGGCACTGTATCTTGCCATCTGCAATTTCCTGCTTTGTAACCAGAGAGACGAAGGGTATATCCAAAAATTCTGCAACTGCTGCTCCGACAAGAAAATTTTCATCATCTACTGCACGTTGTCCTGCGATAACAAGATCAAAAGAGATGGTCTTGATTGCAGTTGACAGAATCTTTGCCGTTCCAAGGCCATCGCAGGAATAAACCCCTGGATCAGTTACAAGAACACCCCTGTCAGCACCCATTGCAAGAGCTGTACGGATAGATTCAGAGGCTTTGGGGGTTCCAGCCGAAACAATGGTAACTGTGCCTCCTTGTTTCTCGCGGATACGAAGTGCTTCCTCGACAGCAAATTCATCATAAGGATTTATTACCCAGTTTACATCATCAGTCCTAACGGATCTGCCGTCTCCTGCAATCTGAATTATGGATTCGGTTGCAGGAACCTGTTTCAGCAATACAATAATGTCCACGTTGTTTCCTCACCTTGTTGTCAAGTTTTAAAATGATCGTGATTTATATATTAATTGTTCATTATCTTGCTTTATTTATTTATCGTTTTGATTGGTGTCAAGATTTTTTTCAGGATTGCCATTCCATCAGGAGTTTCTGCTTCTTGTCATTGTTACATGCCTTGCATACTGCAGCGACATTTCCTTTTGTCGATTTTCCACCGCGAGACAATGGTACAATGTGATCCATTGTCAGTTCAGCGGCAGGGGTCGGCTGCTTGCAGTATCCGCACATGCCCTTGGCACACTGGCGCTTCCACCACTGAGAAGCCCTTAACTCTCTTGCTTTTCGGCGCTCTTTGTTTATGTCTTCGTTTTCCAGATTCAGGGCAAATGATTTCATTTGATTTTCTGTTCATCTATCCATCTGTAGATTTGCTCTACAAGTAATTCATAGTAAGCGTCAGAACCTCCCAAACCCTGCCTTCCGAAAAAATAATTTATTTCCAGGAAAACGGGGTGAGGATTTTCTTCCTGAGAGGAAAATAAGATGTCAAAACCGGCCAGGTTTATGCCGGTTCTGAAGCAAAAAGATGAAACAGCATCTATTGCCTGCTCTTGTAACCGAGTGTCTGAAGTTTTATCAATCCTTGCACCTTTTGAAATGCTTGAGTAGAAATTTCCATTGTCTTCGTGTATCCGCCAATAAGATTCATAATGTTTGTAGATAACCACAACTCTTAAAGATCTCCCGCCTGCAGGAATGTATTTCTGGATCAGAAAGCCTTTTTGGCCGGTTTTTTCGAAATCCTGAATCATCTCAATTAGTTTTTTGAGCTCGGTTTCCGATCTGAGGATATGGACATTGTCTCCTTCCCCGCCCCAATCAAATTTGATAACAAGAGGAAAGGAAAAAGGCAATTCATGAATATTTTTTCCGCAAAACCTGTCAAACATGCTGTAATCGTCGAAAGCAATGGTTTCAGGATGAAGGGTTCCTGTTTCCATGAAAAGCCTTGATTGACCGAGTTTTCCGGGATGAGAAAACCTTGCCGTGTAATCAGGGAAAACGCGGTTGCAGTTTTGGCTTGCCATTCTGTAAAGAGGTTCCTTGCAGCCCTGAGGCAGAATAACGGCATCAGAAGAACGTATAAGCGCAAGGTCTTTTTCATCAGGAAGCCTTCCTGCGCACAGAACATTCTTGTCAGCTTCAAAACAAGGGTGAAAAGATAAAATCATCAGTAACCAAATCTTGAAAAAGACTTCATGTCTTTTGACCAGTTTTTATCGACCCTGACAAAGAGTTTAAGAAATACCCGTTTGCCAAGCATTTTTTCGATTTCTATTCTGGCGTCTTCGCCGATTCTCTTCAGTTTACTTCCTTCTTTTCCAATTAAAATGCCTTTCTGTGAGTCGCGTTCCACATGGATTGTGATGTGAATCCTGGTAAGATCTGTTTTTATTTTGTCGTCTTCAAAAATATCTACTGATACAGCAACAGAATATGGAATTTCCTGGCCTGTCTGACGAAAAACTTTTTCTCTGACAATTTCTCCTGCCAGAAAACGGACAGAAAGGTCAGTAAGATTTTCTTCAGGGAAAAAAGCCTGCCCTTCTGGAAGAAAACCTGACAAAGACTCTATAAGTTTCTCGACCTGTTCTCCTGTTTGTGCGGATATGGGAACTATTGCCTTGAACGGATAACATGCAGACCAGTCAGATATCATAGCCAGAAGGGATTGCCTTTCAACAAGGTCTATTTTGTTCAGCGCTAGGACAACAGGGCGGTATTTCTGCTGGAGCATTGTTTTCAGCAGACCTTCTGAATCTTCATCCCTTGACGATGCGTCTGCGACAAGAAGGAGAACATCCACATCTCCCATGACAGAAAAGGCAGTTTCAACAATGCGTTTGTTCAATGGGCTTCGGGCCTTGTGTATTCCAGGAGAATCAATAAAAACGATCTGACATCCCGGGCGGTTCGCAATTCCCTGAATCCTGTTTCTTGTAGTTTGTGGTTTTTTTGATGTAATGGAGATTTTTTGCCCTATTATCCTGTTCAGCAATGTGGACTTTCCAACATTAGGAGCTCCGATGATTCCAACAAAACCTGCTCTAAATTTTTCCTCAGGTTGCTGTTGCATTTAATATCCTTTCTATAGAGCTCCATACTATATCGGTTCCAATTCTTGTCTTGGCTGAAAACAGGATCATATTTTCTCTGGGAATACCTGTAGTTTTTGTAATAATTGCCATTTGTCTCTTTTGCTGGGATGTTTTCAGTTTGTCGGATTTTGTAACTACATAAATTACAGGTATTTCATTATGCTCCAGCCAGTTTATCATGTACATGTCTTTTTCATCAGGAGTTCTTCTTATATCCAAGATCAATACAACTGCCTTGAGGGTGATTCGCTGCGAAAGATAAGTTTCGATCATGGGCTTCCAGTTCTTTTGAACTGAAACAGGGACTTTGGCATAACCGTATCCTGGAATATCTATAAAAGTCAGTATGTTATTTATTTCAAAAAAATTAATAAGCTGAGTTCTTCCTGGAGTGTTGCTTGTTTTGACAAGATTCTTTCTGTTTATCAGGGTGTTAATTAACGAGGACTTTCCAACATTCGATCTGCCGGCAAAAGCAATTTCAGGAAGAATTGCCTCAGGATACTGTGATGGAAGGTTGGCACTTTTGATAAATCTGGCAGACCGGACAATCATATGGGTTCCATTCTTTTCAGATAAGCCTCCAGCCTGTTCAGTCCTTCCGCGATATTTTGAATGGAATTGGCATAACTAAATCTTAGATATCCCTGTCCGTTTTCCCCAAAATCGATTCCAGGGGAGACTCCTACACATGCTTTTTCCAGAATATCGAAAGCCAGTTTGTATGAATCCATTGAAATGTGCCTCGCATTGGCGAACACATAAAAAGCACCAGTTGGTTCAACAGTAATGCCAAGCCCCATTTCCCTTAGCCTTTTTACCATGAATTTTCTTCTCTCGTCATAGATTCCTTTCATTCTCTTTACATCTTCTCCTGCATATTTGAGTGCAGCGATTCCTGCCTTCTGAACCATCGAGTTGGCGGATATGAAGAAGTTCTGATGTATTTTCTGAAGAGATCTCATGTAAGCCTTGGGTGCAATCACATATCCAAGCCTCAAGCCTGTCATTGCATAGAGTTTCGAAAACCCGTTAAGCACGAATGCGTTATCGGTATACTCCAGAATGGAGTGTTCTTTGCCGTCATAAACCAGACCATGATAGATTTCATCTGATACTATGCAGGGTGAAAAGTTTGCAATTGCCTTCATCCGTTCTTCAGAAAGAAGATTTCCTGTTGGATTTGACGGTGAATTGATGAAAATGGCTTTGGTTCTATCAGACATCTTCTTTTTGATCTCTTCAGGCCTTAATTGAAAACCGTCTTCTTCATATACTGGAACAGCAACCGGAAGCCCCTGAACAAAACGTATGAAATTCGGATAGCATGCATAATGAGGATCCGATATGATGACTTCGTCGCCTTGTTCCAGCAGGGTAGAAAACACCATGAACATAACAGGTGATGTTCCTGATGACACCAGTATCTGGTCAGGCTCTACATTTACCCTGTATGTGGCGTGATAATATTCACATATAGCCTCACGGAGCTCAAGAATGCCAAGGCTGTGTGTGTAATGGGTAAAGCCGTCTTTAATGGCTTTGCTTGCTGCTTCCTTGACACATTCCGGGGTCTCGAAATCCGGTTCACCTATTTCCAGATGTATTATATGCTGGCCTTTGCATTCCATCTCGCAGGCCTTTTCAAGAACGTCCATCACAATAAAAGATGTCATTTCCTGTGTACGCTTTGAGATCATTTTTTTGTCATCTCCATATAGCTTTCTATCATTTCCAGTGCCTCATTTTCAGAAGAAATTGACTTTATTGATTCCCGAAATCTGCTGCTTGACGGCAGACCCTTTACAAACAAGCTAAGCCTCCCTCTCATCATCTTACAGGCCTTTTGTTCGCCGTGAAAACTCACAGACGCTTTAAGATATCTTATCATTATCTCGTGCCGTCTTGCAATATCTACTGAAGGGACATGTCTGCCGGAAAGCATCTCAGTGATCTGAGAGAAGATCCATGGGTTTCCAATCGCATATCTTCCCACCATGACAGCATCACATCCTGTCTGTTCGAACATGAGCAAA
Organism: Desulfobacteraceae bacterium; assembly: GCA_037439445.1. Classification (GTDB taxonomy): domain Bacteria; phylum Desulfobacterota; class Desulfobacteria; order Desulfobacterales; family Desulfatirhabdiaceae; genus JBBIWB01. The sequence goes on along the minus strand of JBBIWB010000046.1, from coordinate 993 downwards.
GCGGACTCTGGAGATATGATGTCGCCGTTTCCTATTACCGGTATGGAAATAGATTGTTTCACTGCTGCAATGACAGACCAGTCGGCCTTTCCAAGAAAACCCTGCTGAGCTGTTCTTGGATGGACAGTTATTGCATCAGCGCCGCAATCTTCAGCCATTCTCGCAATTCCAAGAGCTTGCCTGCCTGATTTATCCCAGCCAGACCTGATTTTTATGGTCAGGGGAATCCGGATTGCACTTCGAACAGATCTGATAATAGCTTCCGCCCTGAAGATATCTCTCATCAGCGCCGAGCCTGCCCCTGTTTTAAGAACTTTTTTTACAGAACATCCAAGGTTTATATCCAGAATATCAGCACCGGCTTCTTCGACCATTGAAGCAGCCTCAGCCATTATAAACGGATCAGAGCCAAAAATCTGGACAGAAAGAGGCTTTTCTTCCTGCAAGCTTTCAAGCATTCTGCGGGTTTTACCGGAATTATAGATCAGCCCGTTTGAACTGATCATCTCGGAGCAAACCAGCCCGCATCCGCCTTCTTTGGCAATGATGCGAAACGGCAGATCGGTAATGCCTGCAAGAGGAGCCATTACAGTTGGATTGGATAACGAAACATTGCCAATCTTCATTTAATTAAGGAAGGCTTATAGGCTAAGCAAGATAACACTGCAAATCAACCTGTATTGACGTTATTCAAGGATAAGCTCATATAGGCTTAACAGTCTCTTTGTTCGCGCTCCGAAAAACAGAGCTCCGGGAAGCCACCTGGCTGAAAGCCCTGCTAAGGAGTCATTTTTCCCATTGTTACATTAATTGTTATTGACAGCAAGTTATTTTAGCCATAATAAGAAATCGGTCAACATCAATTATGTTCCACGAAGGAACATCTTCCATTGTAGTCTTTTGCTTTAATTCAACAAGTTAACTTAATAAGTTAAAGCCCCATTATTATCGGGTCATGAATGACTTTTTTCTGTATGAACGCCAATAAATTGT
>JBBIWB010000045.1:0-25063 GCA_037439445.1 Desulfobacteraceae bacterium | reverse complement strand
AATGAGGCGTACTTATGGTACGCCGCAATGACGAAGGATGCAGCGCAACACAGCATCCGGCCTTTTTACGATGCCGTCAAAATTACGTTTTATTATCTAAATCTATCCGGTCGTGAAGCGCGCTGAACTCCTTTCTGACCGAAATGACCTGAGCGGTTTCGATTTCGGCTGTAATTATACACTCATTCTCGCCCCCATTTTCAAGCACTTTCCCGAGCGGATCTACTATCATGCTCTGGCCTGCATAACTCATACCCGAATCAGATCCTGCACAGTTGCATGATATGAGAAAAGCCAGGTTTTCAAGTGCCCGGACTCTGTTGAACAAGACCCATGCTTCGGAACGGACCAAAGGCCATGCTGAAACAATCAGAAAAAAAACTGCTCCCAAGTCAACCATCTTCCTGAATTGTTCCGGGAAACGCAAATCATAGCATGTTGCAAGCCCAGCTTTGCCCCATGGTGTTTCAACCACAACAACATCTTTACCGCGGGCAAGAAGCTCTCGTTCTTTGGACTTATATCCGAAGAGGTGAATTTTTCTGTATTTTGCCATGATTGATCCATTCGAATCGATCAGAACACTTGTATTGTAAAAATTGTCCCTGTCTTTTTCTACAAAACTGCCCATTAGAATATGGACTTTAAGATCCGCTGCCTTTTTTCTGAAAGCCTCTACCATGGCCCCTGTAATTGGTTCTGCAACTTCATGATAATTATCGAAATGAAAAAAACCACCTGCCCACATCTCTGGCAGCATGACAAGATCGCTGCCCTTTGCCTGATCGACAAGGCCAAGGACATGAGCCACAGATTCTTCCTTAGAACTTTGCTCTTTTCTTTCTAACTGGATTATCGACAGCTTCATGAATTTTTATTCATTTTTTTGTTTTATTTTTTTTCTAAATTGTGAAAGGTTTACTATCAATGCAGACATCTAATCCTGAAGAGTTCCTGAAACACAAACAAGGATTTTTTGAGGCTGTCGTACTGAATCCTTGAATTTGCAACATGAGACCAGTTTACAGGAAACTGGCCTACCTTAAACCCTTCTTTGCCGGCAAGCCAGAGTATCTCAGGATCAAATATAACGCTGTTAAGCTTCTGCATTCCGAAAAGCCTCATTGCCGCATTTTTTTTAAACATCTTGAATCCGCACTGCGTATCTTTGTACAATATACCAAGATAAAGGCTTTGAATCAATGTGTAGAGCTTCCCCGATAATTCACGGAAAAAATTCTGATGATACTCCACTACAGCGCCTGTTACTGCTCTTGATCCCATTGCAATATCATATCCTGATTCAAGAAGCCTGAACCCCTTGTTTATTTCTTCAATCGGAACAGCATAGTCTGCATCCATGAACATTATGACATCACCCTTCCCTGCAAGCATTCCCGTCCTGACAGCATAGCCTTTCCCACGGTTCGGATGGTATTCAATTACTCCAAGGCTTACCTTGTTTCCTGAAAAAAAGCCTTCAACAACCGAACTAGTTCTGTCATTGCTACCATCACTTACAACTATTATTTCGGATTTGTAATCCTGGTCATTCAAAAACGCAAGTGTCGATTCAAGGGTATGGATGATACGGTCTTCTTCATTGTATGCAGGTATGATGACAGATAATTTCATCAGGATAATTTCCTTTCAAAAATCAAAAAATATAAAACTGAAGCAACGGCATAGAGGAAAAAAAACGCAAAGACAACATCACTGAGAAAGTGACCTCCCTGGATTATTCTTACAAATCCTGTGGTTGCGCCAAAAAAACAGGAAGTGATAATAATTGCCCTTCTGTAGCTTTGAAACAAAAAACCGAAAGAAATAAAATAAAATCCCATCGATGCATGTCCTGAAACAAAAGAGCAGTTACTCTGGCATTCCTTGGAGATGACAAAGGCAGGAGTAAAAGTTAAACTTCCGCCGAATTGTTGAACAGAATATGGCCTTGCCCTTCCCCAGTGATCCTTAAGTATAAGATTTACTATGAGACCAGGACCAATTGCCAGAACAGCAAGAAGATAGATAATCTGTTTTAGAGTAAATCCCAAGAATCGCTTTTTCCTTATCCACAATACAATCAGCAGAAAAAACGCAAAAATAACCCAGACAATCGTAACAACTTCAAGAAGGTTATAGATGAGCTTGCAGACATTGTGATCTCTCAAATAAAAATGGTTTAAAGGATCATAAAAAAAACCTGAAAACCATATGTCTATTTGAGGAAAATAAAAAAACACAAGTCCTGTTACAAGAAAAGACCCTATGAAAAAAATAGATTTCCCCAAGAATAAAACCCTCTTAGCTTATTCGTTATTTCGGTTAGAACCTGCAAACTGCATTTCATAGAGTTTCCTGTATTCCCCTTGTTTTGCAAACAGTTCATCGTGAGTGCCCTGTTCACAGATTTCTCCGTCTACAATTACTATTATGCGACTGGCATATCCTATGGTCGAAAGTCTGTGTGCTATTACAAATGTGGTACGACCATTCATAAGATTTTCAAGAGCTTTTTGTACAAGCATTTCAGATTCAGAATCAAGCGAAGATGTTGCTTCATCAAGAATCAGGATGGGCGCATTTTTCAGAAGAGCTCTTGCTATGCACATACGCTGTTTTTCTCCGCCCGACAACCTGCTGCCAAGCTCTCCTATCGATGTTTCAAACTGCATGGGAAGGCGCTCTATAAAATCATAGGCATAAGCTGCCTTTGCAGCCTCTACAATTTCTTCGAAAGAAGCAGACGGGTTCCCGTATGCTATGTTATTTCTTATGGTATCATTAAAGAGGATTGGCTCCTGTGTGACAATTGCGATTTGTTTGCGCAGGGATTTTAAGGAAGCATTCCTGATGTCTGTTTCATCTATTCTTATTGTGCCTGACTTAATATCATAAAATCTTGGTATTAAATTGACCAGAGAAGTTTTCCCGCCTCCGCTCATCCCCACAAGGGCAAGAATTTCACCTGCTTTAACCTCAAGGTTTATATCTTTCAATACAGGTTGTTCATCATAATTGAATGAGACGTCTTCAAAGGTTACTGAATGCGGACTGAAAGGAATCTCGACAGGATTTTCAATTTCACGGATGTCTGATTCTTTTTCTATGATGTCAAAGGTTCTGTCTGAAGCAGCAAGGCCTTCCTGGATGGAATTGTTGAGACCACTCATTTTTTTCACTGGATCATACAGCATTAGCACAGCAGCCATGAAGGAAAAAAAAGTTCCTGCAGTGGACTCCCCGCTTATCACCCTGTAGCCTCCGTACCATATGATAAAGGCAATCCCTGTTCCGGCCAGAAATTCCATAATCGGTGATGAGAGAGAGCGTGCAATCACAGCCTTGATTTCCATATTGAAGAGACTTAGCGTCTTGTCATGAAACCTCTTCTTCTCATAGGACTCCATACCGAAAGCCTTCACTATCTTGTTTCCGGAAAAAGTCTCGTGTAGAAAGGCATTAAGGTCTGCCATGGATTCCTGGCAGCCTGTACTTACCCTTCTGACACGTCTTCCAAACTTTATTATGGGTAAAAATGCAACGGGTAAAATGATCATTGCATAGAGGGCAAGCTGCCAGTCTCTGTAAAAAATGACACATACAAGGCCAATTATTGTAAAGCAGTCCCTGATCACACTTGTTACAGCAGTAGACACCATTGTCTTTATAATATTGACATCATTAGTAATCCTGGACATGAGGACACCTGTTTTTTCCTTGTGAAAAAAAGACAAGGGCAGATCCTGTATATGATCATAGAGCATGTTTCTAAGTCTTCTGATTATTCCCTGTCCAACATAATTCATCAGATATTCCTGGCCATACATTCCAAAGCCGCGCAACAGATAAATCACTATCACAACAAAAGGAATCAGTTTCAGCATTGCTGTGTTCTTATTGAAAAAAATATCATCAAGTACGGGTTTGACAAGAAAAGCAGTGGCCGAAGTTGCAGCAGCCATGACAAGCATGCAAAGCATGGCAAGGAAAAGCCTCAGGCGGTTATCTTTTATCAAATGCAAGAGTCTCTTGTGCCGGTCTTTAAGTACGGGACGAATCATGAAAAACTATCCAAAGAGTTATGGGTTAGAGGCAACAGTCAGTTTTCATACATGAATTAATATCATCTTCTTATTCCAAGCATTTCAAGAGCTATGTCTGCAACTCTGCCGGAAGCACCTGGCTCTCCAAGCTGCTTCGAGGTGTCATAAAAAGCATTTTGCATGGAATCCATTGCCCCAGGTGTCTTTATGAGGTTTAAAACAGCATGTGCAATATTTTCAGGAGAAGCGCTTTCCTGAATTAGCTCCGGGGCAATTTCTCGCCCTGCTATGAGATTTACCAGTCCAATATGCTTCACTTTTATCAAGGCCCTTCCAAGCCAGTAGCTCAAGGGAGATACCTTGTAGATTATTACAACTGGAGTGCGGCTTATCACAGCCTCGAGGGTTACAGTTCCTGATGCTGCTACTACAAGATGGGTTCTGGGAAAAACCGATCTTGCAGGCCTGCCGTCTATTTCTATAGATAATGCATTTCTGTAGGGACTGCATATTGCTTCAATGATATCACGGGATGCTCCGGGAGCAACAGATACAATAAAGCTTACCTCGTCAAGGCTCACGGATAAAATCCTCGCAGCATCAAGCATGACAGGAAGATGCCTTGAAATTTCACTTTCTCTTGATCCTGGGAAAAGACCTATTACCTGGGGAAAAGCTGACGCGGCGTTTTTTAGAGGAGAAAAATGTTGATTCACATATTCATCAAGAAGAGGATGTCCCACAAAAGTAGCAGGAATTCCTTGATTCTTATAGAAAGGTTCTTCAAAAGGAAGGATGACTGCAACATGATCAGTGAGTCTGCCTATTTTTTTTACCCTTCCTGATCGCCACGCCCATATCTGGGGACTTATATAGTAGAGAACAGGGATGTCTGATTTTTTTGCTTCAGCAGCAATTCTCAGATTGAAATCAGGAAAGTCAATCAGAATCAGCAGGTCTGGTTTCAAGTCCTTAAGTATTTTTTTTGCAACGGATAATCCATGGATTATTCCGGGAAGTTTTGAAAAAATTTCTGTGATTCCGACAACAGCCAAAGTCTTCGAGTCAACAACAATATCAACGCCAGCCTCATGCATGGCCTTTCCGCCGATACCGCAGAAAAAGATGTTTTTTCTTCTTTCCTTAATGGCGGTTACTAGTTTTGCACCATGAACATCTCCTGAGGCCTCTCCTGCTATCAAGAAAATACGGAACATCTTTTCTTTTTGTACTGTTGTCATGTGGCTTCTGAAAAGAGTCTTGAGTTCACTTCGCTTATCTGATCCATTATGTCTATGGCAATTTTCAGTGCATCACGGCCCATCTGCCCCGTAACCTCGGGTTGCTCACGCAAAGAGACAGCCCTTACAAAGGAAGTCAATTCATCCTTGAGAGCATCTCCTTTGACAAGAGTGAGTTTTTTTATATCAACTCCGGGTATGATTTCCCCCCCTGATGTTCCATTTTTCCTTATCACCGTAACATCTTGGTTGGCAAAGTCGACAGATATGTATGCATCTTTCTGAAATAGTCGGAGCTTTCGTTCATTTTTCATTGAAATCCGGCTTGCAGTGACATTTGCCGTGCATCCATTCTGAAAAATGAGTCGGGCATTTGCAATATCAACATGGTTTGAAATTACTGAAACGCCGGATGCATGAACACTCTGGATGCCGGATTTGACAAAATTTAAGATTATATCAATATCATGAATCATTAAATCGAGTACTACGCTTACATCAGTGCCTCTTTCCTTGAAAATGCTCAAACGATGGGACTCAATGAACATAGGTTTTTTTATAACACCCTGCAACTCTACCACTGCGGGATTGAATCTCTCAAGATGCCCTACCTGAATGATCGTACCCCCCAACTCAGCAATTCTTATCAGTTCATTTGCTTCTTCAACTGTTGTAGTTATGGGTTTTTCTATCAATACGTCAATATCGTTTTCAAGAAAAACCTTGCTAATCTTAAAATGCTCCGGGGTTGGAACAGCAATGCTTACGGCATCGACTTTCCCAATGAGATCAAGATGGCTGTAAAACGCTTTTGTATTAAAATTTGATGCGATGCTATAAGCAGAATTTCTGTTTGTATCCACAACACCGACCAGTTCAACATTTTCCATGCCTGCATATTTTTCAGCGTGAAATTTACCGAGGTATCCGACCCCAACAACACCTAAACGTATTTTTTTCATCTAAACTTTCTCTTTCACCATCTTATTTCTCCCAGCAAGACTGGAAGGAAGCCCGTCATTTATTCAGGGCAATTATAGAAATACCATACTGATTGGCTAGATCTATCATCTCCATGCGGTCAAAAACAACTGCCCTGCCTGCTTCAATTGCAATTGCGCCAACATTTGCCTCTTTCATGACCCTGATAGTTTGCGCTCCTACTGCCGGAATATCAAAACGCGTATCCTGGTTTGGTTTGCATACCTTTACCACAACGGCATTGCTTTTTCCAAGTTTTCCGCCACGAAGTATTGTTGAATCTGTTCCGTCAATGGCTTCAACTGCCAAAACAGAACCTCCTCCTACGATTACACACTGACCGATATCAAGACTTCCTATTTTTTTGGCAATGTCCCAACCCAGATCAATGTCTGCGTCCTCGGACTTTGTGGGTTTTCTTTTTGTCCAGCATCCAACAGGTGCCAAGATTTCAGGGATAATAAAGGTGGAAGGCTCTATCGTTATTCCTTCTTTTTCAAGAAGTCCTGCAAAGCCCCTTAATATTGCATCGTCATGAGTGTCTCTCATGCTTGCTATCAGCATGATTGCCTTCATATCTGGTTTTATATCCGAAAACATTCTTGTTTTTTGAATGGCACCCAGCATAACAGCCTGATGAATGTCATTTCGCCGGAAAAATCTTATCAGACGTTTTACCTGACCCAGGTGAAGCCATTCGATGCCATCAACATAGGTTTCAAGAACAGGGTCGACTTCATTCAGATATGCTGCCGCATAAATCTCAAAACCCTGGTTTTTTGCAGCTTTTGAAAAAAGAATGGGAAACTGGCCGCTTCCTGCAATGAGTCCAATGCGCATCGTGGATTACAGTATAGATATAACGGGTTTATAACTATTCAGGCTGCAAAAATAATGCTCTGAATTGATCGGATAAAAAAACAGACGCATAGTTGGTTATAAATACTATCTTGTTACCCCTCTTTGAGAGGATTGAATAAAATCAATGAACTGGATAACCTCTGGAATCTGTTCTACCTCGGCACCAACCCTTTGAATTGCTTCGTTTAATGTCAGGCCTATGCGGAAGACTATACGGTATGCTTTTTTTAATGTAGACAGGGTAGAGGCACTAAAACCGAGCCGCTTCAGTCCAACAGTATTGAAGCCATGGAGTGTTGCCCTGTCTCCTGCTGCAATGACAAAAGGAGGAACATCCTTGACAACAGCAGAAGCCCCTCCAATGAAAGCATAATCACCTATTCTTACGAACTGGTGGATTGCAACCATCCCACCTATTGTAGCATAATTTCCAATTGTAATGTGTCCTGCAAGGGTGGCGGCATTTGCCATGATGACCTTTCGTCCGGTTTTGCAGTCATGGGCAATATGGGAATAAGCCATGATATAATTCTCTTCGCCTACTTCAGTAATCCCACCTCCGAATAAAGTTCCCCTGTTTATAGTCACAAATTCCCTGATGGTTGTGCCCTGTCCTATGGTGAGAATGGTTTTTTTACCTTCAAATTTAAGGGATTGAGGTATTGCTCCTATGGATGAGAACTGAAAAATACGGCAATTTGCTCCGATGACAGAATAAGGCTCTATTACTACATGAGGCCCGATTTCGGTTCCATCGCCGATGCTGACATCATCAGATATTATGCTATAGGCTCCTATCGATACATCTTTACCGAGTTGAGCCTTTGAACTAACAAAAGCAGAAGGGTGAATCATGAAGGTTCTCCAAAAGTGGCCATGAGCTCTGCTTCAGCCACCAGTTTTTCATTAACCGATGCAAAGGCTGTCATCTTGACTGCCCTGGATCGCTTCCTTATCAGCTTTACTTCCAGAATCAACTGATCTCCCGGTATCACAGGTTTTCTGAACCTGACATTATCAAAACCCATGAAATACACTGACTCCGGAATCCTGTCTGATTCAATCCCTGAGAGGACCAGGACACCGCCAGCCTGTCCCATTGATTCTACAATCAGGACTCCAGGCATCACAGGGTTAGTCGGAAAATGCCCAGTGAAATAGGGTTCGTTCATTGTTACATTCTTCAAAGCAATTATTTTTTCTTCTGGAATGAGTTCTATGACCCTGTCTATAAGGATCATCGGATATCTGTGGGGCAGAAGCTTAAGAATTTCGGAGATAACCATGGCTATGAGCGCCCCTTTGATTTGCTCAGTAAATCTTCAAGTTCTGAAAGACGTTTTTCCAGTTTATCAAGTTGCTTTTTCATATCAGGAAGCCTCGGGATAGTCCTTTGCACTCTCAGCCAGAGCCTATGAGGCATTTCAGGTGATCCAGAGACAACAGTTCCGTCCGGAATGGAGTTTGCTATGCCTGACTGGGGTCCTATGGTCACACGGTCTCCAATGGATAAATGGCCTGACACGCCTGCCTGACCTGCTAAAACCGCCTTTCTCCCGATGGTTGTACTTCCGGAAATTCCTACTTGTGCCACAAGAATGGTGTTTTCGCCAACAATGACATTATGGGCTATATGAACAAGATTATCTGTTTTTACACCTTTCTGAATCCATGTCTTTCCAAAAGTTGCACGGTCAATAGTATTTCCTGCCCCTATTTCAACATCATCATCTATCTGTACAATGCCAAGATGCGGGATTTTATGATAAACCCCGTCACTGTCAGGGGTAAATCCAAACCCGTCACTTCCTATGACGGTTCCTGCATTTACAGTCACGCGACTGCCTATTCTGGCAGCAGTTATTGTAACATTGGGAAAGACTTCCGTGTCATTGCCTATTTCTACACCTTTTCCAAGAACAACATGAGGATGAAGGACAACTCTTTCTCCTATTGTAACGTCATCCTGGATAACAACGAAAGGTGCAATTACAGAATCTTTACCGATGGCAACATTTTTCCCCATAAAAGCTTGGCGACTGATGCCTGACCAGAATACCTTTGACGGGTAGAAAACCTTTAATATTACGGAAAAGGCAAGCTGAGGATTCTTGACCCTTATAAGGCTGGAATCCCCTGCTTCTGTAAAATCAAGCGGAACAAGGACAGCGCCTGCTTTTGTGTCATGAAGCCTCTTGAGAAATCTCGGGCTTCCTGCAAAAGTAATGTCATGGCTTTTGGCAGCTTCAAAAGGGGCAACCCCTGTAATGATTTTTAAACCATCCCCAAGGAGCTGGCCATGAACAAGTTCTGCTATCTGCGCAACCGGCATTTCCATTTTATTTCTTCTTTTTTTCAGGAGCTTCCGGAGGTACCTGAACATTATACATCTGAATCACAATATCTGTGATATCGATGTTTGCCGGCGCAAAAACAACGCCGCCTGTTCTTTTCTCAACTATCAGCTGGAAACCTTCTTTTTCTCCGTATTTCTGAACCAGCTCAACCACCTCTTTCTGAATACGGTTTATGATCCGGTTTTCCAGCATTTTGAAATCTTCCATGTATTTTTGCTGGAGTGCCTTGAAATCACCTATCTTGATTCTAACTTCGCGCAGCTTTTCTTCACGTACTTCTTTGCTCATAACAAGAGATTCACGCTCAAGTTTTTTTTCAAGCTCTTCGATTTCACTACCTCTGTTCTTAAGATCATCTTCCATCTGTTTTCCCTGCTTGTTTATTTCAACCTGAGCAGTCTTTCCCGCATTCGAAACCTCAAGTATTTTCTGGAAATCCACTATTCCGATCTTAACTCCACTGGCAGCATAAGACAGCCCCGTCAGAAAGAAAAACGATATAAAACCTACAGCCAGAATCCTGTTAATCTTGCTCATCATTAAAAAACCCCTTTCAATAATATAATTCATCCAAAACTGCCATTCTTGATGTTTTTGTTTATTTTAAAAAGCCTGCCCCATTGTAAATTCCCATCTTCCGCTCTTACTTTCACCTGGCTTCGGATTAATGATGAACCCGTTTTCAAGCCTTATCGGACCCATCGGCGAATACCATCTGATTCCGAATCCTGCGCTCTGGCGCAAAGTTCCAAGATCAATACTCTGGTGATTGTCATAAACGTTTCCAGTATCATAGAATAAGACCCCCATGAGGCCTACATCCCGGATGAGAGGAAATATATACTCAGCGTTGAACTGAACGAATTTATCCCCTCCAATCTTGTCGTTATTTGAGTCAACAGGGCTCAAATCCCGCCAGTCAAATCCTCTCAGAGAATTGATCCCTCCAAGATAAAATCTTTCATAAGGAGGCAGAAGATAACCTGAATGCTGTTGCAGATACCCTGCTCTGGCGTGCAAAAACCCTACAGTCTTCCAGAACAAGGGAAAATATCTTCCCATGTCTAAGATATATTTGTTGAAGCCTATGTCCCCTCCGAGAAAACTTCCTGCATATTCAAAAGACAGTAAATGGTAAGACCCTTCTGTGGGGTTGAAAATCTTGTCTCTTGAATCATAGACTATAGCAGGAGTGAGGCTGCTTTTAGTATGTTTTCCCGCCAAAGCCTTGAAATATGAAGATGCTGTTTCAGAAAGATTGGTCAGATCACTTACATCATAGCCATAGGATAAATAGGCCCTCGTGAAATCATAAACAGGGTAACCGAACCTTACCCCACCTCCTGTGCTGGCAAGATCATATGTATCATAATTTCTTTTCTGACTATAAAGATCGATCCCTGCTGAAAGCGGTATGTCAAAGAGCCATGGTTCTGTGAAAGATATGTTATATCTTGTAGTTCTGCCCCCGAATTCAGCCTTGAACTGAAGAATCTGCCCCCTGCCGAACAGATTTCTCTGAGTCACAGAACCTATTGCAAAGAAATTTTCTATACTGCTGTAACCACCGCCTATGCTGAATGTTCCTGTCGGTTTTTCCTTGACCTCAATTTCCAGAACCATTTTGTCAGGGTCACTTCCCTTGTTTGTATCAACTTTTACATCTTCGAAATAATCGAGGCGATTAAGATTCCTGATCCCTCTCTTGAGCTGTTTTCCGCTGAACAGTTCCTGCTCGTAAACCATGAGTTCGCGGCGGATGACCTTGTCGCGTGTTTTTGTGTTACCTGATATCTTTATGGTTTCAAAATAAACGGGATTTCCTTTTGTAATAGAATAGGTAACATTGATTATCTGCTTTTGAGTGTCCTGATCGATAACAGGGGCAATGTCTGCAAAAGCATATCCTTCGTCTGAATAAACATCTCCAAGAGCCATTATATCATTACGAAGCACTTGTCTGTTGTAATATTCTTCCTTGTTTATTTTTACCTTTTTCAGAAGCTCTGCTTCTGATTGAAGCAGTTCCCCTGTTATTTTTACCTCTCCTACTTTAAAGCGTTTGCCTTCATCTATTTTAAAGTTAATGAAGATCCAGTTATCCTTGAAATCAACAATCGGCTCCCCAACCTTTGCCTGGATATATCCGCTGTTATGGTAAAACGATGTCAAAATTTCAACGTCCTGACTGAGATCTTCTGATTTCATGTCTCCTGAAGAAGTGATCCATGAAAAAAACCCTTTTTCAGAAGTCTTCAACATTTTTTTCAGTTTTTTATCTTCATATGCCCTGTTACCTTCGAAACGGATTTCCTTTATAAGGATTTTTTTCCCTTCGTCTATGTCAAATTCAAGATCAGCCTGGTTGCTGTCGATTTCCTTTATATTGTAAGCCACCTTGACATTATGATAGTTCTTTTCCTTATATAAATTCTCTATTCTTCTGATATTGCTTTGAATCCTGATGACATTCAGAATGGATCCTGTCTTTATGTCGAGACTTTGCAGGATTTTTTCATTGTCGTAGGCAAGATTCCCTTTTGGTACAATAAGACGGATCGTGGGTTTTTCCTTAACTATAATGTTAACTATTTTACCGGTCGAGCTGTCTTCTGATTCAACACGCACATCATCAAAATAACCCATAGCATAAATTGACTTGAGGTCTTCTGATAAATTCTTGGGAAGAAAAACATCTCCAGGCTGAACCCTTGCAACCCTTCTTATGGCATCCTGTTCTATTCGCTTATTTCCTATTACCCTTATGTCCGAAATGATTTCTCTCTTGAAAAGCCTTGAGCTTATTGTGTTTGAAAGGGTTTTTACTGCTGCCGGAAGATTTTCTATGCCCTCACCTTCTGCAAAAAATACCCCTTCCTGTTTGTCGCTTTGAAAATCTATGAGCCTGGCATCAAGACTAAAATTTTGACCAAGCCAGGTAAGGCTTCCAGAGATCACAACATCTGCTCCTCTTTTAGCGGCATGGGAACGCATAGCTTCCTGAAGAGGTTCTTTCGGAGCTGGAAGGTCATGCTTTACTATCATTGCCCCATCTCTTTCAAGGTGATGCTGAATGAGCTGCGGAATCTGGTTTTTAAGATATTCGAGACTCTGCTGTGCATGTATTTCAAAAGGCAATACCATTACCTTAACTTGCTGTGCTCCAGAATCAGTAAAAGGAAAAATAATGCCTATAACGATTATGCATAACATTTTGAACATTAGACACCTCAGTTTGCTTCGATCAGTTTCCCGTCTGCTATGGTAATACGCCTTTCCATATAAGAGGCAAGATGCATGTTATGGGTAACGACAACCATGGTCATATTCAGTTCCCTGTTTAACTCATTTAGTAATTCATGAACCTGCTGGCTGTTTCTCTGATCCAGATTTCCTGTCGGCTCATCTGCCAGGAGAAGTGCGGGTCTTAATACGAGAGCCCTTGCAAGGGCCACCCTCTGCTGCTCGCCGCCGGACAGTCTTGTAACTCTTTGATTCAGTCTGTTCTTAAGGCCTACCCTGACAAGAATTGCCTCAGCAAGACCTCTGGACACAGAATCAGGCAAACCCTTGATGAGAGCAGGCATCATGGTATTTTCAAGTGCACTGAATTCAGGAAGAAGATGATGGAACTGGAAAACAAAACCAACACTGGAATTTCTGAAAACAGCCAGTTGATTGGAATCCATTTTTAATATGTCTTTTTTCTGAAACCATAGACTGCCTGAATCAGGGGTATCGAGAGTTCCAATAATCTGAAGAAGAGTCGATTTCCCTATTCCAGATGCACCGATAATTGCAACAGTTTCACCTGTATTTAAATCAAGGTCAAGTTCTTTTAATATCTCGATTTTAGTTCCGCTGCTGTTAAAGCATTTACAGATGCTCCTTGCCATGACGAGTCTTTCAGCAGCCTCTCCATCCATATCATGATTCCTCGTTTCATTTCCTTCATCCATAGCGTATCGCCTCGACAGGATTAAAGCGCGATGCCTGACTGGCAGGATAGAGTGTTGCCAGAAAGCAGATTACTAGAGAAGAAACAGCAATTGTGACAACATCAACAGCCTTTAAAAGAACAGGAAGTTTACTTATATAGTAAACATCTCCGGGAAGTTCAATGAATTTATAGTGTTCAAGAAGCTGGCACAGGATAAAACCAAGTATGACTCCAAGGGCAGTCCCGATCAAGCCTATGGTCATTCCTTTGAATATAAATATCTTCTGGATGCTCTTGTTTGTTGCGCCCATTGCTTTTAGTATTGCAATATCCTTTGTTTTTTCCATTACCATCATTATAAGGCTGCTTGCTATGTTGAATGCAGCCACAAGAATAATCAAGGCCAGAATTATGAACATGACTGTTTTTTCTAGTTTGAGTGCTGAGAAAAGGTTCCTGTTCATCTGCATCCAGTCTCTGCACCAGTATGGAAAACCAAGAGCGCTTGAAATTTTTTCTGATATCTCAATTGCCTTGTAAATATCGTTTATCCGGACCTCGATTCCGGTTATTCCTTCATCCATGTTTAGAAGTTTCTGAGCATCTTTTATATGAATATAAGACAATGCCCTGTCGTATTCATGTATTCCTGATTCGAATTGCCCTGCAACCCTGAAGCGCTTCATGGTGGGAATAAGCCCTGCCGGAGAAATCATCCCTCTGGGAGACAGGATATGAATGGTGTCTCCTTTTGAAACTCCAAGATTTCTTTGAAGTTCTTTCCCCAGAACAATGCCTGGAATAACGGGAGAAGACGGATCCGGCAAGCTGTCTGGAATCAGGGAATTGATTGCCACCTTGCCTATGGAGCTTATTACATTACCTGCTGTTTCGGGATCTATCCCCCTTAACATGGCACCAGACATTCCTGAGGCAGAACGAATCATTATTTGAGACGCAATAAAAGGAGTCGATGCTTCCACTCCTTTTACCTGGCCAATCCATTCCATGGTTTTAGTGTAGTCTGTAAAAGCGCCTCCATGCCTCATTACAACTATGTGAGATTCTACGCTCAGGATGCGGGCCTTCAGCTCTGACTCAAATCCTGCCATGACCGCTATTACAATGATTAGAGCCATGACACCGACAGTGACGCCTGCAACTGAAAGAAGAGTGATTAGGGATATGAAGGATCTTTTCTGTTTTGCCCTAAGATAGCGAGCACTTATGAAAAATTCAAAAGACATGTTATTCATAATTATTAATTTTAAAAAATGCTTTCTTCATTCGTCAGGCTTGGCCAGAGGCTTCATGTGCGGAAAAAGGATGACCTCCCTGATGGAAACAGAATCTGTAAGGAGCATTGCCAGCCTGTCAATGCCTATTCCTTCTCCTGCTGTAGGCGGAAGGCCGTATTCGAGGGCTTCAATATAATCTGTATCCATACAGTGCGCCTCGCTGTCTCCGGCATCTCTGTCTGCAACCTGCTGTAAAAACCTGTTTTTCTGGTCTTCAGGATCATTTAGTTCTGAAAACCCGTTGGCAATTTCATAGCCAGCGATAAAGAGTTCAAAACGGTCTGTTATGCCAGGGTCTGTATCGTTTTTCCTCGAAAGAGGAGATACCTCAACAGGATAGCCTGTAATGAAAGTAGGCTGAATGAGATGGGGCTCTACAAGGATATCGAAAATTTTTGTAACTATTTTTCCAAGCCGGTTCTTGTTGGCAATTGCTATTCCTTTTGCTTCTGCAAAGGCAAGCAGACCTTCCCTATCATTCAAAATGGCTGGTTCTATTCCTGCAATTTCTGTCAAAGCTTGTGACAGGGTCATCCTTCTCCATTTTCCGGACATCTCTATGGTGTTTCCCTGATATACTATCTGAGTGGAGCCTGTGACCTTTTTTACAACCTGTAAAAACATTTCTTCTGTGAGATTCATCAGGTCTTCATAATCAGCATAGGCCTGATAGAACTCAAGCATCGTAAATTCAGGATTATGCCTTGTCGAAACACCTTCATTTCGAAAATTCCTGTTGATTTCAAAGACCCTTTCATACCCTCCTACCACAAGCCGTTTCAGATAAAGCTCAGGAGCTATCCTCAGGAACAAATTGATATTAAGTGCATTATGAAAGGTAATGAATGGAGTTGCTTCTGCTCCGCCTGCAAGGGTTTGCATCATAGGCGTTTCAACTTCGAGAAAATCCCTCTCAATCAAGAAATCCCTTATAGCCTGAATCATCTTGCTTCTTTTGACAAATATCTCCCTCACATTTGAATTCATGATGAGATCAATATATCGCTGGCGGTAACGCTTTTCAGGATCTTTCAATCCGTGGAATTTTTCTGGAAGTGGCCTTGTAGCCTTGCTCATCAGCCGTATTTCAGAAGCTTGGAGTGTCCATTCGTTTGTCCTGGTCTTGAACAGCCCTCCCTTCAGTCCTATAAAATCACCTACATCCAGTTGCTTGAAAAGCGCATATTCATCCTCGCCTACAATGTTTTTTTGAACATAGGCCTGAAGCAGACCTGTTCTGTCGCGAAAACGGATGAAAGCAGATTTTCCGAAACTGTTGACAGCCATCATGCGGCCAGCAACCGCAAAGGATGGGGCCTCGGGCGTAAGAGAATCAGGGCAAATTTCCGTAAGGGATAAAATTTCCTGAACGGTATGGGATACCTTGAAATCATTGGGAAAAAGCTGAATATTTCTTTTCTTCAGATCAGCAATTTTTTCTCTTCTATTTTCAATAACATCTGCTTTTTCATTGTTCATTTATAAATGATCACTTTGTAGAAACATAGGGAATTTTTAATATTTTGATTTTGGGTTCAAACTTTCTTCGTAAACTATTTGTTCTTTTGTGTCAAGCTGAAGTTTTTTCAGCCAGCAATTGCAGATGAGGTTTAAGATTTGGGAATTAAGAAAAGAAGTCAATCAAAGTGAAAAATATGTGGCTCTGGCATAGATAAGAAAATAGTATTTTTTGTATTGACATAAGAATAAAATTTCTGTCAAAAAGGACAAGTCTATAAAGTGCTTTAGTAAAGCGTTGACTGGAAACAATCGAATTGAAAAAGGAGCTAAGCAATGAGCAAGAAGAGATATACGATTAAATCTGCTTGTCCTAAATGCGGCTGCAGCAGCCTTAATGCTCTTAGCGGGGAGGAAATCAAAGAGCGCTATGGCAATGTCCCAAATATTGAACTGGAATGCGGAGAATGCTTGCTGAAATATACCACGGAAATGAAGACAGCCTGTCCGGAATGGGATGACGAGTGCAAGCTCATGGAATCATCTCCAAGTTCTGCTGAGACCAGCAGATGATTGAACAGATATTGATATGAATCAAGGGTGTTAGGAGAAATGGCATTGATTGATTATGTTTTAGATGAGAATGTGGCAGTTATTACCTTGAAGAGCGGGGATAATTGTTTTAATCCTATTTTTGTACAAGATTTTTTGAATGTTTTAGACGAGATTGAAACTTCAACAGCCGCAACAACTCTTGTTGTGAACTCTGCCCATGAAAAAATCTTTTCCAACGGGATAGATCTTGAATGGCTGGTTCCTGTCATTCAAAAAAATGACATCGAGGGAGCTAAGTCTTTTTTTTATCTTCTTAACAGGCTGTTCAAAAGAATTGCCACTTATCCACTTCTGACAATTGCAGCCATAAATGGCCATGCATTTGCCGGTGGTGCAATCTTATGCTGTGCTTTTGACTTCAGGTTTATGAGGTCTGACAGAGGGTTTTTCTGTTTTCCCGAAGTCGATCTCGGGATTCCTTTTTTGCCGGGAATGAATGCTCTCCTTAAAAAAGCTATTCCCATGTATAAGCTTGAAGAAATGGAATACACTGGAAAACGCCTGACTGCCGCAGAGTGTGAGCAACACCACATTATAGTCAAGGCATGTTCTCTTCAGGACCTGATGCAAGAAGCCCTGTCTTTTGCCAAATCTGCCAACAAGAAAAGGGCTGTGGTCAGAGAAATGAAGCTGCGGCTGAACAAGGACATAGTTCATGCCATAGATATTGAAGATATACCCTATATTGAATCAGGCAAATTTAACATAGGATGACAAAAGAATGCAGGGGCCAATAATGAATTGCCCCTGCCATGGCTTTTAAATTACGAAACAATCAAATGTCAAGCCACGAGTCTGAATAAAGGGTGTTCCCAAGAATTACATTTGCGGTTTTCACATAATCATGCATTTCTTTTGAAAGACTTTCTATTTTTGGTTTATTCCCATCCATGACAGAATGAATCAGCTCCGTTATGTCAGGCCTCTTTCCCCTTGCAATGGCAATAAGCGCATCATCAACCGGATTTGCTATGACTGAATACATACCATATCTTTCAAGCATGACCATGAGTGTCTGATTAAGAATCGGGCGAAGATGATCTGGTGCACCGCTTGAAATGTTAGAAAGTCCGCAGGTGCTTTTGGCGCCGGGAGCTATTTCCTGAAGCATTGCCATGAAATTGATAAGACCAGCAACCTGTGGCTGTTGGGTATTTACCGGTGTAACGATCCCGTCCACCCAGATTTTTTCATTCGGGATACCTGCTTCATTTGCTGCATAAACAAGCTCCACGCAAAGAGAAGCCCTTTCATTCTCATCTCTCGGAAGACCATCAGGACCAATCAGCAAGGCTATAAAATCGGCATTGTATTTTGCAGCCATCGGAATCATTCTCTCATAGCGTTCGGGCCGGCACTGGATGGAGTTGATTATAGGTGGGCTTTTGCAGACTTTCAAACCTGCTTCGATCGCATCAATATTGGTAGTGTCCAGAACAAGAGGAAGGTCAACAACTTCCTGAATCATCTTGACAGCCCATGGCATAAGTTCTGTTCCGTCTTTTTTCGCCGGGCCTATGTTTATATCGATGAAATCCATCCCCTTGGATTTTTGAAGCAGTGCCTCTTCCTGAATGGGTACGGGATTGCGCCCTTTAAGCGACTTGTTCATCTTTTTGTTAACTATATTAAGGCTTTCGCCAATAAGATACATTCATTGTCCTTTGCTTGGTCAGGAGTAATATGTCTTCAGAAACCCTGAAATATGAGCAGCCTCTCTGGGACCTACATCAATAGTCCAGCCAGGAAGTTCTCCCTTCAACTCTTCCACTATGGCTGAAGCATACCCTGGAATGATGAGTCTCGAGTGTTTTATTTTATCTGTAATTCCGCTTTTTTTGACAAAGATTCCGACATCATCTCCTGAAAATTTACCTGCTGCCCAGGCAGTCATTACAGACAGTCCTTCAGCGTCTTTTATCA
Organism: Desulfobacteraceae bacterium; assembly: GCA_037439445.1. Taxonomy (GTDB): domain Bacteria; phylum Desulfobacterota; class Desulfobacteria; order Desulfobacterales; family Desulfatirhabdiaceae; genus JBBIWB01. The sequence goes on along the minus strand of JBBIWB010000045.1, from coordinate 6,343 downwards.
AAAGCCAGGCAGGAATTCCACTGTTTTCAATTTCAGCAGTCACGATGAAATAGGTCAGGGCAAAATTGGTTGTCACAAAAACAGGTGAGTCTTCGTGGGGACTGCCTACCTCGTATATGCCTTCTTTAACGGTCATTGGTCTCTGAGGGTCTGTAAAAATATTGAGTCTTTCCAGAAGCAGAGGGAAAAGATACTCTCCCTTGAAATCGGATAAAACAACGATGGAGGCATATTTGGCTATAAACATGCCGGCAATCAATGTCTCCATTTCAATACTTGGCGTCATTTCACATGGAAAGGCAATGGTAGGAAAACCCAGTGCCCTGCTGGCCTGTTTCAAGGCAGCACGCCGAATCAGAATCTGATCTTCGAAAGCCTGCTTAATTTGTCTTGAACCGGAATCCAGTATCAGGTCTTTTATGCCCATTTCCAGTAGTCTTGTTGTAAGCGAAATGAGCCCTTCGAGAGAATCTGCCTTGACTGCAAGCGGAAGATCATTTGCTTTGGCAAGCATTCCAAACTCTTCCATATTGTCAGATGTTGCTGCATAGATGAGGGGTTTTTTGAATTTACTTGCTTCTATCCCAGCTTTCATGACATTCAGATTAGTGGTCATGAGTACGAGATTAAATTCAGATGTTTCAGCTATGATTGCGGCTTTCCCGGCAAAATCAGCTATGCTTGAGTTGGTATCCTTCAAAACCACAAGCTCGGGATGCAAGTTCAGTCCTACCCTCTCATACTGCAAAGAATTCCAGTTTTTTAATTTTACTTCAAGATCTGCCGCTGAAATATCAGAACGTATCAGAGCCGCAATTCCTGTTTTGTTTAAAAAAGTCTTTTCATGTCGGAATAATACCGTTTCTCCGCCGACTGTTAAGGCCCTAGTCCCCTGTCCTATGGCAACAGCTCTGATGGGCGGCGCAGAGGCTTCTGTCAGCGTCTGTCTTGCGTCTTCTGACAAATAAGGGCAGTTTTCAAGTTTAGCTTTTCCGGAAGCAAGATTCATGGCAAATGCTAAACAGGTTGGAATCCCGCATTCCTTGCAATTGGTTTTTGGCAGAAACTTGAAAATCTGAATACCGGTTAAGGCCATCTTCGACTCCTTGATAAACATCATCCTTCTTTAGACGCAAAATCATGCGTCTCTATATTACAACCTTGGTAATCACAGGAACTTGCCCCTAATATCTTTTACGATCATTTTCATGTGCCGGTACAACGTTTTCTGTCATGAACGTATACAATCAGATAATTTCGCAGATTTCTGGAAGGGTTTCTTCAGGATTGGAATGTCTGATGAATCTGATCATGTGATTGATTGTTGTTATTGCCAGCGACGCCAGATCATCCCCTTTGAGCAGTTTAACCCTCGCCCCTGCAAAGAGTACCTGCATGGAAGCAGGAAGTTCATCGTCTTTATGGTTATAGAAGAAATAACATTCTACTTCAGGAAAGAAAACTTTTTTTACAGCCCAGGTACAACGGATCGGGGGGGGTGAAAGCAATTCCCCTGCAACAAAATCTACTGCCCCGGATATGTCTTTGAGAAACTCAAAAACAAAGGCTCTCCGTTCAACTTCTTTTTTAAGATATACATCATGGACGATCACGCCTTCGATTTCCTTCAGGGTTAAAAATACTTTACCCATTTTCTTTGTTTCCTTTCTCTTTTAAAAATAAAGATCCTGTCGGACAGACATTTACACACTTCAAACACGAATCGCATCCTAAGGATGATAATGGCATTCGGTCAAAACTTGTCACTATCATCTCGAATCCACGGTTGGCAAAATCCAGAAAAGAATTCCCGAGTCTCTGACAAGTGAAGATGCACTTTCCGCATTTAATGCATTTTCTTGGATCAAAGGTAAATAAAGGATGGGAGTCATCGACTGGAAGATCACGGGCAAGACTTTTCATAGAGGTGGTTTTAAGAGGTATTTTGAGTTTTGAAGCTATTTTGATGAGTTCACAGCCCTTCTTCTTTGCGCAGGGCTTGCAGTCAAGGTGATGGTCGCTAATGATTAGATTAAAGGCCATTTTCCTGATTCTTATGACTTTTTTTGTATTGGTGAAGACCTTCATCCCGTCCAGAACAGGTTCTGAACATGATGTTACCATCTTACTTCTCCCGTTAAGCTCGATCTCGACAAAACAGAGTCTGCATCCTCCAAATGGAAGTTCAGCCTCTGCTTCAGCGCAAAGATGAGGAATGTATATCCCTGCCTTAAGCGCAGTCCAGAGGATTTTGTCGCCTTCTTCAGCAAATATTTCTTTACCATCAATAGATAAGGATGGCATTTTTTTCCTTATTACCCTTAAAATGAGTAACTAATCGGTCGATCTTGGAGCCTGGACATTATGTATGACAGGCGAAACTTTTTTTACCGCACCGTATTCCTTTGGACAAACCTCCAGACAGATTCCGCATTTTATACATTTTGTCTGATCTATTACTTTTATATTTTTCGCATCAGGAAAGATTGCCTCAGCCGGGCATTTGATAACACAGTGTTCACAGCTTCTCTGGCATTTATCGTAAATAATCAAGTAAGAGATGAGCTCACGGCATACGAGCGCAGAACAGCGCTTTTCAACAACGTGTTCGTGATATTCATCTTCAAAATATTTCAAAGTTGTAAGAACAGGGTTTGGAGCTGTTTGCCCAAGGCCGCAAAGAGAGCCTTCTGATATTGTTTCTGAAAGTTCTTTCAGAAGACTTATATGTTCGGCTGTTCCTGCACCCCTTGTGATATCTTCCAGAAGCCCGAGTAGGTGCTTAGTTCCTATACGGCAAAAAGTACATTTTCCGCAGCTTTCACTCTGTGTGAATGCAACAAAAAACCTGGCAAGATCCACCATGCAAGTGGATTCATCCAGAGCTACCAGCCCTCCTGAGCCCATCATGGAACCCAAGAATTTAAGGGAATCAAAATCAACCGGTGTATCCACATACTGTGCAGGAATACATCCTCCTGATGGTCCTCCCATCTGGATGGCCTTTAACTTCTTGTCATCCTTTATGCCACCTCCGATCTTGTAGATGACTTCTTTGAGGGTCGTTCCCATCTGCACTTCTGCAAGACCTGAATTCTTGACCTTTCCTGCCAAGGCAAACACGGTAGTCCCCTTAGAGTGCTCAGTTCCTATGCCTGAAAACCATTCACCGCCATTTAAGACAATAGGTGGTACGCACGAGAAGGTTTTTACATTGTTCAGGAGAGTAGGCCTTTTGAAAAGACCTTCAAGAACCGAATGAGGGGGCCTGACCCTCGGCATCGGCCTTTTCCCCTCTATCGAATACATGAGCGCTGTTGACTCTCCGCAAACGAATGCACCTGCCCCAGGAAATACCTTGATATCAAAATCAAATCCCGTTCCAAATATGTTCTTGCCGATAAAAGCATGTTCTCTTGCCTGATTTAAAGCAATCCTGAACCTGTCAATCGCAAGAGGGTATTCGGAACGGATATAAATATAGCCTTGGCCTGAGCCGATGGAATGGCCAGCTATGGCCATTCCTTCAATCACCTGATGCGGAGAGCTTTCAAGTATTACCCTGTCCATGAACGCTCCGGGATCTCCTTCATCTGCATTGCAGATTATGTATTTAGGTCCTCCGTTTGCTTTTAAACATTCTTCCCATTTTAGCCCTGTTGGAAATCCGGCTCCTCCAAGACCCCTCAGTCCTGAAATATGGATTTCCTCTATGATTTTTTCACCGGGAATGGCAAGCGCCTTCTCAAGGGCATCATACCCTCCAATTGCGATGTAATCCAGGATGTCTTCAGGATCCAGATAACCGGCATTGCCGAGAATGATTCTTTCTTCTTTTTCGAATTTTTCAAGCTCTGGGATATAGGGTTTTTTGTTATCTCCAAGCTCAAGCGTTCCAAGAACCAGTTCAAAACAAGGATCGTCCTCCAACAAATAGTTGTAGACAATTTTAGAAACATCTTCGGACTTTATATTCGCATAGCATATGACGGGATTTTCATCTTTTTTGATATATACCAAGGGTTCTGCAAAACATATTCCAAGGCATCCTACCTTTATGATTTCTCCCTTGATATCGTAGCGTTTCATTTCGCTATCAAACGCCGCAGCAACATCGAGTGCTCCTACCGATATTCCGCAGGTGGCACACCCAATAAAAATTTTAGGTGTATCACCTGTCCATTTTTTCCGGTGGCGCTCTTTGGCGTTCTGTCTGAGCCCGCTGTAATTAATAAAGGTGTCAGATGCGGTCTTCATTTGTCTGTCTGTAGGTTGATTATGACTTCTTCAACTCTTCCCGGAGTCATTCTGGGAACAATCCGATCTTTAATTTTTATGACAGGAGCAACATTACAGCATCCGAAACAAGCGGCAAGACCTACGCTGAATTTCCCATCCTCAGTGGTATCCCCGTCTTCTATTTTAAGCTCTCTGGTGAAGGCTTCTGCAATAAGACTTCCACCCAGAAAATAACATGCAGTTCCCATACACACATGAATGGAATTTTCGCCTAAGGGCCTTGTCCTAAATTTCTTGTAAAATGTAATGACACTATAAATTTCAGATGGATTCATCCGAAAAAAACAAGCAGTTCTTTCCATTGTTTTTCTGGAGATATAGCCGATGCTGTCCTGAATCTCCTGTAGCAATGGCAGCAGATACTCTCTTTCGGGAGAGCTTTTTGCGAGTATTAGTTCTAATTGTTCGGATTCTTCCATTATTCTAAGGATGCATCATCTCAACATCTAAGGTGTAGATTATTCCTGCATAATGTTTCAGGTATTGCGTTGCGACAGCAGCGCAGATTTTGTCGGCAATATCAATATTTGTAATAACACTTATCTTAATATTTTCACCAAGCAGGACGTTGTCATCTCTTATCCCCCTCGTACCTCTGCCGCTTAGGTGGGATTCTATAGTGTACGCTTTTACTCCAAGGCCTTCAATGGTGTTTATCACTCGGTCTTTGATTGAGAATTCGGTTATTATCACAACCATTTTGTTTGTATGAGCGTTCATATGCACTCCTTATTTATACAACACCCCAGAGGTGCCGACAAAGTATTTGCCACACTGTCATGCCTATGACAATATTTGCAGGAAAAGTCAGAGCAACCGACATAGGCAGGTAAATAGAAGGGTTTGCCTCTGGCATGGCTATACGCATTGCAGCAGGTGCAGTAACAAAAGAACATCCACCGCCTATTGTCGCAAAAACGAATGCATCTCCCCATCCCAGGGTTCCAGGCATCATGATGTAAATTAAATACATTGCCATTATTGATATCACTCCCCATACCTGGGGCAAGACAATAGCGACTCCGACTGCTGCTATAAGCTTTTTCCCAAGATCCCTCAAAGCACTCAACTGTTTTGCTGCCTGCATACCCATGTCAAGCATGAATAAGGCAAGAATTCCTCTGAACATGCCATTAAAGAAATCAAGAGTTCTTTCTGATTCAACTGGCGAGAAATACTCTGCCAGTGCTCCTATTATTAGAGAGCAGACAAGAAGCCATACAGCCATTCCAAAAAGTGTGTGATGCAGGATCTCTTTTGTATTGATCGTCGCTTCTGAACTGCCTGAACCTTCTCTTGCCAGGGCCATTTTCCCAAGCAGAATGGCAGTGACCAAGGCTGTGCTGTCCATGAAAGGATAAATTGCCGCCATCCACCCTCCATAGATAAACTCCGCTGGGGCCTGAGCCTGAGCAGCGCTTGCTATTCCAATTCCAACTGCGATTGTAGCAGAGCTCACTGCTCCATAATGACCTGCACAAGCCCATGAATCTGCTGTAGAAAGCCCTACAATCTTCTTCATGACCTTTGCAGTGAAAACGGCAAAGAAAATACCGCATATTACAGCAACCAGCGCAACTACTATAACAGCACCCAGTATTCCCGGCTGAGCAATGACTGCTTTTACTGCCTTAGATCCTCCGCCAAGACCTATTGCCGCCATCAGAAACATAGCCATTGCAGTACTCATTGAATTCGGTATGACCATGTCAGACTTTACGATTACTGACAACATTCCTAATGCGAAAAACAAGATTGCAGGTGCAAACAGCCCTGATAAAATGATTCCTGCTATGTCCATGACGATAAATCCCCTTGTTCAGTTTTGATCTTCATGTATTTGACTTTACCTATTTATCAAAAAAAAAAGCCCCTTGCATAGATGTTTTTTGGTGCTGAAAATTTCACTCTTTGCAAGAGGCTTCGGATTAATATTATATGTTCTTAGGCAGAAACGTCACTATATCGCTGGCTTCCCTTGGTCCTACTGCTACTTCCCAACCGGAAAGCTCTTCTTCAAGCTCCCCTTTTATTCTAGCTGCAA